>CAVSNL010000022.1:0-38159 GCA_963729285.1 uncultured Acidobacteriota bacterium
TGGCGTCATGAGAATCGCACTGTTCGACTACATCGTGACGTCTGATAACGCGATCGGGAAGTGCGACCTTGCTATTCTCGCAGCTCTTTGCGAGCAGCACGAGTTCACGGTTTTTTCGACGCGATTTGAAAACCCACGGCCGGAAAAAATTCGCTGGGTGCGGGTTCCGGCTCCCCGGCGGCCCATGGTATTGCTCTACATCGTGTTCCACCTATTCGCTCCTCTCTGCTACGCGTGGCACTGCCTTCGCCGTCGAATGCGCTTCGATGTCGTGCAAGTGATCGAGAGCAATTTGTTGTTTGGCGACATCGCGTATTCGCACTTTTGCCATCGGGCATTCCTTGATCGACATTGGAGACGCATCAGTTCGGGGGGACTGCGGGGAGCACTGCGGTGGCTGGATCATCAATTGCGAGCGCTGTTCGAGCCTTGGGTCTACCGGCGCGCGAGACGGATCGTTGCGCCTTCACACGGCCTGTGCCGAGAGCTATCGAGTGCTTATCCTGGAGCGAGCGCCAAAATTCGGGTGCTGGCGAATCCTGTCGACCTTGAGAGCCTTCGGCCGCCCGCAGATTTCGGTCGGTGCGCGTTCCGCGAGAGTCTGGGATGGACATCCGAGGATGTGGTACTGGCCTTTGTGGCGCTCGGGCACTACGAGCGCAAGGGGCTGCCGGTGTTGTTGGAGGCGCTTCTTGCTGCAAACGATTCGAGATTGAAAGTGATTGTCGTGGGTGGCTCCAGCGGGAGTATTGCTGCGTACCGCGAGCGTGCGAACAGGAGCGGGTTGAATGGAAATGTAAAGTTCGTGCGAACCCAAAGAGATGTCCGGCCATATCTATGGGCGGCTGACGCGCTAACGCTGCCTTCCTATTACGAAGTGTTTCCGCTTGTGGCGCTCGAGGGAGCGGCAGCCGGGTTGCCTCTTCTGGTTACCCCGTTGAACGGCGTGGAGGAGTTCCTGCGCGACGGGGAGAACGGGCTGTTGATGCAACACAGCGCGCTCGGAGTTTCGGATTGCATTGCGCGATTCGCGGGGATGCCCGTCGAGACGCGACGCAGCATGGGGCAGCGCGCGCGAGCCGATGTCGAGCGTTACGGCATAACGGAATTTGTAGCGGGTTGGTCGAGATTGTACGCGGAGGCCGGGTCCCATGCCGCTTGACGCGATGCTGTTGGCGCGAGTGCTGTTCTGGGTGTTTGCGGTCGGTGTGTTGGTTCTGCCAATGCGATGGTCGTTGTTTTGCTTCATTCTGGCTGCGCATATGGATATTACGTCCTTGACGTTCAATTCCGCGACTGCGGTTGGGTTTGAGAACACGATCCGGATTGTGGGCCTGCCTGCCTTGCTTCTGTTGCGGACGGGTTTCGCGCCGCTGAAAGACATGACATGGAGCTTGCCGCAGAAGATTTGGCTGGGACTCATCGCTTATGCGGCGATTGCGGGATTCTGGGGTGGTTTTCCGCTGGCGGCGATCAAAATGGTGGCTTACCTGGTCGCCTACTTTGTGTTGTACATGGTTTTCTGCAGCGCCTGGGGCGAACGCTGGCTGGACATTGGCTTGATGAGGCTGGTTGCCTGGTCTGTCATCGCACTGGCGGTGTTGCAGACTTTTGCGCTTGGCGATGAGTGGGGCGGACTTGAAGAGCGCTTCACCTCCTTCTCCGCACCGCAATATTTCGCGGCGTTTCTGGTGGCGGTGCTGGCGATCCTGATGTTTTCCGGGGCGCGAGGGTGGTTTCATTACGCTACCTGCGGCGGTCTGATGGCTGCGATTGTATTGTCGGGCAGCCGCTACGTTTTTGTCAGCATGGTGGCGCTTGCCGTTATCGGGTGCTTCCAACTTGCTTCCGGACGACATGGATCTTTGAGATGGCGGCCGAACTTTCGAAAGATGCTTGTGACACTGGGTATTGCCGCTGCCGGGATCGGGATTCTTGTTGCTTACCTCCCCTACAACCGAATCGATGAACTCGTGGGCGCGGTGTCAGAGGACGACGCGACGGTCGAAGACGTCGGAACGTTTGCGTGGCGCCTGGGCATATATGAGGACATCCTCGAGCACCTAGAGAAGCGGACGGGGCCGGAATTGTTTTTTGGGTCGGGGACCAGCAGCGGCGCCGCTTTGATGTTGAATCACGATCCTGACCACTATGACCGCGAGGGTATCGACGCCAATCGCGTGCTTCACAGCGAATTCCTGCGGGCACTGTATGAGTGGGGAATTCCAGGACTCGGGCTTCTGCTTGGCTTTGTTATCGTCACCACTACAGGCTTCGTACAAAAAATAGCTACGGAAGGCGGCGGACCGGCGCTCGCATTCGCGGGAGCATTGCCATCGATCGTGCTGGGGCTCGCTATTGAAAATATGCTTGCCAGCGCGGCGTCGGCCGGAGGAGTGGGCATTTTGCTGGCGATGACGTTTGCATGGAAAGGCGAGCCTGTTGGCGTCTGGCACGGGGCTTGCGATGGCGCGCCAGACGAGGTGCTGGACGGGGAGTTCGATGTTCGCGGCACGGCACTGCCGACTGGATCGTGACGTCATGCGCATTCTGCTCGTTCACGAACGATACCAGCAACGCGGCGGGGAAGATGCCGTGGCGGAAGCGGAGGCGGAGCTTCTGGAGCGGAACGGCCACAATGTCTTCTATTACTCGCGTTATAACAGCGAACTCGCGAAGGCCGGATTGCTAAAGACAATCTCGGCCGGGATCAATGCGGTATGGGCGCCGAAATCATTTCACGACATGGACGAGTTAATCGAGAAAGATAAACCGGAAGTCGCGCATTTTCACAACACACTTCCCTTGATCTCGCCTTCGGCGTACTACGCGTGTGCGCGGCGAGGAGTTCCGGTCGTTCAAACGCTCCACAATTATCGATTGGTTTGTCCCGGGGCAACCTTATTGAGAGAGGGACGCGTATGCGAGGCGTGCCTGGGTAAGAGGGTGGCTTGGAGAGCGGTGGCTCATGCTTGTTACCGTGGCAGCCGGCCAGCGTCGGCGGCGGTGGCCGCTTTGCTGACGACTCACGGAGTTTTGCGGACTTGGCAATCAAAGGTGGACGCGTACATCGCGCTTTCTGAGTTTGCGCGAGGGAAGTTTGCTTCGGGAGGGTTGCCGCGGCAGCGGATCGTTGTTAAGCCCAACTTTGTGCATCCCGACCCGGGGCCTGCGCAAAAACGAGAGCCTGGAAAATACGGGCTGTTCGTCGGGCGCCTGTCTGAGGAGAAAGGCGTTCGAATCTTGCTGGCAGCCTGGAAACACATGAGTCGACGGATTCCGTTGTTCATTCTGGGCGACGGGCCAATGCGGCAGGAAATTGCGTCTCAGATTGCGGAGGCTGGCTTGACGGGAGTGCAGCTACTTGGAAACGCCTCACGTGAAGAGGTGTTTCGGTGGATGCAAGGTGCGCGCTTTCTGGTGTGCCCAAGCTATTGGTTTGAGGCTCCGTTGGTGATTGTGGAGGCATTCGCGTGCGGTATTCCAGTGATTGCGACGGGTCAAGACCCGACGGCGGAGATGGTCGCTCACAATCGGACGGGCTTGCACTTCGCGCCGGGAGATGGCGCGGATCTGGCCGCGAAAGTGGAATGGGCTTGGAGCAATCATACTGAGATGGAAGCGATGGGTAAGGCTGCGCGACAGGAATTTGAGAGGAAATACACCGCTGAACGGAACTACGGTCAGCTTGTGAGTTTGTATAGAACACTGATAATGCGTGGGGCGTTTGGGTCGCAGGTCGCAGAGATGAGTGCGGTCGCCGGCGGCGGTGCATGATGACGTTTCGCGCGGAGAATTGCTCATCGGCAACGCCGTCGATCGTGTCCACGATGCCCGAAACGACAAGGCACGAGGCGAGCGTCGATCGAGGAGTTGTGTCGAAGGAACGCTTTTCGGTCCTGGGCGTCACGTTCGACGTGGTGCAGATTCCGGATGTGATTCTTCAGATGCGCCAGTGGATTGCGCGGCGCGCGGGTTGCGGCTATATCGCCGTTGCCGGGATGCATGGAATCATGGAGGCCAGGCACAAAATTGAATTCAGGCAAGCCGTTTCTGACGCGGACCTCGTGGTCGCTGACGGAATGCCCGTAGTCTGGCTCGGGCGATTGTACGGGTACGATCTGCCGCGGCGTGTATATGGTCCGGAGCTGATGCTTCAGTTTTGCAAGGAAACGGCGCTAGCAGGTTACCGCCACTACTTGTTGGGCGGCGCGCCGGGTGTCTCAGAACAGCTCGCTCGGGCACTCGACAAGGCCTGCCCTGGGATCGCCATTGTTGGCACGCATTCCCCACCGTTCCGGCCCACCACTCCAGAAGAAGATGCAGCGATCATCGAAAATATCAATCGGGCTGCTCCGGACGTTCTGTGGGTGGGCCTCGGAACGCCGAAACAAGAAATATGGATGCACGGGCACCGGGACAAATTGCGCGTACCTGTGACAATCGGTGTGGGAGCAGCCTTCGACTTTCTGTCTTCGCGGAAGAAGCAAGCGCCAGTGTGGATGCAGGACCGCGGACTTGAGTGGCTTTTCCGGCTGATGCAGGAACCTCGGCGGCTGTGGAAACGCTATCTCGTTGGCGGTTCCGAGTTTGTTTTTCTCGTTGCGTTGGAGTTGCTGGGTTTGCGACGCTCTGAGTGATGATCTTCGGCCGCTGCCGCTGATTTGCGGGACGGTTGCTTTAGGACAGCAGATCTGCGCCGAAGCCGCCTTCGCAGACAGTTTGAACGGCTGCGTAGCGGCTCTCGGCGTTCAACTGACGCATAATGCGGTGGACGTGATTTTTGACGGTGTACTCGGAAAGATTCAGGTTCGCGGCAATTTCTTTGTTGGTCAAGCCCCTGGCGAGGAATGAGACAAGTTGCTGCTGCCGAGGAGTGAGGCCTAGCTTCGCGCAGACCCGCTGGTTCAATATCAAGGAACCTTTTTGAGCTTCCCTGGCGACGAACTGAAACAGGAGAAGGCAGAGGCGGGGAGGGCAGACGGCTTCGCCTTGGGCTACGCGACGAACAGCGGCTAGCGTTTCTTCCGCGGTGGCATCGCCTAGCAGATAGCCGCAGACGCCCGCACGGATCGCTTGCAGGAAGATTTCGGGATCATCTTCCATGCCCAAGAAAACGATCTTCATGCCCGGAGCAAGGGAGAGCGAATCGGTGACGAAAGTCGTTGGAAAAATCGTCGCGCTGGCGTGATCGGCGACCAGGATGTCGCAGCCGCTCTCGACAAATTGTTTTTCGATGGACGGTGCGTAACGGTCGACTCCTACGACGCAGAAATCCGGTTGCTTGCGCGCAATTCCCGCTAGCGCTTCGCGAAGTAGACGGTTTTCGACGAGTAGGAAGAGTTTGAGAGTGCGGGTCGAGCTGTTGTCCTTTGATTGTTTCATTCAGCGTCCAAACCCTGGTTTGGAATCCAAAATCGCTCCTCAAATGTGCTCGCCGAGGACGATAGGCAAGATCCCAGCGGCACGATATAACCTTACGTCCGGCTTTGGCGCGGGTCATCCACGCAGTGTCAACAGGCTGTCATCTTTGTGTCCAGCGGGGTGAAGGTCGATGATTTAGGTTAGATTTGCGATTGTGGTATGGGGGGCGACGTTGTCGATTGGTATGAGATGTGGCGGTTGCTGACGTTTGAGTTCGCGTTGACGCCGGGCCGAGCAAGCCCCGCCCCTAGAGACGGAGAAAGACTTCTCGGCTTGAAGGAAGAGAGTGACTATGAGGGAAAGCCCGCTGGTGTGTTCGTTGGAGGAAAAGGTGAGCGAGACTGTTGAACGTACCGAACACCTGGTCTCGCTGGTGCCGGCGAACTTGCTTGGCTGGCGCCCGAAGTTGCCTGCAGAAATTCCCAAGGCGGATGATCTCGGACACTTGTTAAGTCACATGTTGGAGTGTTTGTCTGGGTTTTGTGCGGCTTTCTACCGGGCGTTTCCCGGTGAGCTCGGCGAATTCTTGGACCTTCGAGCAATATCGATCGGCGAATCCTGTCCGCCCGTTGAAGCGCGAGCAAGGATCAAACTGTACGAGGCACAGATTCGGCGAGGCTTTCGTTACTGCACAGACGAAGACCTTTCCAGGAGAATCCCAACCTTGTTCGTTCCAGAAGGACAGACGTTACTGACGGTTCTTCTGGGCAACCTCGAACACTTGATCAACCACAAATATCAGCTATTTTTTTATTTGAAGCTGGCGGGACTCAAATTAGGAAGCCGAGATATTTATAAATGGAGGGACACCTCGGAGGCGGACGCTCAGGCTACCGTGGAGCCCGAATGAGAGGCGACAGGGCGGGCTGAGCGAGGAAGTTTGACCAGCACTGCGGTTCCGGTCTCGGAGGTACGCTCGATGGTTACCGAGCCGCCGTGATCTTGAACGATTTTGCTGACAATAGCCAGTCCTAGACCCGTGCCGTTGGGCTTGCCGGAACTTACGAACGGATCGAATACGTTATCGCGGATGCTTTCGGGAACGCCGCAACCCTGATCGATAACGCGGACTTCGAAGGAGTCTTTGCGGCCCTGGATGTCGATGGTGACTTTGCTTTCGCTATCGAGACTGGCTTCGCAGGCGTTCAGCACTAAATTGAAAAATGCGCGTTCAAGTTTCCTGGGGTCAAAAACGCCTTCGGTGGTGTCGCGCGCGAGCAAAGTGATCGATCGGTTGCGGAATTCGGGCCGGGCTTTGACGCCCTCGATCGCTCGGCGAATGATTTGATCGAGAGTGGTGGGCTCGGGCGAGATGGCGATGCGCTGATACGCAAGTTCGCGCAGGGAATCGATGAGATCGGTCATCTGCGTGGAGGCGGTCTGAATTTCTTTGTAGATTTCGCTCTTGTCGAGTTTGAGCTCGTCTGCTTCGTACAAGAATTCAGCGTTGGCAACGACGGCGGCTAGATAGTGCCGCAAATCGTGGGAAAGGGAACTCGCGGCACGCCCGAGAGCGGCGATTCTCTCAGTTTCGATCTGGCGTTGTTGGGAGGCCAGGAGTTCGCTGCGCATTTTCGCGAAGGCGGTGCTCAGTTCGGCGACTTCGCTGGTGCCTTCGGGTGTAATGGAAAAAGTGTAGTCGCCTCCGGCGAGTGCGCGAACTCCGGCGACGAGATTGTCGAGTGGCTTCGTGATTGTGCGAGAGACAAACCCGAAGAGAAGAGCGCCAAAAATGACCGCGGAGGCGCCGAGGATGTAGATCGTGTGGGTGAGGTGCTCCAAGAAAGCATCATTGGGCGCCAGGGGCATCATTACATAACATCGTACGGGAGAAGGCAGAGCACCATGCAACAAGACAGAAGAGAAGGCGTAGTGGTCGGTGGCCAGGGCGATCTCGGTGGCCCCCGGGGCAATCTGTGGATCAGCGCGGCTGATCAATCGCTGAAGCGCGGCTTCGTCAGCCGGGGGCAGCGTCGATGCGATCAAATCTTTGTCGGTGGCAAGAGCGATTTGGTTGCCGGCAGCCAGTGCTAGCTGTTCCGCGACACTCGAGTTGACTTGGTAGCCGACCGCGAGCAATCCAAGCTCTCGAGAGTCACTTCCGGTCCCCGCCGTGATTTGACGAAGAAATACCCAGTACAGACGCCCGTTGTCATACCACCAGGAAGCTTCGTCTCCTTGATCGACCGATCGTTTCAAATCGCGCTCGGCAGCCTCCCTTGGCCACCCAGGGTTGGTCATGTGCAGAGCGACAATCTGCCGATCTGGTTTGGCGAGCACGAAAAGATCGCTGTTTGCGAGCTTCCAAAACGTCGTGGATCCGTCTTGGATCGTGAGAGCATCCTCCGTAGTCATTAGGCCTTGCAGGGGTGGGAGAATGGCGACCATCGCGGCCATGCTCGAGAGTTGGCGTTCGCGTTGGCGCTGCACGCCTTCGAATGCGCGAACGGAAGTCTCGGTGCCGTCGCGGACCTGACGATCCGTTTCGACGCTGATCGTATGGCGAATGATGAGCAGAAGGCCGCCCGTCAAGGCGCAGATGGTCAGCAGCGTGGCGATAAACAGCTGCGTGCGTAAGCGGAGATGCGTCATGGCGCCTCCACGCGCCGCATTAGGAGATTGAACCGCTGGTAGATGTTCCGGGCACGAACTTGTAGCCTGCGCCATGAATGGTCAGAAAGTAGCGCGGGTTGGCGGAATCTGGCTCGAGTTTCTGTCGAAGACGCAGGATATGATTGTCGACCGTGCGCGTCGATGGATAATTCTGATAGCCCCACACTTCGTTGAGCAACTCGTCGCGCGTCAGCACTCTGCCGGGGGAAGCGGCGAAGAATTTTAAAAGCTTGAACTCCTGAGCGGTGAGCGTAACGGGCTTACCAGCTTGCACGGCCTCCATGCTGGTGAAGTCAATTCGCGCATCGCCGAAAGCTAGTACTTCGTGGCTTACGGCCTTGGGCGTAACGTTGGAGACTTGGGGGCCCTTCACTGCTCCACGACGCATGGCGCGGCGGACGCGCGCGAGGAGTTCTTTTGGGCTGAAAGGTTTGGTGACATAGTCGTCGGCGCCGAGTTCCAGCAAGAGAACTTTGTCTTCTACTTCGGCGTTGGCACTTAGCACGACAATCGGCACGGAGGCCGCGATAGTCTTGAATTCACGACAGAGTTCCTTGCCAGAGAGGCCGGGAAGCTTTAGATCCAGGAGCACCGCGCTCGGCAATTGCTTTCGGAAGCTCTCCAATCCAGAGATTCCATCCGACGCAATCTCGACGTTCAAGGAGTCCGCTTCCAACAAGCGCTGCAGAGTTCTCTGCATTGCACGGCTGTCTTCCACCACCAGAACTGTATCCATTTTTTTCATCCTTTGACAATTCTTTCATGCTGCCCGCGATTTGTATTCGATACTGCTGGCGACTTGGGTTTGGCCTGTAATACAACGAGAATTCTTAAACCTGCGTCTCAATAATCCGTCCTAAGAGTGTCGGGGTCATAATCCTGACCATATTTGTTCTTGTGATCCTCCTGCTGCTGCTTTGCGACCGGCACCGATATCACTGGCATCGTGTAGCTTCCGTCCTCTATAGTCACGGTTCTTTGCAAGGCTTTCAGCGATTCAGGCGTCGCGTTCTCGAACCAGACACGAACCGTGTATCTGCCGGGGGGGACGTTGGCGATCGAATAGCGGCCAGCCTTGTCGGTTATGCCGAAAAAGTTCGAATCCACCACTAACACTACGCCTGTCATTTCCGGGTGAATGTTGCAGAAGAGATAGGATGGACCGATACGATCGAATTTGACCGACCTCTGGGCGCCTGCCTGATACAGACCCAAGTCGAAACGCTTTCCGCGATAGAGCGAGAAAACATTGTGGAACCACGGATCTGCGTTCGGAAAATCTACAACGCTGCCAACCGGAATGACTAGTAAGTTGGGCTCAAACCGTTTATTGCGCTGCAGTAGTCGATAGTGAGCCTTTTGCGAGGTTGCAGATGCTTTTTGCAGGGAAGCAGCAGTTGGCACGAGCCACACCACAACCTCGGAGGCGTCGGCAAAATGACCGGATGAAGCCATACGTAACTCGACTTGCCCGGTTACGTCGGCCGCTTCCCGATCAGTGGCGATCGGCGATGGCGCAAGTCCCAGTGCAGCGGGCAAGGCCAGCAAAATCAGAGCGATAACCTGTCCAGCGATATTCATTTGGCCTCTAAAAAAGAAATCCAATTGCCAGGCCGATCTGTCCTGCGGTGTTGGGCGATCCCGTAACTTCATAGGTGCGCAAACGGCGGTATTCCGCGGAAAACAACAGATCGGAGCGTGGCCTGAAAATATAGTTGGCGAACAGCATCTGGTTCCGAGCCGGCACGGACATCAAGAAGGAGTTCGAAATGGCAGCTTCTCGGAGTTGGGTCGAGTTCCGACCGCCTGTACCCGCCGCGATGTCAAATTCGTTCCGTGCGTCCACCTTAATCTTGAATTGCGACCAGCCGCCGATCACTCCGAGGTTTGCGAGTTCCGGAGCCGTAACGGCTGCATAGTAGGCGGGATCCACGGGCTTGAGGGGGCTGAGCGGCAGCCCGCCAAATTCGTCGAGGCCCCTACCGGTAAAAAACTCGCCCATCAATTGGGTTCGAGGGAACAGTGGAATCTTCCAGTCCAATGTTCCAGCCCATCCGGCAACCTCGTAGTTGCCGACGAACTTTTGTGGAGAGTAAACGCCAGAGACTCCTATGACCGCGGGGTTGTCTTCCGATTTCGTGCTTGCAGATAACCTCAGCGCGTAGGTAGGCTGTCGGGAATTCTCGGTCCCGGAAGGTATCCGCACGTTGCTGTTCGCGGCGTAGTCGGTTGTGGACGAGGGGTCCAAAAAGCCAGCTTCGATTTTGAAAGGTGAAAGCGCGCCGGTAAATCTTTGCTCGACGCGGATGGTTGGCGTCCAGGTCCAAAGGTTCCCTGCAGAGGCAAGACCTGGAACGACGAATGTCATATAGGTGGTCGGTGTATTAGGCGAGAAGAACGGATAATCGAGCCCGGCAACGGCCGAAGTGTTTTTCCAATCAAAGCGGATTCGTGCCAACCGAACTTCCGCAAGTCCGGAGCTGTTGGCCCCGTAACCACTCGGCAGTCCGCCAAAAAAGTCCATTTGCAGATCCGCGCTGGTGCGCGCGCCGAAAAGGACTGGGCCAAAGGCCGTCAAGCCAATGATGGACTGCCTGACCGACGCTCCGACACTCCCGCCGGAATAGTCTGGAACCTTGGGAATAGCTATGCTCGGTAAATCGGGACTATCGACCTGGCCGAAGTTGCCGAAGGCGTTGAATAGCGCGATTCCCGAAAGCTTCAGGCGATACTTTGACGCGCTTTCCACTTTGGTCTGCCGCTGCTCTTCGACTCTTGCATTGAGGATGTCCCAATCATCCTGAGAGATTTGTGCTGTTCCGCTGTGGGCCTCTTCAGCTTGAGACGGCGGACCGCCAGCCTGGGCTGTCGCTGCTTCCCCTCCCAGGCGAGCCGCCGCATCGGTGGGTCGTGGCGCCATGGCATTCATTCGCGTTAGCACCTCCTGTAGAGCCGCACGCAATTGTTCGATTTCTGTTCGGGACTCCGCAAGCTCGACCTGAGTCTGTTCCAGAGATTTTGTCAAGCGATCGATCTTGGAAGCCATCTCGGGTTGGTCTGCGGGCATGGCGGTAGTCGTTTGGGACTGAGCAAGAGCAGCGGGGCAAGCCAGTAGTAGGACGCACAATAAACCACGACCCATTCGACGGTCGGGGCACAAATGGGACTTCATGACGAAAGACCCTCCTTCAATTCCAAAAAGGCTTCAACCCATCAGGGACCCTTGGGACAAGCACCGGTAAGCTACCTAGTCAGGGCCTCTGCCACTAGAACACGTTGCCTTTCCATCGATCGCAGCGCATATCTAAAACGCATTGCTTCTACCGGCAATGTGAATAGGGACCGAGCATGAAAGATAGACCTGCGCATGGTGTGGCGCCATTGTGACACCTTTGCCGTAATTCTGGTCCGGGTGTCGGTAATTGCGACCCTACCAATACTAGACCGCCGGCCAATCGGGAAAATTCTGCCTTTTACATACGACGTCCAGAAGGCTCGATCGTCAACAAACTCCCGGTGGACGAAAAGGGTAAATTTTGCACCGTCAAGGTCAGCGATGGCGGTCTTCACGCCAAAGTGCGCCACCCAGGTTTCGATGCGGGCTGGCAATGATTGTAGACACCACTCAGCCAAAGGTTCGGGAATTGGTCGGGGGAAGAGGGCCCGGGTCAACGAGATAACCAGTCCGAATAGATTTCGCGTCCTGGCGTCACACCCCATTCGGTCGACAATCGCCCGCCACATATCCTCGTCGCCGTGGTGCCGGTCAATGAAGTAGCCGATCTCAAACAGCCAGGAGACCCGGACCCAGGATCCCAGCAAATGCCTGAATGCATGCATCACTTGGAGGCAAAACATCTCTTCTAACGGAAGAGCAGGGAAAGCGATGTCCGACAAAATCTTGGTCTTGAGGTCATTGAAATCAGGTGTCGGCATTGGAATCGAGACGTCATGGGCGGAAAGGTGAAGTGTCGTCAGCAGGTCAACCTCGCGATGTCGGGGGATCGCGTAGATATCGTCGTTGGAAGTGGGGATATGTCGAAGCGGGGTAGCGAAGGTCACTTCGCCGGGTTCGGTCATTTCTCCTTCTTCATACCCGCACGATTGCATGGAGCGTTTCGCGTTTTCGAGCGAATCCAGAATCACGAGGAAATCGAAATCAGTCTGATGCCTCAAATGGACCTCGCGGCAAAACTCCGGAGTCAATGTAAAGCCTTTCAGCGCGCAGAACTGAACGCCATTCTCACGGAACGAATCGACGAGCCTCGCAAACTCGAAGAGCATCGCCGCGGTGCGCACCTGGTTTGCCGCCAACCGGGATTCGAGCGCCGCGCTAAAATCCTTGGGAACCTGCCCCAGAACTCCGTGGTCCTGCAATTGAGTCAACAGATACAGCGCCAACCCACTCTCGTCGAGCCAGCGCAAAAGTTTACGAATCTGCGACGCGTTCGAGTGGCGGAGCAAAAACATTCGCGAAAAATCGGGAACCGGGCGCAACGCCGCAAGCATGAGTACCCGGAGGTCGCTCTCACGCATTACAGGGGCCCTCCATCGCGACCTCCGGGTGAATCATCGGCGCTTCCTGCTGGCGC
This sequence comes from uncultured Acidobacteriota bacterium, assembly GCA_963729285.1. Classification (GTDB taxonomy): domain Bacteria; phylum Acidobacteriota; class Terriglobia; order Acidiferrales; family UBA7541; genus Acidiferrum. The sequence goes on from CAVSNL010000022.1 coordinate 12,630, forward strand.
GTAACAAATTCTGTGAGCCGGCAGAGTGCGGGGAGGATTGCTTCCTGAAAGGAATGCGTATCGACGTCGCGGCCGATGAATGCGAGGATCTCACTGCGTTCCCGATCGGCTCCGATAAGGCAGGCGGGTCCCATCGAGTACACGATCAAATTCCCAGCCATGACAATCGATGCTTCTATAGTCGTGCCGCGCGCATCGACGTCGCGAACGATTTTCCAGCTGCAGGACTTCGTAGAGATTTCTGCTGCACTCAGACGAGACATTGAGGGAAGAAAACTCAAATCGTTCGTTTCCAGCACGACATTTGCGATTTCAAGATTGACTTCTGTCTTCAAAGGCGTCGGAGTGAAGCGACGCAACAAATCCAGCGGGTCTTTGTAGAAAACGGGAATGAGAGTAGACATTTCAGTTTCTTTCACAAAATTGACGAATGGTGTCGGCGGTCACTTGAGGAGACTCCCCGGTCCGCAGACGCCAGCACCGGCAGTTCGCAATGGATCGAATTACCGCGGAACGCGCGACCGACGCTTCGGGAACTTCGTCAGGAAGTCGCTCCGCGCTGCTCTCGAAGAACGCCTGAGCATCTTGGGCGCTGCATGGAATGAAAAAGCAGCCGGACTCGGAACTACGCTCAAGAAACAGGAGCCAATGCGGGCGCGACCTCAACGCCGCAGAGCCTTGACAAAATTCTTGGTGTTCAATTTCAAAAGCCAGTTCGCCGTTGAACCACATTTTCGGCGTTCTCCCGCTGAGTGCAGGAAAATATTGAATCGCGTCCGGTAGCAACTTCACAGGCGCGTCGATCCCATGCGCAATCAGTGAAGCGGTTTCTTGAGAGACGTAGGTCCAATCGTCAGAAATTAGCGAAAAACCGCAATTCGCCAGCGCCACGGAAAGCGTAGACTTTCCGGCCCCCGAGGCGCCCGCAATCAGCAGGGCCTTCCCGCCAAGATCGAGACACGCACTATGCACCGGAACGACTCCCACGGTAGTGCCCATAACTCCCACGGTGATCGGCAGCCAATACGAGTTCCAAAAAGTTGGGTCGCTGGCGGAGGCTTGTGAGACAGCACCGGCGACCTGTTTGCGGATAGAGGTCGAAGACAAAAAGCTCATGGGTTCCAATCGTTGCAAAAACCAGATGGTGAAGCCCGCGAAAATGCGTCTGGGTCTTCACATCGCGCTCAGCGGGCGCCGAGGTGTCGAGGAGCACGTTCATCTCGAATGTACGGTTTGATCGAGGGCGGCTAGTGCATCTCCAACGGTCGACCGAGGCCAGAATCTGCTCAGAGTTTGTCGCGAAAGCGCAGTGTGCGCCCGCAACTAGAAGATCCGTCTGCAGGGGCAGCACGGTGCGATTAACAATGTGCAACTTCGTCATGTTGAGCTTGACTGTAGCGCGAAAACGACAGTTGTGGACGCAGCCAGCGAACAAATGACAGGTCCGTGACACGTCCGTGACAAGGATTCAGAGGCCAAACCTTAATTTCAAATTGTGAGTGAGGATGCGGAACGCGCGAATGTCGAAGAAGGTCGTTTTTTTCTTTCCGTCGTTTGCTAGCAGTGATGCGACGGCGCCTCTGGGACTGTTGGCAGTCGCCACTCCCTTGTTGCGGTCCGGATACTCTATCCGCCTTATCGACTCCACCATCACGCCAAATTATAAGAAGCGCGTTCTCGAAGAAGTAAAAGACGCCTTGTGTCTCGGGATTTCGCTTGTAACAGGTCCGATGATCCGCGAGACGGTGGAGATTGCTCGCGCGGTGAAAGCTTGGGATCCCGATTTCCCTGTGATTCTCGGCGGATGGCATCCCTCGTTGCTGCCCAAGCAAACGCTGGAAGCCGATTACATCGACATCGTCGTTAAGGGGCAGGGAGAAGATTCGCTCTTGGACGTCGTACAACACTTGGAAAATCGCGCGCCCCTCGATCTGGTTCCCGGCATCGGCTTCAAGCGTGACGGCAAAGTGATCTTTACAACGGAGCGGCCCTTGCGGCCAATTGTCGATTCGCCGCCAAAGGCATATCACATCGCGGACTTCGACGCTTACGAGCGGGTCTGCGGCCGGCGATGGGCGATGTATATCTCGAGCTTGGCCTGCCCATACAACTGCTCCTATTGCACCAATGCCGGCGTCTACGGCCGCAAATGGAATGCACTCTCTGCCGAACAGTTTGTTGAGGAGACCGTGGATCTGACGCGGCGATATGGTCTTGAGCTGCTCTGGGTTGTCGACGACAACTTTCTCGTAGATTTGGACCGCGCGCGTTTGATCGCTGATGGCCTTGTTCGTGCCGGGGCGAGTTTTCGATGGAGCATTCAGGCGACCACGAATCTTACCTCGCGCCTCAGCGTCGATGATCTCAAGTTGCTGCGCAGGGCCGGACTCCAACAGATTTGCCACGGCGCGGAGTCCGGCTCGCAAAAAATGCTGAAGCTGATGAACAAAGGCTTCCAGAACTTCGATACGATTTACGAAACCGCGCGTCGATGTCTCGCCGCGGACATACGTCCTTCCTTCAATATCATCTTCGCGTATCCGGGCGAAGGCCCAAGCGAGCGCAGGCAAACCATCGATTTCATCATGGACATGTGCCGGCGGCATCCGGGCGCGGAGTTCTGGACCAACATCTTCACGCCATATCCAGGCGCGCCTGTCATGCAACACGCAGAGGAATATGGAATCGAAGTGCCAACATCTTTCGAAGGATGGGCGGAGTTTTTCCCTCGGTACACAAAGCTGCCCTGGTTGCGGGGCGGTGACCATCGGCGCCTTCAGATAATGCGGGACTATCTGAGGCTGGCGTTCGACCGGATTCCGATCAGTGCGGATACGCGCAGCCGCTCCACGCGATTGATCCAGAAGTCGTTTTCGTTTCCAGCGCGCTGGAGACTGGACCACGACTTCTACGCACTACCCGTTGAGCTGTGGCTTAACGAAAAGTTGAAGCGTAGGACAGCGGAAGCAAAACCGGCCGTCGACGCCAAGCGCCTTGAGCCAGCGACATCGGGGGCTACGTGCTAGCCAAGCGCAAAGTCGTCCTTTTTTATCCGCCTTACGACGGCGAGCCGTTGGGCGCGCCTTTATGCATGCTCAGTTTGGCCGCGCCCCTTCTTGCAGCGGGATTCGACGTTTGTATCGTGGATGCTGCCATTGCTCCCGATTGGGAAGAACGCATCTTACGCGAGGTTCAGGATGCGCTCTGTCTCGGGATTTCGGTCCTGACCGGCCCGATGATTCGCGGCGCCATGCGCATCGCCAAACTGGTGAAGCAAACGAAGCCGGGCGTTCCCGTGATCTTCGGCGGCTGGCATCCGAGCTTGGTGCCCGGGCAGACGCTGAACGAGCGCTACGTGGACGCTGTTGTTCGCGGTCAAGGCGAGCTCACACTATTGGAAATTGCGCAGCGGCTCGCCGATGGAAAGACGTTCAACGATGTCGCAGGTGTTTCCTCCAAGCCTTTCGGTTTGACACAACACTCGCCCGAGCGGCGTACCGCATTGCTCGATGATCTTCCGACGCCGGCCTTTCACTTGACGGACTTTGACGCCTACGAGCGCACCTGTGGAGTCCGGAAGCTGGCGTACGCGACGAGCGTCGGTTGTCCCTACGCTTGCAACTACTGCACCGACATGGTGTTTTACAAACGCAAATTCAACGCCCTGTCAGCCGAGCGCGTGGTAAGGGAAGTCACGGATCTCGTCGAACGGTACAGAATCGATGAAGTCGCGATGCTGGATTCGAACCTTCCGGTCGATTGGCGGCGGGCGGTCGAGATCGCCCAGGGTTTTCTCGATTCCAAACTGTGCTTCAACTGGACGTTCCAGGCTTCCACAGATTTCCTTTGCCGCATGAGCGATGACGACGTCCGCATGCTGGGTCGAGAGCGGCGTGTCGCACATGGGCTTCGGGACAGAGTCGACTTCCGCCGATGTTTTAAAGCTCATGAACAAGCGACATCAGCATCTTAACGAAATGTACGAAACGGCTCGGAAAGCGGCCCTTGGCGGGATTCACGTAACGTTTAATCTCATTTTCGGGTATCCCGGTGAGACCGAAGCGAATCGCGTTGAGACTCTTCGCACCATGAGCGACATTGCCCGGCAATTCTGGAACGTCAGTTTCTCACCCAATATTTTCACAGCGTATCCCGGAATTCCGATTTGGCCGCAGCTTCGCGAATTGGGCATGCGTGAACCTCAGTCGCTGAACGGAATGGGTTGATTTGCCTTTGGGTAAAAACGCCCTGCCATGGCTTCAAGGTGAGGAACTAGGGCGCTTGCGCAAAATGCTCGAATTCTTTTTGCTCAACAATCAGTTGCGCAAAGCCACGAAGGATCATCCGAGTTTGCGGCAAGGCCTTCGGCGTGCGCTGGGCGCTCCGCTTCGTTGGCGGATTCGCGCCAACAAGTATTCGTTTCCGTGGGAACTGTGGGTGGCGCGCTCCTTCGAACGCATCGTTACGCGCCGATCCTTGCTTACCGGTCAGGCGCTGAGCACGGAGGTCAGCGAGCTGTGCTGAGGTTCGATCCTATGCGGACGATCGCTTTTCGAGGAGGACACCGTGGCTGATGTCCTCCTGACGCATTCGTATCACTTGCCCTACGACCGCAAGCAAGTGCGCAAAATGCAGCCGTACCCGCCGCTTGGAACACTCTACGCGGCCAGTGTCTTGCGCCAGCACGGGATCTCCGTCGCGGTGTTCGATTCCATGTTGGAGGAACCGGAGTCAGGATTTCGGAAAGCCCTCCGCACTCATCGCCCGCAGATCGTCGCGATCTATGAAGACGATTTCAACTTTCTGACCAAGATGTGTCTCACGCGTATGAGGGAACTAGCTTTCGACATGATTTGCGAGGCTCGCAAAGCAGGCGCGCGTGTGATCGTTCACGGGTCGGACGCCACTGATCACGCCCTCGACTATGTCCGCCAAGGATGTGAATTTGTCTTGATCGGCGAGGCCGAGCATAGCCTGCTGCAATTAATTAAAGAAATTCGTAATGGCGGCAGCGGTCTTCAAGTGCCGGGCGTGGCTACCATGCAGCGCGTGGGCTCCAAAGAGGTGTTTCAGAGGCAAAGGCCGGCATCGCCTCGCCCGTTTGCGCGGCTTTCCGCTCCCCGCGCGCGACCTGATCGATATCGGAAAGTATCGGCAAGCTTGGACAGCAGCTCACGGGACGTTTTCTCTAAACTTGATCGCCAGCCGCGGGTGTCCGTTCCGCTGCAACTGGTGCGCCAAACCAATCTTCGGTGATACCTTCCATGCCCGACCCGCCGACGAAGTCGCCGAGGAAATGCGCCACCTCAAGGAAGTCTACGGCGCGGAACACCTCTGGTTCGCCGACGATATTTTCGCTTTGAACCGTCATTGGACGAAGCAATTCGCCGTTGAAGTCAGAAAGAGAGCGCCGCCGTTCCATTCAAGATTCAAGCTCGCGCCGATCTACTTACTTCTGAAACTGCGCAATCACTGGCGCGCGCTGGATGCGCCGAAGTCTGGATGGGCGTGGAGTCCGGCTCGCAAAAGGTCCTCGACGCGATGGACAAAGGTCTTGAGGTCGAAGAAGTGTTCTCCGCGCGTCAACATTTGCACGACGAAGGAATCCGCGCGTGCTATTTCCTCCAATTCGGATATCCCGGTGAGAACTGGGGCGATGTCCAAAAGACCATTGCTCTCGTTCGCGAGACGCGTCCCGACGACATCGGCGTTTCTTTCTCTTACCCTCTTCCAAATACCCGGTTTTACGAGCGTGTCCGGCAGCAACTCGGATCGAAGCAAAATTGGTCCGACAGCGACGACCTCTGCGTGATGTTCAAGGGCGCCTACACCGATAGCTTCTATCGAGCGATTCGCGACGCACTTCATGCCGAGGTGGACTCCTGGAAGCATGTCACATCTCCTAGTGAAGTTCACGAGCTTGAGCATTTGTGGCAGCGGGTAGACTCCCTCGAACCAATCAGTCGCAACGCGGATGCAACCGAGCTTGCTCCCACAGAGGAGGGCGCCGCTTACTGTGATTCAGAGTCACAGGTCGCGCGTCATCCCCTTGCAAGGACTTCTGACTCCCGTTGGAGACGCCTAGCATGGCCGATCTCCTGCTCACTCACGGCTATTTTCTCTACGATGATCCCAAAGAATTAAAGATCATGAAGCCCTACGTGCCGCTGGGCATTCTCTACATCTGTTCGCATCTTCGCAAAAAGGGTTTCGGCGTCGAAGTCTTCGACACAACTTTCTCCAGCCTTCAAGACCTGACGAATCATCTACAAACAGAAACCCCTTCCGTTCTCGGGGTTTATGCAAATCTGATGACGCGAAAGAAGGTCCTTGAGATCGTTCGAATTGCCCGGGAAGCCGGCTGGAAGACGATCGTCGGCGGCCCGGAACCTGGAGCCTACGTTCGCGAATATCTCGAATCGGGAGCCGATGTTGTGGTCCTCGGCGAAGGCGAAATCACCATGGAGGAACTTCTCCCCGCCCTCAAGCAAAACTCCGATTCGGAACTCAGTAAAGTCAACGGCATCGCTTTTCTCGGAGAAGACGGGGCAAGTTCACCAAACGGCTCCGCGAACACAAATTACCGACCTCGATGCTCAACCTTGGCCTGCGAGAGACGCCATCGATGTGATGCGCTACGTACAAACGTGGCGCGATGCGCACGGCCAAGGCTCGCTTTCTTTCATCACCGCTCGCGGTTGCCCGTACCGTTGCCGTTGGTGCAGCCACCAAGTTTTCGGCATGACGCACCGCCGCCGCAAGCCCCTAGCGGTGGTCGACGAAGTCGAGTGGCTCCTGTCCACCTATCACCCCGACATGGTCTGGATCGCGGATGACGTCTTCACGATTCACCACGGCTGGCTGCGTCAGTACGCTGCCGAGATGCGGCGCCGCGGCCTGCACATCCCGTTCGAATGTATCTCTCGCGCCGATCGTTTGAGCGATGAAGTCGTCGACCTGCTCGCGGAGCTTGGATGTTTCCGCGTCTGGATCGGCTCCGAGAGCGGTTCACAGCGAATCCTCGACTCCATGGAACGCGGCGTAACCGTCGAACAAGTGCAGGGCGCCGTCTCCGCGTGCAAAACACGTGGCATCCAGACCGGAATGTTTCTGATGTGGGGCTACCAGGGAGAAGAATTACAGGATATCGAACAAACCATCGAGCACGTCAAGCGCTCGGATCCCGACATTTTCTTCACGACCATTGCTTATCCCATCAAAGGCACGCCCTACTACAAAAGCGTCGCGGACTCGCTGGTTCAACTCAAGCCGTGGAACGAGACCTCCGACCGCGAAGTCGTGGTGCAGGGGCGCCGCCCAGCCCGTTTCTACGAGTTCGCCGACCGCTTGCTTCGCGACGAAGTAGAACTCGCGCGCCGGAAACGCAACGGAAGCAAAGATGAGGCTGAAGTCGAGCTGTGCGGGCGGATTCAAGCCGCGCGGGAAAGCCTGTACGCCACCGTCGGAGCGTTAGAACTATGATCCAAGTATCATCGCTCGGCGCACATGGAGCCTCCGCCGCCTTCGACCGCATGGCGGATACCTACGACGCAACTTTCACCCAATCGTTGATCGGAAGGGCGCAACGCAATGTTGTCTGGAACGCGCTGCAGAGAACATTCGGTCCTGGCGATTATGTTCTCGAACTGAACTGCGGCACGGGCGAAGACGCTCTCTTCCTGGCGAAGCGCGGCGTCTCCGTGCTCGGCTGCGATGCGTCGCCGCGCATGATTGAAATCGCCGAACGTCGCAGATGTCAGGAAGCCCCGAAATCGTCACTTGAATTCCGCGTGTTGCGAAATGAGAACGCGGATAGCCTCACGCCAGTGACCCCCTTCGACGGCGTCCTATCGAATTTCTCAGGTCTAAACTGCGTCGAGGATTCGTCGCACATAGTCCGAAAGCTCACGCATCTCGTAAAGCCCGGAGCGACCGCGCTGATCTGCATCTCCACTCGAGTCTGTTTGTGGGAAATAAGTTGGCACGCCGCCCGTGGCAATTTCCAAAAGGCGTTTAGACGCCTTCGCGGCACCACGATCGCCCGTCTAGGTGAAATCGCCGTACCAGTCTGGTACCCAACGATCACCGAGATTCGTCGCTCATTCTCACCATGGTTTCGATTGCGCTCTCTTCAAGCTGTCGGATTGTTCGTACCGCCATCGTACGTGGAACCGTGGGCCCGCCGTCACAAGCTCGTTTTAGCGTGGATGGAAGCGATGGACCGGGTTCTTTCAACGTGGCCGGTTCTCCGCGTCATTGGCGACCACGTCTTGTTGGAGTTTGAAAGAACGTGCTGACCCACTCGACGGAATTCACAAAAGCGGCGGCCTATCTGGGGCCATTCGCGGCCAAGAAGGCACTACTGAGGATACGATGATCATTTTATATAACCCTCGCTCCACAAGACCTCGTAACAGGCGCCTGCCCCTTTCCGTTCTAGCCCTGGCCGCAGTCCTCGAGGGCAGGGAAGAGTACGAAATCGTTGACGGAAATCTCGACGACAACCCGACGCAAACCATCCTCCGACTGATCCAGGAACGCGAAGTCGAAATGTTGGGCGTCTCAGTGATGCCTGGTCCCCAAATGGCCGCCGCAGTAGAAAGCTGCCGCGAGATTCGCCGTCTGCACCCCAAAGTTCCGATCGTGTGGGGCGGATATTTCCCGTCGATCTACAGTGACGCAACGCTGAACGCCCGCTACGTGGACTATGCCGTGCGTGGCCAGGGAGAAGATACACTCCTCGAGTTGCTTGACGCTTTCCGCGGCAAAAGAAAGCTCGAAGGGATCGCCGGCCTTTCCTTCAAGGACGTCTTCGGCCTCCATCGTCACAATCCAGAGCGACCCATGAAGGGGCCCGACGCATTTCCCTGGACGCCTTTCCACAAGGTTCCCGTCGACAAATACTTGCGTCCTTCGTTCTTCGGCAAACGCACCGCCGTACATCACGCCAGCATCGGATGCCCGTTTCGCTGCAGTTTCTGTGGTGTTCACGCGGCCTATGGCAATCGCGAGCGCATGGAGAGCCCCAAGCGAACGGAAGCCGTACTACGTCACCTGGTCACGCAATATGGCGCCGACTCCGTTCAGTTTTACGATATGAATTTTTTTCTCCGTGAAGACCACGCGATGGAGCTTTCCGAACGCATCGCGCCACTAAACTTGCAATGGTGGTGCGAAGCCCGCATCGACATCGTCAACAAATATTCCGACGCAACCCTCGCTGCGATCCGCCGCGCCGGCTGCACCATGATCTTCTTCGGTGCCGAGTCCGGCTCGGATTGGGTCCTCAAGGAGATGGAGAAGGACATCACCACCGAGCAAACGCTGAACCTGGCCAAGCGCATCCGCCAGTTCGATATCATTCCGGAGTTTTCCTTCGTAATCGGCAACCCTCGCGACCCGGAACGCGACACGCGCGAAACGCTCGCCTTCATCCGTACCCTCAAGCGTATCAATCCAAAATCCGAAATCATCATGTACCACTACACGCCTGTTCCGCAGCGTACCGCGATGTACGGCAACGTAGATGACCAAATTGCGTTCCCGACCACCCCCGATGAATGGGCCACGAAGCATTGGATGGACTACACGCTCCGCATCAACCCGAACACCCCGTGGCTCGCGCGCAAAACAAAGGACCTGATCGACAATTTCGAAACGGTGGTGAGCTCGCGTTGGCCCACTGTGCAAGACATCCGCGCCCCGCGCTGGAGCCGCGCTCTACTCAAGACTCTTGCCGCGTGGCGCTATTCCGCGCGAATTTATGCCTATCCAAAGGAACTCCATTGGGCGCACCAATTCATCAATCTGCGCAAACCGAAGGCGGAAAGCCTGTAGTCGGATCGCGCACTAAAGTTTCGAGCCCGCTTTCCTCGCCGGGCGTTTCTCCGAAGGACGGTTATCGGCTGGTGTCGAGCGTCTATGACGCTGAGCCCAATCCAATCCTGTCGCTCGAACAGCGTTTCCTCGAGCGACTCTTTCCTCCGATCAAAGAGCTCGATGTCGTCGACCTTGGCTGTGGAACCGGCCGCTGGCTCAGAAAGCTCGCGGAGAAAGTCCCTCGTTCTTTACTCGGCGTGGATTTCTCAGCCGAAATGCTGCTCCAAGCGAAGCGAAAGCTCGCAGGTTCCGCGAGCCTCGTCCTGGCAGATTGCCGCGACCTTCCGTTCCCAAGAGCCTCGGCGGACTTGATTCTCTGTTCTTTTGTGATCAGTTATCTGGAAGATCTGGACGCCTTTGCTCAGCAAGCACGAAGGCTTCTCCGTCGAGATGGTTCAGTCTTCCTCACCGACCTTCATCCGGACACCAGCGCCGCCTTGGGCTGGCGACGTGGCTTTCATGCCAACGGATCTTTCGTTTCCATCGCAACCCATTCGCGGTCAGTCAACCAGGTTCTCCGTTCCTTCGAGACTTTCGGGATGCAGGCCAACACCGTACTCGAACCGCATTTTGGTGATCCCGAACGTGACTTGTTCAAGCGCGCGAATAAGATGGATGCCTTTGACGCCGCCACCGGCTTGCCCGCCATCTACATATTGCAACTTCGCCCGAAGCCGCGTCGCTCCGTCTCGACAAGAAGGGGGGCGTTCGCCAGAACGCTCGTCAAAGTTAGCGGCGCTCGCGTAGCTCTAGGTCCACGCGAGAGCACTCAAGCCGACGTAACCATCCAAGACGGCCGGATTGCGATACTTGAATCCAACCGCGGAGCTTCGTCGGGATCCGCCCCACACGACAAGCGCTGCATCGATCTAAGCGGCTTCCTCCTGCTGCCAGGCCTTGTAAATGCTCACGATCACCTGGAATTCGCGTTGTTTCCACGGCTTGGCAAGGGCGGATACAGCAATTTCGTCGAATGGGCCGACGATATTCATCATCCCGAGTCCTCACCCGTCCGGGAGCATCGAGCCGTTAGCAAAAACACACGCCTCTGGTGGGGCGGAATTCGTAATCTTCTCTGCGGTGTTACCACTGTCTGCCATCACAACCCTTATGTCCCAGAACTCTTCGACGAAGGGTTCGCCGTCCGTGTTCTTCGCGATTTTTCTTGGGCCCATTCGGTCCCCTTGGATCATGATCTCGTACACAAGCAAAAGTCCGCGGCTGCTGATCAACCATTCATCGTTCACCTCGCGGAAGGCGTCGATTCCCAAAGCGCTGCCGAAATATTTCGACTCGCCGAGCAAAACGCACTCGACCACCGCACCGTGATCGTCCACGGCCTGGGCCTCAATAAACTCGGGTTTGATCGGATGCGGTCTGCTGGAGCCGGGCTCGTGTGGTGCCCGACCTCCAACGTATTTCTCTTTGGCCGCACTCACGATCGTACGACCCTGCAAAGCCTCCCCCGTCTGGCGCTGGGCAGCGACTCGCCTCTTACGGCTACGGGCGATCTCTTGGACGAAATTCGCTTCGCTGCCGAAGTCGTGGGCCTTCCGTTTGAGGAACTCTATTCCCTCGTCACCACTCGTGCTGCCGATGTGCTGCGACTCACTTCCGGCGAAGGCACACTTCGCATTGGCGCGCGCTCAGATTTCTTCGCCATCCGAGACACCGGCGAGTCGCCCGCTCATAGACTAGCCTCCCTCAATTACCGCGACGTCGAATTCGTTGTGATCGGCGGCCAGGTTCAGCTCACGTCCACCAAGCTGCTTACTCGTCTTCCGCGGCTGGTCACAACTGGCTTGCGCCCCCTTGAAATTGAAGGTGAGCTTCGCTGGATCCGCGCGCCGTTGAATCGTCTTTTCGACGAAACACGAATCCACCTCCCTGGAGAAATCAAGTTAGGCGGAAGAAGGGTGCGCCATGGCCGCCCGGCATGATTTGATTACAATCGGCGAACCGGCTGGCGGCATCGAGTACCATCGTCTAGTGGAGCTTCCCGTTCTCGTCCTCCACGCACACTCTTCCTGCAACTGTCGTTGCGTCATGTGCGATATCTGGAAAACCAAGGATTCACGCGCCCTCCACGCAGCGGATTTGGAATCACACCTCGAATCCATCCGCCGGCTCGGAGTCCGTTGGGTCGTTCTTTCTGGTGGCGAGCCGCTACTCAATAGCGAATGGCCGCAGCTCTGCTCCACTCTTCGGCAAGAGCATATTCGCTTGACGCTATTGACGACGGGACTGCTGCTCGGTAAAAACGCGTCTCAGGTCGCTGAATTGTTCGACGACGTCATCGTTTCCTTGGATGGGCCCGAGCGAATCCACGACGCAATCCGCCGCGTCGACAAAGCATTTATCCTGTTACAGCGGGGTGTAGATTCCGTCAGACGGCGGCGGCCGTCTCTTGCCATCACTGCCCGCACCACCGTGCAAAAAGCGAACCACGCCCACCTTCGCGAAACACTCGCAGCTGCAAAAAACTTGAATTTGAACGGGATCTCGTTCTTGGCAGCCGATCTAACATCCGAAGCCTTCAATCGACCTTTGGGTTGGTCGGCGAATCGTCAGAGCGAAATTGCTCTCTCGCTGGACGAAGTAGCGGTCCTCGAGGACGAAATCGAATCACTCATCGCCGAAAATCCCGCGGACATCGACTCCGGATACGTCGCCGAATCCCCCGAGAAACTTCGCCGCATCGCCACGCATTTTCGCGCCCATCTCGGCCTCGGCCGCACTGAGTCACCTCGCTGCAACGCACCTTGGACTTCTGCAGTGGTTGAAACGGATGGCACAGTCCGGCCGTGCTTCTTTCATCCTCCGATAGGAAACATCCACGGATCTTCGCTGGAAGAAGTCATCAATGGCCATGAGGCTCTGTCCTTCCGCTCGAGGTTGGACATTCCCAACAACGCTATCTGTCAGCGTTGCGTCTGTTCTCTGAATTATCGCGCTTGAGTGGAATCTTTCGCCGGAGCGTCGCCGTCTTCATCGCTGTACATCGCCGGCTCACCGAGACTTCCCGCCGGCGGCAGGTGGCGTACGTACACAACGATCGACCAGATCTCTTCGTCGGTTAGAATTCCCTTAGACGCCGGCATCCCGGAAGGGAAGATGCCATTGTCGATTACCCACTTCAGTTGCCCGTCCGTATACGATTGAACATTCGTCGAGGCCAGTGAGGGCACCGGCGGCGCCATATTGTCCGCGAACGGCACGCCCGTATTCTGACCATCCAAACCATGACACGCGACGCAGTAATGCGAAAAGGCCGTCTTACCAGCCGCAATATTTGCAGGCGTAGCCGAAATTGGGTTCTTCGCGTTCTTGTTTCTCACGAACACCCAATGCTTCGCCCGAGTGACCGCCGCCGTTTCCCACTTTCCCGGCGGCGTGGCCTTGCAGCCAGCCGCTACGAACGCAAAAGCCAGCGCCACAATCACTCGTCTTCCATGTCGCCCCAGCTTCATTCGACGACGTGTACCGTGAAGGTCATCGAACCGTGGCCTTTGCCGCAGAAATGCGCGCACTTACCTTGAAACGTCCCCGCCGCTTCCGGCGTCAACGTCAAATCCTCGGATTGGCCCTTCTTCACTTCGGTGCGAATCCCCAGATCCGGGATCACCAATCCGTGAGTGACGTCCGACGAATGCACCGTGATCGTTACGGGATCGCCCTTCTTGACCGTAATCTCGTTCGGCGAAAACGAAAACCGGCTCGCTGTAACCTCAATGTGATTCGCGCTCGGGGTGGTCTTTGGTTGACCGCCTAACACCGTAGCCGTCAGCGCCAGCACACCTGCTGTAACCGCAGTCATTCTCAAGTGCAAATTCATGCTCCATGCTCCCTTTGGTCTATTTCAATTTGGCAGGCCGTACCTTGACGACGAGTTCCTTAGTCCTGTGTCACGATCGCGGGTTCCAGTTGTTCTCGCGCCGCTTGTCTAGAGCGTCTCGCTCGTAAGTGAACGTCCATACCTAACCAGTTTGGCGGTTGGCACCTGACGGAATGTCACGTTGAGGTTAAATGCCGGTCACCTTTCTGCGCCCCAAGCTCGGCCAATCCTTCGCGGATTCAAACTGTTACAACTCACTGACACTCCGGTGACACCGTCATCGGGTCGGACGTATAACGTCGCCTTGCGGTGAAGGTTTTTGTGGTTGTTCTCGGCTAGGACACAGCGTTGAGGCGACTCCCGGCCAGCACGTTTGCTTCGAGCCTCATCTTATGGCGACTAAGATCGACGACGAAGCGCTAGTCGTGACAGCCTCACGGCCAGCGCAAACGCGAGATGTAGCGACTCCTCCGTTCGATAACGCACCTTCGACGAACCATCATGGAGTGCGGCGCCCCGCAGCTTGGTTGATCCCTGGAAGCTTTTTATTCCTCTATCTTCAACTCTTCATTCCTTTCTCCACCCCAATCTGGACCGGCGGCGACGCCATGATATGGCTGGAAGACGCTCGCAGAATGCTCGATGGCGAGTTCCTCTATCGCGACTTCATACAAATCACTTTTCCAGGCACCGATCTCCTTTACTTCACGGCCTTCAAGATTTTCGGGCCACAGATGTGGGTCGCCAACGTGATGTTGCTCGTCATCGGCGTAACGCTAGCTTGGCTGAGCTATCGTATAGCTGTCGCCATCAATCTCGGCAAAGCGGCCCTCTTACCTCCACTCATGTTCCTAACGCTCGTTTATCGAGACCGCTTCGATGCGACACACCACTGGTACAGCACGCTCGCCATCATCGCGGCCCTCGCTGTCGCCATCTCCCGGCGCAGTCCCCGCCGCATCGCGATCGCCGGTGCCCTATGTGGTCTCGCGGCCTGCTTTACCCAAAGCGCGGGATTCACGGCATTCTTAGCTTTCGCCATCTTTCTATATTGGGAGCATCGCAACACCTCGACGACACTCCGCTCGCTGCTCCAGCAAGAAGCGCTGCTCATCGTATCCTCGGTCTTCTCCGTTCTCGTTATTTGCGGTTATTTCGTTTGGCGTGCGGGTCTTGCGAGGTTTATCTACTGCACTCTCGTCTTCAACGCCCGCTACTACGGCAGTTTTGCCGGCGCAAGCACCTGGAGCGGTTACATGACCGGCTTGTCCGGTTTCCTGCACTGGCAGCGTATTCCAGGTCTGATCGGATTCCTCTTCATTCACGCGCTGCTCCCGCTGGCCTACATTATCTTTTTCGTGAGATACCGCCGTCGCTCCGGTCAAGTCTCCGCAGAACATTGGCACCGCCTGATGTTGATCAATATCGTCGGCCTGGCTTCTTTCCTGAGCATAATCCCCGCTCCGACATGGGCGCGTCTGTATTACGTCTCCTTGCCCGCGCTGCTCCTGTTTGTCTGGATTCTGCAGTCAGAAGGAAGGTCCGGCCTATTTCTTTCGAAGGCCCTCTACGCCTTCACGCTCGTGCTCATGGTCGCCTTCCCGGTTGAGAAGCAGCTGCATTGGCGCGCTTATCTCGACCTCCCCAGCGGTCACATGGCGTTTCTCAACCGAGACGCATATGACAGGTACGCATGGGCAGCATCGCAGACTCATGCGTCAGACTTCTTTTTTGGAGGTCTCTATCCCGACTTTTATTTCTTGCTTGATTTGCGAAATCCCGGCCCTGTTCCGTTCGTAACTCCGTTCGAATACACGCGGCCCAGTGAGGTCCAAGCGGTAATCGATGGGCTAGAGCAACACCGAGTCAAACTCGTCCTCTGGACGCCGTCGCTCGACACGCCCGAAAACCCGCAAGGTGACCATCTGGGTCCCCTGCGCGCCTACATCCGCCGTCGCTACCGCGTCGGCCAAAATCTCCCGGAGTTCCAAGTGTGGCTACGGAATGACTGATTAGCACTTCGCTTGCCATCGGCGGTCATGCACAAACATGACTCTCAATTGACGTTCGTGTGACAAGACCCCTGTGTCCTGTCGCTAGCATTGCATTGTGCTTGCTCGCTCTGCCGAATTGCCATCAGCGTGAGTCCGCACGGTCGGGGAGCTAGGTGCCCGGCCCGCACAAACTTCTTGGCAATTGGGGAAATGATGTTTGTAAGATTTTTGTCTTTTCTACTACTGCTGTTGTCCAATGCCGTAATTCTCTGTTCCCAAACAGAGACACCCATCATCTCCGGAGGTGTGCAGTACCTAAGCACGACGACGGGTGGAGCCACCGTCTTCCAACCGGTCATCGCTCCCGTCGTTGCCATCCCCATCGGAGACCGCTGGCTCGTTGAATCCCGCGCGACATTTGACGAGGTCATCTTCCGCGAGAACGGCACGACTGGTCCATACCACGCCCTCACATTTTCCAGCGTGGACTACCTGCAACTCGACTTCGTCGCGAACTCCCACCTAACCATCGTCGTGGGCGAATTTCTTACTCCGTTCAACATCTACAACGAGCGCCTTGGTCCTGTCTGGATCCACAATCTCGCGGACGCACCGCTGATCGCCGGAATCGGCACCCGTACCTCTGGCTCCAGCGACGGCGGCATGGTCAGAGGCGTCGCTGTGTCCCGCAAGGACTGGCAGCTGAGTTACACCGCCTATTTCTCAACGCTCGTCAACGCTTCCCATTTCGGAGCCGGAAGAACCGCTGGCGGACGCGCCGCCATCTTTGTCCCTTCCAAACGCCTGGAAGTCGGAATGTCCTACCAGCGCTTTCTTCAGGACCAGCATCTAAACTCCTGGGGCAGCTATCTCGTTTGGCAGCCCGCCAGCGCTCCGCTTGATCTGCGAGCAGAGTACGCTCACACGCGCGGTGGCCAGGGTTACTGGATCGAGGCCGCCTATCGCCTCTCGCGATACCGCGGCGCTGAAACCTGGTTAGGCCGTCTGCAACTGGTTGGCCGCATGCAACAATTCTACGAGGGCACACCGTCTCCCGACGACGTTCTTCCTGGCGCCGACACGCAAAAAGTCGATTTCGGTTTGAATTACTATCTTCCGCACAATCTTCGCCTGAATACCAGTTACGGCCGTCAATTCAGCTCTCTCGGCAACACCAACATCTGGAATTTCCAGATCACCTACCGCTTTCTCTTTCCATTGCTTCCGGGAGGTTCCAAGTGAATCGATCACTCATAGTTCGTGTATCGTTTGTTATTTTGGCGCTTTCCGCTCTCGGCGCAGCCGCGAAGATTGCCGCTTCACAGCAGTTGGCCAAATCCCCGAAACCCTCTACCGTCAAAGCCGCCACACCGTCGGAGAGCCAAGAGGGCGAGAAACGCTTTGAAGCACAATGCGGCCGCTGCCACACGCCCCCTCAAGACCTCTCGCCTCGCGAAGCCAAGGCCGTCGTGCGTCAAATGCGAGTGCGAGCCAATCTAACCGCCGAAGACGAGCGCCTCATCCTCAAATACCTGGCGCCGTAAACAGGTGCAGAGGTGGTGGAGGCGCCTTTGTAGCGGCCGCTTTCCGAAGCGGGCGCTGTTGTCCGCTCCGGCCAAGCGATCGAGCGAGGGCCCCCGCTACGGTATTCAGTCGCTCGCAATTTTTGCTCGATACAGCGACGGCAAGCCAATGCCTCTGCCGCAATCGCTGGCGAAAATAATCGCGCTCGAATCCCATTCCCATACCGGCGAAGTGTTGTTGCAATTTCCGCCGGTTACCCGCACCTCTCTTCCGCTCGCCGCATCTCGCAGCCAAATCTGTTTGGGTCCGTCTCGGTCCGTTTCAAACGCGATCCACCGTCCGTCGGGCGACGCCAGGCCCACGCTCGTCGGCGCTGAAGTCAAACTCGCCGTCACAACAGCTAACGGCGTCACACGCCGCGTCGCGGGATCAAACGCCACCATCCTCGACGTTCCACCCGCCACGAGTTCGAAATTGATGGGCCCGTCTGCCGAAAGCGCCTTCGGAGCGAAAGCATGCCCGTCGAAAACCAGTTCTTCATTTACGCCGTCATGCAACCATCGCAGCACATAACGGTCCCGTCCAATCGATTGATAAAACAAACCGGCAGCGGACATGGCGGGCGCACCGGAAAAAATCGCGTCCTTCTGCACCGCCACCCGCTCGTACTGCTGGCCGGGTTCCGCGAGGTAGCTGACCGCGTGGCGTCGCGCATCCACACCTGCCAGCATCGCTGCGAGTATCACGCCGGCAAGCACAACGTTCCGATTCACTGCCCCCAAATAAGTTCGTCCGACAACCAGGAAGACCGCGAGCAGAATCCACAACTTCGGAAAAACCGCGCTCCATCCCGGCCGCAAAGGAAAGCACAGCGCAAAGAAAGCTCCGATCAAGAAAATTCGCTCCGGCAGCTCAGCGTCGACGAGCAGCAAACTGATCGGGAGCAATAGCAATATAAACGTGTAGGAGGCGGTATTCGCAGATAGCAGCAGAATCGCAATCAGAAACCACGCAAAATCGCGCCGTTCGTTGCCGCGCTTTCCCGCCATCCCGAACAATGTCGCGATCAAAATCAGTGCGCTGACGAAAGGCCTGAGGAAAAAGAACACCATCGGCGCATTCCACAAAGGGTGAGGATTCAATTCCGGTTCCAGAACGAACAGCCGCCGCAGCAGCGTAGCGATCGTTCCATTCCCGCTGTTGTACGGGTCGATGATCTCGCCTTCCAACGCGCGTGGCAAAATTTGACTGACGTAGTAATAAAAGTCTCGCCACCCAAACACCCCGACCGCCAACGCAACTCCGCAGGCAACCGCCACGCCGAATCCCGCCGCCGCCCTCCAGTTTCGGCGGATCAAGAAATACAACAGCAGCGGCCCACCGTAAAGCTTCAGCCCAAAAGCCACTCCGGAGACAAAACCGCTCGCGCCGAATTTGCGGAGGTGCAAACAATAGAAAGCCACCGTAAGCAAGAAGAGCAGAAAAACGTAGTACTGCCCGTATAGAAAATTGCTGTAAAGCGACCCAAATCCCAAAAACGCCAGCAGCGTCATCAGCTCCAGCCGAAATCCGGTGATACGCGCCAGCATCCAAACCGTTCCGCTCAAGAGGCAGAAATTGACCACCAGCCAGATCTGTTTCGCCCTCTGCACTGGAAAATGGGCCAATCCAATCAACGGCATCGCCGTCAGTGGCGTCTGCGGCTGGTATCCCCCAAGTTGCCGCTCGATCCCCGCGAAATTCATCTGTCGCTGAAACCACGTCCAGTCGTAATACTCACGAACGGGCATGCCCTTGCTCATCAGCACCGCCGCCGTGTAGTAGTTCGGAAAATCGGTTTCCGCCCTACTCCAACCCGAACGGAAAGCCGTTGCCAGGAAGAATACGACCGCGCCCACCGCCGCCAGCCGCGTCACTGTCGACACAATTCCGCCGCCGCTCGTAGCCTTCCTCTCGGCCTCGAGCATCTCCGCTCCGACAGCTGAGTTCGCCACATTCATCTCAGGCACACTCGTCCCGTTGGTTTCGTATCACAGCCCCGCCTCGCCATCACGGGAGTTAAAACGTAACCGCCCCGCCCGGGTACTTTGTCACTACGGGGTCAAGACGCAGTCATCTCTATATGAAATGGCAACGATGAACTGACGAGGAAGGAACGCAGGAATCACTGTCCTGCGGGCAATAGAAAGAAGAGCCTCTTAACGAGGGACTACGGAACTCCCAACATGGCACTTAGGCGGACTCGCCGGGCGCGATCTTCACGCAAGCACCGCGCCCATCGAGCATTCGCTTAAATCATTCGGGTTCGACCAAAGCTACCGGCAATCCTACGCATACAAATTGACGTGGCCACCCTGACCACCGTTTTTCTGGTCGCCACCTTGTTCGTGGCCTGCGTTATTCTGCGCGCTTGCCGCTGCGTGCGTCTCCTCTGCCTGTTGAGCCCGCGATGCACTTGCGGTAGCTTGGGCAGTGTTCGCCTTCGACCCTCCACTCTGCGCCTTCTGCGACGCTTGGTTCGGCGCGTTTTCCGTTGGGGCTGCATGCGACTGGCTGATTGCACTAACGGCCATGGAATCTCCTTCTCGCCATCGGCGAGATGAATTACAACTCACCTACTTTATCGGCAGAAGCCCGTCGCGACTTTAGCCCGCTTAATTTATTTTTGTGATTCCATTAGAGAACTCTAATGGCCGCCGCCCACTCGCTTCTTGCTGACAACAAATAGCTTACCGCAACCCTAATCTGCCGGTTCAATCATAGCCACCGGATGCGCGGCCCGGCTAGGCACCAGATTCCGCACCAGCACATACAGCACCGGAATAAACAACAGGTTCAACGTTGTGGCCGCAATCATCCCGCCAAATACGGTCGTCCCCACCGAAACTCTCCCTGCCCGCCCAGCCCCCTGCGCAAACACCAGTGGCACAACTCCCAAAATAAACGCCAGCGAAGTCATCAAGATCGGCCGCAACCGGATCCGCGCCGCTTCAATCGCCGCCTCCACGATCGACAAACCCTGCGCCCGCAATTGTTCCGCAAACTCCACGATCAAAATCGCGTTCTTGCTCGACAACCCAATCAACATCACCAATCCGATCTGGCAAAACACATCGTTCTGCAACCCACGCAAAGCCTGCGACCCAATCGCTCCCAACAAAGCCACCGGCACAGCCAGGAGCACAATGAACGGCAAAACGAAGCTTTCGTACTGCGCCGCAAGCGTTAAATACACCACAATCAATCCCAATCCAAATAACAACGACGCCTTCCCGCCAGACTCCAATTCCTCCAGCGACAAGCCGCTCCACTCGAACGTCATCCCGTTCGGCAAAGTCTTTCTCGCCAGCGCTTCCATGTCCGCGATGCCTTGGCCCGAACTGCGCCCCGGCGCCGAGTTCCCATCGATTTCCGCCGACCGGAACAAATTGTAGTGCGTGATCACCTGCGGATTCGCCGTCGACTCGATGCTCACCACATTGTCCGAGTGGAATCATCTTGCCCGTATCCGATCGCAAGTAATACTGCCGGATATCTTTCGCCTGCGCACGAAACACCTGGTCCGCTTGTACGTACACGCGATACGACCGATTGTTGAAATCGAAATCATTCACGTACACCGAGCCCATGTAAACCTGCAGCGCGTCCGTGATCTGGCTGAAGGGCACCTGCAAGCTCTTCGCTTTTTCACGATCGATGCGCACCAGATATTGCGGATCATTAGCGGTAAAGCTGGTAAACAACCCGGTCAGATCTTTCCCCGCGTTGCCCTGTCCGACCAGCTTATTTGCTGTATTCGCGATGGTCTGCAGCGAATTCCGTCCCAGATCTTCTAGCTCAAACTGGAATCCGCCGAATTGCCCTAGTCCCTGCACCGCCGGCGGATTGAACGGCACGACCAGCCCGCCAGGAATCCCGAACAACGGCCCACGCAAGCGTTGAATGATCGCCGCCGCGCCGTGCGCTTCACCCTTTCTCTCATCGAACGGCAACAGGTTCGCGTAAATAATGGCGCGATTGGGAGCATTCCCCGCCTGGCTGAATCCCGCCACCGTAAACGCCCCGTTAATCTCCGGAACCTTCGCCAGCACCTGCTCCACCTTGGCGCAAACATCCCGCGTGTACGTCAGCGAAGCCCCTTGCGGAGCCTGGATGATGAACATGATGTAGCCTTGGTCGTCTTCCGGAATGAACGCCCGCGGCACCAGTTGATAGACCCAATACGTCGCGCCGAGCACGCCAACAAACAACACCAGCGCCGCGAATCGCCATCCGATGACATGACGCACCGTGGCTCGATACGCGTTCGTCAACCCTTCAACGCCGCGGTTGAAAGCCCGGAAAAACCGCCCCTGCGCCCGTTCCCGATGGTGTCCCAGAAATATCGCCGACAGAGCAGGCGTCAGCGTAAGCGCGTTGAAAGCCGAAATCGAAACCGAAAACGCAATCGTCAGCGCGAATTGCCGGAACAAAATACCCGTCGTCCCTGGAAACAAGGCTACCGGCACGAACACCGCCACCAACACCAGCGAGGTCGCAATCACCGCTCCGGCCACTTCTTTCATCGCCACCGATGCCGCGTTATGCGGCTCCGTAATTCCTTCGGTGATATGACGCTCGACGTTTTCGATCACCACGATCGCGTCATCCACCACCAGCCCGGTCGCCAGCGTGATCCCAAACAGCGTCAACGTATTGATCGAAAATCCAAACAGCTTCACGAAAATAAACGTCCCGATCAGCGAAACCGGAATCGTGATCGCCGGAATAAACGTGCTTCGCCAATCCTGCAAAAACAAATAAATGACGATGATCACCAGGCACACCGCCTCGATCAGCGTCACCAGCACATCCTTGATCGACTCGCCCACCACCGTCGTCGAATCGAACGCAATCGCGTACTTTATCCCAGGCGGAAAGTTTTTCGACAAGCGCAATAACTCCGCCTTCGCCGCCTTGTCCACGTCCAGCGCGTTCGCACCGGGAAGCTGCGTGACCGCAATCCCCACCGCGTCGTGCCCATCAAATCGCAGCAGCGAGTCGTAACTTTCCGCGCCCAACTCCGCGTGGCCCACATCCTTCAACCGCACCAGCGTCCCGTCGGTTCCCGACTTCAATACAATGTTGTCGAATTCCGATGGGTCCGTCAGCCGACCAATCGCCCGCACGCTGATCTCATACGCCTGCGCCTCATTCGAAGGAGGCTGACCCACCTCCCCGGCCGCCACCAAAACGTTCTGTTCATTCAGAGCGGCAAGCACCCCGGTCGCCGTCAATCCCCGCTGCGCCATCCGCGCCGGGTCCAGCCACAACCGCATGGCATATTTCCGCTCGCCAAAAATGATCGCGTCCCCAACGCCCTTCACGCGCTTCAGCGCATCCTTGACGTAAATGTCCAGGTAATTGCTCAGAAACAAGCTGTCGTATTGCCCGTTTTCGGTATACACCCCGCCGCCAAACACGAACCCGCCTAGCTGCTTGGTGATAATCACGCCGGTGTTTTTCACCGTATTGGGCAACCGCCCCAAGGCCTGATTCACGCGGTTCTGCACGTCCACCGAAGCCAGGTCCACATCCCGCGTAACATCAAACGTCACGGTGATCTGACTGGTCCCATCGTTCCCGCTGCTCGAGGTGATGTACTTCATCCCCTGCACGCCGTTAATGGCCTGCTCCAAAGGAATGGTTACCGCCGACTCCACGGTCTGCGCATTAGCCCCAATGTAAGCGCTGGAGACCACGACTTGCGGCGGAGCCAAATCAGGAAACTGCGCAATAGGCAGGGAAGGAATAGAGATCGCGCCGCCCAAGAATAATCAGCAGCGCGCAAACCGTAGCAAACACCGGCCGTCGTATAAAAAAATCAACAAACAATCTTCAATCCGCCTTTTCCTACAAACTCGATGATTCACGAGTGGTCTCAATCATTTCAGGGGTCGGAGCTTCAGCTCCGACATAGACCACTCGCTGTCGATGGGCTTTAGCCCCTGAGGAAACCTCTTGGCATTCCCATTTCGCGTTACCCAGGTTTCTCCGTGTCCTCTGTGCTCCGACCTCGGTGCCCTCTGCGTTAAATCTTTTGACTCTGCCGCCTTTGACTTTTCCGTCCGCAAATGCCTGAAGGCTACTTGCCATCCCCACCCAAAACCTGCTCCACAACCGGCGCCCCATCCCGCAAAAACTGCAACCCCGAAACAATAATGTGATCCCCAGCCTTGATCCCGTCCAAGACCGCATAATCATTCCCAACGGCATCCCCAACCTTCAGCAGTTTCTGCCGCGCCACAACTCCGTTCCCCTCTTTCACCGCCAAAAACGCAAAAACCTCTCCATTAATCCGCGTCACCGCCAAAATCGGAATCACGGTCCCGGTATGCGAGCCCCACACCAATTGCGCCCGCACCTGCTGCGCAGTCCGCAAATTCGCCTGCCCATTTTGAATGATCGCCTTCGCCAACACCGTCTGCGTCTCCGTATCCACCTGCGACGATATAAACGAAATCTGCGAATCCGCCAGATCCCGTCCCGCCGCATCGATCAGGTGCACCGGCACTCCCATTTTCAAATCTCTCGCGCGATCCGCCGGAACGTAGATGTACGCTTCCACCGCCCCAGGCTCATCGACAGTAGTCAGCAACGTAGTCACCGCCACGCGATCTCCAACACGCACCGGTATATCCCCGACAATTCCACTCGACGGCGCCGCCACCGCGTAGTAGTGCAACTCCACCTGCTGCGTCGTCACCTGATGTTCCAATGACCTCAACTGCGCTTCAGCTGCGTCGTAGTTCGTCTGCGCGTTATCGAGGTCCTGCTTCGCCACCACCCCCGCCTCGAACAATTTTTTCTCGCGGTCCAACTGCACCTTCGCGTAGCGCAGGTTCGCCTCCTGCGCCAACCGCGTAGCGTCCTGGCTGCTAACGGTAGCCTGCTGTTTCAAAGGATCGATCTGCAAGAGTGGCGTCCCAGCAGCCACGCGATCACCCGACTTCACAAATATCTTGGTGATCTGTCCCTCCACCTGAGGATTGATGGTCGCCGAATGCCGCGACTTCAAGATCGATAAGTATTCCGTAGCGTCCGGGATTTTTTGCGTCTTCGCAATCAGCACCTGCACCGGCATAGCCTGCATCGCGCCGCCAGCCGCGGGGTCGCCAGCCGACGTCTTCCCACACCCCGCCGCCAAAGCCGCCAAGCCTAGTAGCCCCGCAGCGCACACAAACCCATTGAACCTTATGTGTTGGTTCCACCCTGGACGAGACATTCCGAGTACTTCTCCCTGGAGCCGCGTTCCAATGACCGTCGCGTTTCCGCTTCAAGCCGCGTATCTGTCTTCGGCCGTAGCATCAAACGCCGTCTTCGGATGCCGCTATCTTCAAATGTTACGTGAACTTAGCCCCGCTGCCTAGGCACACCGACAGTGACTAAGTTAGACGCCAGGAAGGGAATTCCGTTACTTCCAAGATGCGGATCGAGGCACCCTGTAGCCGCCCTCGCCGCGAGGGCGGGATTTAGGTGAATGACCAACCCAAGCCAATCGCGACATCTCAATTCTCATTTCCGACGCGGAAGTGGCAAACAAGCTCATTCCGAGCGAAACAGGCAAATTCCGACCGAAACAACGCTGCGCGACGAGCCGGCGTGGCTGCCCTGGACGTCATTCCGACCGGAGCGCGCCGATTTTTTCTTCCTCGTTCGCTCCTGTTACCCCGGATGGCTTTGCGGGGCGAACGAGTCGGCGCGCGTAGTGGAGGAATCTCTCTTCGATATCCGCCAAGTCTCGGTGGATCAGCCAGCGGTCGCTCTTGGACTCGCCCCCTAATACATATCCCGCGGATCAATCGGCTTCCCCGAAAGCCCAAGCTGCAAAACCTCCATCTGCGCCGGCCGATCAAACACTTTGCCCGGGAAAAGCCTCTTCGTGATCACCCGCACCCCGCCAAACGCAATCCCCAAAACAAAAGCCATCCCCATAAGCACCATGGTCGCAATAATGATCTTCACCAAAGTACTGGTAATCGGCGGATCGGTAGCCGTAGTGCTAGGCTCGTTCCAGGTAACCTCCGTCTCGTAATTCACAGACCCGCGCAATTTCTCCGCATACTCCGCCGACGTAGGCGCCAGCACAATCGACAGCAGCGACCCTTTCCGCTCAATACTGCTGGTGCTCAGCTTCGCGTCGCGCAACGCCCGCTGCAAATGCCGCAAATGCATTTCCGCCAACTGTGGCGTCGGATACTCAATCAGCAGCAAGGTAGCCTCATCCTTGCCCGCCTTGTACTTCGCAAACATCGCCTC
>CAVSNL010000023.1:0-33451 GCA_963729285.1 uncultured Acidobacteriota bacterium
GATTGGCCAGATTGAACACCGCGCCACCGATTAGAGTTGAGACGATGTTGGAGGTGTCCGCTTCGTGAACATTATTCAGAAAGCTGGAAGGATCGCCGGCGGTGCTGCCCATGGTGAACGCCAGGATCAGCGAGATCAGAAAGATTCCGAAAGCGTAGTCCCAGTAAAATAGTTCAAAGCGATAATTTTTGACGCCTTTGTAGGTGTTGGCCCAGGAACCCCAGCAGACCGCGCTGGTGATCATCATCAGCAGGGCCAATGTAAAACTGTGCGGAACGAACATCGGCTGGCTCTCCTTGCAATGCAGGGAAAAGGTACCGAAGACTGCGGCTAAAACAAAGCAGCCTCTTCGGGACGCTGCGACTTGATGAGGGCGACGACTTCGCTGCGTTTGCCCATCGCCCGGGCTCCCACTTGGGTGCAGCAGATGGCGGCACATGCGTTGGCGAACAAGCCGACCTGGCGATGATCCCAGTTCTGCAACAAGGCGTAGGACAACCCGCCCATGAAAGCGTCGCCAGCGCCGGTACTGTCTACAACCTTCACGTTGAACGCGGGAACGTGAACCATTTTTCCTGCGCTGGCAATCAGCGAGCCCTCGGCTCCCATGGTAACCGCCACGACTTTCGGACCCAGAGCCAACAGCTTCGTTGCGATTTTTTCGTAGTCGGTCTCGCCGGTGATCTCGCGAGCGGCGGCTTTGCACGGTTTCAGAACGTCCACCAACTGCAATGCAGCGATCAAATCCTTTTCGGTTCCAAGCTTAGCGTGCGCAAAGTAGCTTGGCGCTACATCGAGATCGAAGATAACGCGGACGCCCGCTTCGCGCGCCACCTGCATCCCCTCCTTGATGGGCGGAAGAGGAAGCTGCGAAGCCTCGGTATGAAAATGCTTGGCGGTCTTGATCTGCGGCGCGAAGCGGCTGCGAACCTGCTCCGCGGACAGTTTTCCGTTAATGTTGGGAAACATGTAGATGCAGCGATCGCCGTGTGCGTCGACCGGAATCCATGTAAAGGTGGACTTCTCGCCATTGACGGTTTCAATGCCGGAGAGGTCGAGCCCGTCGTAGGCAAACGCCGCGGTAATCAGTTGCCCGCTTTCGTCGTCACCGATCAGCCCGAGCCAGCCCGCGCTGGCACCCAGTCTCGCGACCTGCGTTAGATTGTTGCCGGTGACGCCGCCGGCGTGAATCTCCAGACGGTCGGCATTGATTTTCTCGTCCGCTCCCAACAAGCGAGGAACAATCGCGAAATAGTCGATCCCGCAGCTTCCAATTCCCACGACTTCGGTGGCTTGGGGCATGTGTCCCCTCAATCTCGCTCTTCCATCAATCACACAGGTTTATTCCACAGAGCGGGCAGTCCTGCGCAGAAATCTGCTTGTCCCCGTTTAGAGACGCAAAATGCGTGCCAGCTTATCACAGGCTTGCACCTCTCGAATCCATATCCGCAGCAAGGAAGCTGTTGACCGGTCATGTTGACGGGCCCTGGCGCGGGTGTTAGATTTTCGTTTCTGCGCGAAAAAACACGGGAGCATCGCCTGAGGATCTCTAGGAAGAAACGCCGGCTTGTCGATCTTAGCCGACGGGACTTCCTCCTCCGCTGCGGCCAGGGCGCTTCGCTCGCGTTCCTTCCCGCCGGGCTGGATTGGCCTCGTTTCCCTTCCTTCTCTTCTCGGAAAAATCCCCGCCTCCATCGAACGAATTTCATGTGCATCCCCACTATCGAACGCCAAGAGGCCTCGACGCTGTCTTGCAGAAGGCCAACGCCAAATTCGATGATTTCGACACGGAGAAATATCACGATCAGGTCGCGGCCATCTTGAGCGAGTGGAGTTCGCAACTTCTGGAGTCTCCGCAAAAGACAGCTGCCATGGAAAAGGCGATGCCCTCGAATTTCTCGGGCGCATCGCCGAAGCCAATCTCGTCGCAACCAATGCGCGCCGACTCCACCTTGCAGGCTTTTCGAATGAAGTTCTCGGGCGAAACGCTGTCTGGGGCGCGAAGCGTTTCTCGGTGAATGGCGCTCCGTGATGAACACGTTTTCGACGATGGTCACGGCGGAATTTCAAGTGACCAGTATCCGCGTCGAGAATTCTCCACCACCGGCGAGCCGGCTTGGGGTTCCGCTCAAGACGCGCATACGTTTTGAGTTTGTGGGTACCGGAGCCGGTTTCTATCGTGAGCAACGTGTGGGGAACTGGGAACTCGCAGTGGGAGTTGCGCGGTTCAGGTGGCGTTCTTTTAACGCAAGTGGCAAATGCTCGACGAAACGCGCTGCCAGATCGCTCGCGCCCGTCTTCGAGGATATTGCTTCGCAAACTTTCGCGGGGAATCCTTCCTACGTTTCCCAACTGATTCCTGGCACAGACTACTGGCGCACGGTTCTCGACGGAGCTTGCGGCATCGATATCTACGGGCACAACGGCGTTTCGTTTGCGGATATCGATGGCGACGGGTTCGACGATCTCTACGTTTGCCAGCCTGCCGGGCTTCCCAACCGCCTTTTCCGAAACCGCGCTGACGGCACGTTCGAGGACATCACTGCGGCCTCTGGGCTCGGGATTCTGGAAAACACTGCTTGCGCGCTGTTCGCGGATTTCGACAATGACGGGCGTCAGGACGTAATCGTCGTGCGCACGGGTGGCCCGCTGCTGTTTCTGAACGAGGGAGGCGGAAAATTCCGCGCGAAGCCAGATGCCTTCCAGTTCGCCACGCCGCCGCAAGGCGCTTTTACCGGAGCGGCCGTCGCCGATTACGATCGCGACGGCTGGCTGGACATTTATTTTTGCCTGTACGTCTACTATCAGGGTGCCGATCAATACCGCTACCCGTCTCCCTATTACGATGCGGAGAACGGTCCGCCAAATTTCATGATGCGCAACCATCGAGACGGAACCTTTCGCGATGTCACCAAGGAATCCGGCCTCGATCGCAACAACACGCGCTTTAGCTTCTGCTGCGGATGGGGCGATCACAACGGCGATCAATGGCCGGACCTGTATGTGGTCAACGACTTCGGCCGCAAGAATCTCTACCGCAACAACGGCAACGGCACCTTTACCGACATCGCTCCCGAAGCCGGCGTCGAGGACGTTGGAGCGGGAATGAGCGTTTGCTGGCTGGACTACGACAACGACGGCAAGCAGGATCTTTACGTTGCGGATATGTGGACTGCCGCCGGTAACCGCATCTCGGAGCAGGAATCCTTCCAGAAAAACGCAGGCGATCAAGCTCGGGCACTCTATCGGAAACATGCCATGGGCAACTCGATGTTCCACAATCGCGGCGGCGAGCATTTCGAGGATGCGGGCTCCCGCTCGGGGACGACGATGGGACGCTGGTCCTGGTGCAGCGACGCCTGGGATTTCGATCACGACGGTTTCCCGGACCTTTACGTTGCCAATGGCATGATTTCTGGGGCCACCCGGGAAGATCTGAACAGTTTCTTCTGGCGGCAAGTGGTTGCCAATTCGCCGAAGGAATCCGGGCCGAACTACAACTACGACCAGGGGTGGAGCGCGATCAACGAGCTGATTCGCTCGGATGGCACGTGGAGCGGCTTCGAACGCAACGTGTTTTACGCAAACAACCGCGACGGCACGTTTTCGGATGTCTCCGGAATTGTCGGGCTGGACTTCATCGAGGACAGCAGATCGTTCGCACTGGCCGATTTCGATCACGACGGCCGCGTGGAAGTGATCCTGAAGAATCGCAACAGTCCGCAGTTGCGTGTCTCTGAAAAATGTAATGGCGAACCTCGGTCCTGCGATCGCGTTTCGCTTGGCTGGCAAAAAGAGCAATCGCGACGCGATCGGGGCTGCGGTTACGGTCGAGACCGAAGCCGGCCGGCAAACTCGGTGGCTGCAAGCGGGATCGGGATTTCTGGCGCAGCACAGCAAGGAATTGTTTTTTGGCTTGGGAGAAACGAAAGGGCCGGTGAGTGCTACAATCCGGTGGCCAAGCGGATTGGTGCAGGATCTGCGCGACCTGCCGCTCAATCACCGCATCTGGGTGGAGGAAGGTTCGCCACCAACGCGCACGGAACCCTTCAAGGAAGTGACACCAGTCGCTGAACGCGCTCTAGCCCCTGTCAACCCGGAAACGCAGACGCTCCCAGCTTCCTTCCAAACATGGTTGCTTGCACCCGTGGCGGCGCCTGATTTCTCGCTTCATGATCTAGCCGGGCAAGTAGCGAGCACTCTCGGCTCGGCGCGGCAAACCGGTGCTGCTCTATTTTTGGTCCGCAGCCTCGCCGGTCTGTCAGCAAGATCTGACGCAGTTCGAGCAGTCCTACGCGCGGTGGACCAAGGAAGGACTGCAACTGATCGCGGTGAACGCCGATGACATTCCCAGCGCCGACGAAGGCTCCGCGCTGACGCCGTACCGGCATCTCCCTTTCCCCATCCTGGCTTCCGCACCGGATTTAGTCGCCATCTACAATATTCTCTATCGTTCGCTCTTTGACCGGCATCGCGATTTGAGCCTTCCCACATCGTTCTTGCTCGATGAAACCGGAGCAATCGTCAAGATTTACCAGGGACCTGCGCGCCAGGAGCAAATCGAAGAAGACTTCCGGCACATTCCGCGAACCGCATCGGAGCGAATGGCCAAGGCGCTTCCCTTTCCAGGCGTCAGTGAAACCACCGAGTTCGGACGCAACTATCTTTCGTACGGCTCGGTTTTCTTCGAGCGCGGTTACATGGAACAAGCGGAGCACTTCTTCCGACTGGCTCTGCGAGACGACCCGTCAGGCGCCGAGGCTCTCTATGGCCTAGGAAGCGTCTATTTGCAACAGCAGAAGTCCGCGCGAAGCGCGAGAAAGTTTCGAGCGCGCCGTGCGGCTTCAAGCTCACTATCCCGGCACCCTGCCAAACGCCTGGAACAATTTAGGGCTTCTGGCGGCGCGAGAGGGTCACACCGAAGAGGCCATTCAGGATTTTCAGCGAGCTCTCACGATGGACCCCGATCACCTGATTGCCTTGCAAAATCTCGGCAACGCCTACCGCCAGGATAAGCGTTGGGAGGACGCCAAGAGCGTGCTGCAGCGAGCACTCCAGTTGAGCCCCGAGAACCCCGAAGCAAACTACGGCCTGGGCATGGTTTTTGCGCAGCTCAACGACACCGAGCACGCGTACGAGTATTTGCAGAAGGCTCTGGCAGCGCGGCCTGCTTATCCCGAGGCGCTGAATAACCTGGGTATTCTTTACTTGCGCACGCAGCGGCGGGACGAAGCCGAGAGCAGCTTTAAAGAGTCCATCCGCGTAGCTCCCGCTTTCGATCAGGCGTACCTAAATCTTGCGCGGCTCTATGCGATCGAGGGCGACGCCCAGAAGGCGCGCACTGTTCTGCTGCGAACTTCTCAAGCAGCATCCTGGCCACGCGCAAGCGGAGAAAGAATTGGAGCAACTGCCGCAGTAGATCCGGTGTGCTTGCGCGGGTCGGTAACGCAAAAAGAAACCGGCCCACCGCATCCGCGGTGGACCGGTCAATCGCAAAAGTTCCTGTCAGGGCCCTCAAGCTAGAAAGTAAGCTTCAGGCCGAATTGCACCAAACGCGGGTTGTTCACGGTGGAATTCACCGAGCCAAACCCCGGCGCGCTGATATCGGCCACCGGCGAACCGAATTGCGGGTGGTTGAAGAGGTTGAAGAACTCCGCCCGGAAATTCAAGCCCATGCCTTCCCGAGGCAGCGCGAATTGTTTGATAACCGAGAAATCAGTGTTGACGAAACCCGGACCGGTGACCGGAACGCGATTCGCGTCTCCTAGAAGCCCCGATGCCGGCGCAACAAAGCAAGCCGGGTTAATCCACTGGTTTGCGCTGTGGCTGGCCGCGTACGGGTCGCAACCAGAAACCTGGTCGGGGCGGTTAAAGTTGTTCCCGTTGCCGCCGGCATTGAAGAAGACGCCGGACTGGTTGATAGCTGTCGATCAGCGGGATCCCAAACCCCGAAGTGATTTTTTCGATGAGGGTCAACTGCCAGTTCCCCAGCAGCGTGTTGGCCACGCCACTCCAATCGTTGCCGAACTTCTTGCCCCTGCCGATCGGCAAGTCGTAAATGATGCTACCCGTGAAGTTGTTGTCCAGGTTGATTTGCGACAAACCCCAATCCAGCTTGTTCCAATTGGGGAGCGGGAAATAGGGTGCACTCAGCAAGGAACCCAAACCATCGGATAGGCCATTATCATAGGTCTTCGAATAGGTGTAACTAAACAGGGCGTAAAGGCCGTACTTGGGCGTCTTGGTCTCGGCTTTGATTTGCAGCGAGTCGTAGCTCGTCTTACCGACATCGCCAAAAAGCAAAACGGTGTTAAACGCCGGCGTCACGACATTTGGAATGAATTGGGACCCATCGGGATTGCACCCGATTGTATACGAGCCTCCCGGCAACGCAAGCAGCGGGGCCCGCGACGTTGATACTATTCCCGGCCACCAGGATGTGGCGGCCGCGAGAGCCCGCATAGCCAGCGGTAAGCACAACATTCCCAGGGAGCTGGCGTTCCACGTTCACATTGAACTGCTGCGACATACCGAGCTTGAAGTTGGTCGGTTGGGTAAAAAACGTTCCGGTAAATGTCGAAGCGGTCGGCGGTGTGGTAATCAGCGGAAAAACGTTGGAAAAACTGAGGGCGCGTGACGGCGTTTGCCCAAGTACCGTGGCGCAGTACGAGGTCTTAAAGGCGCACCCAGCGGCCCCAAAACCATCGGCCTCGGCGAAGAACGGCGGATTCTGCCATAGGCCTTGCGCACCCATGCTCCAGGCCGAATCGTGATAGATGGCGTAGCCAGCTCGCAAGACCGTCTTGTCGCTGCCAAACACCTTCCAGGCCGCGCCGATTCTTGGCTCAAAGGCCGTCCAATTCTTTTTTACGCCTGCTGACGTGTTCACACCATTCTGTCCGGCAATCAGAAGCTGGCCAGTAGTAGGATCAAAGTTTGCCAGGCGCCCATCGGCTTCCGTAATCGGATTGGTGATATCCCACGCCAGGCCCAGATTAAGGGTCAGGTCTCGCGTGATTCTCCAGTCATCCTGGACGAACGGGCGGTACATTTTCCAGCGGCGCCCGATGACCGGGCCGTTGAAAGTCTGATCGTGCTCGGACAAGCCCAATAGGCCCATCAGAACATCCGCCTCAGGATTACCGGGAATGCTCATCGCCGCTGTTTGTAAGTCCGCTAAAATTGCCGGCAACGCCCGGGATCCAGAATCCATCCTGAAAGGCCTCGGTGCCTGTATTCATCTGGTTTGCGCGGATCCCAAGTCCTACCTTGAGATCATGCTTGCCGCGAATCAAGTCGAGGGAATCATTGAACGAGAAGATATTTGTTCCACCCTGGAACGGAGAGTAGCCGCGATCGCCAAGGGACCAGTACCCGCCAAATAACAACACGGATGTCAGCCCGCAGCTAAACGCCCCAGGGGCGCAAGTGGTGCCGCCCGGAGCGCAGCCCAAGTTCGCGTTGGGGATGCCGATTATTGAGGATTCGCAACTCCCGGTGCCCTGCGAAGTGATGTAGTCGAAAATCCGGTTGTAACCAAAGCTCGCCTGGTTCACCGTCGTCGGGGAAAACACGTGAGTCTCGCCGATGGCTACCTGGCGCGCGTGATTTTGAAAACCCTGGTTGCTGCCGAACGCGCTAGCCTCGGCAAAAGATCCGATCCCGCCTCCGCCCGGCACATAAGAAACCGCTTGATCGTAGCTGAAGCGAGCAAACACGGTATCCGCGCTCGAGAAGTTGTGGTCCAAACGAATGTCAAACTTGGTTTCGTCCAGCTTGCGCACCGGTTCGTTAACGAAGTTGAATCCGGAAGCGGCGTTGTTGGCGTTTGGCGTGGGGTAGAGGTTGATCAGCGCCTGCCCGATGGGGTTAAACAGGCTTGCGGGAATTTTGTTACAGGGCGTTCCGGCTGCCTGGCTTCCGTTGGCGGCTGCCGGGAGCGGGTTCCCTGCCCCATCGCACTGGAAATACACATTCGGAGTCACGGCGGGGTTCGTCGACGCCCCAATCATATTCGGATTGACGATGACCAGCCCGGAAACGGGATTGCCAAACGGGTCCGCACTGAAATCGCCCGCGCGCATGGCCTCCGAAGGAAGCAAACCTGTAAAGGTAAGACCGCGGCGCTGAGACTTTTGTTCACCATCGAGGAAGAAGAACGTCTTGTTCTTGCGAATCGGCCCGCCCAGGGAACCTCCGAATTGGTTCAGATTGAACTTTTCCGGCGAGGTCGCAAAGAAGCTCTTGGCATCGAGCGAAGTATTGCGGAGAAACTCATACAGCGATCCGTGAAAACCATTGGATCCTGACTTCGTCGTCACCAGCACCGTGGGTCCCGCGCGGGTCCCGTATTCCGCTGAGTAGTTGTAGGTTAAAACCTTGAATTCTTGGATGGAATCGATCGATGAGAAAATCCCGATACCCCCGGCAGTCAATTCGTTGTTGTCTACGCCGTCCAGCAGCCAATCCGTGCTGTTCGGTCGGGATCCGCCGACCGACAACGAGAACGACCCGCGCGCGGCCACCTCGCTGGCGGCCGAGGTTTCGTTGAAGAAGCTGCCAGGATTGGTTTCTGTGGTGGTGCCCGCCGTGAGCGTGGCAAGCTGGACGAAATCGCGTCCATTTAGAGGAAGCTGCGAAACTTGCTGGGAGGTGATCACCTGACCGAGCGACGGATTGG
The DNA here is from genome assembly GCA_963729285.1 of uncultured Acidobacteriota bacterium. Lineage (GTDB taxonomy): Bacteria > Acidobacteriota > Terriglobia > Acidiferrales > UBA7541 > Acidiferrum. Next base: position 8,681 of record CAVSNL010000023.1, read on the forward strand.
TGGTCTCCACCGCCACCGCGGTTGCTAGCACTTCTACCGTCGACGCAACGGCCGCGGGCGCCAGCGCAAAGTCCAGTTCACGGGCCTCATCGACTTGCAGCCGCACGCCTTTCTGCTCGGTCGTCTGAAAACCAGCAAACTCGACGTGCAGTGTATAGTTCCCTACCGCCAGCAAGGGAAGCAGGTAGTGGCCAGCATCATCGGTTTTCGCTTCGCGCGATTGTCCCGTACCCTCCGAGATCGCCTTAACCGTAGCCCCCGCGATAACGCTTCCCGATTTGTCCGTAACCGTTCCCGAGAAGCTCCCCGAGCCTTGGCCGTACGTCTTCGGCGAAACCAATAGCCCCGCGATGCACAGCATCACCAAAACAAATATTTTCTTGCTCATTGTGAACACTCCCCCGCTGCAAGGAAATTGGCTGCAGCACCCTCAGTCCTGTACCCAGCTCAGCATTCTTCGAGGAAATGCCAAGGAACTCGTGGTCAGGCAAGTTACTTCTCACGCCTCAATCTGTCAAGCTGGTGCTTCGCTCCTGATCTTTACGGGCGCCCTCCCATCGACAGACTCAATTAAGATGGACGGCTGCCGTTCCAATTTGACGCTAGGGCGATACGCTTCGTCCCGCTACACACGAAAAAATCCGAGGCTCTGCGTGCGGACAACTATCTTGGCCTGCCTAGGCTTCCCGTACGCGCAAAGCTTCACACTGGAGTCTTCAGCGGCCATGTGATCTGACCGGTCCGCCGGTAGGCCAGATTGGCGATCTGCCCGGCGCGAGCTGCGGCGACTCCGGTTTCGACCGGTGCGTTCGGCTCTTTGCGACTCTTGATGCAGTCGAAAAAGTTTTGCATGTGAGAAATGGTGCCGTCGCGGAAACTCTCCGCCTTGACGACAGGATTGTCTTTACCCGCCACGCCTTCGTGATACACACCGAAGCCGCCCCGGTTAAGCTTCAGCGTTGCCTCCGTGCCGCGGAAATCGAGCCCCCCATCGTCGATCGAAGAGGCCATCATGCCCTCGTAGACGACGTCGAAGCCGGGATACCGAAGAGCGGCCTGCACCGTGTCGGGACAATCCCATTGCTCGAAGATGTATTTGTCGCCCAGCATTTGCGCCTCGCGCGGCTGGTCCGATTTCATCGCCCAGTGCGCCACGTCAATCCAGTGCGTGAACAGATCGGTCATGGCGCCACCGCCAAAGTCCCAAAACCAGCGCCACCGATAGAACTTTTCTTCGCTGAACGGCTGATCCGGAGCGCCGCCCAGCCACTGCTTCCAATCCAGAGCTTGGGTGTCAACGGGCTTGGGCTGCCAGGAAGCCAGATAGTTCTGCCACCAATAGGTCCTGACCTGCGGGACCCGCCCAAGGCTGCCACCCTGAATGAGATCCACGGCGTCGCGAAAGTGGCTCCAGCTCCGCTGCTGCATACCGCATTGCAGTATCCGGTTGCTCGAGCGCACCGCTCGCGTGAGGGTCGCGCCTTCCTCCAGCGTATGCGTCACCGGCTTTTCCAGATAGACGTCTTTCCCCGCTGCCAACGCGTCCACCGCCATGCGCACATGCCAGTGGTCGGGAGCGGCGATCAACACAGCGTCGATCTGCTGCTCGAGAACTTCGTGATAATTCACGTGCGTGGTCGCCAAACCGTTCGACCGTTGTTTGACGGCGTCGCGCCGTGGCCCATAGACGTCGCTCACCGCCACGATCTGGTAGTTGCCGACCTTGTCAGCGGCATTCAGCAGGTCACCCATGCGTCCCCCGGCGCCGATCACTCCGACGCGCAGGGTGTCGTTGGCTCCGAGCACTCGGCTCGACGCAAGAGCCGTCAGCCCGGAGGCGATTATAAAACTGCGACGATCAAGTCGATAGGTCATGGCGGTCATCTTAGCGAGTCGCGCTCCAGGAGGAAAGTCGCCGGACTCGCATACGGTCTTCACGAAAAGATGCGCGTGGCTCGCTCTCCACATCCCACAATCGTCGTCATCTGCGCGTAATCGACATTCGATTCATTGAGCGTATACTCATCTCTTCCGTGGGACCCCGATGTACCCGTTTTCTCATATTGCCACCCGTGGCTGCATCAACCGCAACATAAGCCAGTGCGTGGACGAGAGGATACCAATCACATGAATTCGCTACGCAATCTCTTGCTGGACGCGCAACAGACTGGTCTGGCGATCGGTCACTTCAACATTTCGGACCTGGTTCTATTGAAAGCAGTGTTCGCCGCTGCCCGCGAACTCAACGTCCCGGTCTTAGTCGGTTTGTCCGAGGGCGAGCGTGAGTTTATGGGAGTTCGCGAGAGTGCCGCTTTAGTGCGCACCTTGCGCGAGGAATTCGACTTCCCCATTTTTCTGAACGCAGATCATACACACTCGCTCGCGAAGGGGCTGGAGGCTGCCAAAGCCGGCTATGACTCCATCGTTTTTGATCTGTCAGCCTTGCCCTTCGAAGAAAATATCCGCCAAACCAAGCAGGCCGTGGAAGCCCTGAAATCGATCCATCCTGCCATGCTGGTCGAGGGAGAAATCGGCGACATCGGCACGGGCTCCGAAATACACGAAACCTCCCCCGACCTCAAAAAGGGCCTTTCCACTCCCGAGGAAGCCAAACAATTTGTCGACAGCACCGGAGTAGACATCCTGGCTCCCGCGGTTGGCAATATGCACGGAATGCTCCGCAGCATGGTAGACGGAGAAACCAAGAAGCATTTGGATATCCCGAGAATCGCTGCCATCAAGAAAGCCGCGGGAGTCTTCCTGACCCTCCACGGCGGCTCGGGAACCGACGATGGAGACTTTCTCAAAGCGATCGCCGCGGGCATCAACATCATCCACATCAACACGGAACTTCGCGTCGCGTGGAGACACGGGTTGGAAGAAGGCTTGGCCAAACATCCCGACGAAGTCGTACCCTACAAAATTCTGCCGCCCGCGGTGGATGCAGTAAAACAGGTCGTCGTGTCGCGCTTGAAACTGTTCAACGATAAGCGCCACTTTGCCCAAGCAACATAGACTCCACTGGACCTTCGGCGTTGTAGAGCGGCGCGAGATGGATTCCATGTCGCGCCGCGATTGCCTGGATCTCCTCAACCCGCTCCGGAGTGATGAACCCTCTCCCCCGGGAGTAGTGCTCGAACCGCCGCTCCAGCGCAAGAGCCATGCCTTCCAGCAGACATCCATGGACCACATCCGGGAATGGATGCCGATTCAGAATTCCATGAAAATCCGGTGTGAATCTCATTCCGCCGGTGATTTGTCCCAGACCTCCGAAGAAGATTTTGGCGCCAGGCATCTCCGCGCTCGGCGACAGGTTCTTCGGATATCCCGCATCGCAAACGATTGCGTCGGGCGCGATCCGGCCCAACAGCAGCGAAGGACGCGCCAGACTCGCCGCGCAGATCACCACGTCGGCCTCCGCTGAAAATTGCTGGCGCTCCGTCGCGATTTCCACCTGAACTCCATCGGCCTCCAGCTCCGCGGCGAGCCTGCGCAGTCGCTCCACGTTGCGGGCGCTGAGCAGCACGCGCCTCACCTGAGGCGCCAGGCAACGGGCGCAGCCGGAGCCCACATCCCCGGTTGCTCCCACAATGAGCAGCGTCGATCTTCGGAGGTCTCGCCCCTCGAGCGCGCACATCTTGTGGATCCCCTGAACGATGAGCGCAACCGTCAACGTATTGCCCGTCGTGAACACCGTATCGTGTCGCGCGGGAAGTTGATCGAAGTTCCCTTCAATCAGGATCGAACTGAATCCGCCGAGACTTACGATCCTCGCTCCCGCGTTGATCGCGCAGGCCGCCGCCCCTCGAACGCGCGCGATGTTGTCGTGCACGCACCCGGCGTCCAGTCGGTCGGGAGGAATAAAGGAGTCGATATAGACGCCGCGCGCTTTCCCACCAAGTGTGGACGCTACTTCGACATGACACACCGCTCGGGGCGGAATCCACGGAAGGATGTCCCTGATCTCATCGTCCGGCAGAGGCATATGCTCAGGTCCGCGCAGGACCGCGAGTACATCCGCAGCCGCCCGCCAACTCTCCTGATGCCCGATCAGTGCGAAGTCCAGACCGAGATCGAGCTCGGTTGCCTCTTCCGTGGGTGCCCCAGGTTTCGCTTCTTGAAATCTGGGTCTTGGGATCGTCCGCGTTCGTCCAGTTACACTGGCAATTGAGTTACCCATGTAAGTGTTACCTCCCCAGGCAGCCCCAGCATGTCCAGCGTCTTCAGATATTGTTGCAGCGAAGCCCCGCGCAACTCAGCCGGAGTCAGAGCGATTTCGGGCAGCGCAGGCTTAACGCAACTCTCGTGGCACACTTCGCAATGACCATGCTTGCATTCCTTCGCCAGCATCTCCGCCAGCGTAGTCATCACGTCGAGATGCAGCCGATGCACCTTGTCATCGAAGCGCTGCGAATCTAAGGCTCGCTCCGTTCGAAGAATCTCCATCGCGTGACCAATGTGCTCCTCTTCCTCCGCCGCGATCGACGCAAACGTCTTGCCAAGACTCCCCGGCGCCACCTTCCCAACCCGCGCATAGCTCGCCACCGCGAACGACTCGAGCATGATCTCCTGCACGATCAAGCATCCAATGAAGTCGCGCTCACCTATACAGCGCAGAAACGCCTCGCGAAGCCTCTTCCAGTACTTCGCGTCAACGTTATTCGCGACCTCCACTCCAATCTTCCGCCCCTCCGCAGCGAACCGGGCAGCATGCCCCTGTTCCCCCTCCGCATGCTCCAAAGCGTCGGCCACTTCCGCGGGATCGTCACAGATCTCCGCCAACGACGTGTAGTTCATCGCGGCGATAAGTTCCCCGGTCATCGCCTGAGCCAGAACGTCTTGCCAAATCGGTGCACTCAGTAGAGAAGAAGCACATCCATTCGAAAGCGACTCATTCACTCGAATAACGGGTTCCATAGTTCCTCCTGAACATCGAACTAAACATCCGAAAATCTCAGGGCCACCACTGCGAATCAGATCGGCTCCCGATACCGGCGCAGCCGCGCCGCCGCGGCCAGAAATACCGCCGCGAAGATCAGTCCGATCCACAACCCAGGCGAACTCAAAAATCTCCCCGGAGTGAGCAGTGCCAGCGGAATAAAATGCGGATCGGCCTTGACGCCACCAGCCCCCTGGAACGCAAATGCCTCCGCGGCAAATCCAACGAAGCGTTCTCTCAGCAGCCAGCCAAAGAACGAGCCGTGATACGCGACCCTCTCCATGGCGAAGAGCACCAGTGGCGGCAGCACCACCCACAGAAACGTAGCCCGCCGCGCCCACCCGGACACCAGCAACAACCAGCCATAAATCGGCGCATGCCAAAGCGCCATCACCGTCAGCCCATAGAGCAGCACCAATTCCATCTGGAACAAAGGCCACAGTGTTCGCTGCGCAGCAATCCCCAAACCGCTCATCGCAAGTACCAGGCTGCTGAACACCAGCATGATCAAATGCATCCCCACGATGACCACGAACGTGACCAGCGGCACAACCACCAGCGGAATGCTCGCCTTCGACAGCACCGTCGTGAGATCCGAAACCGGCAGCGACTTCCAGAACAAAATGCTGCGATCGCGACGTTCGCCATGAAGCGCGTCGATCGAATAGAACACTCCGACGAGCATGCCCGTCACAAGCAGCAGCCATGCAACGTGCGCGTAAGGCATGACCAGCCCGACGTGCTGATGCACCGGCTCCATCCCCCCCAGTGAGCGCACGCTGCGCGGCAAGACCATGCAGACTGACCAGAAAACCCAAAAAACTGACGGCGGCGACGGCCAGCGGCGCGACATAAATCGATCGGTTCTCCCAAACTTCCCGCCGCACCGACCAGTAAAAAGGCCGCGTCTCCGCCACGACGACCGGCGCGGCTACCTGCGATTCAAACGATTCGGGCGCGGCATTGGATGGAGTAGTCATCGACCCGCTCCTCGCGGCGCCGTCCCTTGTGCCACGCCAGCCCCGTTGCTCATCACGCCGCCCATCACCGCCACGAACACGTCGGCGATGCTCGGCGTATGCACTTCGCCCAGTTTGGACAATTGGTCTGCGACTTGCTCGCGTTCCAGATGATCGAACAACAAAATGCTCCGCCCAAACACCTGCCGCTCGTGAATCGGCTTGAACGCACGCGCCGCCGCGAGCTGCTCGGGAAGCACGATCACTTCCACATAGCGCGCCTCAAACTGTTCCATGCTGCAATCGAGCACAATGCGCCCGCGGTTGATGAACATCAGGTCAGTCAGGACGTGCTGCACCTCTTCCACCTGATGCGTGGTCACCACAATCGTCCGGCTGCGATCGAAGTAGTCGTTCAGCAGCGAATCGTAAAACTGCTTCCGATACAAAATGTCCAGGCCGAGCGTCGGCTCGTCCAGAACCAGCAATTTCGCGTCAATCGCCATCACCAGCGCCAGGTGCAGCTGCACCACCATGCCCTTCGACAATTCCCGAACCTTGCTAGTTCCGCTTGAATGGCCGTCTTCGCCAGAAATCCTTCCGCCTTCGCGCGATCAAATCGCGGATGCACCCCCGCGACGTAGTCCAGCGCCTGCGAAACCCGCATCCACCTCGGCATCACCGCCACATCCGCAATGAAGCACACATCGCGCACCAACTCATCGCGCTCGTTCCAGGGATCGCGCCCAAGCACCTTCAGTTCCCCCTGATACTGCGTAAGCCCCAGAATCGCGTTAAGCGCGGTGCTCTTCCCTGCCCCATTCGGACCAATCAGTCCCAGGATGCGCCCCTCTTCCACCCGCAAATCGACGCCGTCCAGCGCCACAGTAGCCCCGAAAACCTTGCGCAGCCCGCGTGCTTCGATGACGCTCATGGTTTCGGCTTCTCCCCTTCATCCTTCGATGAATCATCCGACGACCCATTCCCGCGAGGTCCTCAGCTGGCGACGGTCTTTTCTCGGCCGGCGACTGCTGGCCGGCGAATGATCGGTCGCCGCATCCAGCAATTCCTGCGGCGTCAGCCCAAGCCGCTGAATCGTCGCCCACACCCGAGGCCACTCCTCCGCAAGAAATCTCTGCCGTTCCCCCTGAAGCAGCAGCTTCCGCGCCCCCACATTGATGAACATCCCCGCCCCCGTCTGCTCTCCACCAACCCCTCGTCCACCAACTGCTGATAGCCCTTCAATACCGTCAGCGGATTCACCCGATACTCCGCCGCCACGGTGCGCACCGAAGGCAGCGGATCGCCTTCGGCGAGCACCCCATCCAGAATCATCGCCACCACCCGGTCGCGAAGCTGGCGGTAAATTGGCTGACTGTCGTTGAATTCACGTTCCATCCTGTATTCCAGATCGTCCTTCCGGGAATTAGCTTCCGTTATTTCGTTCGCTGCAGCTCCATGTGCGCGTGCACCGGCTTGTCCCCGTTCATGTAAGTCCAGTCCTCGGTGTGGTGGTCGGCATCAATGATCGTGAAGACCGCATGGTGCATATGCCCGTACTGCAAGCTCCCTGCAACATCCAGAAACTCGAATTCCACGGTATTCCCGTCCGCCCCGATCTTGCCCACCATCCGCGGCCGGTTCCCCGCGTCACAATAATGAGTCAGCATCAACCGGTCGCCATCCATATACACCATGGTGATGGGATCGTCGGGTCTGCCCGCACCGGTCATCTCATGCATCAGCGCATTCCCCATCGAAGTCACCCGAAGTGTCGCATGCACGACCTTACCTTCCATCTCGGCGCTCGGCGGGACAGTAGTCACGTGCCCTTCCCAAGTACCCGCCAGTGTTTTCATCTTGTCGAAAGACTTCTGCCCGTCCGACTGCGCAAAAGCCACGGCCGAAAGAGCCAGCGAAAAAACCCCGATTGTCATCAAACGTTGGAATTTCATGTTCATTCTCCTTAAACCTTCCCTGCCGTCAGAGGGGTCGCCCCCTCCTTCGCTGCAGTCGTGAGTCATGCTCAGCGCTTCAGTAGTGTTATACATAACTATAACACTACATCGCATGTCAAGCCTTTTCTTTGCTTTTTCGCTCGCCGACCACAAGTCGCTGATCCATAAGCACTTGGACTTTAGGGTCGGGTGCCGCACCCTTGGGTTTTAAGGGTGCGGGTTTTGACGTTCGGTCTGTTTCGCCTCGTTGACTCCAGGTCTACCTACGGACGAGACCGGGCGGGTGGTACTTTCAAGCCAACGCTAACAACTGCATCCCTGAATCGTTCGAATGATATCGACTAATAAATAGATTTACATAGTTAACAATCCGTGCTATCATGGGTCGTGACACTTCGGCTCCATCCCCGTTCCGCCTGTCTTTACCTCATTACTTCGTTATTTCGTTACTTCGTCACTTTTTGCCGCAAACCCCTAAGTCCTTCAGAATCCGCACTTACGAAAAACACACGCGTAACTCGTTTAGAATCCGCACTTCCAAAATGGTTGAACTTAAAGTCCTTTAGAATCCGCACTTACGCGAAAAGGTGGGGGAGGGGTCGAAACGGTTAACTAGGATCCTCAAGAATCTGCCGCAAGGCGCATCTCATGCCAAAGCACATGTCGTCCCGCTCGGCACCTTGCTTCGGTCAACGTCTCATGCCCCGGCTCGGCTGCGCGCCAAATCCATTAGCGCCTGGTGCATGCCAACCGTCTCCGGACCCTTGGAATCTTCCCTGGGCCGCAATTGGGCATATGTACCGTCCTGTCCAAGAACCCACGCCTGTCGTTGGTCACGAAGCGCGATGTCCAGGACTTCCCAGAGTCTCTCCTTAGCGCCGCGTGCAAATACGGGAGTGATCACCTCAATCCGCTTGGAAAGATTTCGGTACATCCAGTCCGCGGACCCAATGAAGAATTCGCCGTCTACTGGGCTCTCCGTGCCATTCGCAAAGTACAAGATCCGCGAATGTTCCAGAAAGAGTCCGATGATGGATCGAATGCGCAGATTCTCGGTGCGCCCTGGAACTCCCGGCCGCAAACAGCAGAAGCCGCGAACAATCAGGTCAATGGAGACGCGGGACTCAGAGGCGTCGCATAACTCCTGGATCATGTCGGGGTCTTCGAGCTGGTTCATCTGGACGTCTTAGTTTTGGGACTCAGAGCAGAAACCACATTCTAAGGGGGAGGTTGTGAAAGCAGTGTTAATAGTCTGCTTCACATCGACCCGGCCCGATTGGGGCGAGGAGAAACGTTCAGCTGCACCGAGCGGCGCTCAATCCGCCGATGCCTGCTCCCACCACGATAGCTTGCCGACCAACGTAATTAGACATGCGATCTCCGCGGATGATTCGAGAGCTATTTGAATATCGGGAGCAGAAATATCGCCGAGCATATCCCAAGGGCGGAAAATGCTGGTAGAGATTTTGGCTCGCAGCCAGCAAATGCCGTTCGCGCAAGGGGCTACATTGGCGAAAATCCAAGACCACAAAATTGTTCGGCGGCGTCTAATCTCGAGAGAAAGGCTTTGTGGGATCGCCGGATAGCTGGAGAATTAAGCGCGTCCAGACCTTGTGGCGACGGAGGAGCAACGATGAATCGCAAGAGATCTCGATGCGGCATCGCATTCATTGTATTCACATTGCTCTGGTTGTTAGGAGACGCCGCTCCTGGAATAAGCGGCGGCCAAGGCCAGGAGATTACCCGGCTGGCAGAGTTGACCCAATGGAAGGCAGGGACAATTGTGGCGGACGTTGGCGCAGGTGACGGAACGTACAGCTTCGTGGCGGCCGAAAAGGTAGGACCGTCGGGGCGTGTTTATGCAACTGAAATTGACAAGGAAAAATTGAAGAATCTCAGGGCGGAGGTTACGAAACGCAAACTCGAGAACATCACAATAGTGGAGGGAACGGCGGATGACACGAAGCTTCCGTCGAGTTGCTGCGACACGATTTTTCTGCGCCACGTATATCACCATCTTACGCAACCGCAGGAATTTGATAAAAACCTGGTGCGCTCGCTAAAGCCCGGGGCTCATCTGGCAATCATTGATTTCCCGCCGAGCTCCAATTTGGCGCCCGTAGAAGGAGTCCCGAAGAATCGGGGTGGACACGGCATTCCAGAAAAAGTTGTAGTCGAAGAGCTAACAACCGCGGGACTGCAGGTAGAGAAGATCATCGACGATTGGTCGGCGAACGACTACTGCGTGCTGTTCGTGAAGCGCGGTCCGTGAGCCATTGGAACGGCCAATCCCCGATGCATCGTATTCAAATTGTCCGCCAAGACTGGCGAAGGAGTGGTCGACTTCTTGGAATTTCTGGACCGACGCCGAATTCACTCTCGCCCATCTCCGTGGCGATAGCCTTCACTAGCCTTTGGCGTCTGGATCCTTAGGCTGCCACAATTCGATCGGATTTCCCTCAGGGTCATGCAGGCGGGCAAACCGGCCGTTGGGATAAGACTGCGGGTCGATCTTGACCGCGATTCCCGCAGCTTGTAACTGGGCCGCAATTTTGTCGAGATCCCGGACTCGAAAGTTCACCATCCAGACCTTGTTGGGGTCCCCAAAATAGTCGGTCGTCTCTTTGAAAGGAGCGAAAACGGTAGGTCCTGCCTCTTGCTGCCAAACGGAATCCTGGAGGCTCGACGGTGTGAGCGAGATTCCCAGGTGTTCCTGGTACCAACGCCCCAATGCTTTCGGATCGTGAGCTCGGAAGAACAGTCCTCCAATACCCGTTACTTTTTCCATTCCGGTTCCTTCAGCAATCCCATCACGAATAGCGGCCCCCGCAGAGGAAGGGGGGACCTTCGGCTGTATGGCTGTCTGCGCGGCGATGCCGAGTTGGTTCCGATTCCAGAGGAAGCTCGACCCGAAAGCAAATGACAGGGTTTGAAGCAGTTGTCGTCTTAGGAAGAGCATCCCATCCTCCTTCTGAGAAGAGCGAGGCCCGAGCACGATACTTGCGCTAACGGGGCTGTGTGTTGCATCGGCCTAATCCGTAGAATTCGAATGCGTGTCTTATTCGGGGATGACCTCGATCGCACTGACCGAGGCGTAGTTCACAGCCGGAGTGAAATAAACCTCGATTTTACCCTGCGACGTGGGCTCAATGTGCGGAAAGGATTTGACCAATGGCGCAGAGCCGGCCTCCCGGAAGATATCAAATCCCTTTAAGAGCGTGGTCCCGTTACAAGAAACATCGAACACGCGGCTGCCCACGCCGCCTATGCCGCCATTCTGGACACCAAACCAATGCTCCATAAAGTACATTCTCAAAGTGTATTTGTTGGAGGTCACGACAGGTATCGCGTAATGGAAGTGTCCAAAACGGTGCCATTCATAAAGACGCCCTTCGTTTACTTTGGATAGATCACCTCCAAAGCTACTAAGGCGGCCGCCGAAAAAGTCACGGTCCGGCATCCACACGTTGCCGTTGGAATCGCGGTAGGGGGTATGTCCGGATACGATTCTGACAGGAAGCACGCGGTGGGGAGTGCCGGGAAGAATTTCCACCGCGTTGACGAAGGCCTCAGATGTGGTGAAGTCCAGATGAATTGATCCGTCGCTTGCGGGCGCGACATCTGTAAATACTTTAGTAGTCGCAATGTCGTCCCCGCCGGCGTCGTCCACCACATCCAAGTTATTCGGTGGTCCTCCATTGAAGGAAAAGGTCACGTTGCGGCTGGCCTCTTGCAGCCCCGACGTTTCCGCAAATAGAAGATGCACCTCGTACGTGCCCGGCGCGACGGGATAGCTGCAATGAAAAATGCCGCGCCGCCCGCCAGAGAAAAGCGGCGAGTCTTCGGTGCCTTGGATGGTATGCCCGGAGATAGAGAATGAGCTTCCTCCCGAGCAAAAATGATCGCTGTCCCAAGTGAAACCACCATGATCCAAATAGGGGGCAGGGCTACCCACCGTGGTGCGAAGTGTTTTCCCGGCAGTGTAGATGGGAGCGGCAGCGACCACGGTCCGCGGCGAGCTCTCGCGTCCGGTCTTCCGATTCCATTTCTCCCAGACAAAAACTGAAAGGGTCAAGACACAAAGAGCAAAAAGAGTGGCTGTCAACAATATGGCAGCGCCTGGCCTGAATCTTGCTTTGGATCGGGCAGCATGCTGATCCTCCGCGACCCCGGAGGCTTTTGGGTCATGGGACGGTTCGAGAGTACTTTCTAAATTGCCTTCTGCTACGCCTTTCTCACGCGCGGAAGGCCCATGGAGAGGTTGGCCGTTCCGTTTTCCATCCAGTGTGGATTCGCCTGTCGAGGTCTCCAGGTTGCTTGTATGAATGAATTTGGGAACATAATGGCCAGAGGGCAGGCAAATATGAACGGCATGTTCCGCGCCGGCACTTCGATAATACTCTTCCAATCGCTTTCGTAGTGCGTGTGCAGTGACGCGGACGATGGTATCCACTTGCGGGTCAAAGGAATCCGGGCGTCCGAGGGCGTTCACCGCAATGCTATATTCTTTGATTTCGTCGATTGCCCCCTCGAAATACTTATCACATACAAACGTCAGAAGCCGCACGAGGTTGTTGGTTCGCCCGAACACACCAGACGCCAAAATGGAATTTACTTCAGCCCGCTCGGACTCAAGCTTGCTGATCGCCGATTGCACGTGGGTAGCCCCTTAGGAATGGTCCCTTCGACTTACCATCCGTCAATTTGTAGGGGAGTATAACGCAATTCTCGCGTCATGACATTGGAACAAGGATTGTGAAGCGATCGCTAGACTTTTCAAAGACTTAGGCTAGAGCACCTGCTCCCAGGTCTGGGTTCGATCAGGCCTAGTGGGATTGGTTCCTAACCGTGAATTCACCGTTACTTAACTTCCTTTGCGGATGAGTAGACTGTTTTACTCAACCAACGAAAAATCGAATTCACCCTATTTACGGTGCAGCTTCCTGAACCGCTCAGATGGCGGCCGGTCAGAGGAGCACGTCAACAAGAGAGTTACCGCGCCGCCTGAGGAGTAGCCAATGACTGTGCCTCCCCCGAAATATCTTTCCTACTTACTGTCAGCGGAACGATCAAGCGAATTCATCTGATAGCATTTCAGGCCATAGTAATTATGTTTGGGCTGTTGCTGTTTTCAGGGCCGGGTCAGTTCGCTGCCGGTCAGGACATAGTCGGCCGCATCGCCGGGACCGTCACTGACTCATCCGGAGCTAGTGTTGCCAACGCGCAGGTTACGATCACCAATGAGGCGACACTCATACGCCGCAATGTCGCAGCGGATAAGAATGGCTATTTCGCCGCCGATGAGCTTCCGGCCGGAACCTATTCCGTGACTGCCGAGCAGAATGGGTTCAAGACCACGGCAAAGAAAGGCAACGTGTTGACAGCTGGCGGCCGGCTGACCGTGGACTTAATGCTCGTGGTCGGGTCGGTCACCGAGACGGTGACGGTGAGTGCTACCGGTGATACCGTCAACACCACATCGGGAGAGATTTCGACGACCGTCACAGAGCAGCAAGTGAAGAATCTGGCGTTGAATCAACGTCACTATGAGTCGCTAGTCGGCTTGGTTCCCGGGGCGGCGCTGCAAGGCTCGGGCACTAATCCTGCAGCCTTGACGGCAAGCTACAACAACAGTGTTGCCGATATCAACGGACAGCGGCTGGACGGACAGAACTGGAGCGTGGACGGTGGGTTTAACCTGGACTCCGGCTCGAATAATAGCGTCTTCAACCAAGTTGGTGTCGATTTCATCCAGGAAGTGGACGTGCAGGCTTCGAACTACGACGCTGAGTTTGGGCGGTCTGCTTCCGCGACGATCAACGTAGTGACGAAGAGCGGAGGAAGTCAATATCACGGTGGCGGTTTTGAATTCGTCCAGAACAATGTCTTCAACGCAGAAAATGCAGGGACTAAACTGACGAGTCCGGCGGCGACAGGTTATACCGCTGTGCCGCCCTTTCATTTCAACGACTTCGGGTGGGACGCTGGCGGCCCCATCCCGCTAATTCAGAGGAAGGGCAAGTTGTTTTTCTTTGCCGGCCAGGAGTGGAAAAAGTTTCGCGGCGTTTACCCGGGGCTGACCGCCGCGTCGGTAGAAGAGACGTTTCCGACCGCGACGGAGGTAGCCGGAAACTTTACCGATGTTTACAAGGGCGGCGCGGGACTCGCGCTGAAGACTCCGGCGGTGATCCCTGCCAGTTGCGGCGGTGTTCTCTATACCGCGCCCAACGTCATAAACCCCGCTTGCATCACGGGCGACGGAGCGGCCATTGCGAGCCTGTACACGACGGCGGCGAAGTTGTCCACCTCGGGCGCATTACCAACCGCGACGAGCGCCAATAACCTGACCTTCAATCTCCCAAACCCTCTGAACCTTCGCGAGGACATCGCACGGATTGACGAGCGCTTGAATGACAAGCACAGCCTGTACTTTCGCTATATCCACGACAACGTAGACATCGATAACCCCTACTCAACATTCGGCCCGCTGATCAATGGAAGCACAGCCGTTCCGGTAGATCCGGACCTGCGTGATCGGCCGGGATACAACATGCAACTCTCGTGGACCTATGCGATCCGCCCTACGCTCATTAATGAAGCAAGACTGAACGCGGATTGGCATAGCCAAACGACCCCGGTTCAAGGCACGGCTTGGATGAAGACGCCTTATGGCTTCAAATTCATCCCGCCACTCGGGAACCCGGCGCAGTTTCCGAACGGCCTCCCAACGATAAGTTTCACAGGTGTGCCGGCCTTCCCGACATCAGGGCCGGCTGGCGTAAATGGTCCAGCTCCGGACTTCCTCGAGTCCCCGACGACGGATATTAATCCTGCCGACAACGTCTCGTGGGTGAAAAACAATCACATACTCAAGTTTGGGGCGGAATTCGCGCGGAACCGCAAAACGCAGAACTCACGTACCAACTACGACGGCATCCTCAATTTCAGTACGACTGCTGGGGCCAAGACGGGCTCCAACTCCACCGGCGATCCCTTTGCGGACGCGCTCCTCGGGAACTTTAATAGCCTCGGACAGAACTCGGCCGTCACCACCGGCCAGTTTCGCTTCAACGACTTTGAATCCTATGGGCAAGATACTTGGAGAGTGACGCGGAAGCTCAGCCTAGTCCTGGGATTGCGTTACATTCACAGCACGCCAACCTACGCACAGGGCAACAACATAAGCAACTTCAACCCATTCGCCTTCAACACGTCTCTGGAACCGACGTTTAAGGGCGGACTCGCGACGAGCAGCATTAATCCTGCTTCGCCGGGACTGTGCAGCGGCCCCTTACTGAACGTCACGGGTACGCCTGTTCTTACGATTGTATGCAACGGGTTGCAGCGGCCGGGAGAAGTGCCTGGTGACCAAGCTATCCGAGTTCCTGTTACTTCAACCGATCCTCAGCTTCTGGCAGCCATCTCCACAGGCGCGGCTCGAGGGTTCTTCCAGCCGGAAAATTTGTGGGCGCCGCGCTTTGGCTTTGCCTATTCACCTGGGGCCGACAATAAGACGGTCATCCGGGGAGGCTTCGGTATTTTCTACGATAAGCCAGAGGGAAACCTGCTCGGCCTGGGCATCAACTCCCAAGGTTATGTGCCATGGGCAACCTCCGCTTCAATCTCGGGGACCAACGCCTCACTTTCAAATTCGATTCCGCCCCCGGGGCCGCCAGCGTGCCAGCTCCATCGACGCTCAGCCTCAATGGTGTCGATCCCAACCTAGTTGTCGCGCGCAGCTATCAATATAGTTTCGGTGTGCAGCGCCAGTTGCCGGATGCCATGCTGCTGCAGGTGGCTTACGTTGGCAATTTGGGGCGCCACATTCTTCGCGCGCCGAGCTTCAACGACGCTACCTGGACACAGCAGGCATACATTCCCGCCTCGCCGAACCCGAATAACTTAGCCTGCCCTGCCGGAATCAATGCCACCGCATATCAATGCGCCGGCGGCTTTGCTCCGGCCGGTCTATCACAAGACCAAATTCGGCCCTACCTCGGATACTCAAGTATTCAAATGGCTTTGAGTGACGCCAATTCGAACTACAATGCGCTGCAGGTTAGCTTGACGAAGCGCGCGGGGATCCTCACGGCTACCGTTGCGTATACCTTCTCAAAGACGATGGGCGATGGCGGCGGAGCGACTGACGCCTATAACGAAAACGCTGAGCCGGAATGCCCGTTCACGTGCCTCATCAGCACAGCTGCGAGTCCCGTTTTGGTCAATGGCGGGGCGAAACCCGTGGCAGGAGGAACGCAAACGGGGGGTATCGTGGAATCCTGGAAGCAGTTCTATTACGGCAAAGTGAGCTTTGACGCCACCCATATTTTGGCCTCCACATTCACCGTGGAGTCCCCTTGGGGAAGGCATCTGACCGGTGTGGAGGGCGCGCTCGTAAAGGGATGGCTGTTAAGCGCGCTCATGCACTATCAAACCGGCTCACCTCTCACGGCAACCGGCACGCAAGCGATAGGACTGAGTGGCTCGAATATTGGCCGGCGAGCAGCGGTAGCCACCGGGAACCGGTGGACTTTAGCGGCACCTGTGCGAACGCAAAAGCAATCTGTTGGGTCAACCCGAATGCGTTCTCGCTCGAGAGCGCCCTCGCTGCAGGCAATGCACCGGTTGGAAATATCATTGGGCCGGACTTCTACCAATGGGACCTATCGCTGCGGAAGACTTTCAGTTTGCCCTTTCGAGAGGGTATGAGCGTGCAATTTCAGGCGGATGCTTTCAACGCTTTCAACCGAGTGAACTGGAACGCCCCTACTGTGAACAACGTTGGTTCCACTTCCTTTGGACAGATTACGGGTTCGCTGCCGGCGCGCGTTCTGCAACTCGGCGGAAAGTTCACGTTCTGAGTATTTGTTGTACGCACGCCAAGCCAGTGCTGAGCTCTACTCGGCACTGTTTGTTTTTGGCGGCTTGCTGACCAGCAGAACCTCACCGTAATCCTTACGGAGGTTCTCAACAGTCCCGACGCCATTGAACGCGTAGCGGAGTCGATTGCGGGATAGGTCTTCAACTTCGTGGGATCGAGCATGTTGGCATCTTTGGAACAGAACCAGCCATTCCATAGGCATTTTTCAGTAGTTTGGGGGGTAAGGCAATCGAATCATCAACAATCTTGGAGCGGGCGACGGGAATCGAACCACGTCCGAAGCTTGGGAAGCTTGTAACAAAACTCTGAAAACGCTTGAATTGGCGGCACTTAGCAGAATCGCGCAGGCCCTTATTTGGAAAATAGATGGAAAATGAGATTGTGTAAGCTACGGAGGCACGCATCGAAGGAAGGTCGGCAGGGCGGTGGGGATCGAATGGACAAGCTACTGAATAAGGCTTGGTGCCCTCAATGTGTTGCAGCCAACTGCTCTCGCCAATTGGAACAAACGGAAGAAAACGATTCGACCTCCTGGTCTCGAAATAGAGCATCAAAAATCCTAAAGGCTTTGTCTGGCGGCGCTTACGAGACAGAGAGAGCCGATTTCCCCCTCTCCGTTGTACCCAAGCTGTACTCAGATTTTCCGGGCGAACCCGACAGGACCAACTCCGCTCGACCAAGTGAGAGGAGACCGCCTGCCTTGGGCGCGCGCCAATCGACTCCAACGACTCCATCCCTAACTACTAACGTTTCCAACAAATCGGGGCATCTGCTTTTCGCTCAAAGATAACTCGAATGGATTGAAAACGTTGGACTCATGTACAATTCTTGCACAGTCTCCCTTTCGACTTCCTGCGTTTAGCAACGTAAGACAAATTCCGCTCCTGTAACTCTTGCCTTATAAAAGGTTTGAAGCAAGTGCCGCACCAGCACCCACTCGACATCGGCCAAGTACCAACTCGAGCCTGACCCACATCTTACAGAACGAAGAGCGCTTGACCGCTCATAGCAGGCTTCGCTTGAAAGATGCTGACCAGGGAGATCCAAACGATGCATTTCGGGCCAATCTCTTTTCACAACTTCGATGCAAAACAAGAAACGCTGCGAGAGAAGGACGCGGCCTCTCTGAAAATCATTCCCATCGTCTACCTCGCTTTATTGTTGCCGTTTGTACTGCTTGCCGCGTCCTGCAACCGGAGCAAAGCTCAAGCCGCGAGCACGGGCACCTTACCGCCGCCTTTGGTTTCGGTGGTCGAAGCATCGGCCAAGGACGTACCGCAGTATTTGGAGGAAATCGGCAGAAACACGGCCTTCGAATCCGTGAACTTGATGCCGCAAGTTTCCGGGCGAGTCACAGAGCGCCGCTTCCAGGATGGAGACAATCTCAAGAAAGGACAGCTTCTCTTCGTCATCGATCCAAGTCCCTTCCAGGCGCAATTGGATTCGGCGAAGGCCAATCTCGCCCAGGCGGAAGCGGGGCTAGAACTGGCCAAGGTGCAGTTCGCCCGCGATCAGGAACTTGTTGGCACGCGTGCCATCTCCAAACAGGATTACGACACAAAGAAGAGCACTGTGGACCAAAGCGAAGCGCAAGTCGAGGCGGCGAAGGCGGCCATCGAGACAGCGCAGATCAATCTCGACTATTGCTACATCCGCTCTCCTATCGACGGCCGCGCCGGCGCTCGCCTGGTTGACGCCGGAAACATCGTGCAAGCCAACTCAACCTCTCTTCTGTCGATCCAGCGTCTCGATCCTATTTATGCCCTTTTCACCATAGCCGAAAACGATCTGCCCCAAGTCCAGAAACAGTTGACTCGTGGCACGTTGAAAGCGCTCGTGCACCTTCCTAGCGATCCAGAAGAAAACGCTCGGCAAGGCAAAGTGGAATTTCTCGACAACTCCGTCCAGAACTCCACGGGAACCGTCAACCTTCGAGCAACGCTTCCTAATTCCGACCGCCATTTCTGGCCGGGCCAATTCGTCAATGTGAAGCTCGTTCTGGATACAAACAAGGGAGCAGTGCTCATTCCCAACCAGGCCGCGCAAATCAGCCAAAAGGGACCGTTCGTCTTGGTGATTAAGCCCGACAGCACGGCGGAACTCCGTCCTGTTACTTTGGGCCAGCGTCAGGGTAATGACATCGTCGTAGCCAAAGGGCTTGCTGCTGGCGAGCGCGTCGTGCTGGCTGGCCATATGTTGGTTCAGCCAGGAGGTAAGGTGCACGTTCAGGCTGCCTCCGCCTCAGCGCCCGCAAGTGGCGGCACGCCGGCCGGCTCGGAAAAGCGAGGTGGCTCGTGAACCTTTCCGAGCCATTTATTCGACGACCTGTAATGACCGTGGCGCTCACGGTCTCCGTGATTCTGTTTGGCGTATTTGCGTACACGCGATTGCCGGTGAGCGACCTGCCGGCAGTCGACTACCCGGTCATTCAGGTCCAAGTGAACTATCCGGGCGCCACTCCGGAAACCATGGCGAACAACGTCGCCACTCCGCTCGAACGCCAGTTCATGCAGATCCCCGGACTCGAGATGGTCACCTCGAACAATATCCAGGGGCACTCGAGCTTCGTGCTGCAGTTTGATCTTTCGAAGAGTCTCGACGGTGCCGCCACTGACGTGCAAGCGGCGATCACGCGCGCGAGCGGGCAGCTACCCATCGACCTTCCCAGTCCTCCTACGTTTACGAAAACCAACCCCAACGACCAGCCAATCATGTACATCGCCATCGTGAGCGACACGGTGACCGAGGGGCAGCTTTACGATTACGCCAATACGCAAATCGGTGAACGGATTAGCATCCTGCCGGGAGTAAGCCAGGTTGCAATTTACGGAACACAATCGGCGGTGCGCATCAAAGCGAATCCCTCGACCATGGCAACCCGCAATATCACGTTGGAAGATCTGACCAACGCGGTCAAAAACGGCACCGCTTATACCGGAGCCGGGCAATTCGACGGTCCACATCGCAGCTTCTTGTTGCAACCGCAAGGACAGCTGATGACTGCAGACCAATATGACGGGCTGATCGTCGGACAGGCCAACGGCGCTCCGGTTTACTTGAAGGATGTGGCAACCGCCAAACAAGGAGTGCAAGACGAGCGCATTGACATGCGTGTCTGGGTCCGTGGCTACCCACAACCGGGCGCAAACGTCTTCATCGGCGTCTTTCGGCGAGCGGGGGTGAATGCGGTGGACGTGGCCAAGTCGGTGCGCGACCTGTTGCCGTCGATTCAGGCCCAGCTTCCGAGTTCTGTCTTACTTTTCACGGCTTACGACCGTTCGCAGACCATCGTCACCAGCATTAACGACGTGAGAACTACCCTCTATATCGCCTTTGTTCTGGTTGTCATGGTGATCTTCCTCTTCCTTGGACGCGCAACGGACACATTGATTCCCGCTGTCGCGCTGCCTCTATCGCTGCTCTTGACCTTCGTAGCGATGGACATCCTCGGCTACAGCCTCGACAACCTCTCCTTGATGGCCCTTACCCTGGCCATCGGCTTCCTGGTCGATGATGCCATCGTGTTTCTCGAGAACACGGTGCGGCTAATGGAGGAGGGCCTGAGCGCACTCGACGCCACGCTGGAGTCGGCCAAAGAGATCAGCTTTACGATTCTGGCCATGACGCTTTCGCTGGCCGCCGTGTTCATCCCGCTAGTATTTATGAGCGGCCTGATGGGACGAATCTTCCGCGAATTCTCGATCACTATCGTGATTTCGATTCTTGCGAGTGGAATCGTTTCTCTGACACTGACGCCGCTGATGACGTCGAGGTTGCTGAGCAATCGCGGCGCAAACTCGAAGAAAACCTGGGTGGAACGGGTGATCGGCGGCATTGAACGCCGCGTGCTGGATGTTTACGGCCGCTACCTGTGGTTCTTCCTGCGAAATCGCTGGATTTCGGCCGTGGCCTGGGTCGTGT
Organism: uncultured Acidobacteriota bacterium; assembly: GCA_963729285.1. GTDB lineage: Bacteria > Acidobacteriota > Terriglobia > Acidiferrales > UBA7541 > Acidiferrum. Next base: position 29,339 of record CAVSNL010000023.1, read on the forward strand.
GTCTCGCCGGAACTGCGTACTTGTTCTCTGTTGTGCCGAAAGCATTCCTGCCCGTGGGGGATAGTTCGTTTATCCGCGGCGTGCTCGTCGCCCAGGAAGGATCTTCCCCTGACCAAATGCACGCCTATCAAACGCAAGCGGAAAAGATCATGCACGCCAATCCCGCGGTGCGCAGCACTTTCACAATGAGCGGAAATAGCGCATTTCTGGGATCGAACCAGGCATTCCTGATCGCATTCTTGAAGCCTCCCTCGCAGCGTCCACCGATCGAACAAGTAGCAGGGGAGTTGATGGGCGGAATCGCGGGCACGATCCCCGGTGTGCTGGCGTTTTTGCAGCCGAACCCGGCGCTTGAAATCAGCACTGGCGCCACCGCCAACGTGCAAGGCCAATTTGCCTTTGCCCTTTCGGGAATCGATTCGGGCGAAGTGTATGACGCCGCCGGCAAGATGATGGCAAAGATGCGCGAGTATCCGGGATTTCTGTTTGTGAATTCCGATCTTTACAATCACACCCCGAATTTGCAGGTGGATATCCTGCGGGATCAAGCAAAGCTCTACGGCGTATCTGAAACGCGGATTCTGACGCTGTTGCACGACGCGTACTCACAGAATTACAGCTATCTGATCAAGAAACCCACGGATCAGTATCAGGTGATTCTGGAGGTGGCTGACGACCAGCGCGCGGGACCGGAGGATCTGAGCAAGCTCTACATCAAGAGCGATGATGGCCAGCGAATGATTCCTCTGAACGCGGTGACGAGCACGCATGCGGTAATCGGTCCTCAGGCGGTGAATCACATCAATCAGTTCACCAGCGTGACAATGTTTTTCAACATGAAACCAGGCTATGCCATTGGCCCGGCAACTCAGTTTGTGCAAGCGTCCGCAAAGCAGATTTTGCCTCCAGCGGTTCAAGGATCGCTGCAGGGCGAGGCGCTCACGTTTCAGAACACGGTTTCCGACTTAGCCGTTCTTATGCTGGTGGCGGTGTTTGTGATGTATGTGATCCTTGCGATTCTCTACGAGAGTTACCTGCATCCGATTACGGTGCTTTCTTCATTGCCGGTGGCCTTGCTCGGAGGATTGCTTACTCTCTGGCTTTTCAAGGAAGAAGCCTCACTCTACGCCTACATCGGCATGTTCATGCTGATGGGCATCGTGAAAAAGAACGGAATCATGATCGTGGACTTTGCCGAGCAGCGTGTTCGGCAAGGAATAAAAGACGATCAGGCGATTCACGACGCCAGCCTGGAACGATTCCGTCCGATCATGATGACCACTATGGCAGCCTTGCTTGGAGCTTGCCGATCGCCCTGGGTTACGGCGCCGACGGCTCGTCGCGGCGTCCTCTAGGATTAGTGGTGATAGGCGGTTTAGTCGTCTCGCAGTTTTTGACTCTGTTCGTCACCCCAGCCATCTATCTATACCTCGAAGAGTTCCAGGAAAAGGTACTGGACCGTTTTTCCTTCTTCCGATCAACGCGAAAGCATCTGTCTGAGGTTCCAGCTGGCGCTCACGCTTATGCGCTTGAGGAACACCATGGAGACTAAAACGATAACGCAAATGCAACTGCTCGGAATTTTTTCTGACCCTATCGGCTTTGGGAGCCGTGCTCTTGATGGCGGCGTGTTCGGTCGGCCCAGACTACAAAAGACCTGCTGTAAACGTTCCCGGCGTCCTTTCGAGGCGTCTCCCCGACCGGACGAGCCTGCGCCGGCCCCTGCCTCGTCGGGCCCTGCGGCCACCAAAACCCCTAGCACTGCGCCACTCGGTGACGAGAAATGGTGGGAAGTCTTCCAGGACAAAGAACTTCAGGAGCTGATCCGCATAGCTCTCAAAAACAACTATGACGTGCGCATCGCCGCCACGCGAGTTCTCCAGGCTCAGGCCCAGCTTGGCATCACCCGAGCCGATCAACTTCCTTCCCTCAACGTGGGTGGAAATGTCACCGGCAACCAAAACCCGAAGATCGGTCCCATCCCGGCTTATCAGCTTACGCAAGGCGAAGTTTCCGCCTCCGCGGCTTGGAACGTCGATTTCTGGGGCCGCTATCGTAGAGCGACAGAGGCAGCCCGCGCCAATCTACTTTCGAGCGAATGGGCGCAAAAGGAAGTGGTCTCAACACTTGTCGCTAATGTCGCCAGTTCTTATTTCGTATTGCGTCAACTGGATTACCAATTGGAAATATCGAAGCGCACGTTGAGCTCTCGCCAGGACTCCTCGAATTGACAAGACCCTGGAAGAGCATGGGATCAATAATTTGCAGGACGTGCGGCAGTCAGAACAACTGGTCTACACCGCCGCCGCGGAAGTGCCTGACTTAGAGCGGCAGATTGCCATCCAGGAAAATGCCATCAGCATTCTGCTTGGAAACAATCCGGAAGATATCCCGCGCGGCTTGAAACTAACCGAACAACCGCATTCGCCCGAGGTACCTGTTGGCCTGCCTTCCGCAATCTTGGAAAGGCGCCCAGACATTCGCGAAGCAGAGCAAAATCTGATCGCCGCGAACGCCCAGATTGGGGTCGCACGCGCCGCATATTTTCCCCAAATTAGTTTGACGGGATCGGGCGGCTACCAAAGCTCCAAGTTAACGAACCTCTTTCAGGGGCCGGCCGGCATTTGGAGTTTGGCCGGATCAATCACGCAGCCGATCTTCGAAGGGGGCCGGCTCAAGTCCGGCGTCCGCCTGGCTGAGGCGCAACACGATCAATTGTTATTGGCCTATCAGCAGACCATCCAAGGCGCGTTCCGTGACGTGTCCGACGCTTTGGTTGCTTATGGTAAATATCGCGAATTCCGGATTCAGGAACAACTGCTGGTGGAGTCCGCGCAAGATGCGGCCCGCCTGTCGGAGGTACGCTTCAAGGCCGGAAGCACGGATTATTTGGAAGTACTCACCAATGAAACGAATGCGTTTTCCGCTGAATTGACATTGGCCCAGGCTCAAGGAAATGAATTGAACTCTTTGGTCCAATTGTATTTGGCGCTCGGCGGCGGATGGCAGTGACCGACAAGCGAGCCCACAGGCAAGGGATTGCCGACTAAGACCATTTCTCTTTCCTAACGAACCAAATCCCTCCGGTGTCGCTTGCCAAAACTCTGACCGACTTTGAAATCAAGAACATAGCCGCGGCCCTCCCACCACTGTTCTGTTATAACTCCTAGCCATGTTTCGATTCATCGGCCTGTTCCTCGGAACGCTGGTTCGTTTCTTGCGCGTGTCGCTCCAAAAACCAAGTTATTGGAAAATATGGAAAAAACGGAAAATGAGGTAGCAACGTAAGTCTTTTAGAATCTGGAGCGGGCGATGGGAATCGAACCCACGTCCGAAGCTTGGGAAGCTTCTATACTGCCATTGTACGACGCCCGCTCGTTTTTTCAGTTTTTCGATTATACATAACTGCGCGCTTGCTAGTACAGAGTGGGCACGGTCATTTCGCATTTCCAGCTGCCCACCGGAATGGCGCCTTCTTATTCGAAATAGAAAACCGGGTGTGTCTTGCCGCCGTCGACGGGACGTGCATCGATCTCGCGCCAGCGCCATCTGCGCGATGTTACTCCGGATCACCGTACGCACATTGCCAGCAAGGAGGACCTCGCCAGCCAGTAGACCTCGTCCCTGCACCATTTGCGCAAGACCGGTACTAGACCGGGCGCCGAGTCGATAATCGGCTGCGCCCGTTTCCTAAGTCTTTCCCAAGTATCAAGCTCCTAGCCGCGAACCTTCTAGCGAGAGGCTCTATCATAACCAATGCCTTCGCAATCAGCGCGAATCACGCTAAACTATCCTGCAGAAGCACTCTTGCACGGCAAATTCTGAAATATCTCGCACTGCTCGTGCGTAAGTACAGTGTGCACCCCTCTCTCAAGGAAGCCCGGCTAATGGCCACGCCACTCGGTACGGCACAACACGATCTTGGGTCTTTGCGTATACACGAAGGGCAGCGCAAGGGCAGCAAACTTGGCAAAGGTCTCGCGATTTTCTTTGGCGGCCTGGTCATCCTCGGCGGCATTGCCGGCGGTGTGTACGCCGTCTGGAACCAGAAGCCGCTCGTTGAAGTTACTACCGTGCACAGACCGGTCGGCGGCGGCGGCCGCGAAGCTCTTT
>CAVSNL010000024.1:0-56732 GCA_963729285.1 uncultured Acidobacteriota bacterium
GACATTCAATGGCTTTGCCCCCCGAAGCGTTCTCCCACGGCGTCACGTCGACCGGAACGTATCCTTGCAACTGCATCGCTTCCGCCTCGATGCGATTCGGAAAGTGCCCCGCGCGCCCTTTCGCATCGGCGATGCCGGATTCGCGAAGGAAATAGTTGCAAATCGCGTCCCGCCAGACAATGGCGTGGCCCGCCTGATATTCCAGGCGCGCCAGCACCTCTGGATAGCGCTCGTTGTCCACGCGGCCTGAGGGATTTCCACTGCCGGACGAATTCCTCGACATCCGCAGCGCCCTCATAGTGCGAATCGTAGATATGTTGGATCACGGTCTTTCCCGAATGTAGAACGTATCCATACGAAACGTGGTGAAAAAAAAGGAGCAATTCGTCCGGTGTGCTTGCAAGCGATTCGTAAATCCGCGCAACGGGTGAGCGATACTGACCGGCAAATCCAGTTCCCGTCGCTACCGTGCGGTCCATGCCGACGCCTTCTTTGTCCGCGCGGTGCCATTGGCCCCAGCCGTTCTCTTCCGATGATTCAATGCCAGGTCCATAATGGCTGCCAAGAATGTCGGTCAACGTTTGCGCCCAGCGGGCCGGTATAACTTTCGTACACAGGCCAGGACGTGAGCTGCATGTCGACGATCGTCCGCACAACCCGCGGATCGTTTCCGAACGTGAGTCGTGTCCACTCCTCAGCGATCGTTCGCGGACTCAAGTCGGGATTCCAGGCCAGACGGCCGAATGCATAAAGATTCGCCATCGCCAGCGGATGCCAAGCCAGTTCGTATCCAGGCCGGCATTCACGATACCCACGAAACCACAGTGGCCGATGAAAAGTCTTCCGGCACCGGATCCCTGACCGGCGTTCCATCTCTCGCCGGCGTGCATGTCGAAATCGAGCACCTGCTTCCACATCGGCGCCAGGAAACAGAGATGACGCTGCTGGCCGGTATATTCCTGGGTGATTTGCAGCTCGATGGCCTCATTCGTTTTCTCAAGCCCGCTGAATAGTGGCGAAGCCGGTTCGCGCGCCTGAAAGTCGATAGGGCCGTGTTTGATCTGGATAATGACGTTGTCATCGAATTGCCCGTCGAGCGGATGGAAATTGTCGTACGCCGCATTGGCGCGATCGTTCTTGGGATCGCGCCAGTCGATATGATGGTCGTAGACAAAGCCGCGATAGAAAACGATGCCGCCGTGCGGTTTCAGTGCGCGTGCGATCACGTTAGCCGCGTCGCCGGCGTGCGATGGTACGTCGAAGGGCCCACGCGCCCTTCGGAGTCGGCCTTCACGACGAATCCGCCCAGATCGGGAATCTGTTTGTAGATTTGCGCGATCGGTTTCGCCACCACTCTTGTACCCGCGGATCGAGCGGGTCGAACGAATCGAGGCCGCCGATGAGTTTGGGGCTGCTGAGATCGACCGAAATCGTAAGGCGAATACCCCACACGCGGAACACGTCAGCGACACGAACCAGTTGCGGAAGGAAATAGTCTTCGAGCGCGCGGGGATTAGCGTTTACGTTGTTGATCGCACACCCGTTGATGCCAACCGAAGCCAGCAGGCGCGCGTAATCGCGGACGCGAGTAAGATCGGTGCGAACGCTGCCGTTGTCGAAAAAGATGGACCGGCCGGCGTAGCCACGTTCAATGCTGCCGTCGAGGTTGTCCCACTGATTGACCCAGCGGATCGGCGCGTAGGGCTGCTGCACTTCGTCGAGCTTATCGATGGGCTCGCCGCGCGCGATTTTGCTGAGGAATGCGAACACGCCGTAGAGTACCCCGCGATCCGTGCTGCCGGTGATGAGGAGCGACAAATGACCTCGGATTTTTACGGATTTCAGCCAGAACGCGTCATCACGCAATCCAGCGGCGCTAGAGAGTTTCGGGTCGCCGGCATCCACCACCCCAAGAAGTATGGATGGCGTGTCAGGCCGATCGGGTGCTATATGCAGCGTTTCGCCCAACATTTTCTGGATGCCACGGATGAGTTCTTCCTGGGCGGACTGGAGGACCGGCGAGGGGGTCCGGACACTCACGATTTTGGGGAGAGATTGGTATTGATGCGCAGCGGATTTGGCTAGCGGCGCATACCGAAGCCAGGCGTCGTAGCCGTTTTCGGCGCGAGAGCTCGATGGCGTGGTGAAGGCGATTAGTAAAAGCGCCGCGACCCCGGTGATGTGGCGCAGGTTCACTGGTCGTGTGCGGATGTGGATGGTGAATCGCAAAGGCACGCCAGAATTTATCATGACTTGCCAGGACGGTGGCAGCGAACGCGCGGATTGTGGCACTCTTGCGCGTGAAAATTGCTTCGACTCGAGCTCATTGGAGAGGGATTCGTCGCTATGAAAATTGTGGACGCGAAGGTGATCGTTTGCTGCCCGGGACGCAATTTTGTCACTCTAAAGATTGTCACCGAAGACGGAATTCACGGCTTGGGTGACGCCACGCTGAATGGGCGCGAGCTCGCCGTCGTTTCCTACCTGACCGACCACGTAGTGCCACTGCTCATCGGCCGCGACGCCCGCCGCATCGAGGACACCTGGCAGTACTTGTATAAGGGCGCTTACTGGCGCCGCGGGCCGGTAACCATGGCGGCGATTTCGGCGGTCGACATCGCGTTGTGGGATATCAAGGCGAAGAGCTTGAATACGCCTGCGTACCAATTGCTCGGCGGCGCTTCGCGAGAGGGCGTGCTGGTTTACGGGCATGCCAGCGGCGGCGACATCGAGGAAACCGTGCAGGCCGTGGCGAAATATAAGGACGCCGGTTACAAGGCCATTCGCGCCCAGTCGGGAATTCCCGGGCTATTAAGCACGTATGGCGTGGGTCGCGGATCACTCTACTACGAGCCGGCGGAGAAAAACGCTCCGTCCGAGAGTCTCTGGTCGACGGAACAATACTTAAATTTCGCGCCGCAGCTTTTCTCGCGATTGCGCAGGGAGTTTGGACCGGACGTGCATCTTCTGCACGATGCGCATCACCGGCTGACACCGATCGAAGCCGCTCGGCTAGGCAAAGAACTCGAACCCTATCACCTGTTTTGGCTGGAAGATCCGACACCTGCGGAACTCCAGGAAAGTTTCCGCTTGATTCGCCAGCACACCACGACGCCGTTGGCAGTCGGCGAAGTGTTCAACAGTATTTTCGATTGCCAGCAGCTCATTGAGGAGCAATTGATCGACTACATTCGCACCGCGGTGGTTCATGCCGGGGGCTTCACGCAGATGAAAAAAATCGCCAGCCTGGCCGAGATGTATCAAGTGCGGACAGGGTCGCATGGCGCGACGGATATGAGCCCGGTGTGCATGGCCGCCGCGCTGCACTTTGACCTGAGCGTGCACAATTTTGGAATTCAGGAATACATGCGGCATTCTCCGGAGACCGACAAGGTCTTCCCGCACTCGTATTCGTTCAAAGACGGATGGATGCACCCGGGAGACACGCCAGGCCTCGGCGTAGATATCGACGAAGCGCTAGCGGCTCAGTATCCGTACGAGCGCGCCTATTTGCCGGTCAATCGAAAGCTGGATGGAACGATGCACAGCTGGTAGACGGAGTTTTGACGCGCGAGGCCGCCCGAATCAAGCGCGGGTGGCTGGCACGTTTTGCACTTCCGATGTAGCCGGGAGTTCGAGTCCGAGATATTGGCGCGCATTCTCAAAGCAAATATTCCGAACCAGCGAGCCGATGAGCCCCTCATCGCTCGGAAGTTCGCCTCTCTCCATTTCCTGACCAAGCAAATTGCACAGGACGCGCCGAAAATATTCATGCCGCGGGAACGACATGAACGACCGCGAATCCGTAACCATGCCGATGAAGCGCGACAGCAAGCCATTGTTGGAAAGCGCATTCATTTGCCATTCGATGGCTTCTTTTTGATCCAGGAACCACCAGCCGCTGCCAAACTGAATTTTCCCTGCCGTCACTCCATCCTGAAAACTTCCAGCAGCCGTCGAAAAAACATAGTTGTCGGCGGGATTGACGTTATAAATGATCGTCTTGGGGAGCGCGTTTTCCTGGTCCAAGGCGTCGAAGTACTTGCAAAGGCTTTCCGCCTGGCGCCAATCCCCGATGTTGTCATAGCCCGTGTTTGGCCCGAGCCGCTGCGTCGCCCGCGTGTTCACGTTGCGCAACGCGCCCAGGTGCAACTGCTTCGTCCAGCCGCGTTCCGCGTCCAGCCGGCCGAAGAAAATCATCATGAACGAAGCAAACTTTTCTTCGTCCGTCGGGGAGGCTCCGCGGCCCGAGCGCGCCCGCGCAAAAATGACTCCGGCCTGAGTCTCGGTGCACGGGGTGGCGAAGCAATACTTCAGACCATGATCGGAAAGCCGCGCGCCATTCGCATGAAAAAAATCGTGGCGGTGCTTGAGCGCGTCCAGAAACGCGGGGAAAGAGGACACCTCCATCTTACTTGCGCTTTCGAGCCGGCCAATCCAGGCGTTGAACGTATCGGGTTGCCCCACCAAAAGCGCGTTGTCCGGTCGAAACGCCGGATACATGCGCAAGCCCGGAACCGAGCCGTTGAGCTTGCGGTGATGCGCCAGGCTTTCGCAGGGATCGTCCGTCGTGCACACCACGCGCACGTCAAATTTTCGCAGTATCCCCTGCGCCGTGAGGTCGCTGTCCTGTAATTGACGGTTGGCGCGCTCCCAGACCGACTTCGCGGTGGTCTCATCGAGGAGGTCGTTAATCCCGAAATAGCGTTTCAGCTCCAGGTGCGTCCAGTGGTAGAGCGGATTGCGCAGCGTGAACGGAACGGTACGAGCCCAAGCGAGGAATTTTTCAAAAGGCTCGGCGTCGCCGGTCACATGCGATTCGGGAATTCCGTTGGCGCGCATGACTCGCCATTTGTAGTGGTCGCCTTCGAGACAGGCTCAAACAAATTCTGGAAGCGGCGGTCTTCGGCGATATCGGCCGGAGGAAGGTGCGAGTGGTAATCCAGAATGGGTTGCTGCGCAGCGTAGCCGTGATAGAGCTTTTGCGCCGCCTTGGAATGCAGCAGGAAGTCATCGTGGATGAAATCCATGACCTCTCCGGTAGCCTTTAAATGTGCGAAGGCAAATCGTGTTGCGCGCCGGGACCGACGTTCCCAAGTCCCCGCGCGAACGCCAACTCGCGTCCGAGCAAGGCGCCCGGAATATTCTACCGTACTGTCGCTTGCGAACTATCGAACTCCGGCAAGAACATCGATCGTCAGTTGGTCCAGTCGCTCATAAGGCAGCCGTTTCTTCAGGATGGCGTCTTTGTTGAAGGTGTGTGCCAGCAGGGCCGCCGCGCCCTTCGGTGAATAAGAACCCACCTTCGGGCTCCCGTTCGCGTGCGAACTCACATCTTTGAGAATGGCTTGAATTTCCTGGTCAGCGTTCCAATGCGCCGCTTTTTCCTTGAGGATCAGGTAATTGCGCATGCAGCCTCGCGCAAAATCCTTCACGCCCTCGTAGTCTTCCGTGCGGTAGGCGTGAGCGTCAAAGTGTCGTGAACCGTCGTAGCCGACATCTTCCAGAAATTTCACAAGCCAGAACGCCGCCTTGATATTCACCGAACCAAAACGCAAGTCCTGGTCAAATCGCCCCGGCATCTGGTCATTCAGGTCGATATGAAACAGCTTGCCGGCTTCCCACGCCTGCGCCACATTGTGCAGAAAATTCAGCCCAGCCATGGTCTCGTGCGCGAATTCAGGATTGACACCTACCATTTCCGGATGATCCAGCGTGGCGATAAATCCCAGGTAGTGACCCGTGGTAGCCATGTAGATATCGCCGCGAGGCTCGTTCGGCTTGGCTTCCATCGCGATCTTGAAACCGTATTTCTTGTCGATGTTGTAATCGCAAAGATAGTTCACCGCCTCGCGCAGATGCTTGATAGCGTCCGCGCCCGGCCGGCAAGCGTCCGTCTCAACGCCTTCGCGTCCGCCCCACAGCACAAAAATCTTCGCGCCAAGTTCCGCGCCCAGGTCCATCGCCCGCATCGTCTTTTGCACCGCGTACGCTCGGACCTCCGGGTCGCTGGCCGTAAAAGCTCCGTCGCGAAATACGGGGTGCGTAAACAGCGACACCGTGGCCATCGGAACCACCAGGCCATGTTCCTTGCAGGCTTTCTTGAACTCACTAACGATCGAATCACGCTCGGCGCAGGTTGCGTCGATCGGCACCAGGTCGTTGTCGTGGAGATTGACGCCCCACGCGCCTACTTCCGCGAGCAGGGCGACAATGTCGACAGGTGAAATGACCGGGCGCACGAAATCGCCAAACGGATCGCGTCCGCGATTCCCTACTGTCCATAAGCCGAACGTAAATTTGTGTTCCGGCTTCGGCTCGTACGAATGATTCCTCGACATCAATGGCCTCCGATGCATTCCCTCGACAAGAATGCATCTACGAACTGAAAATTGATTTCATCGCCGGATAAATTCGACGATACGCAGCATAATTTTTTTGCATCACTTCGGCGTTAGCCGGATTAGGCTGGGTGCGACTGGCGACCCGCACCACGGAATCGCACGCCGCGTCCACGGAAGACCAAATCTTTGCACCGACGCCCGCAAGAATCGCGGCGCCGTACGCGGCTCCCTCTTCGGCTTCCACTATTTCAACTTCGTGGTCGTAGACGTCGGCTTGAATCTGCCGCCAGAGCGGCGATCTCGCGCCGCCGCCACCTAACCGGATGCTTTTCACCGGCACCTTCATTTCTTCGAAGATCGTGAAGGTATCTTTCAGGCTGAAGGCCACGCCTTCCAAAATGGCACGCACGATGTGCGCGCGCGTATGCGATGCGGTCAAGCCCACCAGCGCCCCCCGCGCGTCCGCGTCCAGGTGTGGGGTGCGTTCACCCATCAAGTACGGTGCCCACAGCAAACCGTCCGCGCCGGGCGCAACGGTGGCGGCTTCCGCGGTGAGTTTTTCGTAGGAATCGCCCGTGGATTGCGTAGCAGAAGACCCGAAGTTGTCGCGGAACCAGCGCAGCGACAGTCCTGCGGCTTGCGTTACCCCCATCACATGCCAGCGCCCCGGAACCGCGTGGCAAAACGTATGTAAGCGACCTCGTGGATCCAACGCGGGGCGATCCGTTGCCGCAAAGACGACGCCGGAGGTTCCTATTGTCGCGCTGACCGCTCCTGGCGTAACGATTCCCATGCCCGTCGCGCCAGCGGCTTGATCGCCGGCCCCAGCGACCACCGGCGTTCCGGCGGCTAGCCCTGTTGCTGCGGCTCCAGTCGCGGAAACCTTTCCGCAGACGTCCGGTGATTCGTACACAGCAGGTAAGAGCGAGGGATCAATTTCCGCCGCTTGCAAGACTTCGGTCGACCATCGCCGCTTCGCTACATCCAGCATGAGCGTGCCGGAAGCATCGGCCACGTCGATGGCGCGTTCTCCCGTCAAACGGAAGCGGACGTAATCCTTGGGCAGCATGACCGAACGAACGCGCTGCCAGTTTTCCGGCTCGTTCTCTCGCACCCAGAGCAGTTTGGTCAGAGTGAAATTGGGAAGGGCGGGATTGCAGGTCAGTTGAATCAGCCGTTCGGCGCCGATCCGTTCGTTCAATTCCCTGCACTGCTTCTCGGTCCGCACGTCGCACCAGATCAGTGCTGGGCGGACGACTTCTCCCGCGGCATCCAGCATCACGGCGCCATGCATCTGTCCCGAAAATCCTACGCAAGCGATCTGGTCGCCCCGCAAATTTCCTTGTGCCAGTGCTTTGCGAACGGCGACTCCTGCGGCACGCCACCAATCCTCTGGACGTTGCTCGGCCCACCCAATCTTCGGCGAGGCAAATGGTTCGTGTTCTTCCGTAGCCGCCGCGGCGATACGTCCTTTTTCGTCGACGATCAGCGCCCGCGTGCCGCCGGTGCCCACATCGATTCCAAGCACGTAGGAGGGCATGATCTAGTCCTGCCAAACCGCAAAGATGGTTTGAGTCCGGTTGTGGAGGTACCGAAGTCCCCGGACGAAGCGGTCAATGTGGTTGGGCCTAGGATCGTTTGGCATGAGGGCAGGCTAGTGGAAACCGTACGCGGTGAGACAGGCAGTAAATGAGACATGACCGCAATTTCTTTTACCGTGTACGTTAACGGTGGTGGTATAGTACCACGCACTTTTTGAATTGCAAGCATGCAGATTTTTTCTGGAGGCCATCCTTGACGCTGCTTTCCAAATTTCGCAACTCTCCCCGGGCGATTTTTCTTCTCGCTGCGGCCGCGTTTCTCAGCTCGGCAGCGATGGCCCAAAATACTTTGCCCTATCGCGACCCCAAGCTTCCCGTGGATCAGCGAGTCACCGACCTGCTGTCCCGCATGACTCTCGAGGAAAAAATCGCTCAGTTGGAAGGCGCCTGGGAGAACAAGCAGTTTTTCCACGACCCGCAAGCACTCTTTGTCGACGAGAAGGGTCAGTTTCTCCCCGACCGCGCGGCCGTCCTAATGAAAAACGGCCTCGGCGAAATTTCGCGCCCCAGCGAAAATCGCGATCCCCGCGCCATGGTGGAATACACCAACACGGTACAGAAGTGGATGCGCGACAACACGCGCCTCGGTATTCCCGTTATATTCCACGACGAATGCCTGCACGGACACGTAGCGCCAAAAGGCACTTCCTATCCACAAGCCATCGCCTTAGCCTCGACTTGGGATCCCAGCCTTCTTCACGAAGTCTTCACGGCTACTGCTGCCGAAGCCCGCGCCCGCGGCGTCCAACAGTGCCTCGCACCGGTGCTCGATCTCGCGCGCGACCCCCGTTGGGGCCGCACAGAAGAAACCTACGGCGAAGACCCCTACCTGGTATCGCGCCTAGGCGTAGCGGCGATTACCGGCTATCAAGGAACCGGCCCGGGCATCGACAAAGCCCACGTGATGGCCACCGCAAAGCATTTCGCGGTTCATGGCCAACCCGAAGGCGGCACCAACGTAGGTCCCGCGAATTATTCCGAACGCACCATCCGCGAATACTGGCTGAAGCCGTTCGAAGCCGCCGTCAAGGAAGCGCACGTAGCCACGGTGATGCCCTCCTATAACGAAATCGACGGAATCCCATCGCACAGTAATAAGCACTTGCTCCAGGACATCCTGCGCCACGAATGGGGATTCCAGGGATTGATAACCTCCGACTATTTTGGCCCTACAGAGTTGCGCACCGTTCATCACATCGTCGCCACCGAGGATGAGGCGGGCAGATTAGCCTTCGAATCCGGCGTCGACGTCGAGCTGCCGTTCAATCAAGCCTATGGCAGCCTGGTCGACCAAGTGAAAGCAGGAAAGGTGGCGGAAGCCGCTGTGGATCGCTCCGTATCGCGCGTCCTGACGGCCAAGTTCATGGCCGGTCTCTTCGACGACCCCTACGTAAGCGCTGACTATGCGGAAAAAATCACCAACAACGCCGAGCACCAGCAGCTAGCCCTGAAAGCAGCCCACGAGGCCATCATCCTGCTCAAGAACCAGGACAACTTACTTGCCCCTGGCCAAGAACAAATACAAGCGCATCGCCGTCATCGGCCCAAATGCCGCCGAACTACACCTGGGCGGATATAGCAACCAACCAGGTCGCGGCGTCAGCGTTCTCCAAGCAATCAAAACTAAAGTAGGCTCCTCCGCGGAAGTCCTCTACGCCCTCGGCTGCAAGATCACCGAGTCCAATCCCGATTGGGATGCCGACAAAGTGGTGGTGGGCGATCCCGGCGCTCAACGCCAAGCGCATCGAGGAAGCCGCCAAGGTTGCCGCGACAGCAGATCTCGTAATCTTGGCGCTCGGCGGAAACGAGCAGACCTCCCGCGAGGCCTGGGCCGTCAACCATCCCGGCGATCGAGACAACCTCGATCTACTCGGCAACCAGGACGACCTCGTGAAGGCCGTGCTCGCCACCGGCAAACCCACAATCGTCTTCCTCCAACACGGCCGCCCGAATTCCATCAACTACATCGCCGAACATGTCCCCGCCATTCTGGATGGCTGGTATCTAGGACAGGAAGGTGGCACCGCCATAGCCGACGTACTCTTCGGAGATTACAACCCGGCCGGCCGGCTCCCGATCACGGTCCCTCGATCAACCGGCCAGCTTCCCGACTACTACTACCAGAAACCTTCCGCAAAGCGCGAATATCTAGGCAGCACGGTCCTGCCGCTCTTTCCGTTCGGCTGGGGACTCAGCTATTCCACCTTCAAGTATGCGAATGTCCGCGCGACCCCGGATTCTATCGGCCCTCAAGGCCGCACCACCGTCTCTGTCGACGTCACCAACTCGGGCGCCGTTCGCGGCGATGAAGTCGTGCAGCTTTATATCCGCGACGACGTAAGCTCGGTCACCCGCCCAGTAAAAGAGCTTCGCGGATTCCGGCGAATCACTCTCAATCCCGGCGAAACAAAATCCGTGGAATTCACCCTGGGTCCCGAAGAACTTTCATTTCTGAATCGAGACATGCACCGCGTCGTGGAACCCGGCACCTTCACCATCATGGTCGGCGGGAATTCGATCGATCTGACCAACACAAAGCTCACCGTTGTCGAGCGATAGGCGCAATCCCGCTTCATTGTCGATGCAGCGAACCAGCGCGGCCCCGCACCGTGTATCGTTAATTTTAACGGGCGACACCCTCAAAACGACGCAGCATAGCCCCGTTAACGTACACGCCACTAGAACTCTGACCCCTTCTCCAATTGCCTTTCACCGTGTACTCTAACAGCCGCACCCCACCGGAGCGGTAATGGCCAAAGAGCGCCGCGGCATCCACCTGATCGCCGAAATGGCGAACGTCTCCATCGGAACCGTTGACCGCGCCCTGCACGGACGCGGCGGTATTAAGGACGCCACCCGCCAGCGCATTCTCCAGATCGCCCGGCAAATTGGCTACACCCCAAATCTCGCGGCCCGCGCATTGTCCGTCACCAAAGCGACTGCCCGCATCGGCGTCTGCATGCCTCGCGAAATCCATTTTTTCTACGACCAGCTCTGGAGTGGAGTCCTGGAGGAAGCGCGCCGCCTCGGACAGGTAGGCATCCAGTTTGTGAATCGCCCCGTCCAGACCTTGGGCCAGGACGATACCGAAGCCTTCAAAGAACTGGTTGAAAGCGGCGTGGACGGTATCATCCTCACCGCTGGAAATCCCAAGGACCTGACGCCCCTTATTAATGACGCCGAGCAAAATGGGATCCCGGTCGTCTGCGTCTCCACCGACGCTCCCGACAGCCGGCGATCCACCGTCGTCTGTGTCGAACCCTTCCTCAACGGCTGCCTCGCCGGAGAACTCATGGGCAAACTTCTCCCCCCGGGTTCCAAGGTCGCCGTCATTGTGGGCATGCTCACCGCCGAAGACCACCGCAAGAAGACCGACGGTTTTTCCGATGCGTTTCCGAAGCACTGCGCCGGAGGAAAAGTTGCCGCCGTCGTTGAGGGTCACGAAGACGAGGACGAAAGCTTCCAGAAAACCTTTGACCTCTTACGCCGTATCCCCACACTTTCCGGCCTCTACGTCAATACGGTTAATTGTCTTCCCGTTTGTCGCGCTTTGGGAGCGCGCGGTCTGGCAGGAAAGATAAAACTGATTACCACGGATCTCTTCGCGGAAATGTCCTCTTACTTTCAGAAGGGTACCATCACCGCGTCGATCTACCAGCAACCCCATCGCCAGGGTCAAATCGCCGTCAGGCTTCTAGCTGACAACCTTACGAACAAAACCGGCTTCCCGCCTGCCATCCACCTTAGTCCCGGAGTCGTGATGTCCACCAACCTGCACCTCTTCCGCGAGATTAGAATCACCGACGCCAAGCTCCCCGACGCGATTCTCAAGGGTGTGCGTTAACCCTTTAACCCCAGAAAACGCTCGGCAAGTTCGGCTCCGTCACGCCAGCAAGCAGGGACGCCTCAGCCCCTGGATCCCAAGTAAGTCTTTATTATTAAATTAGTTACGAGAAAGCGGCACTCCGCCAAACCCGTTCTACCCGGTTATCGCACGCGCTTGGCCCTCGAAATGAAATGTCATTCCAGAGCCAGAATATCGATACGTGCGAGCCTTTTGAGCAATACTCTCGCTCTATTAAATCGAAAAAAATGCTTGACAAGGATACCGTATCGGGAGGAATCTCCGTGTACGTTAACGGCGATACCAAATCGCCGTGGGGTGTAGGAGGCTTGAATGCATTTATTTTCCTCGTATGGTCGGAGTGTATTTTCAGCTCTGAAACATGCTCGGTTGCACCATCTTGTTGTGCTTTGTTTTGCGTTGGTTGCCCTCTCATTTACCGTTAAAGCTCAAGACGCTGCGATCGTCGGAACGGTCACCGATCCTTCTGGCGCAAGCGTTGCGAATGTCAAAATAACGGTCACAAACTCGGAAACCGGTTTGACTCATACCGCACGACCAGTGACTCAGGTCAGTATGTTTTTCCTGAACTGAAAATTGGTCACTACGATGCCAAGGCCGAAGCAAACGGCTTCAAGACTGCCGAACAAAAAGGCATCGTTCTTCAAGTCGGCGACCGCAGCCGTATCGATTTCCAGATGCAGCTCGGCGGCGCTCAGGAAACCGTCACCGTCGAAGCCAACGCCGTTCGCGTTCAGACCGATTCCGGTGAACAGAGCAACGTCATCACCGATCAGCAAATGTCGCAGATCTCGATCAACGGCCGCAGCATTTACCAACTTGCTGCATTAACTCCCGGCGCCTCCAGCCAGATCAACAGCTTCGTCAATACTCCGGTCGGCGGTGACTACAACGTCGAGTTCAACGGCATGCGTCAGAACCACAACATCTACTTACTGGATGGTGGTGAAGACGACGACCGCGGCGGTGCGGGCGGCATGAGCATCGCTCCCTCCACCGACGCCATCGCGGAGTTTCGCGCTCTGACCTCAAACTACAGCGCGGACTACGGCCTCTCCTCGGCTGGCACCATGACCATGGTTCTGAAGTCCGGTTCGAGCACACTGCACGCATCCGCGTGGGAATTCCTCCGCAACGATGCTCTCGATGCTCGTAACTTCTTCAATCCCGCCACGAATTTGAACGGCACGTCCAATCCGGTTGCGGAACTCCGGCTAAACGTATTCGGCTTCAACGTCGGCGGTCCGGTCACTTTCGGAAAGCTGTACAACCGCGATCGCAAGAGGACCTTCTTCTTCTACAACATGGAATGGCGCAGGTTGATCCAAGGCAGCATCACCAACGGCCAGACCGTTCCGCTTCCGAGCACCTATGGCGGTAACTTTGGTTCCACCGTGGTCAACGTTCCTTCGACCACCACGGTATCTCCCGTAGTGCTCTTCAGGAACTGCCCTGGTGGCGTTGCGCCTGCTGGCGTCGTCCAAGGATCACCGTTCCCAGGCAACACCATCCCGTCGTGCATGATTGATCCAAACGCCACGGCGCTCTTAGCCGCCGGCATTTTCCCGGCGCCCACGTCGGGAACCAACTTCAATGGCCCGAGCACCACTCCCACACCCTTGAAGGAAGAAGTGGTCCGCATCGATCACAACTTCACCAGCAAGTTCTCGGTGTTCGGCCACTTTATCGCCGAGCAGGTCAGCCAAGGCTACTCGATCAGTCAGTGGAGCGGCGCGAACGTTCCCACCGTCGGCGACACCTTCGGTAACCCGTCCTACAGCGGCGTTGTTCACACGACTTACACCATCAACCCCAACTTGCTGAACGAAGTCGCCTTCAACTACAACGGCAACCGCATCAACATCATCCCGTTCGCCGGCGCCGGCTTGTCCAGCTTGTCCCTGCCTGCGGGCTATGACGGCACCAACTCCAGGCTATTCACTGGACCGAACAACGACAACCGCATCCCCAACATCGACCTGAACGGCTCCACCGGCACGCACTTCGAAATTTCCAGCTGGCCGTGGCACAACAAGGCTGACGATTACCAGATCCGCGATGACGTCTCTTGGACCCACGGCGCTCACCAGTTCAAGTTCGGTGGGAGCTGGGCTCTTTACAAGAAGACCCAGGATCTGTTCGGTCAGACCCAGGGCGGTTTCGGCTTTGACGGTACTTTCACCGGCAACGACTTCGCCGACTTCCTCCTCGGCGATGCCAAAAGCTATCAGGAACTCGCCGTCCAGGACGCCGGTCAATGGAACAACGTTTCCTGGGCCGCTTACGTCCAGGACAACTGGCGCGTCAACCGCAAGCTGACCCTCAACCTGGGCTTGCGTTGGGATGGCGTTCCGCACACCTACGAAGCCAACGACCGAATGGGGAATTTCTATCCCAACCTCTACAACCCAGCCAATGCCGCCATTCTCAATCCCAATGGCACCATCAGTCCGACCAGCCCAGGCCTCGGCACCAGCCCGAACCCAATTCTCGCTGGCGTTCCTCTCTACCTCAACGGTATCGGAATTCCCGAGCAAAACGGCGTTCCAAAGGGCTTGGTGAACAACCACTGGGCTAACTTCGGTCCTCGTCTCGGGTTCGCCTACGACTTCAGCGGCACTGGGAAGACGCGTCGTTCGTGGCGGCTTCGGCATCATGTACGAGCGCATTCAGGGCAACGACATGTACAACGCCGGACCCAACATTCCCTTCAGCTTGCAGGTCAACACTCCCGGCCCCGTCGAGTTCGACAATCCGACACTGTCGCTCGCCACAGGCACAGCAGGAGTTCTCCCGATCAACCCGGCTAGCATTACCGGCTTGACGTCAGAATGAGTACAAGCAGCCCGCCAGCTACCAGTGGAGCCTCGGCGTTCAGCATTCATTTGGCGAACGCACCGTGGCCTCTATCTCCTACGTCGGCAACACCAACCGCTTCCAAAACGACTACACACGAATATCAACCTGCCTCCCCAGGCAAATCTGATTCCCATCATCAATGGCATTGCTGGCGCAAACTACGCCACTTCCGGCGTGCCCTATCCGGGCTTCCGCTCCATCCGCCTGTCGACCAATGAAGCCAACTCCCACTACAACGGCTCTGCAGCTGGACATCAACTCGCAGGTGGGCAAGGATCTGTTCCTTCGCGCCTTCTACACCTACTCCAAGACCGATCGACCCAGGGCACCGGCAGCACCGGTGGCCAGGACCTGCAAAACGTTTCGGACCCCTACTTGGGCTGGCAGTATGACAAGGGCCCCGGCGGTTATGACCGAACTCACAACGCCGTGGTCAATTTCATCTACGACATCCCCATCTTCCGCCACAGCGACAGCCGGTTGCTTCGGACCGCCGTCGGTGGATGGCAAGTTTCGGGCATCGTCACCGTGGAGTCCGGGATTCCCGCTCAACATCGGCCTCAGCGGCGCCCAGGGCGGCAACGGTCTGCCCAACGCCACCAACCGTCCGAATCTCGTCGGCCCGGTCTCATATCCTTCAACCGTCAGCCCAACCGAACAACAGGTCATTCAGTACATCAGCCCGACCTCTTTCGCAGACCCGACAATTGGGGCCTTCGGCGACCTCGGTCACAACGCACTGCGTGGCCCTGGCCGTGACAACTGGAACCTCTCGCTGTTCAAGAGCTTCGTCTTCAGCGAATCTCGCGGCAGCCGGCTGGAATTCCGCGTTGAAACCTTCAACATCTGGAATCACACCCAGTTCAACCAGGTCAGCACCAACTTCGGTTCCAGCAACTTCGGACAGTACACTTCTGCCTTCGATCCGCGCATTTTGCAGCTCGGGTTGAAGGTTTACTTCTAGCCTGCGCGCGGAGGGGGCCGCTGGCCCCCTCCCACGTCAGCTGGTTTTGCAGTACGTCTCAGTCGAGGACGCGGCGGGATAACTTCCCGCCGCGTTTTGTTTTGGTGCCACAAGGCATTCCTGTCTCGGTGGCACAGGCATTCTTGCGTTAGTGCCACAGGCATTCCTGCCTGTGGTCCGACGAGAATCAATAAGAGGTACACTGATGTGGCGGCGCTTTCCGAAGCGGGCGCCTTCGGACTCTGCAATTTCAAGGGTTTGGGTTTGCGTGGCGGGTGCCGCACCCTTGGTTTTTAAGGGTGCGGGTTTTGACCTTCGCCTGCGAGCCCCATTGCGAACCACTGTAGCGGCCGCTTTCCGAAGCGGGCGCCGTTCGATTCCAAGGGTTCGGGTTTTGTGCGCTGCAAGGCCTTCCAAACGAATAAGGGACCTTTTGTGAGCCGTACTGACGTCAACCTGGCCGTAGTTGTCCTAGCCCTGTTCTCATGCGTCCCTGCGCGTGCCCAAACGCCCGCACCCTCTCCCGCACCTCAGCCAGACCTCATCGCAAGCCGAGAAAACCTTGCGCGCAGCCGTGCAACAAAATCCCCAAGACGCAGCCGCTTTCGCCAACCTTGGCTTGGTCCTCTCCAGGGAAGGTAAGTACGATCAAGCCGTCCCCGCCTACCGGAAAGCTGCCACGCTGAATCCCAAGCTGCCCGGCATCCACCTCAATTGGGGACTCGCGGAATTCAAGCAAGGGCACTTTCCGGAGGCCATCGTCCCGCTCACCCGCGCTTTGGCCGCCGATCCCTCCAACACCCAAGCCCGCACGCTCCTGGGGCTCAGCTGCTACGGCGCCAAGCGATTCGCCGAAGCCTCGAAAAATCTGGAGATCGTTGTAAAGCTCGACCCAGCAAATACCGAGCTCCGCAAGGTGTTGGCGCAAAGCTGCCTTCTGGCCAAAGACTACTCCTGCGCCCGCGACGAGTTCCGCCAAATTCTCGAAGACAGCCCGGACTCAGCCTCCGCGCACGTGCTCATGGGCGAAGCCTTGGATGGATTGGGCCAAACCGCGGACGCGGTCGCGGAATTTCAAGCTGCCGCCAAGGTGTCCCCGCGTGAGCCGGACGTTAACTTTGGCCTCGGCTACCTGCAATGGAAGCAGCACAACTTTGAGGAAGCAAAGATCGCCTTCAGAAACGAACTGGCCATCGATCCTCGCCACGCTCAAGCCCTCGCTTACCTCGGCGATATCGAGCTGCAGCAAGACCACTTTGAAGATGCCCTTCCCCTGCTCGAAAGGGCCGTGCAAATCAGAAATGACATCCGCCTTGCTTATATCGACCTGGGAGCCGTCCTGATGCAACAGAAACGCTATCCGGACGCCTTGGCCGCCCTCCAGCACGCTGTCAAGCTGGATCCCTCCCAGCCCGACGCCCATTTCCGCCTGGGCCGCCTCTATCAAGCCATGGGCAACGCCGCAAGCTCCGAACGCGAATTCGCCAAGGTGAAAGAGCTACACCAAAAAGCCGACGATGACATCGCCTCCAAAATGCCAAAGCAACCCTCCGCTCCCCCTCAGTAGCGCATCCCCCGGTTGATCATTTCCCAGTTGACTATCCTAGAGCATTATGGTAATATAACAACACAGATAACCTCGCAAAGACCCCCGTCAGTTCTGGCACCAAGCGCCAGCACGAGCTGAAACGCTGTAAGGGCGAGGAATTGCCCCGCCCGGCGTCATACCCAAGCAATTCCGGTGCTAGGCTTCCAGTGTAGCGGCCGCTTTCTGAAGCGGGCGCTTTTTGGCGCAATCCACCAATACTTCGCAATCACCAACGCTTCTAGCTGCAAGGCAGCAAGTTAAGGCAAGTTGGTCCCACACGATTCCACCGGCCCGAACATCCAAGCCCATAAGTCATTTACAATCAACACTTGCAGAAGTCTATAAAAACAAACAACTTTAAGCCCCTGTAGAATGAATACTTACAAAAAACATAGGGGGAGGGGTGTTATGGTTAACTACGCTCCGACGACACAGCCGCCCGCCAGAAACGAAGCGCCTCTTCAGGCATAACTCGCCGTCGCCCCAAGGTTTTTCTCGCGTCTCTCCCGCGCAATCCGTTCCGCGTAACCACTTTCCCGGAACGCCTGCATGGGATCAGCGGGCAAGCCTTTGGCCCGCCTCCACTCCTTGAACCATTGGCCTGACATCCAGCCAGAACGCGTGGCGCAAGGTCTCCTCGGCGTCCACCAGCGAACAATCCTGCTGTAACTTCGCCAACCGGCCGTGGTCCACCAGCGCCGCACGCGCATAAAGTTCCTGCGCGGTGCACACCGTCTGGATCATGGCCTCGATCTTGCCCTTCAGGTTGTGGCTCTGATCCACCATGTAGGCGATGTCGGCGGTGACGTCGTTCTCCCACTCATACATGCGAATCTCGTGAAAAATGCGGAACACTTGATAAGGATCAATCGACCCCAGCGTCAGATCGTCATCGGCATACCGCCGATCATTAAAATGAAATCCACCAATCATCTCGTGATGCAGCAGCCAAGCCACAATCTGCTCGATATTCTGCGCCTGATAGTGGTGCCCCGTATCGACCAGCACCAGAGCCTGCGGCCCAGCATGCTTGGCCAGAAGATACGCCATGCCCCAATCCGCGACATCCGTATGATAGAACGCTGGCTCGAACGGCTTGTACTCCAACAGCAAACGCTGCCCAGGCCGCAGTGCCCCGTGAATTTCCCGCAAACCATCCTCGAAGAATCCGAGCCGTTTACGGATGTTCTGCGTGCCAGGATAGTTTGAGCCGTCAGCAAACCACGGAGACACGTCGCGTGATTTAAGGGCTTCCGCGATGGCCGCGCACTCCAGAATGTGATCGATGGCCATCCGCCGGATCGCCGCATCGGGATTGCCCAAAGATCCATACTTGTATTCCTGGTTCTGAAATATGTTCGGATTGATGGATCCAGCTCGAATACCATGCTTCTTCGACAGCTTCTCGACTTCGCCGACATCTTTCAAGCCGTCGGGCAGATCCCACTGAACGTGGAGCGCCAAGGTCGGACACGCTCCCGTTAACGCATGCACCTGGGCCGCATCGCTAAACTTCTCCGCGATGTTCGTAGCAGCTCCAGCCTGAATGAATTTCCCGAACCGCGTCCCGGTATTCGCAAATCCCCACGAAGGCAGCTCAATCTGCAGCTTGTCCAGCGCCTTCCACGCAATCTCGGCGAGCACATCCTTCATGCCAGACCATCCTTCATGTTTTGAGTCTCCAGTCGGACGAAAGCGAGTTTCGTGATTTGCATCGTGGTTTGCCTCATGGATCGCGCAGGTCAGTCGTCGCGATCCGCCGAGAGCGCCAACGGACGCACGGCAATTCTTTCGGCCCACTTCACCACGGCAGCGGCAGGCACGCCGTAGGAAGCATTCCAGTCGCCATCGAGCGCGGCCAGCTGTATCGCGAAATTGCCGATGGTCGTGCTCTCGGTCGCCCCCGCGATGACCTCAAGTCCCGTGCGTTCCGCCGTCAGGCGATTGAGCAGCTGATTCCGGCTGCCGCCGCCAACAATAAATAAGCGTTTCAGAGTCTTTCCGGTGACACGCGCCACGGATCCGAGCACCTCGGCGTACCGCGCCGCGAGACTGTGCAGAATCAGATTCGCTACGCCTGGCAAATCCGATCCCTCCGAAGACATCGGGCGATTCCCGGCGCGCTCCAACTGTGCGTTGATCTTCACCAGCATATTTCCCGGCGTCATCAACCGTGGATCATCGACATCGATAAGCTCGATGGGTGCCGGCAACGACGCGCACTTCTCAAGCAACTCTCCCAACGACCAGGCAAACCCGCGAGATTCCCAATCCTCCACGCACTGGCGCAGCAGCCACATCCCGTTGACGTTCTTCAGAAAACAGACCGTGCCGCCGACGCCGCCGAGATTCGTAAAATTCATCGCCCGCGCGTCTTCGCTCAGGCACGGCTTGTCCAGAACGGTTCCCACGAGCGACCATGTTCCGGAACTGATAAACGCCCAATCATCGCCGGACGCAGGAATGGCCGCGATCGCGGACGCGGTGTCATGACAGGCAGGCACAATCAGCTGCGTCTGGCGAAATGCCGTCAACTCACTCAGGTCGCCGCGCACCGACCCGACGACCGTGCCCGGCGGAACGATTTCTGGCGCCGCCTTCTTGTCGAGCCCCGCACGCTGAAATATTTCGTCGCACCACGCACGCGCGTTCAGATCGACGAGCTGCGTGTGCGTGGCATTTGTATATTCCGCGACGGGACGCCCGCCCAAGCGGTAGGTCCCAAACTCCGGAAGGTTCAGCCAGCGTTTCTCCGGATCAATTCCAGCCTGCGCGTCTGCATACAATTGATAGAGCGTGTTGATTCGCAGCAACTGAATTCCCGTCAGCGCATATAATTTCGCGGGCGCGAGAATCTCATGGATAGCGCTTTCCGCCGCGACCGTGCGCTCGTCCCGGTAGCAGAATGGATTCGCGATGGGGTTGCCGTCTTCATCCAGCCGCACGTAATCGACGGCCCACCCGTCAATTCCGATGGAGGCAATGCCTTCGGTCGCGATGCCCGCGCACAAGCGCAGCCCCGCCTGAACGCCTTCGAGAATGGCAGCGATGTCCCAACGAACGCCGGTCGGAGTCACAACCGGAGCGTTGCGAAAACGATGCACGACGCCGGTGTAAGGAGTCTCTTGAAGGAAACGGAGGAGAGATACACGACAACTCTGCGCGCCTAAGTCCACCGCAACCAGAGCCTTGTGCCCCGACGACCGCATAATTTTGTTCTCGCCCGCAAAGAACGAACGGCTCGATGAATCAGCGCCGTTCGCGGTCTATCTGAGAAATGCTTCCGTCAACCCGCCATCCACCGGAATCAAATGACCCGTGGTGCAGCGCGATTGTGGCCCAGCCAGGAAAAGTATCGCCGCCGCGCAATCCTCAGGATCGATTGGCTGGTGGGTCAGCGTGCGCTGAGCGTAGAAATTCGCGAGCTGGGAACGAAGCTGCTCGTCGGTCGCGCCCGCTTCATGAGCGATTCCATATTTATTGAGCGACGCAATGACTCGCTCCCGTGGAAACATGGTGGAGCCCTTTACGACCGTCGCCGGGCTGATGCCGTTGACGCGAATTTTGGGCGCGCAGGAAATGGCGAACTCGCGCACCAGGTGGCTGACCGCGGCCTTGCTTACGTCGTAGGCTTCGCTTCCCTTCTTCGGCACCACCGCGTTCGCTGAACTTGTCAGCACAATGCTGGCATCCAAATCCTGTTCGCGCAGGATTTGCGCGACTTCCTCCATCAAGCGATGATTCGCCGTGACGTTGATGTCGAGAGTGAGGCCCCATTGCGCGTCGTTAATCTTTCCATCAGCCGAGGACGGAAAAATCGCCGCCGTATTCACAACAATATCTATGCCGCCATACGCCGCCAGCGCCTCGCGCAGAGCGGCCCGAATCGAGGTTCGTTCACGGATATCGATGGCAACAGCGACCGCGGTTTCCTTGCCGCCGATTTTTTGAACTTCGTCAGCAACCAACTTCGCCGCCTCGACGTCTTTGTCGGCCACCACCACATGCGCCCCGCGCCGCGCTGCCAGCAGAGAGGTCTCGCGACCCACGCCGTTTCCGCCGCCCACAACGACGACAACCCTTCGGCTCAACTCTTTTTCCGCCGGCTGGCGTCGAATCTTGGCTTCCTCAAGCTGCCAGTACTCTATGCGAAACGCCTCCGAAGGAGGCAGCGCCACATAGTTCGAGTGCACCGTGAACGCTTCGGTCTTCGCCGCGGGACCCGCTTGCGGCAAAACCGCAGGCGGCGCTCCCGAACCCAGGGACACCGCGCCTTCCATCACGTGGATGGCGTTGGTGTAAAACTCGCCGGTGATGCGCGCTTCGCTCTTGTTCTTGCCAAAACTGAACATGCCGACGCCGGGAATCAGTACGACGGTAGGATTCGCGTCGCGCATCTTAGGCGAGTCTGGCCGCGCAAACGACTCGTAATATTCGCGATACTCCGCGCGGTATTTCTCGATCGCCGCATCGACGCTCTTCTTCAAACCGGAAATGTCGTTTGATGGTTCCCAGGCAACGAACAGCGGGCGAATTTTCGTACGAATAAAATGATCGGGACAACTGGTTCCCAAATGCGCCAGCCTTTCGGCGTCCGCCGAATTCACAAAACGCAAAACCTCCGGTAAGTCATTGAAGTTCCCGATCATTCGTTGTCGCGCGGACACGCGTCCGCGCAGGAAGGGGAAAATATCGAGAGCAATCTCCCGCCGGTTTTCCAGCGCGCTATGCTTGCCGCCTCCGAAGAGGTTTGCGCCGCGCCGCTCGACATGATCGACCACAAACTGTCCAAGCTGGTCGATGATCGTGATGGTGTTCAGATAACACTCGCGCTGCGTGCTTCCCCAGGTAAACAGGCCGTGCCCGCCGAGCACGATCCCGTCGCAATCCGGATTCTCGTGCACAGCTTTTTGCAACATCATGCCCAACTCGAATCCAGGACGCTGCCACGGCAGCCAGATCAAGCGATGTTCATAGACGCGGTTGAACTCCTCCATCTTTTCGCGGCCATTCGCCGAAGCCGCCAAGGCGATAGCCCAGTCGGGATGCAAATGATCGATGTGCTCGAACGGCAGAAAACCATGCAAAGGCGTATCGATGGAGGCGGCGACGGTGTTGTTGCCAAACGCGCACAGCGGGTACATCTCGACCATCTCGTCTTCAAATTCAACGCCGCGGTAGCGATTGGCGAGTCCTTGCAGCTTGGAGAGGTACAACGTCGCAAACCCGCTTCGCTGGATGCTGCCGATGTCTCCGCCGCTGCCCTTGATCCACAGCGCGGTCTGCCGGGATCCATCAAGCGGATCGGTGCCTTCGATCTTCGAGCTGGTGTTCCCGCCCCCAAAATTCGTGATGCGTAGATCGGATCCCAAAACGTTCGAGCGGTAGCGCAATAGTTCCGGCGCATCCAAGTCGCGCGCCACCTGGTCGTCCCATCGATCTTCCAAATACCGGAGTTTTTCTTGAGTTTTCATGCAAGTTTTGGAGATGCGGCGGCTAGACAAATTTCGCAGGTGCCGGAAATCTCCCGGTATATTTGTTCGCCGAGAGTATATCGCGCGGGCGATTCTGTAGGCACGCATATTCCCATCCAGTTCCATGCAGAGTGACTGACGTTCGGGTTGACCGCGCTGGGCGCGTGAACTAGAGTGCTCGTCGGCCAAGGCCAGGCTTTGAAGCCATGGGTCTAGCCAAAAGCACACAGCCAGGAATGGCTGTGCAAGCTGGCACGGCTGGAAAGGCAAACTTCTGGAACCTAATCCGCTCCTTGGCGTCTTCTTTCACTGGCTGGGCGGATTAGCTTCCGGCAGTTTCTACGTTCCCTATCGCCGCGTGAAGGGTTGGGCTTGGGAAACCTACTGGCTCGTCGGGGGTTTTTTCAGTTGGATCATTGTGCCGTGGATACTGGGTCTGCTCATGACCCGCGATCTAATCTCCGTTCTCCGCGAGTCTCCGCTCAGCAGTCTCGCCTGGACCTACACCTTCGGCGTGCTTTGGGGTCTCGGTGGCCTCACCTTCGGCCTGACCATGCGTTACCTGGGCATGTCTTTGGGGATGGCGGTCGCGCTCGGGTACACCGCCGCATTCGGAACGCTGATGCCGCCGATTTTCCGCGGCCAGTTTGCGTCCGAAGTGCTTGGCACGCATTCCGGACAGATCATTCTAGCGGGCGTGGGAGTTTGCCTGTTCGGCATCGTGTTCGCCGGAGCCGCGGGCATGTCCAAAGAAAAGGAGATGTCCGAAGAGCAGAAGCGAGCATCGATCAAGGAGTTCGATTTAAAAAAGGGACTTCTGGTCGCCACATTCTCGGGTGTGATGAGCGCTTGCTTCGCCTACGGCCTCGCGGCCGGCGATCCCATCAAGGAGATGACCATTCACCACGGAACTCCGCCGCTGTGGCAAGGCCTTCCGGTGCTGGTGGTTCTGTTGTTCGGAGGATTCACGACCAATTTCATTTGGTGCGCGATCCTGAATGTTCGCAATCGCACGGGCAGCCAGTATTTCAGCTCACGGCTCGCGAAACCAGGCGCGGCCGCGGTCGAAATCGAAACCGTCACCGACGCACCATCGGAAGAAATGGCCAAGGCGGGCATCCGGTCCGACGGTGTTCCGGACCATGCGCCTATGCTGTCGAACTATTTGTTCTCTGCCCTGGCGGGCACAACGTGGTACATGCAGTTTTTCTTTTACACCATGGGCGAGACGCAAATGGGCCGGTACAAATTCTCCAGCTGGACGCTACATATGGCCAGCATCATGATTTTCAGCACGCTGTGGGGCATCGCTCTGCGCGAGTGGAACGGCACGGGCCGCCGCACGAAATTGCTGGTGGCTGCGAGCCTGTTCGTGCTGATCGCATCCACGGTCATCGTGGGGTACGGGAATTATCTCGGTGTCGCCGGCACGCAGACGAAATCCGCGCTCGCACGTTAAGCGTCACTGCATCTTTTGATCCTGCGGCGAGGTTGGCTGATCGCAATGTTGATTCCTTTACTAAAAGCCATCTCCAAGATGGCCGAGAGAGGAAGAGAAGAATTCCTCAGGGGCTGAAGCCCGATTTTGGCGTGTCTTTAAATGTCGGAGCTAAAGCTCCGACCCCCTGAGATGCATTCATGAGATGATTCAGATGACTTCTAGTGTTCGTTGCTATAGAATGTTGCCGCTGAGAAGCCGGGAAAGGAGCGCCATATGGCCCACATGACCCGCTTTAGCAAACTAGCGTTCATTACTGCAACTTTCCTCGTAACCACCTTTGCGATTCCATCGGCATGGGCGACCGATCCTCCCGCTGACCTCTGCTCGTTGCTGACGGCCGCGGAAGTGAGCAAGACGTTAGGGCGAACCTACGATCCGCCGGAAAAGAGCGTTGCTCCGCGTCCTTACACGAATACTCCTGAGGGAACCGATTGCAATTACTCTGCTAAGGGAAGCAAGCTCTGGTTCAGAGCGTACGTAGATCCCTCGCCGGCGGCAGCGACGGAGATGTTCGCCAAATTGGGGGCATTCTATAGCCCGCAAACGCCGGTGAGCGGCCTCGGAGACGAAGCTTATTTTGACCCGCAGCATGGCCTCCATGTCCGCAAGGGCAAAGTTCGTTTTTACCTCAATCTTGAAGGTGTGGATTTCAGTCCGAAAGTCGAGAAACAACTAAAGGATCTTGCCGGCCGGGTTGCCGGACAACTATAAGGGAATTCGTCCCTTCCCCTATCAGCGGGAAAAAGTCGGATTTGTCATCTCGAACCCGCGTCGTTTGCGGGTGAGGGATCTGCTGTTCGCAAGAAAACCAAGGAAAAAGCAGATTCCTCACCCCGTTCAAAAACCGAACGGGGCTCGGAATGACATATTTTTGAGTTTTTCCGCTGGCTGCTATTGCGCGAATCGGAACGAGTAGGTTCCCGCTCCTGCCTGATACACGGTGCCGTTCGCTTCGGTGCGAACAAATTTGAGTCCTTCGCTCGCGTCAATACCCTTTCCATTCTCAAGCAGCTTCGCTTTATCGAGGTTCGCGGGAAAATACAGAACGGCGGTGGTATTCGCGGGAATGAGTACGTCCCAGGTCACCGTTCCTCCCGCAACCTTCCAATGCGATCCGATGGGACCATGATCCGAATCGTACGTCGCATCTACTTCTCCCAGATCTGCGCTGAATTGTGGATGCAAGACGATGCTGTGAAAACCGGGACCATTGGCGTTCTCGTCGATGCCCGCCGAGTAGCGATACAGCCACTCCGCCACCGCGCCGTACGCATAGTGATTGAACGAATTCATGGAGGGATCGTCCATCTTTTGGTCGCCGTTCCACCTCTCCCACATCGTGGTGGCGCCGTGATCGATCATGTAAAACCATGACGGGTAGGTTCGTTGCAGCAGTAGTTCGTAGGCCACGTCGCTATGCCCGCTGGTGCTCAGCTCGAGTAATAGATACGGCGTTCCCAGGAAACCCGTGGTCAGGTGGTAATCGTGCGCCTTGATGTCGTCCACGAGTTTTTGCGCCGCCACGGATCCGCTGTTGCTCATCGAGCAGATTCATGTGCAGTGCCAGCACGTAGCTGGTCTGACTGCCGGTGCCAACCGTGCCATCTTCTTTCACGAATGCCTTCTGGAACGCGGCGCGCACTTTATCGAAAAGCCGGCCGTATTTCTCCGCCTCGGCGCTCTTTCCCAGCGCCGCTGCCATTTGCTTCATCAACGTCGCGTCATACGCCCAGTATGCCGTGGCGATCATGTCTTTCGACGTTTGGCTGCCGACGGCTACCCAGTCGCCATAATCATTCCCGCGTTCCTTCAGCCACAGATAATCTGGATTCGCGCCTTCCAAGTGCTCCATCCACTTGGTCATCGCGGACCAGTTCTCCGCGACTATCGTCTGGTCACCGAACTGCATATACGCGCTCCACGGAATGACGACTCCGGCGTCGCCCCAGCCCGCTGCGCTTTCTCCGGTCGGGCCAACCCGCGGCGATACGTCGGCGTATGCGCCCGCAGCGCTCTGCGCGTCTCGAATGTCCTGCGTGAATTTGTGCGAGAAAGCGGCGAGGTTGGCGTTGTAGCTAGCCGTCCGCCAAAACACCTCGGCATCTCCCATCCAGCCCAGACGTTCATCCCGCTGCGGGCAATCGGTTGGCACGCTCAGAAAATTTCCGCGTTGGCCCCACTGAATATTGCTCGCCAATTGATTCAGCGTGGCGTTCGCCGAGTGAAATTTCATCGTGAACGGCGCGCTGGTGTAGAAAGCGATTCCTTCCACGGTATTTTTCGTGGGCGTTCCCGGGTATCCCGTCAGCTGAATGTAGCGGAATCCGTGAAACGTGAAGTGCGGCTCGAATACTTCCTCGCCGCTTCCACGCAAGACGTAAGTATCGGTTGCTTCCGCGGTGCGCAGATTTTCGGTGTACACATCGCCATCTGGTTTCAGCACTTCCGCGAAGCGCAGTTGCACTTTCGTTCCTTTGGTTCCGGAAACGTGCAGCCGCGCCCAGCCAACCATATTTTGACCGAGATCGTAGACGTAAACGCCAGGAGATGGGTTCGTGACGGTTTTCGGCGGGAGCGTTTCGTGCGCGCGGATAGGCTGAAAGTCTTGCGCGACAATCGCTGCGTGCGGAGCGGGCGGCGAGCACTACTTTGTCCCAATCATTTCCGGTCGAAGCCGGCGCGCCAGCCTTTGGACTTCTCGAGCCGCGCGTCATAGGCCTCGCCGTTATAAATATCCGACTTGAGGATGGCTGAAGACGTTGCTTTCCAGGTTTCATCCGTGCCGATCGTTTCCCGCGTTCCATCGGCATACTCGATTTCAAGCTGACCCATGAAGCGCACCGGCGGCGGTCCGAAGTTGTAGCGATTCTGCAGCCAGCCGAGTCCATCGCCGTACCAGCCGCCGGCAAGAATTGCCTGCAAGGAGTTCGCTCCGGTCCGCAAGGCGTGCGTGACGTCGTAGACCTGATAGACGATCCTCTTCCGGTAATCGGTCCACCCCGGCGCGAGAATATCGTCGCCCACCCGCGCGCCATTCAAATAAAGCTGATACGTTCCCAGCGCGGTGGAATAGATCCGAGCGGAGCGCACCGCTTTGGTCAACGTAAAATCTCGCCCGAGCCACGAAATTGGCTCCGCTGTCCACGGCGTTCCGAGCGCGCTCTCGCCGATTTCTGCTGCTACGCTCGCGTTCGGCCATGCGGCAGCGTCGAAATCTTTTGCCGTCCAGGCCGCATCGCTTTGACCCTCGATCGTTTTCCAATCGGCATTCGAAATGATGCGCTGCACCTTGCCGTCCGGCATTTCCACGCGCAGCATCGCGATGAATCCCGCGGCCACGGGCGCCTTCGCCCACTCCGGCTGATACGTCGTAACTTCGGCGGCGATCGAATTCTTTCCTGCGTCCAAATTACTGGCGTCGACTTGGTGAAACGTGCCCCAGGGATCGCGCGGGCGCTTGAACTTGCTCATCGGCGACGCTTCCAGCACCGCCTTTCCGTTGACCCAAACCGCGATGTTGTCCTTTCCGGTGATCAGCAACACCGCTGTTTTGGGCTTTTGCGCGAGATCAAAACTAAAACGGAAGTCGCGTTTTCCGACACTCGCTTTGGACAGCGCCTCTTCCTTGGCCGTCCAAATCCATTTCGGACGCGATTCGTAGTCGCCGCGTTCGAGGGGCAAATCCCGCGTGATCCATTGCGCTTTCCAATCATCCGCCAACAACAATCCCATCTCCCACCAACTCGGCGTGCTGTAAGGGGAGGTCTTGCCATCCGCATCCCACACCCGCACCTGCCAGTAGTAGCGCCGCCGCGACGCAACGGACGGACCGCCATACGCAACGTTCACCGATTCGCTCGACTCCACCTTTCCGGAGTCCCACACATCCGCGTGTCCCAGTGCGAGCCGTTCGAGCGAACTGGCGACCTGTATTTCGTAGGCTGTCTGCAATGCGCCTCGGCGGGAATCGTTCACGCGCCACGACAAGCGAGACTGCGTGACGCCGATGCCCAGCGGCTGCTCCATGGCTTCGCAAGTCAGTCCCGTCGGTGCGCCGCCGGCAGAGGATTCCGCCGCACTAGCAGAAGCAATTGCGCCTCGCATCGTTCCTGGCAAGGTTCCTCGCAAGATGGGAAATAAAACCGCTGCTACCAGCACAACCGGGGCGAAGCGCAATGCGCGAAGCGACTTGGGCATCAACCGCTCTCCTGGACCTCTTCGTGTGGGGGTATTGTAAATGAAGGATGTCTCGAACGGAGAGGGACAAAATCTGAGACCTAACTACGTAGTAGCGATCAGTACTTTGGAGAATCGCGCGGCTGGGAACCTGTCAAAACACTGGGATTTGGTAGGGGCGGTGGGGATCGAACTCCCGTTCAAATCCCACAAGCCCCGTATTTTCAATCTCTTGCCAGCACGCATCGAATAATCAATTGGGGACAAAAGGAGACAAAAAGGTTAGCTTTGGAGGCTCTGGATTCCTGTGCTATCCTATTGTCTACCGCGCTGAACCTGGGCGCGCCTCTCGCGGGAATCACGTCCGCTCTTCTGGTTGTCCTTCGCGGGGAATCTCACCCGCCTCTTGGTTCCACCTTTTTTGTAAATCGAGGTTGTATGCGTGTCGACAGAGGTTTCGAAAAACACGGGCGGAAAGAGTCCCGCCGTGCGCCGTCGTTTTCAGAGTGGAAATTGGCGTTGCAGAAATGAAGTGTTCAGTTGCAAATGGCGCGAGTACGTCTCCCAACTAGACGGAACTTATAGAGTCGTGGAGAGGTGCAAGAGTTTCCCTGGCTTGAGCGAGCGTGCTGCGAGAGCCGCGATGCAGCCGATTCCGGACGTGGTGAATACCGCGAACGGAGCGGAGGCTCAACTGGTAGTTCCTCCAGCATCACGAACGCTGAACGATGTTGTCGGCGATTATCGTAAGCTGATAGTTCCCCACAGAAAGCCTCGCGGCGTGGAGACTACAGAGTCTCACCTGCGAGCGCACATCATTCCTGAGCTTGGACATGTCCCGTTGACGCAATTGGACGTGCTCCGTGTTCAGGAATTCGTGAACAAGATCAGCCCTGGGCGCAGCGGGAAGACGGTTGAGAACATCGTCCTCACGTTGACGGGGATCATTCGTCAGGCGATTAAATGGGATAAAGAAGTTCAGCCCATCAACGTCTCTGACCTGACCATGCCTCCGAAGGAAAGGGCCAAGCCTCGATTCCTTTCGGGGCGTGAGATCAAGAAACTCATCGCCGCATCCCGTGGAGTGTTCAGGACAATTCTGATGGTCCTGGCTTTGACGGGGATGCGTGTTAACGAAGTCCTTGGCCTGCGTGTGGAGGACGCGGACTTTGAAAACAAAATCATTCACGTCACAAAGTCTGCCTACAACGGCACTCTCGGAACTCCCAAGAGCGCCGCTAGCGTAGCGGACATTCCGCTGTCGGCCAGGCTCGCAAAAGCACTTCGCAAGCATCTGGCGTCGAAGCACTACCGGGAAAATCCTCTTGGAGTTTTGTTCGCCAATCGCCGCCTGCGTCCGTTCAGCGACAACAAACTACGCGAGAAATATCTGCGTCCGTTGTTGCGCTCGCTCGGGATCAAGCGTGTAGGTTTCCACGCAATCCGTCACGGAGTAGCGTCTGAGTTAATAAACAGCGGAACGCCAATCGTCGTCGTTCGAGATCAAATGCGTCACTCGGATGTTCGGGTGACGTTGGGCATCTATGGACACATCATTGGAAACGCACAGCGCAAGGCTGTGGATGTTTTATCGAAGATGATGACGGGAAAAACGAACAAAAAGGAGAACGCAGCGTAATGCTCAAGACACAAGGAATCGAACCGGAGAATGGTCTGTACAAGGCAGATTTTCTGACGAAGGAATTCGCGGATGAATTGTTTGAGCTCTGCAAGACACTACCAAATGAGCGGCCAGCTATTTCCAGGAGCGGCCACCCTATGCGACGGCTTAAAATGCCTTGCTACAGCGCAACTCCAAACTGGCGAGGGTCACAGAACGAGAAAACAAACAAATGGATGATGCCTATCGAGCAGGCACCGGACGCAATTCAAAAGCTAGCTGCGATGCTCACCGAACGGGCCGGGAAACTTGTCAATTATCTGAGTCTTGTCGGCTACGGGAATGAAAAGGACCACATCAATTGGCATCAACACTCGGAAGACGAATGCCGGGATGCGCGGGTATTCATCGTCTCGCTCGGTGAAACTCGCACTTTCGGCTTGCGTCCAGTTTGTGAGAAGGGCCGTCTATGCGGCAGGGGCAACGAGGCAGTGTGCAACGGTGGTGGGTGCTCCTGTGAGACATGCAAGGGTGCCCGTCAGCATCGCAAGACAGCGTGTAAAACCTGCAAAGATAAATCAAAGTGGATTTTCTTCCAGCCAGTACATGGCTCGCTGATCGAAATTCCGCACGAGTACAACGCCACGCATGAACATGCCGTGCTCGACGACAAAGAGCCGAAGAGTCTCCGAATTTCGTTCAACACGAAGCATATCCCACCGGAAGATATTGCGGATGGGAATGGCTACATCCCCAAGGAACTGCGCCACCAATCGGCCGCAAAGGTCGAAGGGAAAACCGAAGTCGTCCACTGCATGAGGGACGCCTACGACGTATATATTGGCCGCAAGAACGCCAAAGCCGGACTACCTGAGTCTCGTTTCGCAAATCGAAGCAAAGGCGACTATGAGGCGTACATTCGGGTAAAACTTCGTACTGAACCTTCGTTCGCTGGTGAAGTCTTGAAGCTCCATGGCAAGCGGCTGGGCTGCTGGTGCAAAGGGACGAATCGAGATTTCTCCAAGTGTCACGGCCACATCGTAGCGAAGTGGGCAGACCTGATCTTCGACCAATGGGAAGAGTTGAAACCTGACAAAGCAGCCATGCGGCAACGGCTGAATCAGATGGCGAGGGAGGCGGGTTAGCCCAAGGGAGGATAGTCGTTATAACAGGCATTCCTTGGCCCTGGGTGCCTCCAGGATCGACGATATACGCAGCGAAGGCCGGACACCCCTGGAAAGGATTCCGGCCTCTTATTTTGCCACGGTGTCTGCAAGTTATTGAAAAGATGGCTCCTCGGCCTAGATTCGATAGCAGCTATTATGTTTAACGGTTGACATGGGCCGTTTTCGAGGGTGCCTCTACTGAAAACAAAGTCGGAAGCAACAGCTGGCAGAGCCGAATGCCGGCTGCATCATGCCCCCTTGCTGGTAAGGTGCCATGCCCCGCAGTACAGGCATTTATACGTTCTTAGCTGCGTCGGCGCGGTTTCCTTATCGGCCATCCTGTGCGTCGCCGTCGCTTTTGCTTCGTTTTCGTTGGCATACATACGTTTGCCCGATACCGGGCAGGTCGGGGCTTGCTCCCGCTTTTCGGCGCCCGCTTCCCAAGAGGGGTCGGTCTTACGGTGTCTTGCAGCCATAATGAATTCTCATTGGGCCTACCCGTGGGCGAGTAGCTCAGCTGGGAGAGCACATGCTTTGCAAGCGGGAAATTGAATTTATCAAATCTTGCCGGAGCCGACGCAACCCGCTTAAAAGTGGCAAGTTCGAGCAAAACGAGCCAAGCCGTTTTTCTCCTTGTTATTCGCGTTCTTTTCGCAAATTGCCCGCTTTTGCCGCGACTTGTACTACGTTTTTACTACGGTTCCACTGGGGGACAGCCCCGAGCCGCGAGGGAACCTGCTCGGAGAAGGTGCCCTTTGGAATTCGTAGTAAATACGTAGTAAGAGCTCTGACAAAGGCCGCACATGTTGAAAATATCTAGAGGGCAAAGTGCGGAAGAAGTTTGTTGGGGCCAACCTTCGTATGTCCGAGGCGTCGAATGGACCAAGCCCGCGTTTCCGTCCCCAGCTAGGCCGACCTGCGCAGCCCGGCTTGCCTGTGCCGGTTTGCCCCTCCATGGGCCGCGAGCCTGCGGTATCTCCGTGCCGGTTGGATCAAAACTTCGGCCGGTATTATCAAGCTTGTCGTGCAGGTTGCGAATCATATTCAGGGACAGCGGCCTCTTGCCCCCCATCACCTCGTACACGCGCGTCCGCTGGCCGATAATTCCGATCATTGCTTTCGAGTCCTTGCCGGTCTGCTCCAGACGAAATTTGATTGCCTCGATGGGATCCGGGAGGTCGATGGGAAAGTGCTCCCGCTCATAGGCCTCTATTAGCGTGGTCAGGATATCCAACTCGTCGCCTTCTGCAGAGCCTTCGGGGGAATCCCACAACTCTTCCACGCGACGCAGCGCTCGCTCGTAATCTGCTTCCAATCTAATTGGCTTGATGTCCATATCTCACCGTCTTTACATCAATCTTGTTGTAATCTGCGTGTGTTCCAAGCCATTTGATGGACACGATCTGACGCCGATAATTGATAGCCACTACTAGCCTGTAGTCGTTGCCCTTGATGTTAAAGACCGCTCTATCCCGACCCACGATGCTGGCGTTGGCATAGGCTAAAGAAATTGCCGACCAGCGCCTCATCATCTCGCGAAATCTGACATCTCCTGAAAATGAAATTGTCTTGTGCGAATTATCCGCCGATCCCGGCCACCTGCCACGTCTCCACCGGTTTCGGCTTGGGCTGGCATATTGTGAAAATCAACGATGAACTCATCGTCGATCATACCGGGGCCGATGCCGACGTAAAAACCTTCACAATCCCACCCACCGATTTGTCTCTAACCTTGCGGCGCACTTGTTTTACTGTCTGGTAAACGGCGTACTCATAGAAGTCGACCAGGTCGGCGGGAGCGCGCGATGAAATGCAGTCTATGAATTACTCTGAGTTCATCATCAATTTGCCACAACATTCAGGGCGTGCAGGGAGGGAGGAACTGTCCCATCCGCCGCCAAGCGCTTGAACGAGTATCACTGCGTCTACCATGCGTCGGCCAAGAATGTTCACGGCCGTAACTTCATCGGAGAGAGTGGCCGTCTGGGCAGTAGTTACTTCGAGATAGCTGGTAACGCCGCCTTTGTAGCGCGCAGTGGCGAGTTCCAGATATTTTTGAGCTGCCGTCACGGCCTGGTCCTGCACTTGAGCTTCGTGCTCGAGAATGCGCAATGCGGCTACGTTGTCTTCGACTTGTTGAAAACCGGTCAACACGGTTTGGCGATAGTTGGCCACGTTTTGATCGTAAACCGCTATGGCCTGATCTTCCGCCGCGCGGCGCCTCCCGAAATCCAGGAGGGTCCATGCTGCGGTAGGACCAACCGACCACAAAATGCTGGGGCCGGAAATCAAGGTGCTGATGACACCACTTTCAAAACCGCCCGCCGCGCCGAGCGTGATATTGGGATAGTACGCGGCCTTGGCCACTCCGATCTGCGCATTGGCGGCGGCCATTTGGCGTTCCGCAGCGGCGATGTCCGGCCGCCGTTCGAGCAATTGCGATGGCAGCCCCACCGGAATCGGAGGTGGCGGCATGGTGAGGGGCAGAGGGGGAAGACTGAATTCTGCGGGAGGCTTGCCAATCAAAACGGCCACGGCGTGTTCGTACTGCGCGCGGCCAACTCCAACGTCGACGGCCTGGGCGCGAGTTGTTTCTAGCTGCGTTTTAGCCTGCTGAACTTCCAAATCCGAAGCCAGTCCTCCCGCAAAGCGGTTCTCAATCAGGTCCAGCGCCTGTTGATACTGATTAACGGTATCGTCCAAAAGCTTTTCTTCCGCATCCAGGGCACGGCCCTGGTAGTAGTCCAAAGCTAGCTGGGCATGCATGGAGAGGTTCACCGTGGCCAGGTCGGCGGCGCTGGCCTGTGCCTGTGCGCGATAAGATTCGATGTTACGGCGTACACGCCCCCAAACGTCGAGCTGGTAAGACAATTCAAAAGGAATTTGCAAATCGGTGAAGCTAACGCCATTGAAGTTTGCGCTGGAAGGTTGTCGATGCTGCGAATATTGGTTGCGAGTGGCACTCGGGTTTACGCCAATCGTGGGAAATAGGTCGGCGCGGTAGTACCGAACCAATGCTCGAGCTTGGGTATATTGGGCCTCGGCGGCCTTGAGGTTTTGGTTGGAGACATTCACCTGGGCTTCGAGAGCGTTGAGTTGCGGATCCTGAAAGATTTCCCACCAGTTGCCGGCGAGCTGCTGGTCGTTCGGCTGGGCAGTTTTCCAATCGCCCACCTCTTTGTAGGTTGGCGGAACTTCGGCGGTAGGACGGTGATAGTTTGGTCCGACGGTGCAGCCTGCAAGCGTTAGCACGTTTAGCACATAGATAGTGCCCGCGATGCGTTTGCGGGATCGGTTGTGGGCTCGTGCGGTGGAGTAAGATTTCATCTTTTCGCTCCTGCGATTGGCGTGGATGCTGCCTGTGGCGCTGTGATCTTCACGGTTTCGCCAGTCACGATGGAATCGGGTGGGCTGGTAATGACGGATTCGTCGCCGTGCAGACCAGAAACGATTTCTATGAAATCACCAAAGTCGCGGCCTGGAGTTACCGGCAGCAGCTTGGCCTTCCCGTCCTCGACGACGGCAACGTTCAGGCCTTCCTTGCGGAAGAGCAGAGTGTCAACCGGCAGAATGTACGTGGAAGCCTGCCCCGGCACATTGAAATGAACTTCGGCATAAGCGCCGGAAAGCAACTGTCCGGATGGATTGTTTACGTCCACTTCCACCAGCAGCGTGCGGGTGGTGTAGTTAATCGCGTCGGCGGTGCGCACCAGCTTCCCTTTGAACATCCGTCCCGGAAATTCGTCTAATTTCAACTCCGCAGTCAGGCCAGGCCTCATTTGCGGTGAATATTCTTCAGGTACGTTGACGTACACGCGGAGCATGCCCGGCTGCGCGATGTGGAAGAGATCGGTCTTTGGATTGGCATTGCTGCCGGAATTGATTAGATCTCCGATATCCGTATTCCGCGCAGTGATCACTCCATCAAAAGGAGCGTAGACATTTTCGAATGACACTAAGGCGGAGTACTGCTGAACGGCCGCTTGGTCCGCCTCGACGACGGCCTTATTAGCGTTATAAGTACCTACGGCATTGTCGACGTCCTGCTGGGACACCGCATTGGTTTTCTTCAATCCCTGATAGCGGTCTTTGGTAATCGAAGCGAGCTCGAGATTGGCTTGGGCGGTTGATAGATTGCTCTTCGCTTGTTGTAGCTGCTGGTCCACCTCTGGAGACGAAATTACCGCCAGAAGCTGGCCCTTTTTCACATGCGCCCCGATATCGAAATACCAGCGTTCCAGATAACCGTTGGTCCGGGCGAAGATCGGCGAAGAAATAAAAGGTTGAACATTTCCGGGCAGCACAATTTCCTGCGATGGCGCGGCCCGCCTCGGCGCAACTACCGAAACATTGGGTATCGCCAGATCCGCGGTTTCCGTGCGTAAGCTGGTGTTGGTATGGACGCGCTGCAGGATGCCGGAAATCAGAAGGCCGGCGAACACTAGAAGAATCACAATTCCGGCGATCCAACCGTGTCCCGAGCGCCGTCGGGGACCAGCGCTGGCCGGCGCGTGTAGCCGCTTCATGGGAATCTGTACTTCCGTTTGCGATTGCATTGGTATCACCTTTGATTTCCTTGCGCCGATACTCCTCAGGATTTTGCGACAGTCTCGGCCGGCTTGTAGCCAAGGCCGTGGAGAATGCTGAACACGGTCGGAACGAACAACAGCGTGGACACCGTGGCGAATAGCAATCCACCAATTACCGCGCGGCCCAGCGGAGCGTTTTGCTCGCCGCCGTCTCCAAGGCCCAGAGACATCGGCAGCATGCCGATAATCATGGCCAACGCCGTCATAATTACGGGGCGGAATCGAGTGAACCCGGCTTGAAGAGCCGCGGCTACGGGGTCTTTGCCCTCGAGCATCTGTTCCCTGGCAAATTGCACCACCAAAATGCTGTTGGACGTAGCGACGCCCATGCACATAATCGTGCCCGTAAGCGCCGGCACACTTAGCGTGGTATGTGTGATGAACAGGAACCAGGCGATGCCAGTGAGGGCTGCGGGAAGCGCAGTAATAATGATGAAAGGGTCCAGCCAAGACTGAAAGTTCACCACGATGAGGAGGTAGACTAGGACAATCGCGAGCACCAACCCTGTTAGAAGACCGATATACGAGGACCGCATGGTCTGAACCTGGCCGCGCAAAACAACTTGCGAACCGCGAGGCAGCTTGGACCGCATTTGGTCGATGATGCGTGTAACGTCACCGGCGATGCCGCCCAGATCGCGGCCCTGCACCGCACCGAAGATATCGATGACCGGCATGATGTTGTAGTGAGAAACCACCGCTGCGCCGGTTCCGCGTTGGATCGAAGCGAGGCTGGCAAGCAGGGCCGGTGCGACGTCAGGAGTGGGTCCGGTTATGGGCATGTTCGCGAGGTCCTGAAGCGTATCGACGCGATACTGCGGCGTCTGCGTCGAGATGTCGTAGCTGTTCCGATTCTTAGGGTCAAGCCAGTAGGTTGGCGCGGTCTGGAAGCTGCCGCCCAGCGAGATCAACACGTTTTGCGCGACGCTGGTGCCGTTGTAGCCGATCTCTTGCGCTTTGGTGCGGTCCATCCAAAGATGGATGTAGGGTTCGTCGAACGGTTGCTGGATGCGCGCGTCGGCTATCCCGGACACGTATTTCACTTGATTCAGCAAGTTATTCGCAAAAATTTGATTCCCCTGTAGATCATTTCCCACAATCTGAATGTCGATGGGAGCCGGCAAGCCAAAATTCAGGATTTGCGTGACCATATCGGAAGGCAAGAAAGAAAAGGTCACGCCGGGAAATTCTTTTGGCAGATTGATGCGCAGGTCGTGAACGAACTTAGCCGTCTCGTGGTGGTTCACGCCGAAAGTCACCAGTATATCGGCATCCGAGGTGCCCACAGTTCCGGTGTTCAGATAGGAGGTGTTGATGCCGCTGTAAGGCAATCCAATGTTGTCGATAATGTTGGAAATTTCCCCTGGCGGAAGCTGTTGCCGGATGGAGCGCTCGACAAGATCACAGAGGCGGGCGGTCTCTTCTATGCGTAAACCTGTTGGAGCGCGCATGTGGAGATTGAACGAGCCGCTATCGATGGTCGGGAAGAAGTCTCGCCCGAGCCAGGGCACGATTAAGATCATAGAAGCCACGCAAGCGGAAAAGAAAGCGATCAGGAAAACGCGGCGATGATGAAGACAACGCTCCAGCAGTCCGTGATAATGCGCGCGGAGATGCTCAAACGCTTCCTCAAACCGAACCTGCATCCGAACGAATGGATTGCGGGATTGCGCGGTATTCGGCGTGTCATGGCCCAGAAGATATTTGGCCATCATCGGAACAACCGTGCGTGAGAGCAAATAGGAAGCCAGCATGGCGAAGATCACCGCCTCACCTAGCGGAACGAACAGAAATTTCGCGACCCCGGACAGCAGGAACATCGGAGTAAACACGATGCATATAGAAATGGTGGCCACAAAGGCGGGCGTAGCGATTTGCGCGGCGCTGTCCAGGACCACGCCATCCATATCTCTGTCTGGCTCCGCCTGGCGGTTGCGATTGATGTTCTCGATCTCGACAGTCGCGTCGTCCACCAGAATTCCCACGGCCAGCGCGAGCCCACCTAACGTCATGATGTTGATGGTTTCGCCGAGCGCACTGAATGCGATGATCGAGGTCAGAATGGCGAGAGGAATCGAAACAACAATGATCGTGGTGCTGCGCCAACTGCCAAGAAAGATGAGAATCATCAGCCCTGTAAGGCAGGCCGCAATGGAAGCTTCGGTGACCACGCCCTTAATAGCGCCCTTCACAAAAATGGATTGGTCCGCCAAAGGTTTAATTTGCAGCGCCGGCGGCACCAGCGTTTTGATAAACGGCAACAAGCTCTTGATCCCATTGATGATGCTCAGAGTCGAGGTATTGCCGTTCTTTTGCACGGTCAAGAGCGAAGCGCGTTGCCCGTTCACCCTCACAATGTTCGTTTGCGGCGGAAAGCCATCGCGTACCCAAGCAACGTCACTAATATAGATGGTCGTGCTGCCGATGGTTTTTACAGGGATGCGATTGAGTTGCGCGATGGTCTGCGGAGCCGCATTTGCGATATCGACGTCATATTCCTTAGTGCCGATTTTTGATGTTCCGGTTGGGAGAATCAGGTTTTGAGCGGCGATTGC
Organism: uncultured Acidobacteriota bacterium; assembly: GCA_963729285.1. Lineage (GTDB taxonomy): Bacteria > Acidobacteriota > Terriglobia > Acidiferrales > UBA7541 > Acidiferrum. The sequence goes on from CAVSNL010000024.1 coordinate 38,304, forward strand.
GTTGACCACGTCTAATGGAGAAAGACCTTTCGCCTGCAACGCCTGCGTATTTAGGTCTACCTGTACCTGGCGCTGCTTTCCGCCATACGGATACGGGACCGCCGCACCCGGCACCGTCACCAACTGCGGGCGGATGGTCGTGAGACCATAATCGTTGAGTTGCTGCTCCGATATGCCCTGACCGGAGAGCCCGAGTTCGAGAATCGGGACCGTCGACGCGCTATAGCTAATGATCAAAGGCGGGGTGGTCCCAGCGGGCAACTGTCTTAGTTGCGTCTGGGAATTTGCGGTGATCTGAGCGATGGCCTTGTCGATACTCACCGAAGGCTGAAAAAACACTTTCACCACGGCGATTCCGTAAAGTGATTGCGACTCGATGTGCTCAATGTTATCGACGGTAGTAGTCAGGTTGCGTTCGGTAATGGTGACGATCCGATCGGCCAGATCCTGCGGTTCCAGGCTGTTGTAGTTCCAAATAATGCTGACGACCGGAATGTCGATATTGGGGAAAATATCCGTGGGCGTATGAACGATTGCCAGCGTCCCAAACAAGAAGATTAGGATAGCGAGCACGACAATCGTGTACGGTTCCTTGAGCGCCAGCCTAACAATCCACATCATGACTTCGGATCCCCAATTCCGTCCGGGGTGGCCGAACTGTACTTTCCCAATACCTTTATTGCCTGGGCCTCCGCATCGAGGCCTGCAGTGGTAATCGAGTGCTCAGCGACGGGGGCACAGGCACTGTGTCTGCAGCTCAGCCTGGTCAGGAACTTTCGCATGTGATCCCCTCAACTAGTTTGGCGTTCTCGCTTCGGATAAGAGGAGATGCAGAATCGGTGCCATCGACAGCGACGAGCGAGACCTTGCGAAGCGAATGAAAGCATTGGGCTTAACGGAGATTGGCAGAAAATTGGCGCCGGAACTTGGAAGCGAAGAGTCCAGCGAATTGGATGATTGTCAGCACGCTGACAGGTTGTGTTTCGGGGTCGAGGGCGGTCGGTCGGAAGAGGAAAATTCATACAAAGTTAGGCAGAGTCCGCAGCTCGGGGCAGCTAGCCTCCACGCGGCCGAAATCTCGGACTCTTACGAATTTACAGCGCTGAGCCGGCGAAGTTGCATTTGACGACGACGATGGTCACATCATCGTTGAACTCGTCGATGCAAAAATCTGCGGCGGCATTGTAGATACTGCTCATCAGGTCCTCGGCCGGCAGCGACGAACCCTGAAGTATTGTTGCGGAAAGACGCTCCATGCCGAATTCTTCGCCAAGGCGGTTCTCTGCCTCTGTGACGCCATCGGTGTAGAAAACCAATACATCGCCTGGTTGTAGAGCTTCCGAAGCCAATTCGCAGACTTCTTCCTGCGACAATCCGATGGGTGGGCAGGACGCGTCCAAGTGCGTAACCGTTCCCGTTTTTGCTCGAAACAAGACCGCGGGATTGTGGCCGCAGTTGACGTAATGAAGCGTGCGATTTTCGGCGTCAATCTCTGCGAGAAGCAGTGTCACGAAGCGGTCGGAGTCGGATACCGAGTGAATCCCGGCGTTCAATCGTTCCACCTGCTGGATCATGTTGCGATCATGATTCGCTTCAAGCCGCAGCGCCGCTGCCGTTGCGGACATCAAGAGCGCTGCGGGAACACCTTTCCCGGCGACGTCCGCAATGACGATCTGAGTGGTGTGCGCGTCGACGGGGAAATAATCGAAGTAGTCGCCGCCAACGCCCCGGGCCGGATGCATCATGCCGGCGATTGCCAGGCCGGCGATCGCTGGTTTGCCAGAAGGAAGAAACAACCGCTGAACTTCCGCGGCCAGCTCGAGATCGCTGAGAAGGCTATCGCGCTGCCGCTCGACGGTTTTGAGCAGCGACTCCTGCTGACTGGAATAACGCTGGATGACATGAACAACGAAAGTGAAACACAGCAACGCTGAAAGATCGTGAAAGCTCCGAATTCCCATTGGGATCTGCCGCGGGGAATCAAAAGAGTGGATCAAGATGCACATCACGATAAGGCTGTAGCTAATTTCCTTGCGCAAGAAAATCGCGCCAATCGTAAGCGGCAGGATGTACAGATAAATTAGTGAAGGCACCACAATACGATGATCTGCATACGCGACACCGGCGATTGCCGCCAGCACGAATACAAACGGCGGCCACGTCGGTCCATTGCAATCGGCATCGTGCCGAAAAAGCGCCAGCAACGAAACCCTTTCGCGAGGGCCGGAACGTTCTGCAGAGCGCGATGCTCGGATGCTGGGGTGTGCCAGTTCGCTCATTGGAATAGCACCTTGGCCATCATCCCTTTGTCTTCGTGATTAAGAAGATGGCAGTGAAAAACGGACATGCCCCGGATCACCGGGTCCGTAAAGTCCATGATGACGTCCACCGTGCCGCCATACGGAACATTAACCGTGTCCAGCCACACTGGATTAGCAATCGGCTTATCGTTTTCCACGTAAGGCAGAAAATGAACTTGATGGATGTGCATGGGATGCAATTCGTTCGTAGCGTTGACGATTCTCCAATGCTGATACGAGCCGATTTTTTCCCGTACCATCGGAGCTGCGTCAGGCGTGAATTTCTTTCCGTTGATGTAAAAGCCGTGCTTGTCTTCCGTGAAAACCACGGTGAACTGAGCAGGAGCATTTTCTTCCACGGTGAGGTTCAGCGTCTTGAGTTCAGGCTTGAGCGAACTTGTTGCAACTTTGGCCGGCAGCTCTGTACCAGACCGCGCAACAATATCCGCCAGCACCATCGCTGGATTTGGATCGCCATCCGGGCCAGTATCCACGCAACGTGAAATCAAGTTTGTGGCCGCGCCGTCTGCTGAACCCTTGACAATGGCTTCCAGCCTCCCTGCCGGTAGCAACACAATGTGATCGGCGATGCGCGTCGGACGCTCTGGGTCGTACCGGGCAATCGGGATTCCATCCATAGCCACGATTTCAAATGGCTCCGACTCAACCTGCAAATCCATGTAGCGGTCCGGAGAAGCATTCACTACTCGCCAAAACTGTCGCTCACTCGGCGCGATTTCAATTTGCGGCCGAACCGAACCGTTCAGCGTGAAGATTTCGTTTGCAGCCCCGGACTCCGCGCCACAAGTGTGCGAACTCAGATCGACGCGTTGCTTCAGTTCGCTGGATGGAGCGTGATTGCCAACGGAGCGGCCGCGAACCACCAGCACGCGCTCCGCGAGGCCGGCCAGTGCGGGAACGTAGCTCGCAATTCCTTCGATGACCAGCGCTCCAGACATGCCGTCCAGCGCTTGTTGGTAGCTCTCGCCGTGAGGATGCGTGTGGTACCAATACAATCCAGGCGGATGGTCTTTTGGAATTTGGACCGTGTAGTGGAGCGTTTGTCCAGGCCTGGCCATCATGTCCAAAACGTCGTCTTGGGGAGCGTTTGGAGAGACTGTTAGTCCGTGGAAATGCAGATTCGTCATATCCATGCAAGGACCGATCAGACACTTTTCGTGCAGTTCGACCGGAAGACCATTGATATAGGCAATCTTCAGTTGATCTCCTGGCGAAACTCGCAACGTCGGAGCGTTTGGTTGACCGTTGAAGTAAAACGAGCTTTTCCCTTCACTTGTTATCGCCGCGCGGAGGGTGAGGGAAAGAGTATGGTTCTTCGCACGAAGTTCTGGTGGATTGGGGAGCAGCTCTGGCCTTCTGCTACCCAGTCCCGGCAACCAGAAAACCAATAATGCCCCAACCAGAACCGGAATAATTAGGCCGGAAGCGAATAGAGTGCGTGACATGTTTCGACTTCCGTGCCGCTTGCTCATTCCCCCTGCTGCCGAGTCGGGTCGCGATGGTACACGGTCGTCGCTCGGCCCAGCCTGGCTCCGGAGACCCAGTGGGATAGCTGTTGCAAAGAGTCCGAGGCTAGCGGCCGCGTAAAGATAGCAAGTCATGTTACACGCCGTTACTTCTTCAACGAGCCCGGAGGAAAGTTCTTGAACATTTTCTCCACGCCCTTGTCGAGGTTCTTGATGTTTTTGTCGGAGTTGTTGGAGAGCGTGTCGCTCGCGGAACCTCTCCAGATCAGTTGCTTGGTCTTGCTGTCAAAGAGGTCCACAACCAACGTACCTACCCTGTAGGTCTCTGTTGTAGTCGTTGCGTCGCCAAAACCGCCGCCACCAAAACGCCTCCAGCCCCAGCCTCCTCCAAATCCGTCATAGAACGTATTCAAAGTCTGCTGATCGTGGGCCATCTCGATGGCGATGATGGAAACATCACCACCCGTTTCCACTAGTGTCCAGCCTTTTGCGGCTAATGTGGCATTGACGGCGGCTTTGATTCGATCAACGTCCAGGGCATCTTTGGTTTTAACGTGTTCCCAGGAATAGGTCTTGAATTGCGTGAAGTTGGCGCTGCGGTCATAGTCGGTTTTCACCTGCTGTGCCGGCGTCGTGCCTGCTAGCAAAATCATTCCAATCAAAACGAGTACGGCTTTTCTTATTCTCATAATTTATCCTTCTCTTAGAATTTTGTTGCGGATCCAATGCGCCGGAGTTTGCTCCGGTTAATTGCCTTGCTGCATGCGGCGGTGTGCCGGCACGTGTTCCTGAGCTTCCAGCGTTGCTTGACCGATCCTCTTTTCGTAGCGTGACTCGATCAGTTGGCTGCCCGTGGTGCTGCCTTCCTCAAACGGCTTCGCAAGGAAGTAGCGATTCCCGTATTTGTTAAAGATCAATTCGCTTTTCGAGGGTCTGGAATTGACGTGTGCGGCATCGACTTCAAAGAGAACAGAAATGGAACCGTCCGCGCTGCTTATTTCCATAACCTGCAGATCGGAATCGTCCAACACGTGAATGCGGTACTCACCTGCTGGAAGTCTTGAGTCGCCGGCGTGGAACGCGAAGGGAATGTTCGCTTCCAGGTCGGTAACAACTTGTGCTTTAGTCTTGCCGGCAAAAATCGTCATCGCCAGCGCCAAAGTGAAGAACACCGAAAGCAATCGATACCCTGGGACCTTGTTTTGAGTTGCATGAGCCATCTTGATGGCTTTGATACACATGTGATTTCTCCTCCTTCTTTCCCACGAACAATTTCGATTCGTAAGGACGCCACTTTGGCAGGCAATAGGGTTGCCAAAAAGTTGGCTGCGTAAGTATCTGAAACTAGAGACCCAGTACGAGCAACGATCTCCTGTCAGACGCCAGCCCGCTAAACACGGTGTCCGCTCCGCTGACAGGCCTGGCGATAAGCCCAACGAGAAACTTCGGGTATGTAATTAGCTCGGATTAAATGGAGTAGAAAAAGAAACCTTGGAGCCAATAATGGCCAATAAGCAGATGGGTTCGACTGGGGGATCGCCGCAGGTTGGTTACCACACTAAGCCGGAAGTGAGCTTTTGTCGTTTCGCGAGATGCCAAGTTTTTGCATGCGGAAGTAAAGCGTGGACCTCTTAATTCCCAATCGTGCGGCAGCCCCATTCGGGCCGGACACCACCCACCGCGTTTGTTCAAGAGTCTTGCGAATATGGTCGCGCTCTGCTTCCTCCAGCGTCACCGCCTCCTGGACCTCCGCCGTAGTGGCCGAGCTAAGGGCTGAAAGAGGGGAGTGCAGCACGTTTGCCGAGCTAAGTATCACGCTGCGTTCGATAAAGTTTTGCAACTCGCGAATATTTCCGGGCCACGCATAGGACACCAGTGCGGACATCGTTTCCGGTGAAATCTGGTCAATTTGTTTACCCATCCGGCGAGCATAAATCTCCACAAAGTGTTCGACCAACGCTGGAATATCTTCGCGACGCCCCCGCAGTGGCGGCAGCGGAATCGGAAATACGTTCAGCCGATAATACAGGTCGCTGCGAAATTCGTTTCGCTTTACCATTTCAACTAAATTTCGATGTGTCGCGGCCACCAGGCGCACGTCTACCTGGTGAGTCCGACCGCTGCCCAAGCGCTCAAATTCCTGTTCCTGTAGGACACGCAAAAGTTTCGGCTGCAGCGGCAACGGAATGTCCCCAACTTCGTCCAGGAATAGCGTGCCTTTGTCCGCCAATTCAAAACGACCAATTTTTTGCGCGATCGCTCCCGTAAAAGCACCCTTTTCGTGGCCAAAAAGCTCGCTTTCCAGCAGATCAAACGGAATGGCGGCACAATTCAATTTTATGAATGGGCGTCCGCACCGCGAGCTGAGATTGTGAATTGCGCGTGCTATAAGCTCTTTGCCAGTACCTGTTTCTCCCTGGACAAGAACGGTGGAATCCGTAGGCGCGACTTGCTCAACCTGTTCGAGCACCGCTTCGAGGGCAGAGCTGGTGCCGATGATCTGCTCAAATCTTCGCGGATTAGAGTCCCGGTCGGCTAGTCCGAATCTTGCGAGACCTCCCACGGAAGACCTCCTTGAGCTTTTTTGATGCGCAGCCCTACTTGAGGGGTTTAGTTTTCGAGAGCCGCTCGCACACTCTCGACCAACGCGTCATCATCAAAGGGTTTTGCCATGAACTCCACGGCTCCCGCGCGCAAGGCCTGCATCCGCATCTTTTCATCACCGTGTGCGGTGATGAAAATGATGGGAATCCTGCAGCGTTCGGCGTTCAGATGCGCCTGCAATTCGAGGCCGGACATTCCTGGCATCCGGATATCTGCGATTAAACATCCAGTCCGGTGTTGTTGGCCTGACTTCAGGAACTCTTCCGCCGACGCGAACGCTTGGGCTGGCAAGCCGACGGCCTTCATCAGGCCTTCTAGGGCGCCCCGTATTAAATCATCGTCATCAACAATCGCTACCATTTTGCTGTTCTCCGGACTGGCCACAGCCTAAATCTAGCAGCGCCAGCAAAAGCGGCGCAATCATACCTTTGTATGAGTCTCGGAATGCGGCGCCGGTGGGAGAAAGGAGGCAGTCTTGGCCCTTGGCAGGAGGAGCTAAGAAAGCGGATCCCCAACTCGCCAAATGGCCTGCGCAATAGCGGGTTTCGAAAAACTACCGCGCTTTTTTATACGCTGCAAGCTCCAGCTTCGAGGCCATTCTGACCAATTCTGCCAACGATTCCGCCTGCATTTTGCGCATCACGTGGCCGCGATGAATCTTCACCGTGATCTCGCTGATCCCTAGCTCAAAAGCTATCTGCTTATTCAGCACGCCCGAAACAACCAGGCCCATAACCTCGCGTTCGCGCTCGCTTAGCGTGTCGTAACATCTTCGCAGTCCGGCCGACGTACTCTGCGCGAGGCGCGTCCCCCGATCGCGCTCCAAAGCCTGGCGGATCGCGTTTAGCAGGTCCTGATCGTCGAATGGCTTGGTCAGAAACTCCACAGCGCCTGATTTCATGGCCTTCACGGTCATCGGAATATCTCCATGGCCGGTGACAAAAATAATAGGGATCTGCAAGCCCGCATCCGCCAACACACGCTGAAAGTCCAGACCGTTCACGCCGGGAAGACTCACGTCGAGAATAAGGCAGCTTGGCCCATCCGATTGTCTACCGCGCAAGAATTCTTCCGCCGTTCCGAAGGATTCGCAGCGCAGGTTCGCGGACTTCAGGAGTCCTTGGATGGATGCACGCACAGAAGGATCGTCATCAACGACGAACACCGTGGCAGCATCTTTGGCAGTCATTCCTTTGCCTCGGAATTAGCAGGCAGCTCGAAACAAAAGCTTGCGCCGCGGGGCGAGTTACTGGCAGCCCACAAGCGTCCGCCATGGGATTCCACGATGGAACGGCTAATGGAAAGTCCCATGCCCGTGCCATGAGACTTGGTTGTGAAAAACGCATGGAAGATTTGGTCTGCCTGCTGAAGCGGTAGCCCGATTCCGGTGTCGGCGACAGACACAAGAATCCGGCCTTCAGTCGGCCGCGACTTGATCGCCAACTCCCGCGTCCCGTACACATCCTTCATGGCATCGATGGCGTTGAGCATAAGATTCATCAGCACCTGTTGGAGTTGGATGCGATCGCCTATGACGCCGGCAGCATCAGGATCCAGCTCGGTGCGCACTAAAATCGAATGTTGCATTGCCTCGCCGCGCAGAAGAACGACCATTTCGCGTATAAGGTCGTTTATATCCACCAATTCCCGTTCCGATGCTTCCTTTTTGAAGAGCAAGCGAATGCGTTTGATGATTTCTGCCGCACGCGTTCCGTCGTTCACAATTCTCATGGCAGCCGCGCGGGCCTCCTCCAAATCCGGCTCATCGCGCGTAAGCCAGCGCAAACAGGTTTTGGCGTTGGTGACCGCCGCGGCAATCGGTTGATTCACTTCGTGCGCCAAGGAGGCCGTAAGCTCGCCCATGGTGGTCATCCGGTTGACGCGTGCGAGATCCGCTTGCGCTTGACGCAGAGACTCTTCCGCCCGTTTTCGCTCGGTGATGTCCGTTGAGCTACCCACAAATTGCACTAAATCTCCGGATGCGTTCAAAACAGGATGGCCGACGGTATGGATGTGTTTGACAGAGCCGTCTGGAAAAAGGACTCGGAATTCCACTTCGTATTCCGACTTTTCAGCGATTGCTCGATCGATTGCCCCTTGCGACTTAGCTCGATCCTCCGGGTGAGTGCGCTGCCGACACTCTTCAAAAGTCGGCGGGCCATTTTCTGGATCGAAGCCATAAATCCGGTACCATTCCTCGGACAGATGCACGGCGTCCCCCCCTGCTACCTGCCAGGCCCAACTACCTGTGTGCGTGAGCCTCTGCGCCTCCGCCAAGTACGCCTCGCTTCGCTGCAGCTTCTCTTCCTGCAGTTCCAAGGTCTGGGCAGCGAATCGCCTATCCACCCAGGAGGTCAGTAGAGCCAGCCCCAGGACGACAAAGGTGACGGCGGCAATTCCGGCGGTGCTAAGTGTGGAGATGTTTACTGCGCGAGACAGATCCACCGGCATGCCCGAGGGCGTGAAACTGGCGGCGGCCATACCGGTGTAATGCATCACGGGGATCGCGGCACCCATCACGACGGCTCCGGCCAACTTTTCCAAGCCGATCCCCTTTTTCTCATGCCGGAAGTGAAAGGTAATCCATAGCGCTGCGAAAGAAATCAGAACCGCGAACACGACGGACATGACGACGAGGGAGGAATCAAACTGGCATATAGCCGGCAAACGCATCGCGGCCATGCCGATGTAATGCATGCTCGCAATACCCCCACCCATCAGGACACTTCCGGCCGCTGCTCGGAACCAACCCATTTTCTGCTGGCTCACCACGCCCAGCGCAACCACCGAAGCGAGAATGGCGGCAAACAGTGACATCAGAACCGTCGGCCAATGGTAGGCCACTGGAATTGGCAGGATGAACGCCAGCATGCCAATGTAGTGCATGGACCAAATGCCAGTCCCCAAAGCACCAGCCCCACCCAGCAGCCAAACCGCGCGAATCCAACCGCCCGCGGCAGTTATGCGAGCTGCAAGATCGAGGGCAGCGTACGACGCAAACATGGCAATGAATACCGAAAGTGTAACTAGCGCGTAGTTGTACGAAGCAATTAAATTCACGGCAGCCGCGCACCTCGCTCTGGTTGCTATCCGGCGAACCGTCGGATTCGCACTTCCTCTGGGGCCTCAATGCATTGGTCGATCGGAGTAGTAACTCCGACGAAAATCCGCTGATCCCGTTTCAAGTGGTTGCGTGTGACTTTTCGGACTTGCCGGCCGTTCTCTTCGACAAGCGCGCCGCGTATGAGCCGCGGCAGGCGGCGCGTATGACTGTCTGAAAACGGAATTTTGAAAGCATCCGAGGCCGTGTTTGGAAGCCGATGCACGCGACACCTCGAGAAATTGTGATACTTTCTCTGTTCACCGTCCGAAACGACTGGAGAGCCACTGGCTTCAAACCGCTCTTTGGTGTCTCGAATCGCATCCTCATAGAGACGTGCAAGGTCCGGATCCTCACTGTCGCCTTTTGCGACTCTCTCGATCAGATCAATGGGTCTTGGGATACTCCCAAACGGCTCCGTGGCTATGGTGATTGGCGTGCGCATGACCATATTTACCGTCGTGCTCAAGGATAATTGACGTCACCGTTGAGAACAATTGGCTCCTGCCGTGACTCGTAACATACTCTCGCGGTCGCATCCAATCGAGTAGACAGAGTGCCAACACTCCGACAGGTTTGCGTGTCGACCGACGTCGCCAAGGCGCTCCGAATCTCTGCATCTCCCACTTTGCCAGCCACCTCCAAGCCATTTTCGTCACACCAGACTCTGGCATGCAGATTGCCTTCTCCTGTGGAGGCTAGCGTTTTCTCGCCGAACGGGATCTGCAGCGAACAAGCGTCAACGTGACGGCGAGGCCAAAGATGGACGCTGACAGGAGCGAAGCCATGAAACCTCCATTGATTCTCGGCTGGTATCGCATTCTGCGCACGCAGCATCAGTGGACGATATTCCAGTCCATTCGATATGCGTTGTGGCTGTCGCGCTAGTTGGTTTGTCTACTTTGTATTCGCCGTTGCGATGGAGGATCACATTCATGAAAACGTCTTGTGTGACCAGCATGAACAAACGCTCCGACGAGGCGCTGGTAGTTGCCGCAAAGCACGGAGATACGCAAGCTTTCGAGGAGCTGGTTGTTCGCAACAGGCACAGAGTTGTCGCCGTGGCGCAACGGATAACCAATAACCGGGAGGATGCCGAAGATGTGGCGCAAGAGACTTTTCACAAGGCTTTCCTGCATCTGAATGCCTTTCAAGAAAAGTCGCGGTTCTCCACCTGGCTGACACGCATCGCCATGAATGAAGCGTTTATGGCGCGCCGTCGAAACCGAGGAGTGTTCGAAGTATTAGCGGAGAGCTCTGACAGTGGTGAAACGTCCAGCCCAGAGTGGTTCGTTGACCGAAGCCCAAATCCGGAAGAGAGCTGTTGGCGAAGCGAGCGGCGGGATCTGCTGACCAAAGCGATAAACCAGCTAAATCCAGCCGTTAGCAGAACCATCGTACTCCGCGATATCGAAGAAAGATCTGCTCAGGAAACAGCACAGATTCTTGGCACTACAGTTAGCGCGGTGAAGGCGCGGCTTTTTCACGGGCGGCGCAGACTGCGCCGAAGCGTGAGCCTTCGGCTCTTTCCTGGCATCTACAAATATAACCGGGCGGAAGCATAACGCTACCCGAGCGGTCGAAGCTTACGCAGCAAGATGGGGCAGCAGTGTCCTCAAACTCTTTCCAAACAAAGAATACTTAGGCGAAGTAACAGCGGCGGGTTCTGGCCCCGCGCCGATGCGCATTTGCGGATGGCAAGGATTCAAATTGCGGGAATCGTTTCCTGTTTTTTTGACTGTTAGAAATCCACAACGCCCCAAGCAGGCTGGTCGTAGCAGCGAGACCGCCGGCGCAGGCGCTCGCCGCCACATCTTCAATGCTCCCAAAAGCTGAGCGTTTGGTTCCTCCCCTTTGGCGCCGCTACCAGAAGCAAAATGGCCGTTGGCGCAGACTGCTCTGCGCTCGGGAAAATTCGTGTTAGATAACCTCGAGCTTTTCCGCGGGGATCTTCATGGCTGCGGCTTTGTCTATGTTTAGGTGCGCTTTTAGCATTTCGCTGGGTACGCGCCTGAGCCACTGGTTGAACGAAACGTCCATGAATTGCTCAGAGGCAAAGGTTTCGAGAAACACCAGATCAGCGTCTCCCGTGTTTTCGATGTAGTGGGGCGCGTTAGACGGAACATACCCGACATCATTGGCATTGAAATCCATGGTGCGGGCATTGTCGGTCGGGAAGAATACCGTCATGCGGCCTTTGCCGGCGATCCAGAACTGCCACTCCGAAGTGTTGGGATGCCAGTGAAGCTCACGCAGGCCGCCGGGTTTGATCGTCACCAGAGCGGCAGCGATGTGCTTTGAAACCGGGAAGTTCCGGGAGTCCACAACGCGGACAGCGCCTCCTTTGGTCTCTCGAGTCGGCGTCATGGCCTTCATATGGAAGGTGTACTGATATCTGGATGCAACCTGCTCGCCGCCGATTTCAGCTTTGTCCTGTTCGAGAGAACCAGGTATCGAGCCGGGAAAGATATAGAGCGGAGCACCGGGTGTGTTGTTGAAGATGTTCGCCGAGAGGCCGGTGTTCTTTATCAGAACCTCGGGCGGAGTATGAGCGACCCACTCGGAGAGAAGCATGGTGCCGTCTTCGGAGAAATTGCCCTGATTGAAGACCAGGAGGAACTCTGTGCCATCCGGGCCGAGCCCCTGAATGGAATGCGGGAAACCGGCGGGAAAAATCCAGATATCTCCCTCGGTCACGTCTCCGATGAACATCGTCCCATCAGGATTCATTACGGTGACGCGCGCGTTGCCGTACAGCACATAGGCCCATTCATCGGCGGTATGCCAATGCAACTCGCGGTAACTTCCGGCGGTCAGACGCATATTGACGCCAGCAACATCGCGCGAAGAAGGCAATTCGCGTTGCGTGACTTCATGTGTCCAGCCGCCCTCCTCGACACGCTTCTTTACCAGATCAAAGGAATACCAGACGGGTACAACGTCACCGTGATCGGTCGGCGGAGGATTATTCGAGTTCGGATTCAACGCAAGCAGGCCGCGATTCTCCTGTCCGGGATCGCTTGACGAGTGGTCATGCTCCGCTTTTTGCGTGCTTGCTTTTTCCTGGGCATTGGCGGCCAGGGCTACGAGCGCCGCGCTCGTTACACTGGCGGAACCTACCCCCAAAAAGTGCGTCTCGACAGACGCTCCGTGCGAGATGGGGTTCCTTGCTGTTTATTCTTGCTGTGCTCACCTTCAAGGGTTGCGTTGGGCAGATTTTGGTCGCGCATCGAAATACCTTTCTAATCGTTATCGTCTTGGCATTCCTAAACAGCGGGTCATGTCCTCCATGGCAATTAATGCACCAACTCGATCTGCCGCTAATCCACTGGTAATAAAGCCCGATGCTTTGGCTGGTCCAGATTTGACTCCAAGCATCGGACAACCATCTCAGCATGTTGGACGAGAGCGCAATTGCGATAAGAGATTTCATGCCACCACTCAAGACTGGCCGCCTGCAAAGTTCTTCCTTTTATGTTTATCCGACGCTGGCCGTCACAGGTTCCGCGGTTTCGCGGGACGGGGGAGCCATAAACTCCGGCCCGACTGGATTATGAATATGTTTGCGAAGAATGGCGTCGATGGCGGCAAAATCACCTTTGGTCAACGACCAGCCACTCATGTCTCGGATAGGCGTGAGCTGTTCCGGATGCCGCGCGCCCCAGAGCGCGATGCTAACGCCTGACTGGTCGAGGAGCCAGCGAACTGCCAGGTGAATCACTCGCTTACCGTAGTTTTCTCGAGCGAATTCATCGAGTCTGTTGACCGCAGTAAGGTACTCAGCAAAATGAGGGGGTTGAAACTTGGGATCTGTGGTCTTGCGCATGTCGTCTTTGGCAAACTGGCGACCTGCGCTCATCGCACCGCTTAGCAATCCGCGGCACAGTGCACCGTATGTGATTGTCGTGACATCGTGGCCGAGCGCGTATGGTAGAACGTCGCGTTCTATTTGGCGTTCGAAGAGATTGTAAGGCGGCTGAATCGTGTGAAGGGGCGAAGCGGCCTTGAAACGGTCCATCTCTTGGAGCGAATAATTGCTAACACCGATGGCGCGAATCTTGCCCTGTTCGTAGAGTTCGCGAAGGGTGGCTGCTGTTTCCTCGATCGGCACGAGCGGATCGGGCCAGTGCACCTGATAGATATCAACGTAGTCCGTTTGGAGACGACGAAGTGAATCGTCAAGCTCCCGGCGAATTCGTTGGGGCGAGGAGTTGCGTTGGACTTTGCCATTCGTCCAGTCAATGCCTACTTTGGTGGCCACAATGACGCTTTCTCTACGACCGTATTGCCGCAGAGCTTCGCCCACGATTTCTTCGGAGCGCCCGTATCCGTAAATGGGTGCCGTGTCGATTAGGTTGATGCCCTGGTCGAGTGCGGCGTGAATGGTGCGAATGGATTCCTTTTCGTCAGTCCCGCCCCACATCCAGCCGCCGATGGCCCATGTGCCGAGTGCGATGCGTGAAGTTACGAGGTTGGTGCCCAGGATTTGTGTGTATTCCAGCATGGTTGTCCTCTCCTATCTTTTCGAGGAAGCAGCGATTTTAGTTTGCCCTGCGCCCTTGATGTCCAAATGAGCTTGCTTTTCCATTTGCAGAATGACCGCCGAGAAATCCTGCTCGGTCCCTTCTTCGAGTTGCCTCGCATTGATCTCAAAGGCTGCGCCTGCGGCGGGCACTCGCGCGCCGACAGCAGCCGCAAGATTGAAAATCAACCCGAAATCCTTGTTCATAAGCCTTAGCGGAAATTGCGGGCTATAGTCGCCAGTCATCGCTCTTTGCAGCTTTCCAAGATGCGCGGGGGCCACGACTGCGGTGTAGGACAGCACTTCGAGCAACCTGTGGCGATCGAGACCAGCCTTTTCACCGAGCGCGACCGCTTCGGCGATGGCTTGCATTCCGATTCCAAGCAGGCTGTTCACGACCAGCTTCATCGTCGCTCCGGAGCCGCTCGGCCCAAGGTGAAAGTATTTTTGGGCGATCACACGAAAGATGGACTCGGCGCTGTTGAAAGATTCCTTGTTGCCGCCGCCGAACAGGGTTAGCAACCCCTTTTCGGCCACTGGGGTGCTTCCCGACATGGTCACATCGAGAACTTCAACGCGATGCGCTGCACCTAGTCTTGATAGTTCCTGCGCGGTCTCGGGATATACGGTGCTCAGGTCGATGACTAGCGAACCCTGCTGGGCATTGGCGAACACGCCGCCAGGCCCTCGGTAAATTTCGAGGACCGCTCCATCGGTTGGCAGGCACGACAGCACGACATTACAAGTGGAGGAAAGTTCCGCAACGGATTGCGCGACGGCGCCACCAAACTGGAGCAATTCCTCCGCTTTAGGCTGGTCGCGGTCGTAAGCGAGCAACTTGAATCCCGATTCGAGCAACCTGCGCGCGATGGGATGGCCCATATAGCCAGTGCCGATAAATCCGAGCCTGCTGTTTTCCTGTGTGATTGGTTTCATGATGAATTGTCCTTAGCGTTTGGGCTGAGCCTCGTTTCGATTGCAACTTGCACATGGTTAGAAGGCACGCCTAGCGCCGTTCCGCGTCGAGAAGCGGACATTTGTGCAACGTGTTGGCAATAGAGAGGATGCGGAGCTGAGGAGTTAGAGATGAACTTGAGTTCGCGAGAGTTGCGTGTCGAATGCGTTGGACACTGTCAGTCTGCTGGAAAGCGGATTCATTTTTGACTGACACGGTGCCCGTCGGAGAGTGAGACATGGTGTCTAACCTGCTGGCACCTACGTTGCGCCAGCGGCGGGAGCGTTCCTTTAGTTTCAATCACTTGCACGCGACGACTCTTTGGCAGTGGTGTTGCAATTGCCAAAGATACGTACTCTTTTGGCGACGGCAGGCCTGATGTTCTTATCTATCATACGTGCTACATAAAAACCGAAATAATTCAGCTCGTGTAGTTTCTCCTGTCAAGATTCATCGACACAGTTTCGAAATTATGTTATCAAGAGATCCATCTCACTCCCTGGACGGCGAGCCTTGCACCGCAGTCCTGCCAAGGGGAAATATTCCTACAGAATGTCAAAAGGCCGCCAGTTCCTGATTGTCGGGAAGGGGAAGAGTGCCGTTCAATGGCGGCGGCTACGGGGACCAATTTGGATTTATGTCTCATAGGCACCCGTTGATTATCTGCAGAACACAGACAACAATCCGTAAATCGGTCGATTTTGAATCACAAAAATCCTCAGTGAGTCGTGGCCCCGTACCGCTTTTTCAGATCCGCCCCACGCCCGCCGACCGGCTTACTCGGCGTGGGTTTGGGCGGTGATAGCACGCCACGCATGATCGCGTTTCAGTTGCGCCTGGAGTTTTAGCTCCGCTCACTTTTAATAGCCATAGAAACGCTGTTCGCGCTCGGCACATTTCTGGACGTATGGTCGGCTAATCGGAAGCTGTCCGACTTCCACGGCGGGATTAGTCCTGGGAAGTTGGCTTGTAGGGAGTGATTTTTGCTAGGAAGACAACATTCTCCAGAAAGCCAGAAGGCAATGGTGCCCTAGACCGTTGTACGTACATTCTTAGAACATCTGACAAGGTGAGGTTTTCCAAACCGCCGCCGAGATGTGAATGCTTGTGGATGTGTCTCGCACGACAGGCCCGTATTCCTCGCTCCCAATCGAATCCTGACTGTTCGGCCGCGAACCAAATAGTGCCAGCCCTGTCCAATCCTTAAACTTTCACAGCTGAGCTTACCCCTCAGTGGTGATCTTCTAAGCTCAAAAAAATATACTGTTAAATCAGCTTGGGTCCAAGTTAGGTCCAACCGAGAGGGCAGTTCACTCCTTCCGACTGAGCCGGCAGCACTGGTCCAGTTTTGTTCTTTGCCGCCGAGGGGTGGCGAAAGTCGAACCGTATTTAGGATTACCGATGGCCAGCAAGATTCGTAATTTTAGGGCGGTATTCGTTGGCACCTGTTGGCACCCGTTGGTCGAAAGATTTGAAAATGGCCTCGCACCTGGTGCCATCGCCCGCGCCAACTCACCAATCTTGCCACGAACTCAAGGTGGGGCTAGGATGTTTTCCGCTTTCGCGTTTTTTGCGTGCAACTACAGAATGGAGGCTCCTTGGCGCCAATATCCCGAGCCATTCTCCCGTTCCTCTTCGCTGAACTCGTCCTTTGGGCCGCGTCGCCAATCCACGCGCAATCCGAAGCGTCCACCGGTCCAAGCATTCCGGGCCAGCCCATCCCCGGCATTACGGGCGTCAGCCCCTTCGCCGGTAGCGTCTCGCAAAAACTTATTTCCGGCGTCATCCCGCTTTCGCTCCAAACCGCCATCGACCTGGGCCTGAAGCAAAATCTAGGCGCACTCCTTTCCAACGCCGACATTCACTCCGCTCGCGGCCAGCGATGGCAACAGTTAAGCGCCCTGCTCCCGCAAGTAACCGCCGCGCCCGCCGTCGCAGACTCCAAAATCAATCTCGGCCAGCTCGGTTTCACGAGTATCAGTGGCCTCAACATTCCTGTATCGCTCGGTCCTTTCTCCTATTTCGACGCCCGCGTCGCCGTCAGCCAGTCGCTCTTCGATTGGAAGTCCATCAACGCCACGCGCGCCGCCACGCAAAATCTCAAATCCGCCGAATACACCTTCAAAGACGCGCGCGACCTCGTCGTCCTCGCCGTCGGCTACACCTACCTGCAAGCCATCGCCGATGAAGCCCGAATCGCCACCGCTGAAGCCCAAGTCGAGACCGCCGGAGCCCTCTACAAACAAGCCTCGGATCAAGTCACCGCAGGCACTTCGCCCGAAATCGACGGCCTCCGCGCCAAAGTCGAACTCCAGACCCGCCAGCAGCAACTCATCCAAGCCAAAAACAATTTTGAGATTCAAAAACTCACCGTCGCCCGCGTCTACGGTTTTGCTCCCGGACAGGAATTCGACCTCACCGACAAGTCGCCATATCAACCCTTCGAGAGTGTGCCCGTAGATGTTGCACTTAAACGCGCCTACGCTTCCCGCTCCGATTATCTGGCCGCCATGCCGACGTTCTCGCCGCACAATTCGCTCGCAAAGCCGCTGTCGCCGACTATTTGCCCACGCTCTCGTTCAATGCCGATTACTGCAACGGTGGCGCCCATCCCTCTACCTCCACGTCCGTCTATGACGTCAAAGGCACGCTCTCCATCCCCATCTTTTCGGGCGGACGCGTCCGGGGCGACTCTCGAAGCCGACGCGAGACTCGAACAATCCCGCGAGCGCCTCGATAATCTCCGCGCACAAATCGACGCCGACGTGCGCGATGGAATTTTCAACTTGGAGTCCTCTACCGAGCAGGTGAAAGTTGCCCGCAGCAATATTGATCTGGCCGAGGAAACGCTCCTCCAATCGCGGGATCGCTTCACCGCTGGCGTCACTGACACCGTCGAAGTCGTGCAATCGCAGGAACTCGTCGCCAGCGCCCACGAGCAATACATTTCCAGCCTCTACAGCTACAATTTTGCAAAAATCTCTCTGGCCCGTGCTCTCGGCATCGCCGAATCGGCCGTAAAGCAATATTTCAAGGGACAATAATGGTGGCGGAAACGAAACCTCCCAGTTCGTCGCCCGACCCCGGGCCAGGATGCTTCCATGGATCCCTCGCCTCTGCGCGGCTCTGCCGCCCCGCGCCAGACCGATACGCAGAAGCGCCGCCGCAAAATCCTCATTGTCGCCGCCGTTCTGGTCGCCCTGGTCGCCGGCTCTCTCTTATGGCGTTATCTCAGCAGTTACGAATCCACCGATGATGCTCAGGCCGACGTTCACCTCTATCCTGTTAGCTCCCGTGTTTCCGGCTACGTCATCGGGGTCAACGTCGACGACAACCAGTGGGTGAAAATGGGAATTGTCCTGGTCGAAATCGATCCGAAAGATTATGAAGTGGCCGTTGCCCAGGCCCAAGCCAACCTCGCCAGCGCCGAAGCTACCGCCAGATCCCTGAACATCACTGTG
>CAVSNL010000025.1:0-10472 GCA_963729285.1 uncultured Acidobacteriota bacterium
CGCAGGAGTGGCCGTTCGCAAAGCCCTGGCACAAGCGAATTTGCGGGGCGACCAGATCGCCTGCGTAGGTTTCTCGGGCCAGATGCACGGTGCTGTCATGCTGGATGCCGCGGGAGAAGTCGTCCGCCCGGCATTGATCTGGTGCGACGTGCGCACCGAGAAGCAGTGCCGGGAATTCAACGAACGGATTGGCTCCGAACGACCGATTCAACTGCCTGCAATCCCGCCCTTCCCAATTTCACTCTGACCAAACTGCTCTGGGTGCGCGAGAACGAGCCGGAAAACTGGAAGCGCGTTCGTTCGGTGATGCTGCCGAAGGATTACGTCCGGTTCCGATTACTGGCGAACGAGCCATCGACGTTGCTGATGCTTCTGGCACGCTGATGCTGGACGTGGCGAGCCGCAATGGTCTGGCGAAGTGTTGCAAGCTTCCAAGATCGACCCATCGCTCTTACCCGCGGTTTTCGAATCACAGGAGGTCTGCGGTGCGGTATCTGCGACGGGAGCTGCATCCACAGGACTGGCCGCCGGAACGCCGGTGGTCGCTGGGGCTGGGGATCAAGCCGCTGGTGCGACGGGCATGGGAATCGTTACGCCGGGAGCGGTCAGCGCGACAATAGGAACCTCCGGCGTCGTCTTTGCAGCAACGGATCACCCCGCGTTGGATCCACAAGGTCGCTTACATACGTTTTGCCACGCGGTTCCAGGGCGCTGGCACGTGATGGGGGTAACGCAAGCCGCTGGACTGTCACTGCGCTGGTTCCGGGACAACTTCGGGTCTCTGCTACGCAATCCCCGGCGATTCCTACGAAAAACTCACCACGGAGGCCGCCACCGTTGCACCCGGCGCGGACGGTTTGCTGTGGGCGCCGTACCTGATGGGTGAACGCACGCCGCATCTGGACGCGGACGCGCGTGGGGCGCTGGTGGGCTTGACCGCCTCGCATACACGCGCGCACATCGTGCGTGCCATTCTGGAAGGCGTGGCCTTCAGCTTGAAAGATACCTTCACGATCTTCGAAGAAATGAAGGTGCCGGTGAAAAGCATCCGGTTAGGTGGGGGCGGCGCGCGATCGCCGCTCTGGCGGCAGATTCAAGCCGACGTCTACGACCACGAAGTTGAAATTGTTGAAGCCGAAGAAGGAGCCGCGTACGGCGCCGCGATTCTTGCCGGCGTCGGTGCAAAGATTTGGCCTTCCGTGGACGCGGCGTGCGATTCCGTGGTGCGGGTTGCCAGCCGCACCCAGCCCAATCCGGTTAACGCCGAGGTGATGCAAAAAAATTATGCCGCATATCGCCGAATTTATCCGGCGATGAAATCGATTTTCAGTTCGTAGATGCATTTTCGTCGAGGGAATGCATCGGAGGCCATTGATGTCGAGGAATCATTCGTACGAGCCGAAGCCTGAACACAAGTTTACCTTCGGACTTGTGGACAGTAGGGAATCGCGGACGCGATCCGTTTGGCGATTTCGTGCGCCCGGTCATTTCACCTGTCGACATTGTCGCCCTGCTCGCGGAAGTAGGCGCCTGGGGCGTCAATCTCCACGACAACGACCTGGTGCCGATCGACGCAACCTGCGCCGAGCGTGATTCGATCGTTGGTGAGTTCAAGAAAGCCTGCAAGGAACATGGCCTGGTCGTTCCGATGGCCACGGTGTCGCTGTTTACGCACCCCGTTTTTCGCGACGGAGCTTTTACAGCCAGCGATCCGGAGGTCCGAGCGTACGCGGTGCAAAAGACGATGCGGGCGATGGACCTGGGCGCGGAACTTGGAGCGAAGATTTTTGTGCTGTGGGGCGGACGCGAAGGCGTTGAGACGGACGCTTGCCGGCCCGGCGCGGACGCTATCAAGCATCTGCGCGAGGCGGTGAACTATCTTTGCGAATACAACATCGACAAGAAATACGGATTCAAGATCGCGATGGAAGCCAAGCCGAACGAGCCTCGCGGCGATATCTACATGGCTACCACGGGTCACTACCTGGGATTTATCGCCACGCTGGATCATCCGGAAATGGTAGGTGTCAATCCGGAATTCGCGCACGAGACCATGGCCGGGCTGAATTTTCTGCACAACGTGGCGCAGGCGTGGGAAGCCGGCAAGCTGTTTCATATCGACCTGAATGACCAGATGCCGGGGCGATTTGACCAGGACTTGCGTTTTGGTTCGGTGAATATCAAGGCGGCATTTTGGCTCGTGAAATTTCTGGAGGATGTGGGCTACGACGGCTCGCGCCACTTTGACGCTCACGCCTATCGCACGGAGGATTACGAAGGCGTGAAGGATTTTGCGCGAGGCTGTATGCGTAATTATCTAATCCTCAAGGAAAAGGCGGCGCATTGGAACGCTGACCAGGAAATTCAAGCCATTCTCAAAGACGTGAGTTCGCACGCGAACGGGAGCCCGAAGGTGGGTTCTTATTCACCGAAGGGCGCCGCGGTCCTGCTGGCACACACCTTCGACAAAGACGCCATCCTGAAGAAACGGCTGCCTTATGAGCGATTGGACCAGCTGACGATCGATGTTCTTGCCGGAGTTCGATAGTTCGCAAGCGACAGTACGGTAGAATATTCCGGGCGCCTTGCTCGGGACGAGTTGGCGTTCGCGCGGGGACTTGGGAACGTCGGTCGCGGCGCGCAACACGATTTGCCTTCGCACATTTAAAGGCTACCGGAGAGGTCATGGATTTCATCCACGATGACTTCCTGCTGCATTCCAAGGCGGCGCAAAAGCTCTATCACGGCTACGCTGCGCAGCAACCCATTCTGGATTACCACTCGCACCTTCCTCCGGCCGATATCGCCGAAGACCGCCGCTTCCAGAATTTGTTTGAGACCTGTCTCGAAGGCGACCACTACAAATGGCGAGTCATGCGCGCCAACGGAATTCCCGAATCGCATGTGACCGGTGACGCCGAGCCTTATGAAAAATTCCTCGCTTGGGCGCGTACCGTTCCGTTCCTGCTGCGCAATCCGCTCTACCACTGGACGCACCTGGAGCTGAAACGCTATTTCGGGATTAATGAACTCCTCGATGAGATCACCGCGGAGTCGATCTGGGAGCGCGCGAACCGTCAATTACAGAACAGCGACCTGACGGCGCAGGGGATACTGCGAAAATTTGACGTGCGCGTGGTATGCACGACGGACGATCCCTGCGACAGCCTGGCATATCACCGCAAGCTCAACGGCTCGGTTCCGGGCTTGCGCATGTATCCGGCGTTTCGACCGGACAATGCGCTTTTGGTGGGGCAACCCGATACGTTCAACGCCTGGATTGGCCGGCTCGAAAGCACAAGTAAGATGGAGGTGTCCTCTTTCCCCGCGTTTCTGGACGCGCTCAAGCACCGCCACGATTATTTTCATGCGAATGGCGCGCGGCTTTCCGATCATGGTCTGAAGCATTGCTTCGCCACCCCGTGCACTGAGACTCAGGCCGGTGTCATTTTTGCGAGGGCGCGCTCGGGCCGCGGAGCCTCCCCGACGGACGAAGAAAAGTTTGCGTCGTTCATGATGATTTTCTTCGGCCGGCTGGACGCAAAACGAGGGTGGACGAAGCAGTTGCACCTGGGAGCGCTGCGCAACGTGAATACGCGCGCGACGCAGCGGCTCGGGCCAAACACGGGCTATGACAACATTGGGGATTGGAGCCAAGCGGAAGGACTTTGCAAGTACTTCGACGCGTTGGATCAGGAAAACGCGCTCCCCAAGACGATCATTTATAACGTCAATCCCGCCGACAACTATGTTTTTTCGACGGCTGCCGGAAGTTTTCAGGATGGAGTGACGGCGGGGAAAATTCAGTTTGGCAGCGGGTGGTGGTTCCTGGATCAAAAAGAGGCCATCGAATGGCAAATGAATGCGCTTTCCAACAATGGCTTGCTGTCGCGCTTCATCGGCATGGTTACAGATTCGCGGTCGTTCATGTCGTTCCCGCGGCATGAATACTTTCGGCGCGTCCTGTGCAATCTGCTTGGTCAGGAAATGGAGAGAGGCGAACTTCCGAGCGATGAGGGGCTCATCGGCTCGCTGGTTCGGAATATTTGCTTCGAGAACGCGCGCCAGTATCTTGGACTCGAACTCCCGGCTACATCGGAAGTGCAAAACGTGCCGGCCACCCGCGCCTGATTCGGACTGCCTCGCGCGCCGAAACTCCGTCTACCAGCTGTGCATGGTTCCATCCAGCTTTCGATTGACCGGCAAATAGGCGCGCTCGTACGGATACTGAGCCGCTAGCGCTTCGTCGATATCTACGCCGAGGCCTGGCGTGTCTCCCGGGTGCATCCATCCGTCTTTGAACGAATACGAGTGCGGGAAGACCTTGTCGGTCTCCGGAGAATGCCGCATGTATTCCTGAATTCCAAAATTGTGCACGCTCAGGTCAAAGTGCAGCGCGGCGGCCATGCACACCGGGCTCATATCCGTCGCGCCATGCGAGCCTGTCCGCACTTGATACATCTCGGCCAGGCTGGCAATTTTTTTCATCTGCGTGAAGCCGCCGGCATGAACCACGGCGGTGCGAATGTAGTCGATCAATTGCTCCTCAATAAGCTGCTGGCAATCGAAAATACTGTTGAACACTTCGCCGACCGCCAACGGCGTCGTGGTGTGCCGGCGAATCAAGCGAAAACTTTCCTGGAGTTCCGCAGGTGTAGGATCTTCCAGCCAAAACAGGTGATAGGGTTCGAGTTCTTTGCCTAGCCGAGCGGCTTCGATCGGCGTCAGCCGATGATGCGCGTCGTGCAGAAGATGTACGTCCGGCCCAAACTCCCTGCGCAATCGCGAGAAAAGCTGCGGCGCGAAATTTAGGTATTGTTCCGTTGACCAGAGACTCTCGGGCGGAGCGTTTTTCTCCGCCGGCTCGTAGTAGAGTGATCCGCGACCCACGCCATACGTGCTTAACAGCCCGGGAATTCCCGACTGGGCGCGAATGGCCTTGTAACCGGCGTCCTTATATTTCGCCACGGCCTGCACGGTTTCCTCGATGTCGCCGCCGCTGGCATGCCCGTAAACCAGCACGCCCTCTCGCGAAGCGCCGCCGAGCAATTGGTACGCAGGCGTATTCAAGCTCTTCGCCTTGATATCCCACAACGCGATGTCGACCGCCGAAATCGCCGCCATGGTTACCGGCCCGCGGCGCCAGTAAGCGCCCTTATACAAGTACTGCCAGGTGTCCTCGATGCGGCGGGCGTCGCGGCCGATGAGCAGCGGCACGACGTGGTCGGTCAGGTAGGAAACGACAGCGAGCTCGCGCCCATTCAAGGTGGCGTCACCCAAGCCGTGAATTCCGTCTTCGGTGACAATCTTTAGCGTGACAAAATTGCGTCCCGGGCAGCACACGATCACCTTCGCGTCCACAATTTTCATAGCGACGAATCCCTCTCCAATGAGCTCGAGTCGAAGCAATGTTCACGCGCAAGAGTGCCACAATCCGCGCGTTCGCTGCCACCGTCGCTGGCAAGTCATGATAAATTCTGGCGTGCCTTGCGATTTGACATCTACATCCGCACACGATCCGTGAACCTGCGCCACATCACCGGGGTCGCGGCGCTTTTACTAATCGCCTTCACCACGCCATCGAGCTCTCGCGCCGAAAACGGCTACGACGCCTGGCTTCGGTATGCGCCGCTAGCCAAATCCGCTGCGCATCAATACCAATCTCTCCCCAAAATCGTGAGTGTCCGGACCCCTTCGCCGGTGCTGCAGTCCGCCCAGGAAGAACTCATCCGCGGCATCCAGAAAATGTTGGGCGAAACGCTGCGTATAGCACCCGATCGGCCTGACACGCCATCGATACTCCTTGGGGTGGTGGATGCAGGCGACCCGAAAGTCTCTAGCGCCGCTGGATTGCGTGATGACGCGTTCTGGCTGAAATCGGTAAAAATCCGAGGCCATTTGTCGCTCCTCATCACCGGCAGCACGGATCGCGGCGTACTCTACGGCGTTTTCGCGTTCCTAAGCAAAATCGCTAGGGCCGAGCCCATCGATAAGCTCGACGAAGTGCAGCAGCCCTACGCGCCCATCCGCTGGGTCAATCAGTGGGACAACCTCGACGGCAGCATTGAACGTGGCTACGCCGGCCGCTCCATCTTTTTCGACAACGGCAGCGTTCGCGCCGATCTTACTCGCGTCCGCGACTACGCGCGCCTGCTGGCTTCGGTTGGCATCAACGGGTGTGCGATCAACAACGTAAACGCTAATCCCCGCGCGCTCGAAGACGATTTCCTTCCGCAACTGGTTCGCGTCGCTGACGTGTTCCGCGCGTGGGGTATTCGCCTTACGATTGCGGTCGATCTCAGCAGCCCTAAACTTATCGGTGGCCTCGATTCGTTCGACCCGCTCGATCCGCGCGTACAAGAGTGGTGGCGAAACCGAGTCGCGCAAATCTACAAACAAATTCCCGATTTCGGCGGATTCGTCGTGAAGGCGGACTCCGAAGGGCGCTTGGGTCCCTCGACTTACCATCGCACGCCGGCGGATGCCGCCAACGTGATCGCTCGCGCACTCAAACCGCATGGCGGCATCGTTTTCTATCGCGCGTTTGTCTACAACCATCATCTCGACTGGCGCGATCCCAAGAATGATCGCGCCAAAGCGGCGTACGACAATTTCCATCCGCTCGACGGGCAATTCGATGACAACGTGATTATCCAGATCAAACACGGCCCCATCGATTTTCAGGCGCGCGAACCGGTATCGCCACTATTCAGCGGGCTCGAGAAAACGAATGAGGCCATCGAACTGCAAATCACCCAGGAATATACCGGCCAGCAGCGTCATCTCTGTTTCCTGGCGCCGATGTGGAAGCAGGTGCTCGATTTCGACATGCACGCCGGCAAAGATGGAACGCCGGTCAGGGATCTGGTGTCCGGCAAGACTTTTCATCGGCCGCTCGGCGGTTTTGTCGGCATCGTGAATGCGGGCCTGGATACGAACTGGCTTGCACATCCGCTGGCGATGGCGAATCTTTACGCATTCGGGCGTCTCGCCTGGAATCCAGACCTGAGTCCGCGAACGATCGCTGAGGAGTGGACACGACTCACGTTCGGAAATGATCCGCTGGTAGTGAGCACGATCGTAGACATGCAGCTTGCGTCGTGGCCCGTCTACGAAAGCTATACCGGCCCGCTCGGGGCACAAACGCTGACCGACATTCTTGGCAGCCATTACGGACCTGGCATTGAATCATCGGAAGAGAACGGCTGGGGCCAATGGCACCGCGCGGACAAAGAAGGCATCGGCATGGACCGCACGGTGGCGACTGGAACTGGGTTCGCCGGTCAGTATCGCCCGCCCGTTGCGCGGATTTACGAATCGCTTGCAAGCACGCCTGACGAATTGCTGCTGTTCTTTCACCACGTTTCGTATGGATACGTTCTACATTCCGGGAAGACCGTGATCCAACACATCTACGACTCGCACTATGAGGGCGCTGCTCACGTCGAGGAATTCGTCCGCCAGTGGGAATCCCTCAAGCAGCATGTGGACAACGAGCGCTATGCCGACGTGCTGGCGCGCCTGGAATATCAGGCGGGCCACGCCATAGTCTGGCGCGACGCGATTTGCAACTATTTCCTTCGCGAATCCGGCATCGCCGATGCGAAAGGGCGCGCGGGGCACTTTCCAAATCGCATCGAGGCTGAAGCGATGCAATTGCAAGGATACGTTCCGGTCGATGTGACGCCGTGGGAGGATGCATCCGGCGGCAAGGCCATCGAATGCACGCATCCGGAAGGTTGCTCCGCGTCTTTTGCGTTCGCGGGTGAGGCCGGCCGCTACGCTCTGGATGTCGTGTACTTCGACCAGAAAAATGGCGAATCGAAATTTAGTGTTTTCGCCGGCGAAAAGCTGGTCGATCATTGGGTGGCCAACGATCAACTGCCAGCCACGAAGATTGGTGGTGATTCCTCCACGCGCCGCCGGATCAATGGCCTCGAACTTCATCCTGGAGAGCAAATTCGCATCGAGGGTATTCCGGATCGCGATGAACACGCCGCACTAGACTACGTTGAAGTCAGCCCAGAATAGCCAACGGAAAGTGGCGCTGGCGAGTGCAGCAGGTTGCGGGAAATCCCTTCAACTCGTAAACTCGGCGCTGCCGAAAAGCATTCTGCGGAATACTTTTCGAGTCTTAAATCGCACTCCGAAGAGGCCGCACCCCATGGGACATCCTGCACTTGACCTGACCTCGAAGACCGCCGTAGTGATCGGCGGAACTTCCGGCATCGGCCTGACCATCGCCAAAGGGCTGGCGCACGCGGGCGCCAATGTAATTGCGACGGGACGCCGCGCGGAGCTCGTCGAATCCGCCGCCGTTGAAATCCAGAAAATTGGCCGCAGATCCCTGGCCATCCCTTCCGATGTAAATGATCGACCTAGCATGGAAGCGCTCTTACGCTCGGTCGCCACGGAACTCGGCGGCGTCGACATCCTCGTGAACTCCGCGGGCACCACCAAGCGCACCCCGACGCTCGATGTTCCCGAATCCGAGTGGAATAGCATTCTTGAGACGAACTTGAACGGCACGCTTCGCGCCTGCCAGGTCTTTGGCCGTCACATGATCGAGCGCAAACACGGCCGGATCATCAATATTGCGTCGCTCTCTTCTTTCGTCGCGCTGTACGAAGTCGCCGCGTATTCCGCCAGCAAAGCCGCGGTCGCTTCGCTGACGAAATCGCTCGCGGTGGAATGGGCACAGCACGGAATATGCGTCAACGCCATCGCGCCCGGCGTCTTCCGGACCGATTTGAACTCCGGCTTACTCGATGGCACCGCGCGAGGGCAGGAATTCTTGCTGCGCACTCCGATGCGCCGATTTGGAAAGTTGGAAGAGCTTGTCGGCGCCGCGGTTTTTCTGGCTTCGGATGCGGCGAGTTTCGTCACTGGCCACGTGCTGGCGGTCGACGGCGGATTTCTCGCCAGCGGTGTGAATCAATAGATAAGTGGGCCTGCGTCAGTTTTTGGGTGGCGCACGAGACCCGGCGGAATGATGCTTTCACCTCGATCGTCACCGGGCTTAGCTAGCGAACTCGGGCATCCACTTCCTGATCGGCGATGCTGAGTGCCTCGTCGAACGCAGCGACGCCCTGGTCGATCTCGCTTTGCGTCACGATCAGCGGCGGCGCGATTACGAAGTGGCTTATCCAAGCCTGCAGGTAAACGCCGTTGCTCATCATGCGCGCTGCAACTTTATCCACAAGCATCGGTGTACCTGCGACTTTGTCCTTCATCGTATTGAATGGCGCTTTGGTTTTGCGATTTCGCACCAACTCGACGCCCCAGAACATTCCGATGCCACGAACTTCGCCAATCGAAGGGTGCCGCTGCTTCAATTCGTTGAGCTTCGGTCCAATGTACGCGCCCAACTCGACCGCACGCGCCGCCAGATTCAACCGCTTCAGTTCCGCAATCGAGGCGACCGCGGGCGCCAAAGTCAACGGATGCGCCTCGTAAGTATGGCCGTGCGAAAAGAAATGATCGTCGAAGTAGCTCGCGATCTTTTCGGAAGTGGCGCAAAGGCCCAGCGGAATGGCAGCGTTCGTGATGCCTTTGGCGGTCGTCAGAATGTCGGGCACGACACCCCAGTGATCCACTGCGAACCACTTCCCGGTGCGGCACCATCCGGTCATCACCTCATCCGCAATCAACAGCACTTCATGCTGGTTGCAAATCTCCCGCAACCTCGGCAGATACTCCTTCGGCGGAATCAAAACGCCATTTGTGCCCACGACCGGCTCGATAATCACCGCGGCCACGTCGCTTTCATTCGCGATCATGTGCTCGATGTATTCCACGCAAGCGATGCCGCACCCCGGATATTCGTGCAACAGCGGGCACTTGTAGCAGTTCACTTCGGGCGCGAAGATGACCCCCGGTATCTTGCCCGCCGGTTCCATGGCCCAGCGTCGCGGATCGCCGGTCGCGGCGATCGAACCCATCGTCGATCCGTGGTACGAGCGGTAGCGCGAAATAATCTTGGTCTTGCCGGTAACCATGCGCGCGATCTTGAACGCCGCTTCGTTCGCCTCGGTACCCGAAGTAGTGAAAAAGAATTTGTCGAGTCCTCGCGGCAACACTTCCACTAAGCGCTTGCTCAACTCCGCGCGAATGGTGGTCGCCCAGGCCGGCCCCACATAAGCCAGGTCGCGCGCCTGATCTTGAATCGCCTGGATGACCGCCTTGTTCTTGTGCCCCAGCGTCACGCACATCAACTGCGCGGAAAAATCGAGATACTTTTTCCCATCCGCATCCGTAAAGTAGCAACCTTCCGCATCGACCAGGTGAAGCGGGTTCCAGCCTTTTTGCCGGCGCCACGTCCCATAGGTATATTTCTTGGTGAGCTCTTTCACTTCGGAAGTAGACAAAGATTCCGTCAAGGAAGACCATCCAGTCCTGATGTGATTGTCCGAGCCTGTCTGGACGTAAAATCCAGTCGCGTCTCAGCACGGCTAGCGTACAACTGCCAGCCA
>CAVSNL010000026.1:0-37639 GCA_963729285.1 uncultured Acidobacteriota bacterium
GACCTCCTAAAGAAAAAGACTCGTCGCGCAACTTGTGAAGCCGTGCACCATCGAAGACATCAACTCGCTGCTTTTGAACCGCACGATCACGCGCCGGGTTGCCGCGCCGATTTCTCGGCGCGACGCTGCTAACCTAGGCCGCTTTGCGCGAGAATCTCGTTTACCGCGGTGAAAGGATCTTTCTTTCGATCCGCGACCTCCGCTGCCAATGCCGTCAACCGGGCTTCGCCGCCGCTACCCCCCAGAGCCTTCTGCAGCAGCCGCGATTCCACGAGTTCGATCAGGCGCTGCTTCCAGTGCTCCACATGCTTGCGGCGGCGCTCGCCGCTGGACTCGAAATGGGCGCGAAACTTGGCGATCGTCGCGGCTAGCACATCGATGCCCTTGTTCTCGCTCGCCACCGTGCGCACGACCGGCGGATGCCAACCGTCCCTGGGCATGACCAGCGACAGCATCGCGTGCAGCTCCTGCTCCAAGCGGTCGGCGCCCTCGCGGTCGGACTTATTCAACACGAAAATGTCGCCGATCTCCATCAGACCAGCTTTCATGTTCTGGATGTCGTCGCCCATGCCGGGAACCATCACGACCGCGACGCAATCCGCCAGCTGCACGATATCAACTTCATCCTGCCCAACGCCAACAGTCTCGATGAGGACTTGGTCTTTGCCAGCGGCGTCGAGCAGCAGCGCGACTTCCGCGGTCGCGCGCGCCAGACCTCCCAGGAATCCACGCGTCGCCATGGATCGGATAAACATACCTGCGTCGCTGGCGTGCCCTTGCATCCGAATGCGATCGCCAAGAATCGCGCCGCCGGTGTAAGGGCTCGTGGGATCCACGGCGATGACGCCCACCGCTTCGTTTTGGCGGCGATAGAAAGCGGCCAGACGATCCACCAGCGTACTCTTGCCCGTTCCGGGCGCACCGGTGATGCCGGTCAAATATGCCTTGCCAGTTCGCGGGAAGACGACTCGCAGCAACTCTTCCGCTTCCGGCTGATGATTCTCGATCGCAGTGATCGCCCGCGAGACCGCGAGCACGTCCCCGGCACACACGCGCTCCGCCCAATTTTCAATTGGCGGCGGCATCGTTTTCCTGTGGGCTGTAGAGCGACGCTGAAGGCATCGCCCTATTATTTCTTGCCTAGTAGCTGGCGGGCAATCACCAACTTCTGAATTTCGCTGGTGCCTTCGCCAATGGTGCACAGCTTCACGTCGCGGTAATATTTTTCGGCTGGGTAGTCTTTAATGAATCCGTAGCCGCCATGGATTTGCACGCACTCGTTAGCTACGCGCACGGCGACTTCACTGGCGAATAGTTTCGCCATGCTGGATTCCCGGGTGAAGCGGACGTCCTTCTGGTCGGCCAGCCAGGCTGCCTGGTACACCAGCAGGCGTGCAGCTTCCACCTGCGTGGCCATGTCGGCGAGCTTGAATTGGATGGCTTGAAACTCGCTGATCGCCTGGCCGAATTGCTTGCGTTGCTTGGCATACTTCGTCGCTGCTTCCAGGGCGCCTTGCGCCATGCCCAGCGCCAGCGCGGCAATCGAAATGCGGCCGCCATCGAGAATCTTCAGACTGCCGACGAAACCCTCGCCTTCGGCGCCGAGCAAGTTATCGGCCGGCACGCGGCAGTCCGTGAAAATCACTTCCGAGGTGTCGCTGGCGCGCAGGCCCAGCTTGTTTTCTTTCTTTCCGGGTTTGAATCCGGGCGTGCCTTTTTCGAGGATGAAAGCGCTGATCCCGTGGGAGTTTTTCGATTTGTCGGTTACCGCCATGGCCACGCACACGTCAGCGTAGTGGCCATTGGTGGTGAAGGTCTTGGCTCCGTTCAGGACCCAGTGCTTTCCATCGCGCACCGCTGTCGTCCGCGTGCCGCCTGCGTCCGAGCCCGCTTCTGGCTCGGTCAGCGACCATGCGCCGATTTTTTTGCCTTGCGCCAGCGGCGTCAGGTACTTTTTCTTTTGCTCTTCGGTGCCAAACTTAAAGATGTGATTGCTGCAGAGCGAATTGTGGGCTGCGACGATGATGCCTACCGAGCCGTCGACGCGCGATAGTTCCTCGATTGCCAGCGCGTACTCGATGTAGCCCAGGCCGGCCCCTCCGTATTCTTCGGGGAAGATGACGCCGAGCAGGCCCATTTCGGCGAGCTTGGGCATGATTTCGGACGGAAAGTGAGAGGCTTCGTCCCACTCCATTACGTGCGGGGCGATTTCTCCTTCGGCAAATTCGCGGATGCTTCGCCGCAATTGCTGCTGTTCTTCGGTAAGCGAGAAATTCACAATATCCTCGGTGATGTCAGTGCGGTTAGCGCAGCCTATAGCCAGTAAAAGTTTCGCTTATATTTTACATGAAGCGCGGCCATTGGGTTCACAGAACGACATAACGATCACCAGCCTACCGGGTAGCCGTTCTTTTTGTTTTGCTCGTCGAGCCAGACTTTTAGCGGGGCGAAGTAGTCTGCGATTGCGGTCGCATCCATCTGCTTCTCGCTGGTCAATGTCTCCAGCGCTTCTTGCCATGGCTTGCTGGCGCCCAGGGCTAGCATTTCGTTCAGTCGTTGCCCCGCTACCTTGTTTCCATAGATCGAACAGCGGTGCAGCGGGCCGGAGTAGCCAGCTTCGCGGCACAGCGCTCGCTGAAATTGAAATTGCAGAACGCGCGCGAGGAAGTAGCGCATGTACGGGACGTTGCCTGGCACATGATATTTCGCGCCGGGGTCGAAGTCCGCTTCGGTTCGCGCGACTGGCGGGGCGACGCCCTGGTATTTCAGGCGCAAGTCCCACCACGCTTTGTTGTACTGGTCCGGTTTGACTTGTCCTGCGAAGACCTCCCAGCGCCATTTGTCGATCATCAGGCCGAAGGGCAGAAAGGCGACTTTTTCGAGAGCCTGCTGCAAGAGGTAATCGATATCGCCCGACGCCGGCGGTACCGTTTCAATCAGTCCGATCTTCTTCAGATATTCCGGCGTGACCGAAAGCGCAATGGTGTCGCCAACCGCTTCGTGGAATCCGTCGTTCGCGCTGTTTTGGAACAATGGCGGCTGGGTGTTGTAGGCGCGCTGGTAGAAGTTGTGGCCCAGTTCGTGGTGAATGGTCACGAAATCTTCCTGCGTGATCTGAATGCACATCTTGACGCGGAGGTCGTCCTTGGAATCCACGTCCCAGGCGCTGGCATGGCAGACTACGTCGCGGTCGGCCGGCTTGGTGAACAGGGAGCGCTCCCAAAATGTTTGGGGGAGTGGCGCGAAACCTAGCGAGATAAAGAAGGCTTCGCCGTAGTGGACCATGCCGCGGGCATCGGTGTGGCGATCCTGCAAAATTTTTGTGAGGTCATAGCTTTGCGGAGGCTTCGGCGAATCCATCAGCGGATAGACGTTGTTCCACTCCTGCGCCCAGATATTGCCGAGCAGATGAGCGGGGATTGGTCCTTGCGCGGGCACTACGTCTTTTCCGTACTTCTTGGCGAGCTGCCCGCGCACGTAGGCGTGCAACGACAGATAGAGCGGCCGCAGCTGATCCCAGAGGCGATCGACTTCTTTCGCGAAGGCGTCGGGCGGCATGTCGTAGTTGGAGCGCCATAACGCGCCGGCGTCGGTAAAGCCTAGTTCTTGGGAGCCTTTGTCGCCGAGTTCTACGAGCCGCGTGTAGCGCTGGCGCATCGGTGCGCCGACGGCGTGCCATCCGAGCCACGCGCGCTTGAGTTCAGTTTCGTCGCGGCTGTTGGCCATTAATTTTCCTACGGCGGTCACGTCCAGGCATTTGCCGTTTGCGCCGTCCGGGCACCACTTCCCTTTTCCGTAGTCACCGTCGAGCGACGCTTCGACCTGGGCCAATTCTTTCTGCTCGGCGGGATCGCTTGGGGCGGGAAAGCCGGCTGCGAGTTTCAGCAGCATCATTTTTCGGGCCATTACTGGAGGTAGCGTTACTTTGTCCCAGCGCTCGGCTTTTTTTGCCAGCTCTACGCTTAGCGCGGTTGCTTGCTGATTCGCATCCGCCGAGATCTGTTCCGTGTCATCGGTAATAAAGTTCTGCTGCACCCACGCGGCACGCGAGGCCTTCACACCAAGGTCAAAGAGCCGCGACTCAGCATCGTCAAGAAATGGCTGTGCTTCCTCCACTGTCGGCGCGGCACCGAAATCGCGGCGCGCCTTGCGCACCTCGTTTTTGGGCGTCTGCGCAATGGCAGCAATCGCCAACACGCACAGAATTGCAGCAGCACCGCCGAGCCAGCCAGTCCGCTTTATCATGCCCCCACCTTTTGTACTTGCATCGCCGCGTCTTGCAACACCGTCAGCGCGCGCTCGATGTCCGTCTCGTCCACGTCGCAGTGCGTTACTAAACGAACGGAATGCAGCGCCGTGTCCTGCGCCCACAGGCCTCGCTGGTACAGAATGTCGCACCATTCGACCGCGGTCTTTCCAGTGGTCGAGCAATCGAAGATCACGATGTTGGTGCGGACCTTTGACGGATCGATCGCGAATCCTGGAATCTTCGCAACACCTTCTGCGAGGCGGCGCGCGTTCTGGTGGTCGATATACAGGCGCGACGGAGATTTCTCCAACGCCACTAATCCTGCCGCCGCGATTACGCCTGCCTGGCGCATGCCGCCACCAAACATTTTGCGGTAGATGCGCGCTTTCTCGATAAATTCGCGGGAGCCCGCGACCATCGATCCCACCGGTGCGCCTAGTCCCTTCGATAGACAAAACATGACCGAGTCGACTTTGCGGGCCATTTCCGCGACGTTTTCGCCCAGCGCTGTGGCCGCGTTGAAGATGCGCGCGCCATCGAGGTGCACTTTCAGGCCGGCGTCGTGGGCTCGATCGCAAATATCGTTGACCTGCGCCGTCGGGTAGACCGTTCCGCCGGCCATGTTGCTGGTGTTTTCCAGGCACACCAACGCCGTTTGCGAGTCATAGTAAATTTTGGGCCGGATCACGGCTTCGATTTGCTTCCAGGAGAGGATTCCATCTTCGGCGCGCGCGATGCGGGGCATACAGCCTGCGATCGCGGACATGGACGCCAGCTCGTACAAATTTACGTGGCTGCGCTCTTCGCAAATTACTTCGTTGCCGTGATGGGTCCATACTTTGATGGCGATCAGGTTGCCCATGCATCCAGTGGGCACGAACAGGGCTGCTTCTTTGCCAAACATTTCCGCGGCGCGGGCTTCCAGGCGGTTGACGGTGGGATCTTCGCCGTACACGTCGTCGCCAACCTCGGCTTCCGCCATGGCGCGGCGCATCTCTGAAGTTGGGCGGGTCACCGTGTCGCTGCGCAAATCCACGATGTGATCTTTTGACATTGGCGCCTTCAACCGATCTGGGTCCGGACTCACTGCGGCCTCCTGACTGCCCTTACTCGCGTTCTTAATTGCCTGAGGTAATTTCTGTTCTCACTTCATCAGCTCGACGAAAACTTCATTCGCTACGCTTAGCTTGCTTTCCGCCAAGCGCACGACGTTGCCATTGCGTTCGACCATGCCCGCAGACATCAGTCGATCGAATCTCGGCGTCACCGCCACGCCGTACTCGCGCTCGATTCGTCCGACATCGATGCCATCCAGCTGGCGCAAGCCCAAAAACAGCTCTTCTTCCAAGGCGCTTTCGGGCGTTACTTCCTCCAACTGCTCCACAGGGAATCGCCCGCTTTCGATCGCGCTTACATAGGCTGCCGCGTCGTGCGCGTTGGCCCAGCGTTGCGTCCCTGAAAACGAGTGCGCGCCCGCGCCAAATCCCAAGTACGGTTCGCGCTGCCAATATTTCAAGTTGTGGCGCGACTCGAATCCCGCCTTGCCCCAGTTTGAGATTTCATAGTGGCGGTAGCCGGCCTGTTGCAGAAACTTGCATGCGGTTTCGTAGAACTCCGCCATGTCATCTTCGCTGGGTATCGTGCCGGCTCCGTACTTTGCGCCGCCGCGCAATACTTCTGCTCCCAGATGGCTGCCTTCGTCGATTTCGAGCAAGTATATGGACACGTGCTCCGGGCCGAGCGCGGCCAACTCGTCCAGTGAGGCCGCCCAACTCGCTCGCGTCTGTCCCGGAAGGCCCGCGATCAGATCGAAACTGATATTCCTGATGCCCGCATCGCGCAAAATCGGCACTGCGCGGTGAATGTCCGCGCGACGATGCATGCGGCCCGTCGCCTTTAGCTCCGCATCGGAGAACGACTGGACGCCAAAACTGACGCGATTGATTCCCGCCCGGACCCACGCCGCTGCCTTGTCCGGTTCCACCGTCTCAGGATCCGCCTCGAGAGTGACTTCCGCTAAATCCGTAGGGAAGGTTCGCCGAATCGCATCCAATATCCGCTGCAAATGCGCTGGATCAAGCAGACTCGGCGTGCCGCCGCCGACGTAAACCGTATCTGCGAGAGCGCCGGGAAATGAATCCGGGAGGTGCACACCAGCACGCGAATAAAGATCGCTATGCCGTTCAATCTCCGAACAGACCGCACTGACGTAAGGCGCAAACCGCGCGGAAGACACTACACCCGTATGAAAATTGCAGTAGGTGCATTTCGTCTGGCAAAAGGGGACCTGAATGTAAATCCCGAGGCGTGTCATCACCGCAAAACTCTAGCACATCCCCTAGAAGTCCGAACCTCGTTGTCCGGACCTCCCGCCAAATTTAGACGGAGCGCGCTAAGAAAGTGCTACTTACGAGACTCCTTCGTTTCGTCGTCAACCACCTTTACCCAAATCTTCCGCTCCCGTGGCCCATCAAATTCGCAAAGGAAGATTCCCTGCCAGGTTCCTAGCGCCAACTTGCCCTTTTCGACGAAAATTAGCTGGCTTGCTCCCGACCATCACCGCCTTCGCGTGGGAGTCTGTATTGCCCTCCGCATGGCGGTAAGGGCCTGAGTGCGGCACGAACCGGTCAAACACGCCTTCCAGATCGGTGGCGACGTCGGGATCTGCATGCTCGTTGATCATCACTCCGGCCGTTGTGTGCGGCACATACACATAGCAAATACCGGTCACCACTCCGGACTGCGCCACCGTTCGCTCCACTGCCTGGGTCACGTCCAGTAACTGCGTCCGGCGCGTCGTCTTCACCCGCAGAGTTTCCATCCTGTCCCCCTGTAGCCCAAACAACTATACCGTTGGGAGGAGGCCGCCGAACACGGCAAGAAATGAAGCAGGGGACGAGCCACGCGATTATTCGTATCAGCTCGCCCCCTCTAGGCCAACCGCTTTGCTGCGAATTCTAGATTTTTTCGCATTAGAAAGTAGTTAAGGAGCATCACCGAATCACCCGCTCTGCCCTGATGGAGGACGGATTTACGAGATGCGTGCGATGCGGTGTTCTTTGAGGTTGGCGCTGCCGGCGAGGTCTTTGAGTTCCTTCAATCCTTCGGCGCTCCACTGCGACAAGAACGGCAGGAAGGACAGCTCTCGCGATTGCAGGACCTTGTTGGGATAAAGCAGATTCTCGAGAAACTCCACGTGTTCGGCGATCCGGCCGGCGCGCTCGTCCAGGGCTCTTCCGGTCTTCTCTCGTAGCTTCTCTAGTGTAAAGGTCATCTTCTCGCGCGTCGTCTCGACCGCTCCGGCCAGGGTCGCGTCCAGCTTCTGGATGTCCGCGCCCAGCTCGGCCAGCGTGGTTTCGATCAGCGCTTTCTTCTTGTCGAAGTCCTCGGCAAGTTGCTTCGGGAGCGAAACCGCTTCCATCTGCTTGCGTAATTCTTGTGGACCCACCCAGATATTCTCAATACACAGGTGGTATTTCTGCAGCAGTTTGTCGGCTTTGGCGTCCAGGACCGTGAAATCCGCGCGCGGCAGCACCACGGGCATGCGTCCAAGAATATGCCGGTAAACCACTTCCGATTGGGCCAGGTAGGAGATCTCCGCCGAGCCGGCGGAAAACGATACCGTCGGCAACAGATAATCCTGCACCACCGGGCGCAGCAACGCATTTGGACTCAGCGTCTCTGGCGCATCCTCCGCCAGCCGCAAAATCTCGTCGCGCGACCACGAGGCTTCACCCGACTTGAACTTTCCGCGTCTCGATCCGGCGTCGTTTTCCGGAACATACGCGATCGGCTGTCGTAAGCCATCCTTCATGCGGAAAAGCAGCGTGCCTTCCGGCGTCACCTTCACCTGTGGATCGAATCCAGCCGCTTCCAGGTCTTTGCCGCGCTCCAACAACTTTGCGCTCAACTCGTCGCGGTCCTCCAGCGCCTTGCGGTACACCGGGGTTGCGATACGGTGCAGCCGCACATCCAGCGGATCGAGCAAAATCAATCCATATTCCGCGAACACGCGGGCGAACAGCTTTCCAAAAGCGCTTCCGTAAGTCTCCTCCGGCGTGTAACTTTCCAGCAGGACTTTCGCGACGGCCTCGGCGCCCGGGCCCGCCAGAAGCTCTGATGCGGTCTTCGCCATTCCGGCAATTTCCGCGCCGAGTCTTACTTGTCCCACTGGCCGTCCGGGCGCCGCTTCTGCAGGTAGCTCAAACCGCGTCAGTTTCCCGCTGTGGAACCAGGACACGTGGCGCACTTCATCCAGATCGTGATCCTCCGTCGCCATCCAAAATACTGGCACGGCCGGAACTCCGGCCTCGGTTAGTTCTTCCGCCATGCGAATCGCGCTGAGGGCTTTGTAAAAAGCGTACGCCGGTCCGCCGAACAGCCCGACTTGCTGACCGCTCACCACCGCAACCGCGCCATTC
This sequence comes from uncultured Acidobacteriota bacterium, assembly GCA_963729285.1. Taxonomy (GTDB): domain Bacteria; phylum Acidobacteriota; class Terriglobia; order Acidiferrales; family UBA7541; genus Acidiferrum. The sequence continues at coordinate 8,671 of CAVSNL010000026.1, forward strand.
TCCAAGCGGTCAAGGTTGCGGCGCGTCGCGTCGCCGGCACCCAAAACGCCATTGATATCGCGCAATGCCGCTGTCACTTCTTTCCTGCGATCGACTGGAAAATCGAGCGAGCGCGCGATTTCGTTCACGGATTCAAACGTAGGAGGGTGCGCGTAGAATTTCGAGACGCTGGGAAAATCATCGAGAAACCGAAGAAACAACTTCGGCTGGTGAGGCAGGCGCCGGAACGGTATCGAGATACAACCCATCGAGATTTAGATGTTACACAGCCCAATTGGTAACGCCAAGTCGCCGGCCAGTATCGGAGCCAAACCCTATCTTTTGACGCCAACTAAACAATCGAGATCAAACCGGCTCTACCCGAAGACGGCAAATCTAACGGCTTCACCCTTGGACGAGCGCCGGCTGCGAAGGATAGCGCCCAGCAGTCTTGCGGCCAAGTGGAGGCTCGTCTGTGTAGGCGCCGGGCTTCAGCCCGGCGGTTCATTCAAGACGGTGTGGCAAGACAGTGTGGCAACCCGGTTCCGCACCAGCACGCTAAGCGCGCGCCGCCACAGGGTCAAGGCTCGCGAGCGACTCCAATATGCGTTGCTTGTAGGCTGCGTTGATTGGAACCAGCGGCAGACGTGGAATTCCGCCGCGATAGCCTCGCTGGTCCATCGCAAATTTCAGGCCAGCAATCGCATGTTCCGAAGCGATCACCTTCGAAACCTTGAGCAGCACGTTTTGCAGCTCGCGCGCCTTCTCGATATGCCCTGCGCGCGAAAGCTCGAACAGCTCCACGCACTTTTCCGGGAGCGCGGAAGCCAAAGCCAGGATTGCGCCTTTGGCGCCTACCGTAATGCCCGCGAGCAATGTCGGCGCCGAGCCGGTCAGCACCTGGAAGTCCGGCTGCGCCATGGCCACCATTTCGCCGACGCGCAGCACATGCCCGGAACTGTCTTTGATCCCAACGATGTTCGGATGCTCGGAAAGCGCGGCCACTTCCGGCGCCTCGAGCGTCACGCCCGTAAAGATGGGCACCGAATACAGCAATACGGGAATCGGCGATGCATCCGCGACACGCCGGTAGTGGGCGATCAAAACCTCGGGCTTGTACGCCGGCTTGTAGTAATAGGGCGTTTTCACCAGTGCGAAGTGGTAGCCCAATTCGGCGGCGCGCTTGGTCCGCTCAATGGTTTCTGCGGTGGATTCCGCGCCGGTGCCGGCGATCAGCCGCTTGCCCTGGCCTGCCGCTTCTTTCACGGTCGCGAGAATGCTCGTCCGTTTCGCCGCGCGACAGCAGCACGGATTCACCCGTCGATCCGATCACCACATACCCGGCGAGTCCGGTCGAGTTGTAGCGCTCGATGTTGTACTTCAAATCGAGAGCGACACCGATCCATCCGCCGCAAATGGCGTGGTCAACGCGGGGTAAACTCCGGAAAGGTCCATGGCCTAGTCTCCCGTCGCGGTGCTGCCCGATGCCGGCACGCGCCCGCGATGCAAATCTTGCAGCGCCGCCGACTTCGGGTTTCTGGTCGAGCAGCGCGCGAATACCGAGCGCCGCCGCGCTGGCCGCCGCCAGCGTTGTGATGCACGGAATGTTATGCCGAATCGCGGCGCGCCGGATCGATTTTTCGTCGTAGAACGATTCGCGGCCCAGCGGCGTGTTGATAATCAGATCGATCTTGCGCGTTTTAATCAGGTCGACGATGTTGGGGCGTCCTTCGTTCACTTTGAAGACCGGTTCGGCCTCGATACCCGCGGCTTCCAGTGCCGCGGCGGTGCCGCGCGTCGCCAGCAAGCGGAAACCCAGCGCCAGCAGATCTTTTCCGAGCGGCCCAACCTCCCGCTTGTCGCGATCGTTGACGCTGAGAAATACGGTGCCCTTTTGCGGGAGCCGCTGGCCGGCCGCAAGCTGCGCTTTCGCGAACGCCTGTCCGTAGGAAGTCGAGATGCCCATGACCTCGCCCGTCGAGCGCATCTCCGGTCCGAGAATGGTGTCTACGCCGCGGAATTTGTTGAACGGGAAAACCGGCGACTTCACCGCGTAAAATTCGTGAACGGGGATTTCTGACACGCCGTTGTGCTTCACGACCGGCAGCTTCATATCCGCAAGTCGTTTCCCGGCCATGAGCCGCGCCGCGACTTTCGCCAGTGGCACGCCGGTCGCTTTGCTCACATAGGGAACGGTGCGCGAAGCGCGCGGATTCACCTCCAGCACGTAGACGGTGTCGCGCTGGATGGCGTATTGCACGTTCATCAGGCCGACTACTTTCAGCGCCAGCGCCAGCCGTTTGGTGTAGTCGCGGATCGTTTCCAATATTTTGGGCGGCAAACTCACCGGCGGCAGCACGCACGACGAGTCGCCGGAATGCACGCCGGCTTCTTCGATGTGCTCCATGATTCCGCCGATCACCACATCGGTGCCGTCGGCGAGCGCATCCACGTCGACTTCCGTGGCTTCTTCCAGGAACTGGTCGATCAGCACCGGCCGCGCCGGACCCATCAGCGCCGCTTGCGCGACGTATTCCTGCACGGTGTTTACATCGTAGGCGATCACCATCGAGCGGCCGCCGAGCACGTAGCTCGGTCGCACCAGCACCGGCAAGCCAATTTCGCCGGCTACGCGCGCGGCTTCTTCCGGTACCAGCGCGGTGGCGTTTCGCGGCTGAGGAATTTTCAGTTCTTCGAGCAAGCGGCCGAAGCGGCGGCGGTCTTCGGCCAGGTCGATGGACTCCGGCGTCGTGCCGATAATGGGCACGCCGTTGCGCTTCAACTCCAGCGCAAGGTTTAGTGGCGTTTGCCCGCCGAATTGCACGATCACGCCTTGCGGCTTTTCCCGTTCGACAATCGCAAGCACGTCTTCGAGCGTGAGCGGCTCGAAGTACAGACGATCCGAGGTGTCGTAGTCCGTGGAAACCGTCTCCGGGTTGCAATTCACCATGATCGTTTCGTAGCCGTCTTCGCGCAGCGCGAACGAGGCATGGCAGCAGCAATAATCGAACTCGATTCCTTGCGCGATGCGATTCGGGCCGCTGCCGAGGATCATGATTTTCGACCGCGGCTGCGGGTCGGATTCGTCCTCTTCCTCGTAGGTCGAATACATGTACGGCGTGAAGGATTCGAATTCCGCGGCGCAGGTATCCACACGCTTGAAGACCGGCGCCACGCCGTAGCGGGCGCGCTGCAGGCGCACGGCGGCAGGCGTTGTCTTCCAAATCTGCGCGAGAACTTCGTCGCTGGTGCCGTAGCGTTTCACTTCGCGCAGCAGATCGCGCGAAGCGGTTTCCACCGTTACGCTCGCGGCGCGCCGGTTCATGGCGATGATCTCTTCGAGTTGCTGGATGAACCACGGATCGATTTTGGTGAGCTCGCAAATCTCACTCGCGGGAAGTCCGCGCTCGACGGCCGTCATCAGCCAGTGGATGCGGTCCGCCCGCGGCGTCGCTAGCTTTTCGCGCAGCAGCGATTCCGGCGTTTCCGCCGGAGCGCGCCACGGAGTGTGCGGTTCCAGCGAGCGAATTCCCTTCTGCAGCGCTTCTTTGAAGGTGCGCCCGATGGCCATCACTTCGCCGACGGATTTCATTTGCGTGCCCAGCGTAGTGTCGGCGCCGGGAAATTTCTCGAACTGCCACTTGGGGATTTTCACGACCACGTAGTCGATGGTCGGCTCGAAACATGCCGGAGTTTGCTTGGTGATGTCGTTGGGAATTTCGTCGAGCGTCATTCCCACCGCGAGACGCGCGGCGATTTTGGCGATGGGAAATCCGGTAGCTTTGCTGGCCAGCGCGGAGCTGCGTGACACGCGCGGATTCATCTCAATCACAACCATGCGGCCATTTTCCGGATTGATGCCAAACTGGACGTTGGAGCCGCCGGTTTCGACGCCGACTTCGCGCACGATGGCCGCCGCGGCGTCACGCATGCGCTGATACTCCTTGTCGGTCAGCGTTTGCGCGGGAGCGACGGTGATGGAGTCGCCGGTGTGCACGCCCATGGGGTCGAAATTTTCGATCGAGCAGATGACCACGAAGTTGTCGCGAAAATCGCGCATCACTTCGAGCTCGTATTCCTTCCACCCGAGCACCGACTCTTCCACGAGCGCTTCGTGCACCGGGCTCATGTCCAGCGCGTGCGAGATGGCTTCGCCAAACTCTTCGCGGTTATAGGCGATCGATCCGCCAGTGCCGCCAAGCGTGAACGATGGCCGGATCACCAGCGGGAAATCCCAGCTGATCGCACAAGCGCAAGGCATCCTGCGCGTTGTTCACCAGCGCCGACGCCGGCACTTCCAACCCAATCTTGCGGCAGGCATCCTTGAACCACAGACGATCCTCCGCCACTTTGATCGCCCGCAACGACGCCCCGATCATTTCCACTTTATATTTTTCGAGAATGCCGCTCTCCGCAAGCTCAACAGCCAGATTCAGCGCCGTCTGCCCTCCAACGGTCGGCAAAAGTGCCTGCGGCCGTTCGCGCGAAATAATCTCTTCGAGATATTCCTTTGTGAGCGGCTCAATGTAGGTGCGATGCGCCAGCTCAGGATCGGTCATGATCGTGGCCGGATTGGAATTGACCAGCACGACCTCATAGCCTTCGCTGCGCAGAGCCTTGCACGCCTGCGCGCCGGAATAGTCGAACTCGCAAGCCTGTCCGATAACGATCGGGCCGGAGCCGATGATCAGAATCTTCTTAATGTCTTTGCGTTTTGGCATATCGCCTTGAAGTTCGTCGACTCAGGCATTTTCAGCTGCGCAGGCGACTCTTCAAGCGGTGCGCCTCGGATCATAGCCGCAGAGGGCTCATCGGCGCGAACTCCCTGGCTGCGCGAACTCTTTCATCAGGTCCGTGAACTGCGTGAACAAATAGTGCGAATCGTGTGGCCCGGGCGATGCTTCCGGGTGATATTGCACGCTGAACAGCGGCAGCGATTTGTGGCGCAGGCCTTCGTTGGTGTGATCGTTCAGGTTGAGATGCGTAATTTCGACTTCGCTGGAGGGCAGCGATTCCGGGTCTACGCAGAAGCCGTGATTCTGCGAAGTGATTTCCACCTGCTCGGTAAGCAGATTTTTCACCGGATGATTCGCTCCGTGATGACCGAATTTGAGCTTGAAGGTTTTGCCGCCAAGTGCCAGCCCGCACAACTGGTGGCCCAGGCAGATGCCGAAGACGGGAATTTTCCCCAAGAGCTTGCGTATGCCTTCGACCGCGTAAGTCGCCGGTTCGGGATCGCCAGGGCCATTGGAGAGAAACACGCCGTCAGCGCCCATCGCGAGCACATCTTCCGCTGATGTTTGCGCGGGCACAACGGCCACCTCGCACTGGTGGTCCACTAACAATCGCAGGATGTTCTGCTTGATTCCGTAATCGTAGGCGACGACGCGAAGCTTGCGCTCCTCCTGTCCGCCGCCGGATTCGCCCATCTGCTCGGTCCACGGAGAGCTCACGAAATCGATCGAGCCCGCGTCCCACTTATAGGTCTTGTTGCAGGAGACGCGGCTGGCGAGTTCCTGCCCAGCCATGGAGGGCAGTTGCTTCGCTTCAAAAATCAGCTGCTCGGCGGGCGTGCCGTCGGTTGCGACAACCCCGCGCAACGCGCCGACATGACGCAAGTGCCGTACCAGCGCGCGCGTGTCGATGTCCCAGATCACCGGGATTTTGTGGCGATTGAGATAAAGCTGCGTGGTTTCCGCGGAGCGCCAGTTCGACGAGATCTGCGAGAACTCGCGCACGATCAGCGACTCGATGTACGGGCGCGCCGACTCCTGGTCGTCCAGGTTCGCGCCTACGTTTCCGATGTGCGGATAGGTGAGGCAAACAATCTGCCCGGCGTAACTGGGGTCGGTGAAAACTTCCTGGTATCCGGTAAGGCTGGTGTTAAAAACGACTTCGCCGCCCCGGCGCGTGATCGCGCCGGCCGCGCGGCCGTTAAATATGCGCCCGTCTTCCAGCGCCAGTATAGCGGGTCGGTGCTGCACTTCGTTCAGTGTGTCCTCCGTCGAAATTCATTTCGTTTTTGCTTCCGCGGTTGAGAGCGAGCCAAAGTGATCGACGGGCCAATATGCGAACACCGCGCGCCCGTAGATGTAGTGGCTGGCCACCGCGCCGAACACCCGCGAATCGTTGGAGCTGATGCGGTGGTCGCCCATCACGAAATAGCTTTCGCGCGGCACGCTTACGGGGCCGAAATCAGTCAGGTCTTCGTATTGCGGGGGGACATAAGGCTCGGCGAGCGAGACGCCATTGACGAAAACAATTCCCTTGCGAATCTCGACCGTTTCACCCGGCAACCCCACGACGCGCTTGATGAAGGATTTCGAGCGGTCCAGCGGGTACCAGAAAACGACCACGTCGCCGCGGTCGATCGGCTCAAAGCGGTACACAAATTTGTTGATGAAGATGCGCTCCTGGTCGGAAAGCAAGGGCGCCATGCTGGTGCCTTCGACCTTCACGGGCTGGTAGAGGAAAACGATGATAACCAGCGCAAGGCCGATAGCGATCAGTAGGTCGCGCGTCCAAACGCGAATCTCATTGCGCAGCGAATGTCCCGCAGAAGTGGGATCCGGGGTCGCGCCGGAGGTCAACGTGGGCGCTGAAGATTCCGGGACCGTGGTGGCTGAAGGATGTCGCTCGTCCGTGCTTTGCATTTTATTGCTGCCTCGTATTTATAACATGGGCGTCGCGCGCGACGCCAGATGTTGCTTGGCCGAGAGACGATTCGGGCAACGGCGAGTCCTTGCGGAGGGGCCCGTAGCGGGTCGTTGCCCTTGCCTCCCTGTCATAGGACGCTCCTCGACTCTCGGCCGTTGCTAGTTGGATGCGGAGACTTGACGCCCTTAGGCGCCCAGAGCGTAGTTCACGCAAGCCAGCGCCGCGACCACCGCGGTTTCGGTCCGCAGGATCAGTTTGCCAAGGGACGCCTCCCGGAAGCCGGCTGCCCCGGCCGACGTCAACTCTTCATCCGTCCAGCCACCTTCGGGGCCGATGGCGAGGGTGGCTTGGGAGACCGTCACGGCGGACAAAACTTCACGCAATGCCGGTGCGTTGCTGCGTTCGGACAAGATGACCTTAGCGCCAAGTGGATAGGCCTCGTTAAAGGCTTCGCGAAGTCGCAACGGGGATGAGATGGCAGGCACTCGTACGCGGCGCGATTGCTGCGACGCCTCCGCCAGGATTTTCTCCCAACGATCCAGGCGCTTTCCGGCGGCCGCCAGGAGTGCCTTCTCACTGCGCGACGCGGCGACGGGAACGATCATGCCAACGCCTAGTTCCGTTGCTTTCTCGATCGCCCACTCGAAAGCGTCGAACTTCACAATGGAGAGAAGCAGAATGATATCGACCGCAGGCGGATGGGCCGGGATTTCTTCCAACAGCGCGAATTGTATGCGATCGCGGGCCACGCTCTCGATGCGACCAAGCCAAACCGCAATGCCGTCGCTCAATTCGTAGAGTTGACCCGCCTGGGCACGGAGCACGCGACCCAGATGGTGGGCCGTGTCGCCGTCGATGACGGCGGTACGGCCGGAAAATTGTTCGACAAAGAAGCGCCTGCGCACGAGAGAATTCTACCGCACAACGCGTAAGCGAAATGTTTCCCTGTAGCCGCGGTCTCCGAGACCGCGGGGTTTAGATCACACCACAGCACGACAACTAAGCGAGCGCCTCAGGTGTTAGAACGCAAACTAGCCAAAAATGTCTTTGACTTTGTCGAAGATCGAAGAATTGCGCTCGGCCGGCTTGTTATCGACTTTCAGCGATGAGCCCAGTTCCTCGATCAGCTTGCGCTGTTCTCGGCTGAGTTTAGTCGGGGTAATCACGCGAACGTGATAGTACAAGTCGCCCTTGCCGCCGCCGCGAGGGTCGGCGAGTCCTTTCGCCTTGAGGCGAAACACCGCGCCACTCTGCGTGCCTTCGGGAATTTTCAGCTTCTCGTCGCCGCTTAATCCAGGCACCTGAAGTTCCGTTCCGAGTGTGGCCTGCGCGATGCTGATAGGAATCGTGCAGTACAGATCGGCTCCGCGGCGCTCGAAGAAGGGATGTTCCTTGACGTCCAGCACAACGTACAAATCGCCCGCGGGACCTCCGTTCGGTCCGGGCTCACCCTCGCCCGCCACGCGGAGGCGTGTACCCGGTGTCAACACCCGGCGGAATACGCAACTCGATCGTTCGTTCGCGCTCGATGCGTCCCTGACCGCGGCATTCCGCGCAGCGCTCGCGCACGATCTGCCCCGCGCCCTGGCATGCGGGACAAGTCCGCGTAATCGTGAAAAAGCCCTGCTGGTACGCCAGCTGGCCTCGCCCGCTGCACGTCTGACAAGCAACCACGCCGGTTCCCTTTTTCGCCCCGGTGCCGTTGCACGCTTCGCAATACTCCTGGCGCGGCAGCTTTACCTTGGTAGCGACCCCCGCCGAAGCTTCTTCGAACGTGAGCGTCATGTCATAGCGAAGATCAGCGCCACGCTGCGAGCGCCCGCGTCCACCACCGCGACGCCCACCCGAAAACATATCCTCGAAACCGAAGAAATCACCGAAAATGTCGTGGAAGTCCTGGAAGATCGTGCCGCTAAAATCGACACCCGCCGACGAGCCCGAAAGCCCCGCGTGTCCGTAAGTGTCGTAGACCTGGCGCTTCTGCGCATCGCTGAGGATGCTGTAGGCTTCCGTGCTCTCCCGGAATTTAACTTCGGCTTCGGCCTTATTCTCCGGGTTGCGATCCGGGTGCCACTTCAGGGCGCACTTGCGGTATGACGCTTTGATTTCATCGACGCTCGCGGTGCGCGATACCCCGAGGATTTCGTAATAGTCCCTCTGGCTCGACTTCGGCATGCGACTTCGTTCTCCTTGGAAGATTCCCAGCTACTGCCGATCAATCCGCGCTAATTCACAGTTTTCTTGGATGCGGCAGCGCCGTTCACGGCTACGCGCACCATTGCCGGCCGCAGTACCCGGCCATGAAACACGTAGCCTGGTTGGAAGACCTGCACGATGGTGCCGTCTTCGTGGTCGGTGGTTTCCAGGCGATCCATGGCCTGATGCAGATGCGGATCGAACTGCTTTCCGATCGGATCGATGCGCTCAGCGCCAAGCTTGGTGAGGTTATCGATGAGTTGCTTGTAGATCAGCTCAAAACCCTTGCTGTAAACCTCGTACTCCTTCTCCCGGTGCGCCGCCAGCGCATGCTCGAACCCGTCGATGATCGGGATCAGCCCCTCAATCAGCCGCGCCGTCGCGCGCTTGGAATCCTCCGTGCGTTCCTTCTCGATGCGCTTGCGATAGTTGTCGAAATCGGCCTGTCGCCGCAGCAGCGTTTGCCGCAAATCGTCAAGCTCGCTGAGAAGTTTCGCGGTCTCTGGGTCATTGTCTGGCGAATCGGGTTGCGCATTTCGTACGTCCATGGATGGCTCCGGGTCGCCACTGGTTTCATCGCGTTGCATACTGATATTGGTGTCCTTGTCCAACACTTTCTTGCCTCTCCTCTGCCAGAAGTCTCTCAAATCTTGCTCAGTGTTTCGCTGAATAACTGCGCCACGTAGGCCACTGCGGTGATCGCGCGTTCGTAGTGCATGCGCGTTGGCCCCAGCACGCCCAGCGAGCCCTGCACCAGATCGTTTCGCATATAGGGTGCGCTGATCAGCGCCAAATTTTCTCCCGATTGCGAAATCTCCTTCACCCCGATCTGCACGTATACCGGTTCCGGTCCGTCAATGCACGCGTTCAAGACCGTCACCAACCGGGACTTTTCTTCAATCGCCGAAAGCACATCGCGAAGCTGCGTCTGGTCCGCGAATTCTCCCGCGCCGACCATCTGCGCCGCCCCTTCGACGTACACTTGCCGGGCACCGTCGTCGCCCAGGACCACCGGGTCGCACAGTGCCAAAGCGCTCTGCACGATGCCTTCGTAGCGCTCGCGCTCGGTGGCCAGCTTCTGCAGAAGGTCGCCGCGAATCGCTTCCAGCGTCCATCCGGAGTAATGCCGATTCAGAAAATCCGCCGTGGCGTCGAGTTCGATCTGCGTAAACGGTCGCGGCGGCCGCAGGATCTTGTCGCGCGTGTTCCCACCCGGCGAAATCAGCACCACCACCACGCGCCCGTCGGGCAGCAACCACATGCGCGCGTGCTCGATCACCGTCTTCCCCATCGGCGGCGACACGATGATGCCCAGGCCATTCGACACTTCCGCAAGCACGTGTCCGGCGCGTTCCGTCACTTCCGAAGCGTTGGTCGCCGCCCCGATTTCCCGCTGAATCCATTCCTTGTCGACCACGCTCAACTTCGCCTGCGTCGCAATTTCCTGCGCGAAAAACCGATAAGCCGCAGCCGTAGGCACGCGCCCCGCCGAAGTGTGCGGCTGGTACAGAAAGCCGCCCTCCTCCAGCTCCCCCATCACGTTTCGGATCGTCGCCGTGCTCAGGGTCTCCTCAAAGCGCGCGGAAACCGCCCGCGAAGACACCGGTTCGCCGGTCTCGATGTACGTCCGCACGACATCGGCCAAAATCTGCCGATTACGACGCTCTTGCAGAGCGAGAGTCCTCATAGGGAGCACTCAGTCCTGGGTGCTACTACCATTGTAGGAACGCCGTCAACAATCGTCAACGCGCCGGCATCTACCATGTTCCGATACCATATTCCGAGGATTGCGAATTCTCTCGCTTCCGTGCATCCTAAAATTATGGAGCAACTTATTCCTGTTTTTGGGCTGAGAAGCGAAACGCTCCCAATCAAGACCCGCGCGTGCGCATACGCGGTCGTGACCAATGCGGAAGGTCTGGTCGCTGCGGTGCGCGAATCCCACGGTCTTCATCTACCCGGCGGAGGAATCGAGCCTTCCGAAACACCCGCCGAAGCCGTCCACCGCGAAGTCCGCGAAGAACTCGGCTGCCGCGTCATTCTTGGCGAACGCATCGGCCAGGCCATGCAATACTTCGTATCAGACGGTTACTGTCAGGCGCTGTATGCAACCTTCTATGCGGCGAGAACTTGGCGAAGCAATCTCAGCGACGCACGAACATGAACTCGTGTGGATCCCCGCCGAGCAACTACTCCACGCCCATCACGCCTGGGCAACTCAAAAGCACTTGCAGCGCATGATGGCGCGGGTCCATGCCGAATCTGTGCCCGGCAACTAATGCTTGATAACTAGAAGTCATCTAACAGATGCATCTCAGGGTCATGGATGCCTTTCAGGAGTCATGGATGCATCTCAGGGGTCATAGATGCATCTCAGGGGGTCGGAGCTTTAGCTCCGACATTTAAAGACGCGCAAAATAGGGCTTTAGCCCCTGAGGAAATTCTTCTCTTTCTGTCTCGGCCATTTATGAGACGGCTGACGGCCTCTAATTGTTATCGATCTGCGCCCGCTGCAGCTTATCCGAGTAGTCGATGTACAGCGTCTTCCACTCCGTGAAGAAATCGATAGCCGCGATCGCCGCCTCGCGATGGCCGTTGCCGGTCTTCTTGGTTCCGCCAAAAGGCAAATGCGTCTCCGCGCCGATCGTTGGCGCATTCACGTAAACAATGCCGGTGTACAGATCGCGTATCGCCTGGAACGCCCGATTCACGTCGCGCGTGTAGATCGATGCCGACAATCCGTACGGCACCCCGTTCGCCACTTCGATCGCCTCGTCGAACCCTCCGATCGGAATCACCGACACCACCGGCCCAAAAATTTCCTCCTGCGCGATCCTCATCTTCGCGCCGCAATCGCCGAACACCGTCGGCGCATGGAACCAGCCTTTCGCGTACGCCCCGGAATCCAGCCGGTTCCCTCCAGTCAACAGCTTCGCGCCTTCGTTCTTGCCAATCTCCACGTACTCCATCACCGTCTTAAGCTGCTGCTCGTTGATGCACGGCCCCATTTCGACCGTCGCGTCCAGCCCGTCGCCTACTTTCAATTTCTTGACGCGCTCCACAAATCGCGAAATGAATTCACCGTACACCGACTTGTGGACCGCCACGCGGCTGGCCGCCGTGCAACGTTGCCCGGTCGTTCCAAAGCCGCCCCAGACTGCGCCATCCACCGCCAGCTCCAGGTTCGCATCGTCCATCACGATGATGATGTTCTTCCCACCCATCTCCAGGCTGCAGTGCTTGAACTCCGGCGCGCACGCCTGCGCAATCAGGCGTCCCACCGCCGTCGATCCCGTGAAACTGACGACCGGCGCATCGGAATGCTGCGCCAGCGGCGCCCCGGCGTTCGGCCCATCGCCGCTCACCAGGTTCACGACCCCGGGCGGCAGGCCCGCCTCGGTCAAAGTTTGCACCAAATGATACGAAGACAGCGGCGTGTCCTCCGCGGGCTTCAACACCACGGTATTCCCGCTGACCAACGCAGGCATCATCTTCCACGACGGAATCGCCATCGGAAAATTCCACGGCGTGATCATGCCGCATACCCCGATCGATTGCCGCACGCTCATCGCGAACTTGTTGGGCAGCTCCGAGGGAGTCGTCTGCCCAAACAGCCGCCGGCCTTCCCCGGCCATGTAGTACGTCATGTCGATCGCTTCTTGGACGTCGCCCCGCGTCTCCGCCATAACCTTGCCCATCTCGCGCGTCATGTCCCGCGAGAATTCTTCTTTGCGGTGCACCAGCAATTCCGCCGCGCGGTACAAAATCTCCGCGCGCTTCGGCGCCGGCACCAACCGCCACGTCGCGTACGCCGCCTTTGCCGCGTCCACCGCCGCATCCACATCCTCGGATGTCGAAGACACAAACATCCCCACCAGTTCGTCCGTGTTCGCGGGATTGCGGTTCTCGTAGGCCTTCCCGCTGCGCGAATCCACCCACTCGCCATTAATGAAATTCTTGTAAACGCGTGGAGCCGGTACCGTAGCCATACTTCCTCCTCAAACTCAAACGCACGAACTGTGTCTGTATTCGCTGCGATTTCAACGCGGGATTTGCCGCTGGAAACTTAAGTTTATCGCCCCCGCGCACCACCGTCAAACCTGGCCAATCCGCGTTGGTGAATCAGTTTGCGGTTAGCGCGTTTGAACGTAGTCGCTGGCGCGACGGACGCTTCGCGTGCTATGCTCCGCACGTCATGCCACAAGGTAGAGCTTTTAACTGCGATTTTCGGTTTTCTCTGATTTTCCTAAGCCAAGCAAAATCAATAGACTGCAAACGAAAAAAGATTCAATTCCCATAGCCGTTAGATCGGTGCAGCCACTAGCCCGCATCCGCCGCAACCGCCAGCGCCCACCTTCAAACGGATTAATCGAACGCGCGCAGAGCACCATGCCGAATTTCGACCGTTCGCGAAAACGCGCATCCGATTAATCACTAGCGTTTATGAGGAGTGCCGGGCACAGCACAAAAGGGGAACAAGGTTATTTGGGCTTCTGCGACGTAGAACGTCTTGCAAATCGCCACTCCAGCAGAAACGCGACGCCGGTTCCTATGAGAACGAATCGCCAGACCAAAACGGTGTTGACCTGGGTTACGCCTACTCTCGCGAGGAGGAAAGCAACGGCAGCGATCAGAAATAGTGGGCCTGTTAGAACGCAGTGAAAAGAGCGATTTTTATACCAGTTGGCGATGCACCCGATGGCCATGGCGAAAAGGCAAGCAGCCGCTGACGATGCATGGAGAGGACGCCAATAGATTCCTATAAGGCTCAGCACTCCCCAAGCAATCAGCGACACTACGAACCAATAGCACATCGCTGCTGGCGAGCTACAGCAAGCTTCCAATTGCCTTGTCATCGCTGGACGTTCACTTCGAAAGTAGATCAGTGACTGCTTTCGAAAAATCGAGTGCATGCACCACTGGACCGTTTAAGAAGACAGCACGCGGAAGTTGTTCGTCCCAGTGTGCGTCTTTAGGATAGACGGCAACTTCATCCCACTGAATGCCTTTGCGGGTGCAGCAGTTTGGGTGAGGCTGACTTGCGTCGGACTCAGTCTTGTGACCCAGTTGTTCTGCAAACAGGTGGTTCTTATCCCAGTACTGCTCAACCCTTAAATCAGACAACCTGCCCAAGATCGCTGTACCCGGACTGGAATAGTCCGTTGGCAAGATTGGTTCCCACACTGCAAAGACACGGATGCGCGGGTTTTGATTCTGCTTTAGCGCTTCTTCAACTGCGGAAGACCCCCGCAGACAAGTCGGTCACGTTGGCGAGAGCAGTAGGACGATACGAACGTCTCCAGAAGCGCCGTTGAACGCTGTCCGCAATTGGTCGAAATTGCTTGATGTGAGTGATACCAGTGGCGGCTGTCCTGTTGGTACGTTTACTCCGCCGTAGAAGTGCCAGCCTAGAGCCAGTAGCCCTGCGACCACAACGACGATGGTCAGCATGCTTAGGCGTTGTTTCATCGTTGCCTGCTCGAAATATCTGCAAGTACGCTGGCAATGACTTGAGGAAAGAGAAGAAGAAGAACCACAACGACTGTCGCCAGAGCCAGCAAAGCGATAGCAGTCTTATTTTGACGGGCCCGGCAACGCATCCCCCGATAGACCTGGAAGAAGCCCAGTCCCAGAAGGATGATGGAAAGCCCTAAGAGCCAAGGTCGAGCGCCAGCCAAGAAGACGGAGGCCCCGGCTATACCTGCCGCACCCAAAAATGGCAGCGGTAGGCAGCAACCCAGCGTGAGCAGCGAAGAGAGCACCGCAGCCACAGAAGCACCGCTGGTCTTCCAGCCGGTCATCAGACCCCCAAGCCGCGCGCTTTTTCGATTGCAGCACGTAGCCGCTGCTGAGACGGAGCACCACTGCCATCCGGATACAGGCGACACGTGAGTCCAAACGCCGCGGTTCTTTCGCTTTGCGGTTCAACGTCGCGCCCGTTTACGCGAATTGTAGGCGAGCCGGGAAACTCGAGCGATCGTGCCATCTCCGCATCTCTGACCAGCACTTCGCTGACGTGTTTCCGAAAACCTTCGGCAGAGAGAACTTCACGTAGTCGCTCAAGTGCCACGGCGTGGTTCGGACAATTCGGCACATACAAGACTTCGATCTTCATTCCGCACCCTTGTGCTTGGATTTATCAAAGACCGTTAGGACTGGGCAGCGACCATTCTTCTGTCCATTTGAACGCTTGAGTTGAGAGTTGCACTTTGTTAGCGCGGCCTTCAGTTCATCTTCCAACTTTGCCAGCGCGATTCTTCTTGCGTGAATGGCTTTTAACTTGTGATCAAGCATATTCCGCACTGCGGAGCAGGCGCGAAGGTCATTGGTTCTCAGCGAGACAAATTCACGAATCTCGTTCAGCGAGAAACCTAGCGTCTGTAAACTGCGAATGAACTGCAAAGCGGCAAGGTCATCGGAAGAGTACAGACGAAAGCCGCCTTCGCTGCGTGTGGGCGCTGCAAGCAACTTGTTTCGCTCATAGAAGCGTATGGCGTCTACGCTCAAGCCTGTCTGTTTGGCAATCTGACCGATTTGCATTCGCTCATCCGCGTTCGGCATCGGACACCCCCAAACCTACACCCTTGAGTGTAGTCCAGAGTCAAGGACAAATCTGGACGGATGCAGCGCTGCAGCTGCGATTCGTACGCGAGATGACAACTCCGGGTAAGTCGGATCGTCGGAGACTGACCCCTCTACCCAATCCGTCGCTGCCTTGAGAATCCGCCCTTCCGTTGCCTGAAGGTGCCGCCTAGCTTTGCGTGTGGGAAATTTGCGACTCGCCTAGCGAATCGGTCGGTGCGACGCGACGTTTTACATCGTTTTTACAAATCGAAGGCAATTCCAATGTGTTTTGTCCCTATCCTGCGTGACAAGCACGTGATTCTCCTTGGGCACAAAATGGGCCGGAGATTGCGCCCGCAAACTCCGGCCTTCTTCTTTGTCCTGACGGAGATTGATGGTCCGCACGAATCAACGAGCCTATGCAGATCCACAATTTAAGTTGTGCGAGGAGTTGTTACTGTCGGGACGATTGAAGAGAAGGATTCGTCAATCTCGAAGTCGAATTCGGTGGCGCAACCGGCTCCGCAACGCCCGCCGTTTGCGAGCCCAAGCCCAGCTTTTCCAACGTCAGCGCGTCCAGCTTCCCCGAAGGATTCAGCCCATGCGCGCCCTGAAACTTCTTCATCGCTTCGACCGTGGAGTCGTCCCACTTGCCGTTAGGTGTACTCGTGAACGATCCGTCTTTCGCCAGCGCTTCCTGAATCGTGGAGATCCGGTCCGGAGTGGGCGCCATTTGCCCCTTCTCCTTGCGCCGCGAACTCGTCTTCTTCGTTGATTTGTGCGAACTCTTCCCGCTGCTGTTCGACGCTGAAGTCTTCGCCGAAGTCTTGGTCTTGGTGCTCGACGGCTGTGCCTGCTGCGCTCCGGCCTTCGCGAACACACTCGAGCCTGCCGTCACAAACAGCGCCAGGCCCAGGTGCATGACTTTTCGCTGAATCATTCAGCCTCTGTCTTTTGCCCCGGGTCTAACAATGCAGGCCCGGGCTGCAAACTCGGATTGCAAACTATTGTTTATTCTCGTCCGCTGGCACGACGCCAGGCAAGAACACCGTCAACGTGTGTTCATTGTCTCCACGGCGCAGAACCTTGAACACAACATTCTGCCCAGGCTTCAGCTTCGCCACAGCCTTCTTGTAATCGTCCAGCGAGGTGATCGGCTCGCGGTTGATTTCCGTGATCACGTCGCCCCGCCCGAAGCCCAGGTCGTCGGCAAAGCTGGCGGGATCAACATCGGTCACCAGCACGCCTCGCTGGCCTTCCATACCCACACGCGAAGCGCGGTCCGGCGTGAGGCTATCCACGCGCAACCCAAATTCGGCCGGCGCGGCTTCCCCGGGCTGATCGCCTACGCGTCCGGCCTGCGTCGGAAACACCCGCGTGCGATCTTCCACCACCGCGGTCGTTTCCTTCGCCGTTCGGTCGCGCACGTAATTCAGCTTAACCTTGCTGCCGATGGGCGCCTGCGCGATCGGATTCACCAGGTCGTTGCCCGTCTTCATTTGCTTCCCGTTCACCGCAGTGATGACGTCGCCGCCCTTGAGGCCCGCTTTTTCCGCCGGGCTCCCGGGCTCGACTCCCATGATGACCACGCCGTTCGTCGCGCCCAATTCCTTCAACGTGATCGCGTTCGTTCCCAACTCTTCCTGGAAGCTCACGCCAATCGAACCCCGCGTTACGCGTCCTTGCGAGATAATCTGGTTGTAGACATTGATCGCGGCCGTCGAAGGCAGCGCGAAACCAACGCCCTCATACCCGCGGCTTCCGGTAATGATCGCCGTGTTGATGCCGATCACCTCGCCGGCCAGATCCACCAAAGGACCGCCGGAATTGCCCGGATTAATCGCCGCATCGGTCTGAATGAACCTCTGAAACTGGTGCGAGGAGCCCCCGATTCCGCCGCGATCTTTGGCGCTGATGATTCCCGCGGTCACCGTAGCGTTCAATCCGAACGGGCTGCCAATCGCCAACACCCAATCGCCTACCTGCACGCCGTCGGAATTCCCCAGCTTTGCCGTCGGCAGTTCCTTGTTCGCCTCAATCTTGATCACCGCCAGATCGGTATCTTCGTCCACGCCGATCACTTTCGCGGTGTACTTGTTGGGGTCGCCGTCGAGCTGCACCTGAATCTTGGTCGCCTGCTCCACCACGTGATTGTTGGTGAGCACGTACCCGCGCTTATCCACGATCACGCCAGAACCCAAGCTGCGCTCCGCCTGCGGAGGGGCATCCTGCCGCCCGTCGAAAAATCGGTCGAAGAAATCCTGCATGGGGTCGTCTTGATCGCCTTGCCCTTGCCCTGGCTGCGCCGGCTGCACCCGGCGCTTCCGCGCTGAAGGCTTGCGCTCCAGCACTTGCGTCGTGGCGATATTCACCACCGCCGGCTCCACGCGCGTCACAATGGTAGAGAATGAGTTCGAGGACGGGATCGGGTCTGGCACCGCCAGCGGCGTAGCGTTGGTTCCCGCGAACGACAACGCCTTCATCGCCGAAACCCTGCCCGAAACAATCGAGCCAATCATAATGCCCACGCCCAGCGTGATCACCAAAAATGCCGATGCCAAAATCTTCCGTCGGCGCGCCCAATCAAATAATTCTTTTACTTGCAGCCCCATATCGTCCTGCTCCTCTATCCTCGGAAGACATCACGCTCGCCAGCCGATTATAACACCGCGCTTTGCGCACGGTTGCGCGCCGCGAGCGATGCACCAGAACCGATACTGGTCCAAAGGCCGGGTGCCCATCTGGCGACGGCTGCCATCTGGCGACGGGGTGCCGTCTGGCGAACGATGCGTCCTGCCGGGAATGGTACTCCTAAATTTGTTCCGAATCTCCCAATACATCAGTTTGACGCGCGAAACCCCTGATCTGTTGTCATGAATCGCTCTGTTGTCACCAATCATCGAGGTCAACTCGGCCCCGGAGTTGGCCACCCCGATTTGCACTTGACAACTCCTTCATTCTCAAGCATAAAAGAAGCAGCCGCAGGTTGCGGCGAGTCGATCGCTCTGCGATCGCACTTTAAGCGTGGCGATTTAGGGCAACTTGCTCCACGTAAAAAACTGCTAAAGAGCTTTAGAGTTTCCCAGAAGATTTTCTGAGAGCCCTCCAAGCCTTTGGCACGGAGGGTTTTTTAATTCCCCTCCCTGCTGCCCTAAACCATCACACGCCATCGATTCGCGCCGGCCTTTTGAACATGTAGCGGCCGCCGACCGTGGCGGGCGCCTTCGGATCGTTTCGCAGGCACCTTAGTCAAGGCGCTTTCTTGAGGCGTTTACGTTGGCTGCCTTCTTTAGGCGCTTAAGTTGGCCTTTTCTTTGGGCCTTTATCTTAGCCTTTTCTTTAGGAGGTCGGGGCTTCAGCCCCGACATAACTTGGTGGCGCGAGTGGGGCTTTAGCCCCTGAGGAAAGCTTTTGGCAGTTTCCGTAGCCCGTTAACCACTGCAAAGCCCGTTTTTAGTTCTATCGCGGCTCACGAAAGGGAATCATGTCCGATCTATACGAACTCCGATGTAAAGAATGCGGAAAAACCTGGGGCAACTGTCCCCGCTCCTTCTGCGAAGACTGCTTCTCCCCCCTCGAAGTCTCCTTCGACTACGCCTCCCTGAAGAAGACCGTCCGCCGCGAAGATCTGGCCTCCCGCCATTTCAATATGTGGCGTTACTCGGAATTGCTCCCGCTCCCCGAAAAGTTCTCCGCCCCCAACGCTACCGGCGGCACTCCGCTGGTGGCTTCGCGAAAACTGGCCGAGCAGTGGGGCGTGAAAAATCTCTATCTCAAGAACGATGCCGTTTGCTTTCCTTCTCTTTCCTTCAAAGACCGCGTCGTGGCCACCGCCCTCGCGGCCGCGCGGCGCTTCGGCTTCGAGACGGTAGGGTGCTCCTCCACCGGCAACCTCGCCAACGCGGTCGCCGCGCAAGCTGCGCAGCAGGGCTTTGACGCTTGCGTCTTCATCCCTGCCGATCTCGAGCCTGCAAAGGTACTCAACACCGCGGTCTATGGCGCGCGCATCGTCCGCATCAATGGCAACTACGACCAGGTGAACCGCCTCTGCTCCCAAATTGCCGACCGCTTCCAGTGGGGCCTGGTCAACGTCAACCTTCGCCCGTACTACTCCGAAGGCTCGAAGACGCACGGGTTCGAAATCGCCGAGCAACTTGGCTGGCGCCTGCCCGACAACGTGGTGGTGCCGATGGCCGGGGGATCGCTGATCCGGAAAATCGCCAAAGCATTTCGCGAATTGGTCACCCTGGGCTGGGTCGAACCCAAGCCGGTAAAATTCTTCGGTGCGCAAGCCACCGGCTGCTCGCCCATTTCCACGGCCGTGAAGCGCGGCCTGCAGCCGTTTCGAGCCGCAAAAGCCCAACACCATCGCGCGCTCGCTCGCCATCGGCAATCCTGCTGACGGCAACTACGCCATCAAGCTGATCCTGGAGACCGGCGGCTGGGCCGAAGATATTTCCGATCCGGAAATCGTCGCCGCCATCAAGCTCGCTGGCCGTAACCGAAGGCATCTTCACGGAAACCGCAGGCGGCGTAACCGCAGGCGTAACGCAAAAGCTAATTCGCGAAGGCCGCATCCAGCCCGACGAAACCACCGTCGTCTCGATCACCGGCAATGGCCTGAAGACCACGGACGCCATCGCCGCGGAGTTTCCAGCATATCGAAGCCATCGCCCCACGCCTCGACGCTTTCGAAGCGTACCTCGAAACCAACTAGCGACCACGGCACAGCGCCACGAGCGAGTGACCTCGGCCTCGAGCAGCCCATGCGCCACAACGTCGTGGTGCGGTGCAGTGCGCCGCCGCGGCTTGCCAGTACTTCAATTCACTGGTGCGTCCCAACTCACGATCTTTCAATTCCAAGGAGCCTACATGCAAATGCCCGTAACCATCGAAATCCCCACCGCCTTCCGCCGCTTCACCGACGGCGCGCCGAAAGTGGACTGCAGCGCCGCCACCATCGCGGAAGCTCTCAATACGCTAACCTCCCGCTTCCCCGAACTCGGTCGCCACGTCCGCGACGACTCCGGCCAGATCCGCCAGTTCCTCAACGTCTATCTCAACGAAGAAGACATCCGCTTCCTAGGCGGCGAATCCTGCGCCCTCAAAGAAGGCGACCGCGTCCTCCTGGTCCCCTCCATCGCCGGCGGCTGCTGACCCCACCCTCGCCGTTTCACGCATCAAGAACCACTCGAAGATGACAGCGACCAAGGCAGACGCCTTAATCGTGTCCCGGCAAGCGCGGCAAGGCGGATCGAGGGCGCCACTGTTCTCCCTCTCTTTTTCCAGCGGGCGAGGCAACCTCTCCTGTCCGCATAATGCGGGGAAAGCCGTTCCTGGAGTTGGAGCCAAGTCTGGAGGACCCAGCGTGCGAGCTACTCGCTCTGTAACCTTTTGACTCTTCTGGTTCTTGGGATGGGAATTCTCTTAGGCATCGTACAGCTTAACTAGCTCGTTATCAGCTACATACTAGAGCGCCAGTTTGGAGTGGGACATGCACCTTGGGACCTGATTGTCCGATTGTATCTAAGCGCCGGCCAGTCAAACGTCTCGCGGTTGCACTTCAAGAGGCATCGTGATTGCGAATAGCAGGAATTCGACGGCGAAAAGAACCCGCGGATTTAGCGTCCTCGAGCTCCTGATTACAATGGCCGTTATCATGGTCGTTGCGGGCATCGCCATTCCCAACTTCATGGCCACCATGCATGCAGCGCGATTAAAGGGCGGGGTGACCGATTTTGCCAGTCTTTTGCAGACCGCGCGAATCAGGGCGGTGGACGATGACCGCTATTATTCGGTCTATGTGCTCGCCGCTGCCGGCAACAATCCTCAGCAAGGTTACGTGGACATTTTCCCGCAAAACGCCGACGGAACGTCCGGCACGGGGGGGCGGCTTACAACGCTGGCGATCCCCTAGTGGTGATCTCTCCGGAAATCGCCCTGCAAGCCCAAGGAGCAGCGCCTAGTACAGCCGCTCTCAAGGCGCTATTGTTGCCGGCAACTTCGCCCGTGGTGCCTCAAGACGAAAGCGTTGTTGCGACGGCCATAACCTTTAGTCCCCGTGGTGTTCCCTGCAAGCCTCTCGCCGGGGTCTGCGACATCCTCGGAGGACCTCAAGCGTATTGGGCTTTTTTTCAGGACAGCGTTACACAAAATTGGGGCGCAGTCACCGTTACTCCAGCCGGCAGAATTCAGAGATGGCTCTTTATGGGCGGTGCCAACGGGACTTGGGCCAGATTCTGATCGCCAGATACGGATGCAACGGAAGGGCGCAATGAACCACAGAGGTGCACATAAGGCCGGTTTCCACAAGTCCTCCGAACGCGGCACCAGCCTCATCGAGCTGATGATTGCCATGTTAGTGCTGGCCGTCGGACTCGGAGCTCTGACAACGCTGTTTGTCGCCAGCATGGCTACAGACAATCGAAATTCCAAAGACACCTCGGCTACCCTTCTTGCCCAGAAGGTCATCGAAGAGCTCTCCGCCCAGAGCACCAATTCCACAGTAGCGGTTACCCTTACCGATTGTGCTGGCAACGCCTGGATAATTCCTTCCACCCAGGGCACCGCTGCCCCCAACGGACAAGGGGCGCCTTTGGCCACTAACGCGGGTAGCCCCTACTACGGCGGTATCGACTTCAATCAACCGATTGGCGCTGTACCCGCGGGTTTTGGTATGCAATACGTGGACTGCAATCAGAACGGTGGGCAAACGACGTATGACGTTCGCTGGAACGTGATGAGCATCTCCGCAAACAGCACGCGCTTAATCACCGCTTCGGCGCGGCAACTGACAACCACTGGAAACGGCGGCTTGTACTTCGCTATACCCGTAACATTGCGCACCGTCGGCGGAAGTTGAGAGGCAATCGGAAAGATGAAGCTCGGGAAGATGAAGTTATGAGCCGTAACAGGAAGAAAGCTTTAGCGAGCGGATTCACTTTGATCGAATTGATGATCAGCGTAGCCATCCTGACCGTCGTAGTGGGCGTCGTCGTCGAAGGCCTGACGAAGCTACAGCAGAGAAACACCACGGAAGCGGTAAAGGTCGACCTTACGCAAGAATCGCGCGAATTCTTGGACCAAATTGTGAGCGACATTCATCAAGCGGGATACCCCAGTTTGAAGATGTTCGACCCGGCAACGAAACCTCTCGGGTTGAACGACCCCGGCGTTTCTCAGGGCTTTGTAAACGTGACGCCCAGCTCCTTGCAGTTCGAGGCGGACGTGGACGGAAGCGGCACGGTCAGCGAGGTGTTTATTCAGCTAAGCCCGCTCAACGGCCCTTGTCCTTGTATTGTCCAGCGCGGAACAATTTCAAAAGTATCGTGGCAAGGCGGCACACAGCCTTTCTATTATACCGAAGTTAATAATGTTAACAATACAGTTATATTTCAAGGCTACGACAACGCTGGAAACAATGTTCCGCTGAATGGCGCGCCCGCCAACAATCTGGCAGCCATCGAGATCACTCTGAGTGTACGGTCGGCGATTCTGGATCCCAGCGGAACGTATCCCACCATCAGCATGTCCACGGCCGCGAAGATCGCGAACCTTAATTAGCCGGATTCGCTAATGCCTTTGGCGGAGGAATGATATGCAGAGAAAAGTCAAACACGGAAAGAGCTATCCGGAACGCGGCGTCGCCCTGCTATTTGCCCTGTTTGCCCTGCTCTTGCTTTCCGCAATTGCTGCTTCGCTCATGTTCATGACGAATACGGAAAGTTCGGTGAACACCAACTATCGTTCGGAGCGCTTATCCGCATTCGCCGCCAAGGCAGGTATGGAAGAGGTCCGGGACCGCATGGCCGCCCTCAATACCGCTGCAAAGCTCCCGACCACCCTTCCTCCCGCAGCGGGCAGTGTGCTCTATGTGCTAAACGAAGGCGCTGCGCCAGGTACGGTCCAGCCCTGGGTTGCGGGGAACACCTACATGGACGACGAAATGTGCCACGATTTCGCTGTCGTGCAAGGGCAACAACCCGCGCCAAACGTTCGCTGTACGACGCCGCCGAGCTCCGCATATCTGGTAGCGGGAACCCTTGCGGCACCCGTGACCAGCAATTACCCCTGGTCCGGCACCAGCGCCGCTTTGAGCTACAAATGGGTTCGCGTGACTTTGAAGCAGAGCAATTCGGTGCAGCTCTATCCCGTTAACGGCGCCACGACAACCCAGGTCTGCTGGAATGGTTCCACAGAAGTCCTTCTAAACGGCGCCGCGACCTGCCAAACCATGTCGCCGTCCACCAATCCCGTCTACATGATAACCAGCTTGGCGGCCAATGCGTCCGGTAGCACACGAAGAATGGTGCAGACCGAGGTGGCCCTTTCTCCAGCTCAGCCCTTCCCCTACGGCCTATTCGCCACCGGAACCACCTGCCCGGCGTTGAACTTTCACGGCGGTGGCAACAGCGATCCCGCTACCGACAGCTTTACTACCGCCAATAATGGAACTTACGCCACCACTCAGTCCGATGCCCTCGGAGATGTCGGCGCCAATGGCGGCGTCGCCCTGTCTGGACACTCCGAAATTGGCGGTGCGATCGCGGTGCCCAGTTTACTGGCGACGCCGCCTGCGGCGCCTAATCCTTGCAGCGGCGCGCAGGGCGATTACAGCACCAGTGGTGCAAACGCAGGCGCCTATAACCCCAGTAACCGATTCCCAGGCAACGTTCCGACGCAGTCAGGACCCTATATATTTCCTACTCCGCCGGACCCCATCCCTGCTCCACCGAATACTGCCTATAACGGTGGCAGCAACTTGGTGCCGGGAACCTACGGCAACATTTCTACCAATGGCACGCTCACTTTGGCTCCAGGCGTTTACAACATCTACAGCCTTTCCATCGGAGGTGGATCGGGAACTGTGACCGTAAATCCCCCGGGGGTGGTGGTATTGAATTTTCCATCAGCCAGCGCGAATCCCCTGAGTATCGCCGGCCAAGGCATCGCGAATCCCACGCTTATAGCCAACAACTTTCAAATCAACTACGGCGGTACCGGCACGATGAGTATTGCGGGCAAGGGTTCGGAGTATGCCATCGTGGATGCTCCGAATGCCGCGATGGCCGTTGCAGGTAACGGAGACTTCTTCGGCCGCATCGTCGCGAAGACGATTGACTATGGCGGAAATGGAAAATTCCATTTCGACAGGAACAGCATACTGGGGCCCCAGTCCAACGGCGGCTACCAATTGATCAGCATGCGGGAGATATCCTACTAGCGGGACTACCAGAACTGACTTGGCCTAGCCGGACTTCCGGGCCGGCTCGGCCAGAGGGATCAGCCATTGGATGTAATCGTGGGTTCGCTCCAAGCCCTCGTCAGACCAGTTCTGTATCTCTCGAAGAAAACGGCCGCGGTGATCCGGTATCGCGGCCTCACCGTCGCGTAGCTTCCGAAAGGATTATTCGGCAATGGCGCAACTGCTCAGCTACGCCCTTTGACATGGTCGGACCGAGGAAAAGTAGTCTTGACCGGGGTACACTGAGGGCTTAACCCATCCAGAATGAACACTTACAAAAGTCTATCAAAACACACAACTTTAACCTCGTTTAGAATGAACACTTACAAGAAAACCGGGGGGAGGGGTGTTACAACCCGAGCCTAGTTTCAAGACACGAATTTCCGCCTGGAGGAAACACACGCGCCGGATCGTCATACTTGAGCCGACACCGGTCCGCTCTTGCGTCTACCTAGATGCCTGATCAACCTGGCAACTTCTCGAGGCACTAAACCCATCACTATAGGTTTTATCCCGAACTTGAACTTTCCCGCTGAGCTTCGCGTCTTTAAGCGAGACTGCGGACCTTCCTCCGTCGTCTAAGGCCGCATTGGCACGGCGTACTTTCTCGTGCCGCCAAGGAGACTTCATGAGAAATCGCTGGCGCGACCTGCTCTTTGGCTTGCGGCTGCTGTGGAAGAATCCCGGCTTCACGTCGGTCGCGGTACTGGCGCTGGCCCTGGGCATCGGCGCGAACACCGCGATTTTCAGCGTCGTCTACGCCACGCTGCTCGCGCCACTGCCCTACAACCAGCCCGACCGCATCGTGATGGTGTGGTCCAAGGTCCAGGGCGGCCGCAACGGTGTTTCGGCTGGCGATTTTCTGGATTGGCAGCGGCAGAACACCGTGTTCGATTCGATCGCCGCATGGACCGGCGGCCAAATGAGCCTGAGCACCTCGGCTCATCCCGAACAGGTTAACGCCGAGCCCTGTACTCCAGGCTTTCTGCATGTGCTTGGCCAGCCATTCCTGCTCGGTCGCGATTTCCTTCCCGAAGAAGGGCAACTTGGCAAAGAGCTCGAAACGATTCTGACCTACAAGCTATGGAAGAATCGATTCGGCGGGGATCACAATATCATCGGCCAACAAATCCGTATGGATGGCAAGCAATACACGGTGGTGGGCGTGCTGGCCCCTGGCGCGACCGACCGCGTGCAGAGTCAGCTCTACGTGCCGCTGGCGTTCAAGCCGGAATTCATCAACCACGAATTTCACTGGATTCTGGTAATGGCGCGGCTCAAGCCGGGGGTCACGGTCGCGCAAGCCAACGCCAACATGGATTCGGTGACGCGACAGATTGCCGCGGACAATCCGAAATCAAATCAGGGTTGGGGCGCCACCGTCGAGCCGCTGCAAAACGATTTTCTCGATCGCAATGTCATCCGCGCGTTGTGGATTCTCCTGGGCGCCGTCGCATTCGTACTGTTGATCGCGTGCGCCAATGTTGCCAACTTGCTGTTGGCGCGCGGCACCGCGACGGCAGAAAGAGATCGCGGTGCGCGGCGCGCTGGGCGCCACGCGGGGCCAGCTGTTCTTCCAATTTTTGACCGAAAGCGTCACGCTCGCCGGGATCGGCGGCGCGCTGGGCATATTCCTGGCTTGGGTGTTTCTCAAGGCGATCGTCGCACTGATGCCTCCTTTCACGCTGCCGTCGGAAGCCGACGTGACCTTGAACGTGCCGGTGTTGTTGTTCACCGTTGCGGCGACGATGCTTTCGGGAATTTTGTTTGGTTGCGCTCCGGCACTGCAAGCCGCGCGCCTCAATCTGAACGACACGCTGAAGGAAGGAGGCCGCAGCGGAAGCGGCGCCGGAAAACACAAACTGCGCTACGCACTGGTCCTCGCCGAATTCGCATTGGCCTTGACGCTGCTCGCCGGCGCAGGCATGACCATTCACAGCGTCTGGCACCTCACGCACGTGGACATGGGCTTCCGCACGGATCACATCCTTACGTTCAACTTGCCGGTGCCTATCGATCGTTTGAAGGGGGCCGAAGAAATCAACGCGTTTTACCGGCAATTGATCGAGCGGGTGCAATCGTTGCCGGGCATTGTGTCGGCATCGGTTTCCACCGGGATGCCGGTGCAAGGCACGAGTTTCGGGATGCCGTTCGACATCGCGGGAAAAGCGGTCGCCGACCGCTCGCAACGGCCAGGCGCGGGTTTCAACATGGTCACTCCGGGCTACTTCCAGACCTTCGGCATACGCATCGCGAAAGGCCGCGCGTTCAGCGAAGCCGATATCGCGGGCGGCGCTCGCGTCGCCATCGTGAACTCCACCCTGGTGAAAAAGTATTTTCCAAATGTCGATCCGCTGACGCAGCGGCTGGTGATCGAGCAAATCGTTCCGGCCACCGCGAAGCTTGGCGACGCCGTCGAATGGCAGATCGTCGGAGTGTACGAAAATGTGCGCAACGGCGGTCCACAGGGGGACGGCTTTCCGGAAATCGATGTTCCCTTTGCGCAGAGCCCCGAGCCGGGCGCGTACATGGCAGTGCGGACAGCGACCCAGCCCGAGAGCATGACGCAAACCATCGCCGGGGTGATTCAGTCGGTCGATCCGGATCTTCCGATGGCGGACGTGAAATCGATGGATCAAATGCTGAATGATTCGATGGGGGGCGACCGCTTTGGCGCGGTTTTGTTTGGGACCTTTGCGGGCGTGGCGCTGATTCTTGCGGCGTTCGGCATCTACGGGGTCATGTCGTTCGCGGTGGCGCAGCGGACGCATGAAATCGGATTGCGCATGGCGTTGGGAGCGGCACCGTCGCAAGTGCTGGGACTGATCTTGCGCGAAGGCATGACGCTGGGCGCGATTGGGTTGGGCATCGGCTTCATCGGGGCCTGGGGCGTGGGCCGGCTGATGACCGGCTTGGTATATGGCACCGGCTCGTTTGACCTGCCCGCCTTCAGCGCGGTAGCAGCGGTGCTGATGCTGTCGGCGCTGCTGGCCTGCTATGTGCCGGCGCGCCGCGCCACGCAAGTCGATCCGATGGCCGCTTTGCGCCAGGATTGAATCCCAAGCAAGACGGCGACTGGCGCACCGACATACTCACTCTGTGCTATAACCGCGAGGACAAGGAGGGCCCCATGATCGCTCGCCTTTGGTCCGCTCGCGCCACTCCCGAGAACTGGCCAGCCTACGAACGGCATTTCACCGACAACGTGATCCCGGAACTTCGCGAGAAAAAGGGTTATGTAGCCTCGAATCTGTTGAAGCGCGAAGCCGATGGCGGCATCGAAATCACGGTTATCAGCTTTTGGCGTTCCCTGGAAGCCATCGACGCCTTTGCCGGCGCAGACCGTGAAGTTGCGGTCGTTGCTCCTCAAGCCGCCGCATTCCTGGCGAGCTACGACCGGCAGGTTCGGCACTACGAATTAGCCTTCGCGGATACGCCGTTCGACCTCCGATACGCCTGATCTCCGATATGCCTGACCTTCTATATGACTGATCGGGTCTCGCGCCAAGCCTTGCCGTTGAGAGTCTGTGTGAGAACTGAGAGAAGAAGCCCTCAGCGGCTAAAGCCTTGTTGATTCGGTTTCAGTTACGGCACGGCTGAAGCCGTGCCCTGACGAAAACCGGAGTTCTCCCACAGGCTCGTTGAGCCTCATCTTTCGGGAAACATTTCGACCGCCAGTTGCGTTTCTTCAGACACAAGAAAGAGGTGTGCTCATGCGACTCGGAACCATCCTTCTAGCGTCGGCTACCCTTTTGGTGACAGCGGCCTCCCTCGTTCCGTCTGGCTCACCCCAAACAAAGCTTTCCGTCACTAATCTTTACGATCATCCTTTCGACGTCGATTTCCCGTCAGGCCAACTGATCCGTCTCGATTTGCGCTCCGGTGAATTCCGAATCGTGGGCCGGGACGGCGCCAAGATCTCGGTTCGCGCCACCGGCCAGAATGCTGAAAAAGCGCGCGAGATGACCGTCACGTTCAAGCATTTCGGAAACCACGCAGACCTCCAGGTCTCCAGCGGCGCCATCAAGGACGGCCCTTCCATCACCGTCGAAGTTCCCAAGGTCTCCGCACTGTTTGTGCGCATGCCGTTCGGCGATTTAACGGTGGAAGGCGTGTCTGGCGATAAAGACGTCGAGCTTCACGCCGGCGATCTCAACATCGAGGTCGGCGATGCCAACGACTACCGCCGCGTCGACGCTTCAGTCAACGCAGGCGATATCTCCGCCGACCCGTTCGGGGAATCACGCGATGGATTGTTCCGCTCGTTCCAGAAAACGGGCGCCGGCCGTTACAAGCTACACGCCCACCTCGGCGCTGGCGACCTTACAC
>CAVSNL010000027.1:0-82031 GCA_963729285.1 uncultured Acidobacteriota bacterium
AAGGAAGCGGCGGAGGCTTTGGGCCGCAGGACTACATTGGCATCGCGCCGGCGACATTCTTCGACTGGAAAAACCAAGCACACTCGTTCGACCAACTCACCGCTTATGCCTGGAATGAAGTGAATCTGACCGGCGACCGCGAGCCGCAGAAGGTTCAAGCATTTCAAGTGGCCGCAAATTTCTTCGAGACCATCGGCGTACATCCGCTGATGGGTCGCGCGTTCCTGCCGGAAGAAGAGACGGTTGGCAAGGATCAATCGATCATTCTGGGGCATGCGCTTTGGGAACAGCGTTACGCTTCGGACCCAAACATTCTGGGAAAAAACGTGAAGGTGGGCGGCAAGTCGTTCACCGTGGTCGGCGTGATGGACAAGGGTTTTGATTACCCGCTGCCGGCGGAGGCGTGGATTCCGCTTTCGTTCGACGTGAAAGAACGTTCGCGCCGCGACAACCGCTGGCTGTGGGTGCAAGGGCGTTTGGCGCCCGGCGTTACGTTCGAGAAAGCGGCGGCCGAGATGCAGGCGATCGCGGCACAGCAGGCCGCGGCGTATCCCGACACCGACCGCGGATTTCAGACCGTGCCGATGGAATTGCGCGACTACGTAACGAGCAATCTGACGCGGGAATACACCTTGATGCTGCTCACGGCGGTGGGATTCGTGCTGCTGATCGCTTGCGCCAACGTGGCCAACGTGCAGTTCGCGCGGGTGACCGGGCGGGTCGGCGAATTCGCGATTCGCACGGCTCTGGGCGGCAGCCGGTGGCGGGTGGTGCGGCAATTGCTGATCGAAAGCATTCTGCTGTCGATCGGCGGCGCGGTGCTGGGACTTTTCCTGGCGCAATGGAACATTGACATGATCCTGGCGCACATGCCGGCGGAAGTGGCGAAGTTTATCGGCGGCTGGAAAACGATCCGATTGGATTCGGGCGCGTTCTTGTTTGCGCTGGGGATTTCGGTGGCCGGCGGAGTTTTGTCGGGGATCGCGCCGGCGCTGCTGAGTTCGCGAACTAATGTGACCGGCACGCTGAAAGAAGGCGGGCGCGGGTCGACACTTGGACGCGGAAGGCATCGATTGCGCGCCGTGCTGGTGGTCGGCGAAGTGACTTTGGCGCTGGTGCTGATGGTCGGCGCGGGCCTGCTGGTACGCAGCTTCCAGGGTCTGCTGTCGGTAAATGAAAATTATGAGCCGACGACGTTGCTGACGATGAACATGATGCTGCCGGAGACGCAGTACCAAACGCCGGCGCAACGATTGAATTTTCACGAGCAGGTGCAGCAGCGGCTGGCCACGATTCCCGGCGTGAAAGCCGCCGGCATGGTGTCGCATGTGCCGTACTCGGACGGCGGGGGTATCGGGACCGACGAATTTACGATCGAGGGACGGCCGCTGACGCAGCGCGATCAAGTGCGCGACGCGATCATCGAAACGGCGTCGCCGAGTTATTTCGGCGAGATGAACATTTCGCTGCGCGATGGACGTTTTCTGAATGATTCCGACGGAGCGGAGTCACCGAAGGTTGCGGTGATCAGCGCCGCCGTGGCGAAGCGCTATTTCGAGGGCGAAAATCCATTGGGAAAACGGATCAAGATCGCGAAGTCGGCCGACGCGGACGATCCCTGGATGACAGTGGTCGGCGTGGTCAGCGATCTGCACTACAGCTGGATCAACAAGGAGGATGTGCCGACGATTTACCGGTCGTACCGGCAGCGTCCGCCGGCGTATACGACGCTGGTGCTGCGTACGTCGGGCGATCCGTTGAAATTCGTTTCGGCGGCGCGGGAGCAGATCGCGGCGCTCGATTCCAACCTGCCGATGTACGACATCGATCCGATGGACAGGCTGATCACGAAGTCGATCATCGGAATCGCGTACGTTGCGGTGATGATGGCGGTGCTTGGGGTGATCGCGCTGGTGCTGGCGTGCGTCGGGATTTTCGGCGTGATGTCGTACTCGGTGAGCGAGCGGACGCATGAGATCGGGATACGGATGGCGCAAGGCGCGCAGACCAAGGACATTTTGTCGCTGGTGCTGCGCGGCGGCATGTTCATGACGTTGCTGGGGATAGCAATTGGGTTGCCGGTGTCGTTGATGCTGGCGCGGACGTTGTCGGCGTTATTGTTCAATGTGCGAGCGACCGATCCAATCGCGTTTATTTTGTTGCCGTTAGTGCTGATTTCGGTGGCGGCGGTGGCGTGTTATTTGCCGGCGCGGAAGGCGGCGGAGTTGGATCCACTGCAGGCGCTGCGGCACGAGTGAGGCGGTGACTCGTGATTGATGACTGGTCCTGGCGTTTTCATATGTATTTGAAAACAAAGAAGATGCTAGGTCTTGGTTGGGCAAGTTCGGAAACGCGAGCGGCTTGCTCAATAAAAAAAGCGCCGATTAGTCGGCGCTTGCGCACAGTTTTACATGTCGGTAAATTACCACGTAGATATGATTTTGTCAAGAGATTTTTTGGGGAGTGCCGATAGTAGAGCCGACACTGGCTTCGAATCGCGAGTCAGTTTAGAGCGGCCGGAACAAGCGCTTCGCCCCTACTAGTTCGGTCGGAGTTCTAAGGAGAGATTGTGGAACCTTTGATTCAATTGAAAAATTTGGAGAAGTCGATTGAGGCCGGGCCGAATAAGTTTTTTTTGTTGCGGCGGGTGACGCTGGATATTTTCCCGGGGGAGTTTGTGACGATTATGGGGCCTTCGGGGGCGGGCAAATCGACCTTGCTTAGCATTATTGGGATGCTGGATAGCTCCTGGACTGGGGAGTACTACTTTTTGGAGCAGGCGGTGCACCGCTTGAATGTGAAGCGGCGGAATGAATTGCATAAGGCGAATATTGGGTTCGTTTTTCAGAGCTATCACCTGATCGACAACTTGACGGTGTTTGAGAATTTGGAGATTCCGCTCTCTTACAAGAATGTGCCTCACAAGGAACGGGTGAGTTTGGTTTGCGATGCCTTGGATAAGTTCAACATTGTCGGGAAGAAGGATTTGTTTCCGAATCAGCTTTCGGGCGGGCAGCAGCAGCTTGTCGGTGTGGCGCGGGCGGTGATTCAGAATCCTAAATTGATTCTGGCGGATGAGCCTACCGGGAACCTGCATTCGGAGCAGGGTGAGGAGATTATGCAGTTGTTTAGGAGATTGAACGAGGCGGGGACCACCATTATTCAGGTTACGCATTCGGAGAGGAATGCGACGTATGGGAATCGGTTGATTCAGTTGAAGGATGGGTGGGTGGTTAGCGAGAACGGGGTGGCGGCGGCTCGGGGTTGAGCAAGGGCTCGAATCGAGGCAAGAGTCGAAAAAGAAAAAGACAAGAAGAATTTGACACAGAGAGCACAGAGGACACAGAGAACACCAAGAAAGACAGAGAGGGAAAAGATAACGAACCGGCTCAGGGTAGGACGTTGAGGGCGCGGAGGTTCGCAGAGATTTGTGTGGTGCGGGTTACGGCAATGTGAGGAATTGACGCGGTCAGTGGGGAGGGTGCCATGAGGAATGTTTGGCGGGATGTGCGGTACGCGGCGCGGATGTTGGTGAAGAGCCCGGGGTTGACATTCGTGGCGATTTTGACTTTGGCTTTGGGGATTGGGGCGAATACGGCGATTTTCAGCATGGTCAATTCGATGCTGTTGCGGCCTTTGCCGGTCAAGGATGCGGAGCAACTCACCGAGCTTGCGTACCAGCAGAAAAACGGACCGCTGCTGAACAATTTCTCAACACCTGAGTATCAGGACATTGAGCGCGGCTCGGCGGACGTTTTCAGCGACGTGATGGCGTTCCAGATTGGCGCGGGAGGGTTGACGGTCGACAAGAAAACCCAGCCGATCGTGGTGAGTTATGTCTCGGGAAATTATTTCGGAGGCTTGGGAATAAGACCAGCGATGGGACGCTTTATCGAACCGGCAGAGGGTAATCCGTCGGTCATGAATCCCGTACTCGTGCTCGGATACAACTACTGGAAAACGCGCCTGGGGGCCGACCCGGGCGTGGTGGGTAAATCGTTTTTGTATGACGGCAAGCCGGTTACGGTAATCGGGGTGGCGCCGCCGGAGTTTCACGGGACCTTTACCTTCGCCGATCTCCAGGGGTATCTGCCACTCGGGATGATTCTCGCGGACAGCACTACGCCGCCCGATTCGGTTACCAACCGGGAGTGGCGGAACTCGGTGATCCTGGCGAGACTCAGGCCGGGCACGAAAATCGAAGCGGCGCAACCGGTACTCAAGGTGGTGTCCGATCGCCTATCGAAGGAATATCCGAAGAGCGAAGAAGGCGTGGTGATTGAGGCGTTTCCGGAGCGGCTTTCGCGGCCACAGCCTGACCGCGACAACACGATACCGAAGATCGCGACGCTGTTTCTATTACTGGCCGGGCTGGTGTTGCTGCTCGCTTGCGTGAATGTGGCGAATTTCCTGCTGGTGCGGGCGTCGGTGCGGCAACGGGAGATGGCCATCCGTGCGGCGATGGGCGGATCGCGAGCGCGATTGATTCGGCAGTTGCTGACCGAGAGCGTGTTGCTGGGGTTGGGCGGAGGGCTGGCGGGGATGTTGCTGGGACTGTTCGCCAGCAGCTCGCTGAGCTCGATTCACCTCAACACGACACTGCCGGTGCTTCTGGATTTCCAATTTGACTGGCGGGTGTTTCTGTATGGGCTTGGTGCTGCGCTGGCTACGGGAATCTGCGTAGGCGTCGTGCCTGCGGTGCGCGCGTCGAACGGGCACATGATTGAGGTGATTCGCGAGGGCGGCCGGACGATGACGGCTGGGCGGAGCTGGCTGCGGAATACCTTGGTGGTGGCGCAGGTGGGCGGTTCGTTGATGCTTTTGATTGTGGCGGGGTTGATGACGCGGAGCCTGGGGTACGTGCGGCAAATGCACTTGGGATTCGAGCCGCGCAACGTCTTGGATCTGACGCTGGATCCGAATGAGATCGGGTACAACAAGGAGCAGGGACTGGCGTTCTACAAGGAGACGCTGGAGCGCGTGCGGGCGCTGCCGGGGGTGAAGTCGGCGAGCGTGGCTTTCACGGTGCCCATGGGCTACTACAACACGGGAGATTCGCTGGAGATACCTGGAGTGGAGGTAGGCAAGGGAGAAGCGCCTCCATTACGCGGGCTACAACATGGTTACGCCGCAATATTTTGAAACACTGGGAACCAAACTGCTGGAAGGGCGCGAGTTTACGGCGAACGATTTGGAGGACCGGCAGAGGGTCGCGATCATCAACCAAGCGATGGCCGAAAAATACTGGCCAAAGCAGAGTGCGATCGGGCATGAGTTCAGAATCGTGAGCGACCGCGCGCACACTATGCGCATCGTCGGCGTGGCGGAAAACAGTCGGACCAATGGATTGACCGGACAAATAAGCGCCTATTTTTACGTTCCCATGGCGCAGCAGTACAGTTCGCTGGCGACGCTGCAGGTGCGCACGTTCGGGTGATCCGGAAGGACTGACGGAGACGGTGCGGGAGCAGATCGCGTCGATTGCGCCGACTATGCCGATATTTGACGTGCATCCGATGTTGCAAGGATTGGACACGATCAACGGGTTTCTGATCTATGAGGTGGCGGCTGTGCTGGCCGGGGCGCTGGGGATGCTGGGGTTGATATTGGCCGTGGTCGGCGTTTTTGGCGTGATTTCGTTTTCGGTCAGCCAACGCACGCATGAGATCGGGATTCGGATGGCGCTGGGGGCGGAGTCGAGGAGCGTTTTGCGAATGATTCTGCGGCAGGGGGCGCTGATCGTGGCTGTAGGGTTGGGGCTGGGGATCGCGCTGGCGTTGGTGATGGCAAGGCTCGTGGGGAACTTCCTGTCGGGAGTTAGTCCTTTCGATCTGCTGACTTATGCGTGTGTGTCGGTAGTCGCTGGCGTTGGTGGCGATGCTGGCTTGCTACATCCCGGCGCGACGGGCTACGCAGGTCGATCCGATGGTGGCACTGCGGTACGAGTAAGGGGGCGGCGATGCGGGATTTGGTGCAAGACATTCGGTATGCGCTGCGAACTTTGTGGAAGAACCCGGGATTCTCGATTGTCGCGATGCTTACGTTGGCGCTGGGGATTGGCGCGAACACGGCTATTTTCAGCGCGGTGAATGCGTTGCTCTTGCATCCTAACGGCATCCCGCACCCCGAACGTCTGATGGCGATTCGGGTGAAATACGAAAAGCTCAATTTGAAAAGCATTGTAATTTCCGCGCCGGATTATACGTTTGCGCGCGACAACAAGC
The DNA here is from genome assembly GCA_963729285.1 of uncultured Acidobacteriota bacterium. GTDB lineage: Bacteria > Acidobacteriota > Terriglobia > Acidiferrales > UBA7541 > Acidiferrum. Next base: position 6,225 of record CAVSNL010000027.1, read on the forward strand.
AGGTCTTCGCGTCGGTCGCTTTGCAGACGGAGAGCGACTTTAACTACGCGACGGGCAATTGGCCGCTGCGCCTGCGGGGTTCGAAAGTTTCCTGGCAATGGTTTGATGTGTTTGAGGCGAAGCCGCTGCTTGGACGTGTGTTCGTGCCGGAAGAGGATCAGCCGAGCGTGGATCACGAGGTGGTGCTGGCGTATAACACCTGGAAGTCGACGTTCGGCGGCGATGCCAATATCGTTGGGCGATCCATTCAGTTGAACCAGGAACCGTACAAGATCATCGGCGTGATGGGGCCAGACTTCCTGTGGCCCAATCCAACCGATTTGTGGGCGCCGCTGGGGCTGAAACCCGACGCTTTCGCAGTCGACAACATCTTCAACGAAGGTTACTTCGCGGTGGGGCGGTTGCAGCCGAACGTGAATCTTTCCGGAGCGGCCGCGTACCTGAATGTGGTCACGAAGCAGATTTGGGATGATCCGCGGGCCAAGGGTTACCCAAAAAACTCGGGTTGGGGGATCTTCGCGATTCCCTTCACGGAGTTTGTGTACGGCGACGTGCGCACACCTTTGTTGATCCTGCTGGGAGCGGTGGGCTTTGTTTTGTTAATCGCCTGCTCGAATGTCGCTGGGCTGTTGTTGGCGCGGGCTTCGGGGCGCGGCAAGGAATTTGCGGTGCGGACGGCGCTTGGCGCGTCGCCGTGGCGGCTGGCGAGCCAGATGCTGACGGAGAGCGTGGTGCTGGCAGCTTGCGGAATGGCGTTGGGCTTGGCGATTGCCTTTGGCGTTCTGCGGGCGCTGGTGGCGCTGGCACCTGAGAATTTGTCCACAGGCGTGTCGATTTCGATGGATGGCTATGTGTTGGGCTTCACCGCGCTGCTGGCGTTCTCTTCCGCGATTATCTTTGGTGCAGTGCCGGCGTGGCGGACAGCGCGGATTGATCCGCAGTCCAATCTGAAGCAGGGCCGCGGGACAGGTGGGGCAAATCGGGGTGATCATCGTTTCCGCGACGTGCTGGTGGCCGCCGAACTGGCTCTGGCGCTTGTGCTGCTCGCCAGCGCGGGCGTCTTTCTAAAGAGTCTGTCGAAGCTGCATGACGTGGACTTGGGTTTCCGGCCGCACGGTTTGATGACCGCGGCGCTGGCCTTGCCGGAGCGGCTGTACGAAACGCCGACGAAGCAGATCGCGTTCTACCGGGCTACGCTCGACAGGTTGGCGAATTCGCCGGGAGTGGAGTCGGCTGCCGCTGGCGTACCGCTGCCGTTCAGTGGATTCAACGACGCCGCGTCGTTCAACATTGAGGGGCGCGTGGAGCCGCCTGGCGATCCTGGACCGCATGGCGATATTCGCCTTGTCAGCACCGGTTATTTCGAAACGATGGGGATCCGATTGGTTCACGGCCGTTCGTTCACGGATCAGGATCGCGAAGGCAGCCAGCCGGTTGCGATGATCGATGAAAACCTGGCGCGCGAGTATTGGCCGAACCGGGATCCGGTGGGTGGACGCATTCGGAATGGAACGAACGGGCCGTGGAAAACGATCGTCGGCGTGGTGGCGCCGGTGCGACATTCTCAGGTAGCGGGGGAGGAATCATCCTCCGAAGGCGTACAGGGCGCGGCAAAAGGCGTTTATTACTTTCCTTTGTATCAGACGCCTGAGACGGCGGCTTTTCTGGTGGCGCGTGCCAGCGGTAATCCAGCGGCGCTTTCGGCGGTGATTCGCGAGGCGGTTCGTGGAGTCGATCCGGGGCAACCGGTTTCGGATTTGAAGACCATGGATAGCCGAATCGCGTTGTCGCTGGGGCCTCGGCGCTCCGCGGTGACGCTGCTGACGGTGTTCGCGGTGATGGCGCTGACGCTGGCGGCGGTTGGTTTGTTCGGGCTGGTGCGATACAACGTCGCGCAGCGGACGCAGGAGATTGGCGTGCGGATGGCGCTAGGAGCAACGCAGACCGATGTACTGCGCATGGTGCTCGGTGAAGGCTTGCGGCTCGCGCTGGCAGGCGTGGTCGGAGGCCTGATCGCTGCATTTGCGCTGACACGCGTGCTGGCGGGCTTGCTCTACGGAGTCAGTGCGACGGACCCGTTGACCTTCGCAGGCACGGCGATGGTCCTGACGACAGTGGCGCTGTTCGCATCATGGTTGCCGGCGCGACGAGCGACACGTGTCGATCCGCTGGTGGCACTACGCTATGAATGAAAACTGGCTTTAAGAGGCAGAGGTTGCGGAAAAGCGCTGATTGGAAGCTAAGCCCCGTCGCAAACAAAGTGCTGGGGCCGATGCTGGGAGGGGCAAGCCCGTCCCCTACGAGAAAAGTCGCACCACCGGCAAGAAAGCCTGACGTGCCGAACCGGCTCGGACAGCTCCGAGGGTCGGCGACCGTGCTGCACGGCTGAAAACCATTTAAGATGGACTGCTGGCGACTGCCCGAATGAAAACTCCCAATATTCACCCGCATCGCGTACTGATCGCTGACGACCAAGCTGACATTCGAGACGCGCTGCGTCTTTTGCTGAAGCGCGAAGGTTACGAAACGCAAGGGGCCTCGTCGCCAAGCGAGGCACTTGCTGCTGTTGAGGCGCGCGAGTTCGACGCGGTGTTGATGGACTTGAATTACGCGCGGGACACGACGTCTGGACAGGAAGGGTTGGATTTGCTGCCGCGGATTCAGATGGTGGATGGGACGCTGCCGGTAATCGTGATGACCGCTTGGAGCAGCGTGGAAGTGGCAGTGGAAGCGATGCGGCGCGGTGCTCGCGATTTTATTCCCAAGCCCTGGGACAATCACCGGTTGCTTACGATCCTGCGGACGCAGATCGATTTGCGGCAGGCGTTGCGACAGGCTTCGCGGTTGGAGGCGGAGAATCGTTTGCTGCGGGCGGAGTCGCGACCGACGATGATCGCGGAGTCGGCGGCGATGCAGCCGGTGCTGGACTTGATCGGGCGGATCGGGCCGTCGGACGCGAACGTACTGATCACCGGCGAGCACGGAACCGGGAAAGAAGTGGTGGCGCAGACTTTGCACGCGCTGTCGCCTCGGTCGAGCACGCCGATGGTTACGGTCAACGCCGGCGGGTTGTCGGAAGGCGTGTTCGAGAGCGAGTTGTTCGGGCATGTGAAGGGGGCTTTTACGGATGCGCGAGTGGATCGCGTGGGGCGATTTGAGTTGGCGGACAATGGGACGTTGTTTCTGGATGAAATTGCGAACGTGCCGCTGAAACTGCAGGCTAAGCTGCTGCGGGTTTTGGAGACGGGCGAGCTTGAGCGAGTAGGATCATCGAGTACGCGGCGGGTGGACGTTCGCGTGATTGCGGCTACAAACGTGGACGTGAATGCGGAGGCTGCAGCGGGAAGGTTCCGGCAGGACCTGCTGTTCCGGCTGAATACGATCGAGATTCATTTGCCGCCGCTGAGAGAGAGACGCGAGGACATTGAGTTGCTGGCGCAGCATTTTTTGCGCAACTACTCGCAGCGATATCGGAAGACGATTTCGGGATTTGATGCGGTGGCTACGCAGGTGCTTCACGAGCACCTGTGGCCAGGGAACGTTCGCGAGCTGGATCACTCGATCGAGCGTGGCGTGTTGCTGGCGACGGGACCACAGGTGCGGGCGGCGGATCTCGGGTTGCGCGCGGCGGCTGCGGGAAGCACGGCGCGGCTGGAAGAGATGAGCCTGGACGAGGTGGAGCACCACTTGATTCAGAGGACGCTGGCGCGTTATGACGGGAACGTCAGCCAGGCGGCTAAAGCACTCGGATTGAGCCGGAGCGCCATGTACCGGCGGCTGCAAAAACACGGCTTGGAATGACGCGAATCACTTACGAACGCCGCATTCAGCTTTTGGCGCTGGCGGCGGGTCTGCCTGGTTCGGCTGTTGCGCTCATTCTGCTGTGGAGTGGCGACTACACCTCCAGAACGGCATGGACGCTGGGGCTGCTGATCGTTAGTCTGTGGCTGGGTTTCGCACTCTCTATCCGGCACCGTGTTGTCTTTTCCTTGCAAACTCTTTCGAACCTGCTGGCGGCTTTGCGCGAGGAGGATTTTTCCGTTCGCGGGAGAGATGCGCATCGGGACGATGCCATGGGCGAGGTGATGATTGAAGTCAATGCGCTCGGCGAGACGCTTCGCGAGCAACGCTTGGGGGCGCTGGAGGCCACCGCGCTGCTGCGCGCGGTGATGGAAGAGATTGATGTGGCGATCTTCACCTTTGACAACGAAACGAAACTGCGGCTGGTCAATCGCGCGGGGGAACGATTGCTGGCACGGCCGCTGGAGAGGCTGCTGGGATTTACCGCCGCAGAATTGGGACTTGGCGCGTGCCTGGAAGGCGACGTGGCTCGGACTATGGAACTGAGTTTTCCGGGAGGGTCGGGGAGGTGGGGAATGCGGCGCGGATCGTTTCGACAGGCAGGTTTGCCGCATCACCTGGTGGTGCTGAGCGATCTGAGCCGGGCGCTACGGGACGAAGAGCGGCAAGCATGGCAGCGGCTGATTCGCGTGATGGGCCACGAGCTGAACAATTCGCTGGCGCCGATTCAGTCGGTGGCGCAGAGCCTGGAGAGCGGGCTGCAGTCGCTCACCAGCGCGCCCGAGTCGCAAATCGGGCCCACCGCTGGGCTCCTGGATGATATGCGGCAAGGGTTCGGGATCATTCGATCGCGCACGGAGTCGCTGGGCCGCTTCATGGCGGCGTATTCAAAGCTCGCGAGGCTGCCATCGCCCAAATTGGCGCCTATGGACGTTCGCCTGTGGATTTCGCGCGTGGTGAAACTGGAGACGCGTGTGAAGCTGAAACTGGACGAAGGGCCAGACGTGGTCATATCCGGGGACGCCGATCAATTAGAGCAATTGCTGATCAATCTGGTCCACAACGCGGCGGACGCGGTGCAAGAAAACGGAGGAGGCGCGAGCATCGGGTGGTCGCGGCAGGACTCTTACCTAAACGTGTGGGTGGCGGACGAGGGGCCGGGAATTTCGAATACGGCGAACTTGTTTGTGCCTTTTTTTACGACGAAGCAGGGAGGAACGGGGATAGGTTTGGTGTTGAGCCGCCAGATTGCGGAAGCGCACGGCGGAACGCTCACGTTGGAGAACCGGCGAGACGTGAGAGGTTGCGAAGCGCGGTTACGGCTGCCATTGTGAAGTAGTCGGTGTGCTTCCAGGGCTCGTTCTCAGCGAAACTTCTTCAGGTCGAAGTTCGTCGTGACCATTTTCGCGTCCGGAGTGGTAACCTCGACCAAGATCTCATCCGACGCGACGTTCTTGGCGTCATACTCCAGCCAAACGGTTTGACCGTCCAGTGTGGATGGTGCGGATTTCGTGGCCGCCGAGTAGACGGGCGTATTGTGGATGGATCGCGGTGCCAGCGTTTTTTGGCCCTGTTTGACGGCAAACTTAAAGCTTTGCCAGAAATTTTCCGGCCGAAGCGTAGCTTTCTCCGCGGGAGATGCGGGTGGCGCTTGCGCGTTTCGTTCGGATTCCGGAAATGCTCCAGGTAACATCAGTCGAATGCGTACTACGACCGTGTCGCCACGTTGGCGATAGTCCTGCGCCGCTTGAGCTTCCGTGTAACCGCTCAATCTCTGCCTGGATTGATCGACGACTAGCGCAAATGGCGTAAGTACCTCGATCTCAGCGATATGAGTACTGTTTTGCGGACTGCCCGTGACTTGCTTCGAATAAGGCGCAAGAAATTCGGCGGTCGCCTGATCGTTCCGTTGGCCGAGGACCCAAGCGTCATGAACGGCGGCTGGAGTCAGAGGGATTTCGTACGCGGAGAGCTGTGGTAGGAAGCAAAGAGTCGTTACAAGTACCAGCGACACCGCCGACAGACGCAGGCACGCGCGTCTCGACCTGGCAAAGCAAACCACAACTCTCATTTAACTTTGATGCGATGGTTGGCGGAATGGACTTTAATCTGGGACGAATATGCGCGCTAGCGTACAGCAAAGTCCCGAGTCAGTACTAGGTGGACGGTTGATAAATAGGCCGGTCGACCCAATCTGACAAAGTCCTTACTACTGTTCGCGATGCGTTCATTTCGGAGTATGCAAAAGTTGCTGCCGGGGCGAAAAAAAAACATAAACCTGCCCTAAAGGCCAGGCTGTAATCCTTTAACAATTGGACACTTAGAGTTGGCTCTTGTTGGCCATTGGCGTGCGTGATTGGGAATACGTCATGGAAACGCAGGTAACAGACGGCCTGAGTGGGCCAGTACCGCCGCAGAGCCTAACCGCCTCGAATCATCATGAAGTCGCTTCGCCAAAGTGGCGTGAACGCGTCGCCGCCCTCAGGAATATCCCCCCCGTTCTTCGCATGGTCTGGGAAGCAGCGCCTGGGGTCATCGCGGCCGGGCTGACTTGCCGAATCTTAGTCGCTCTTATTCCTCTCGCCGCTTTGGCCGTGACCCGCGTCATTGTAAACGACATCGTTGATTTCCGGGCCCACGGAGGTGCCTTCCCGCACAATTTTTGGTGGCTGGTGGCCCTGGAATTCACACTGGCCGGCGTCCTGGCTGGAATTCTGATCCGCATGGTGAATTTCTTCGAGATTGTACTGGCGGACCGTTACAGCAAGCACATCAGCACCAAAATCATGGAGCATGCTTCGCGACTGGATCTGACGTCGTTCGAAGATCCGCTTTTCTACGACAAGATGGAGCGGGCGCGTGTGCAGGGCACGGACCGCATCGTGATGATTCAATCGACCGGTCTGTTGATCCAGCAGCTGGTCACCACGATGAGCCTCGCGGGCGGCATTATTTTCTTGTCGCCGTGGATTTTGGCCGTGCTGGTAGCTTGCGTGATTCCGGCGTTCATGGGAGAGACGCATTTTGCGTTCATGGGCTATTCGCTGAACTTCAAGCAAACGCCTGCAAAACGCGAGATGGATTACCTCCGAATCATCGGGGGGAGCAAGGAAAGCGCGAAGGAGTTAAAGCTTTTTGGCTTGGCTCCGTTTCTGGTAGGGCGCTACACAAAACTTTCGAACGCGCTGCACGCAGAAAACGTCGGCCTGGCGAAGCGGCGCCTGTGGGTGGGAGCGGCCTTCACGCTGCTCGGGGCGCTCGGATATTACGGAAGCTACGCTTTCGTGATCTACAAGACGGTAACTGGAAAGCTGGATATCGGCACGTTCACATTCATGACCGGTGCGATTGCTCTGGCCAGCTCAAATATTCAGGCCGTGTTCACGACCTTCTCGACCATCGCGGACCAAGCGATGTTCATCACCGACCTGCTGGATTTCTTCGGCTTGAAGCCACGCGTTTTCTCGAAGCCAAATGCACTACCAGCGCCCCGGCCGATTCGTACTGGATTCGAGTTTCAAGATGTTTCGTTTGCGTATCCCGGCCAGACACGACTGGTGCTGAGCAATGCCAGCTTCAAGCTGGAGCCCGGCGAGCGGATAGCGCTCGTGGGAGAAAACGGTCAAGGCAAGACCACCATCGTGAAGTTGCTGACGCGCCTTTACGACCCGACAGGTGGCCGGATCCTTTTGGACGGCGTCGACCTGCGCGAATACCAACTGGAAGACCTGTGGAAGGAAATCGGGGTTATCTTCCAGGACTTCATGCGCTACGACATGACCGCCGCGGAAAACATCGCCATCGGACGGATAGAAGACCAGGACAATGTGTTTCGGGTGCGATCGGCGGCTCAGAAGAGTCTAGCCGAACAGGTTATCCGCAAGCTTCCCAAGGGCTACGAACAGATTCTGGGCCGTCGATTTGAGGGCGGCGTTGATCTGTCGGGCGGAGAGTGGCAAAAGATCGCGCTCGCCCGCGCGTACTTGCGCGATGCCCAAGTACTGATTCTGGACGAGCCGACCGCGGCGCTGGACGCGCGATCGGAGCACGAAGTGTTCGAGCGCTTCGCCGAACTCACCAAAGGCAAAATGGCTTTGCTGATTTCGCATCGCTTCTCCACGGTGAAAATGGCGGACCGAATCCTGGTCTTGGAGAATGGTCGAATTGCCGAGCAAGGGGCCCACGAGCAGCTTTTGCTAAACAAGGGGCGTTACGCCGAGATGTTTGAGCTGCAGGCGGCAAGTTACCGATAACCAGTTACCGAGAAACAAGGACGAGGAAGATCTGATGGCTACGCAACAGCAACCTGCTTTTGATACGAATCAACCCCTGCCACCTGACGGCACGCTCCGAAATGCCGGGTGGAAGAAGGACTATTGTGGGTCAGCGTCGCAGCGGACAGGAAGCGTTCATTACGGCCAGGTCTGGCTTGGCGCGATCCTCGAGGCCCAGTCTTGGAAGGTCCGTGACGAAGCGAAGCGTATCCCTGCGTTCGAGGCTATGTGGGAGCGAACGAAAGAATCGATTGAAACAAAAATGCAGGTTTTGCGCAATTTGACGTCGGCGGGAAACAAGCTGGCGGGTGACGCGGAGATCCTGTTGGCGAGTTCCAACGTGCTTCGCCAGGCCTTGCTGCAGACGAAGCAGACCGTTCTTAAAGCGGGTGATCTGCCGCAGGTTCACGCTGACGAACGAACGATCCTGCCTCGCGCGTATGCCGCGGTCGCAAGTTACCTGCAGGCGGTGGGCTACGAGTTTGACGAGCAAACGTTTGAACAGTACTTCACTGCGATTCAGGAAACCGTGGCGTTCCAGATGCGCGAACTGTGGCAGCTGCAACCGTTCGCCAAGTTGGTGTTACTTGAGTCCGTGGCCGCTTTGGCGGACCGCCTGGACACCGCCGCGGCGTTACCATCCAGTGATGCGACGGTCGCTGTGCCAGAGACTGTTGCGAAGGAATATTTTGGCGCGCCGAGCCTCGCTGCGTTGATCGCCAGCATGCGGCGTATTGATGGCGCCGACTGGAATGAAGTGTTTGAGCGTGTCAACGCGGTCGAACAGATACTGCGGCGAGATCCGTGCGATGCCTACGCCCAGATGGATTTTGAGAGCCGCGACAATTACCGCAAAACGATCGCCCAACTGGCGAAGCGATCGGAAGCAACCGAACAGGACGTGGCGCGCAAGACAGTTGAACTGGCGCGTCCGATCCATGCTTCTCCGCATGTGCGCATCAGGGACCGCCAATCCCACGTTGGCTATTACCTGGTGAACGATGGTCGTAAACAGTTGGAGCAAGCTATCGCGTACCGCCCGACGTTCGCGGAGCGGGTCCAGCGGCTCGTGAAGCGCTGGCCGGACTTTTCCTACATTTTAGGAATCGAACTTGTGACTCTGGCTCTGATGGCGGTAGTAGTTCTTGGAGGCAAGAGTAAACCCGGCTGGCTGATCGTGGCGTTGTTCCTTTTGCCCGCGGCGGAGTGTGCGGTCGCTTTGGTGAACCAGCTGGCCACAACCCTCTTTGAACCGAAAGCCTTGCCCAAACTGGATTTCGCCAAGGGTGTGCCGGCGGAATTCACGACGATGGTCGTCGTTCCAACGCTGCTGACCAGCGAAGAACAGATGGTCCGCGCAGTGCGCGATCTGGAGATCAGGTTTCTGGCAAATCGCGATGCAAATATCCACTTCGCTCTCTTAACGGACCCGCCGGACGCGGCACAGCAGTTCGACGACAAAGATAAACTGGCCGGACAGTGCGCGCTTTTGATCGAAGCGATGAACGCGAAATATTCGGCCGAAGGAAAGGGCTCGTTCTTCCTGTTCCACCGGCATCGCGCGTACAACCCGTCGGAAGGCATTTGGATGGCCTGGGAGCGGAAGCGCGGAAAATTGCTGGACTTCAACAAATTGCTGCTGGGCACTAGCGACAATTTCCCGGTCAAGGCTGGGAACCTTGCGCTGCTGCCGTTAGTCAAGTATGTCGTCACTCTGGATTCTGACACGCAATTGCCTCGGGACGCGGCGCGCCGGTTGGCCGGAACCATCGCGCATCCTTTGAATCGCGCGGTGATCGACCCAACGTCGAACACGGTAGTCGAGGGTTATGGAATTCTTCAGCCCCGCGTGGACATTAGCATCCAGTCCGCCAACCGCTCCCGACTGGCGGCGATCTTCTCAGCCGAAGCGGGTTTCGATATCTACGCGCGTGCCGCTTCGGACGTCTACCAGGATCTGTTCGGCGAAGGCAGCTTTACCGGCAAAGGCATCTATGAGGTCGAGACCTTCCAACAGGTGCTGGAGCACCGGTTCCCGTGCAACGTGGTTCTGAGCCACGACATGATCGAGGGCTCGTACGCGCGAGCGGGTTTGGTGTCGGACATCGAGGTGGTGGACGACTATCCGTCGCACATGAGCGCGTTCAGCCGGCGTAAGCATCGCTGGGTGCGCGGCGACTGGCAGATCATTTTCTGGCTGCTGCCACGCGTGCCGGACTTCTTTGGTAAGAGGGTGCCCAATCCGCTGTCCGTGATTTCGCGCTGGAAAATACTGGACAACTTGCGCCGCAGCCTGACGGAGATCGCGACGTTCGTCATGTTCCTGAGCGGCTGGTTGCTTTTTCCTGAAAAGGCCTTGTATTGGACCCTGGCGACGCTCGCGGTAATTGCTCTGCCGACCTACTGGCAGTTTGCGATGACCATCCTTCGTGCAGGTCGAGCGCTTTTCACCGGCATTTTCTGGAAGAACTGGGCCGCGGATTTCGGAATCTCGCAGGTCAACCTCTTCGTGCGCATCGCTTCGCTCTGTCACCAGAGCTTGATCACGCTCGATGCGATCGTGCGGTCGGTTGTGCGCATGACCGTGACTCACGAAAGACTTCTGGAGTGGGAGACCGCTGCCGAGGCGGAAAGCAGTTACGGGAAAAGAAGTCCGGTGGAAGTCTATTTGCAGGTTGTACCCTGGCTGAGTTTCCTCATTGGCTTGTTTATCGCGATTGAGCGCAAAGAAGCGCTTATGGCCGCGTTGCCTTTGCTGGTTCTCTGGGGCCTGTCAAAGCCGATCGAGCAGTGGTTCGACCTGCCTGCCCGGAAGGAAGACACCAGGATCGACGCCGAAAGCAAAGCACTACTTCGCCTGTCTGCGTTGCGTACGTGGCGGCTGTTCCGTGAATTCAGTACTGCGGAAGAGAACTGGCTGATTCCGGATACCATTCAAAAGCCTGATTCGCTGGTCGTTCACCGGATTTCGACCACCAACCTTGGATTGCTCCTTAACTCGCGTCTGGCCGCCGTCGACCTGGGCTTTCTCACCATGCCGGAATTCGTGACCGATACGGAGAGGACACTCGATTCCGTCGACCGCATGCCCAAGCATGACGGGCAGATGTACAACTGGTACGACAATGTGACCCTGAAGGCCTGTAAGCCGCGATTCGTTTCGGCGGTGGACAATGGCAATTTGGTCTGTGCGCTATGGACCGTAAAGCAAGGGTGCCTGGGCGCTATCAGCGAGCCGATCTTCCGGCCGGAGGTTTTGCAGGGTGTTCGAGATCATCTGGACGTGATCGAGGAGTTGTTTAGCGCTGAGGGTCAAGAGGATTCTCTATTGGCTGCCGTGCGGGAAATGCAGCAGCGCGTCGGCTCTATGGGTAGCTCGCCGGCCACGTGGCTGGAAGGCCTAACCGGGTGCGAACGTGTGATCGTCGCGCTGGCGAAGAAGCTCTCGTCGGACGCGATCGAGAGCGACGCAAGATGGTGGGTCTATGAGCTGCGCTTGCGCATCTCGCACCTCGAAAGCCTGGTGTATGACTTCGCCCCGTGGTTGCAACCCCAGTTCGCCAAGTGCTGCGCCGACCCGAGTATCCTTGAAATCGTTCAGCCAGAGAAATTGACGCTGGAAGCGCTGCCGAGGATTTGCCATGCACTCGATCAGAAGATTTGGCGGGTACTGGAGGAGGGCGGCTCCAATATCGACTCCCGCTCTGCATTGCAATTGTTGCGATTCGGCGGTCACGAGAACCAGCAGTATCGCCAAGAGCATTACCGCACGCCTGGAACGACTAGCCGAGCGGACAGACACGTTGGCAAAGGGCATGGATTTCAAGTTCTTCTTCGATCCAAAGAAGAAGCTTTTGTTCACCGGTTATAACGCGGAAGAAGGAAAATTTACTCCTAGCTACTACGACCTGTTGGCATCCGAGGTTCGGGCGGGCGTTTTCGCCGCTATCGCAAAGGGGGAAATTCCTCAAGAGAGCTGGATGGCCCTGGAGCGACGTTTGACCAGCTACGAGAATGAACCCGTGTTGCTGTCATGGACCGGAACCATGTTCGAATATCTAATGCCGCTTGTTGTGGATGAAAACGTATCCGAACACGATTTTGGACCGAACCGCACAGGGAGCAGTGCGCAGTCAACAGAAATACGCCGAGCTTAAATCCATTCCGTGGGGTATTTCTGAAGCGTCTTGCTCCAAGATCAACCCCGCGGGTCATTACCACTATGAAGCGTTTGGAGTTCCGGGACTGGCGATCAGCCGCGAGCTGTCGCGCGACCTCGTTGTGTCTCCTTACTCGACCTTCCTCAGCTTGCTCGTGGATTCGAAGGGCGCCATCGAAAATCTTCGCCGCATGAAGGATCTCGGTTGGGTGGGATCATACGGATTTTACGAGTCGGCGGATTTCACTCCTTCGCGGCTCACTGAGGGAAAGAAATTTGAAATTGAACGCTGCTGGCTGGCGCACCACCAGGGCATGAGCTTGATGGCGGTCGCCAATACTCTCTGTGACGGATCCTCGCAGCGCCGGTTCCACGCGGAGCCGATGGTGGCGGCCACCGAGCGGCTTCTGCATGAGAAAGCTCCACGGACCTCGCAATTCGAAGCTTCCGCCGCCGAAGAAGAGGCTGCTCTCGAGGGCTCTGGCGCGACGGAGACGTCCCAAGCTACGCAAGAGAGCTGGGGCGCCGCTCCGAAACTTAATACTGCGGCGTGAAGCCTTAACTGCTTCTCGCACAGCCGTCGCTGTCTACACAATCCACTGTATTGCCCAAACCCGAATAGGCATCTTAACTGGCTATGGGAACGTCGATCCCGGTGAACCGCCTCGGTTGCGATTCAGCGGGCACCGTTCTCAGTTAGGGCTCAAGACAGTCCTCATCGAAATCGAACTTTTGGACTAAGGTGTACTATGGCAACTTCCAAACCAGCTCCTAGCAGCGATGTCAGCGTAAAAATACCCCGGATCAGTGGCGAAGCCGAAAAGCAGGACTTTGGTCAGACTCTGCGACGTCGAGTTTCCGATCGGGCATTCCATCTGTTTGAGTCTTCCGGTCGCGAACATGGAAATGACCACGCGCACTGGCTACAAGCCGAGCGTGAGATCTTGCAGCGCGGACTTGAGATCCGCGAGTCCGGCAGTTGGCTGTCGATCAATGCGCATCTCCCGGACGTGTCCGCTGAAAATATTCAAGTCTTTTTGGAACCCACTCGCGTCATCATACGAGCGGAAAAGACCGATACGATTCAAAACCCGGACTCTCAGGAACAAGACCTTACCCAACGCGAGCTGTTTCTGGCGGAAGATCTGAACACGGAGATTGATCCAAGCACGGCCAGCGCCGTTTTCAGAGACCAAAAGCTGACACTGATGGTCAAGAAACATTTCCCGGAAACTTCCACGCCGTCGCCAAGCGACACCACGGCTCAAGGCTAACAAGTCGACCCAGCCTTGATCGCTTATAATAGCCGTCCGCGAATGATTGACTACCAGCCTATTCGCCCGCCGGCATTAGGGGCGACTCGTGACCCCAGCGGAACTTGGCAGTTCGCAGTGTGGGCGCCCCATCTCGAAAAAGTCGAGCTTCAGTTGCAGTCAGACAGCTCTCACTGCATTCCCATGACGCGCGATGAGCTTGGCTACTATCACGCCACCGTGGAGCAGGCGAGGGCAAGCTCGAAGTACTTCTACCGTCTCGATGGCGCTTCCGAACGGCCCGACCCCGCGTCACGTTTTCAGCCGGATGGCGTGCATGGCGCGTCCCAACTCGTCGACTTTGGCGATTTTTCATGGAGCGACGCCAGCTGGACGGCTCCCTCTCTTGAGGACAGTGTCTTCTACGAACTTCACGTCGGCACATTCACGCCTCAAAGCACGTTTGCCGCCCTCATTCCCCATCTCGATCGACTCGCGGATGTAGGCGTAACGACCATAGAACTTATGCCCATCGCTCAATTCCCCGGTGGACGCAATTGGGGCTATGACGGCGTCTTTCTGTTCGCGCCGCAAAACACCTATGGATCCCCTCGCGACCTGCAGAAATTTGTGGATGCGGCCCACGGGCGGGGACTCGCCGTTGCGCTGGACGTCGTCTACAACCATCTTGGCCCCGAGGGCAACTATCTTTCCGAATATGGTCCCTATTTTACGGACCACTATCGAACTCCCTGGGGAGCGGCGTTAAATTTTGACGGGCACCAGAGCGATGAAGTTCGTTATTTCTTCATCCAAAGCGCTCTCTACTGGCTGGAACACTTCCACATCGACGCTCTACGGCTGGACGCAATCCACGGCATTTTCGATGCCAGCGCATTTCCCTTTCTGGCCGAACTGTCGGCGGCCGTTGGCTCACTTTCCACTCGGCTCAATCGGAAAATCCACCTGATCGCCGAGAGTGATTTGAATGATGCGCGCACGATCATGCCCATCGAACAAGGCGGAATTGGAATGGATGCGCAGTGGAGCGACGACTTCCACCATTCGGTGCATACGTTGTTGACGCGGGAAAATTCCGGCTACTACGCGGATTTTGGGGACATCCACCATTTGGCTAGAACCGTTCAGAATGGCTGGTACTATTCGGGACAATACTCTCGCTATCGCCAACGCAAATTCGGCAACACTCCACCGCACTCCCAAAGTGCGAAATTCGTGGTCTGCAATCAGAACCACGATCAAGTGGGCAATCGTGCCAATGGCGAGCGCCTCAGCACTCTGGTTAGCTTCGAAAGTCTGAAGCTCGCGGCAGGCATTACAATACTTTCTTCTTTCGTTCCGCTTTTATTTATGGGGGAGGAGTATGGCGAAACCTCTCCGTTCCTCTATTTTACGAGTCACGGGGATCCCGAACTCGCCGAGGCGGTTCGGCGTGGACGCGAAGCGGAGTTTGCCCGCTTTCAATGGCATGGAGGTGTTCCCGATCCGCAGGCGGAGTCCACGTTTGCCGCATCAAAACTGGATCACTCGCTCACCAGCCAAGAACCTAATAGTACGCTTCAGCGCTTCTACAAAATGTTGCTGCATTTTCGGCGCAACCGCCGGCTGGCTGGGGCCCGGCAGATTGCGGTAACCGAATACCCACATGAGCGGGCGCTATTGACGTTGCGATCGACAGGCTCAAACCTTCTTGCAGCGCTATTCCATTTTGGTGATAATCCGGCCACACTTGCTGTACAGCTCCCTTCCGGCACGTGGGAGCGCCAAATAGATTCCGCGGATCCTGAGTGGTTAGGACAAGGGTCGTTCCCCCTCAGCCTGTTCGTCAGCGGTCCCACCCAAGTGAACGTGCAGGGACGATCCTTTTTCCTGCTGGAATGCTCGACGCCTCTAACGGAATGATTGATGCCGACGCTGCCTAAAGCACTCATCTCTTCAACCTACCGATTGCAGTTCAATAAAGATTTTACGTTTCAGGACGCCGCCAAAATCGTCGACTATCTTTCAGACCTCGGGATCACCCACGTATACGCCTCTCCCATTTTGAGCGCCAGGCGGGGAAGCACGCATGGCTACGACATGATCGATCCAACGCGACTCAATCCCGAACTTGGTACGGAGGCGGACTTCACTGTTTTCCAAGACAAACTTCGGGAACGCGGCTTGGGATTGATTCTCGACATTGTACCGAATCATATGTCCGCCAGCAGCGAGAATTCCTGGTGGATGGACGTGCTCGAGAACGGGCCGGAATCCGCGTATGCGTCTTACTTCGACATTGATTGGCATCCTCCGTCACGGATGCTCGAAGGCAAGGTCCTTCTTCCCGTTCTGGGCCGTCCATTTGGCGAAGCTCTTGAACACCGGGAGCTCAAGCTCGTTCTGATCGGAGGGAAATTTCTTGTTCAGTATTTCGAATCGCTGTTCCCTCTTGCACCCTCCACCTATCATCTGGTATTGAAGCGTCGCCTCAACGAACTCCGGACGCATCTGGGTGAAGACTCACCTGCGTACCAGGAGTATTCGGGAATTGTTGCTGCCGCCGCTGCACTTTCCGACGCGACCGGCCAAGTCAGAGAAGCTGCCGGAGAGAAACGTCTTCAATTCGAGTCTCTTCGCCAGAGACTCCGACAATTGGTGTCCGCTGACGTTAAAATTAATGAATTCATCCGGCAAAATCTTGATGGCCTCGAGGGAAACCCCAAACAACCTTCCAGCTTTACGTCGCTCGAGAGTCTCTTGGCGCAACAGCACTATCTCTTGGCCTATTGGCAAAACGTCAACGAAGAAATCAATTATCGCCGGTTTTTCACGATCAACGACCTGGTGGGCATGCGCATGGAAGATCCGCTCGTCTTTGAAGCCACCCACGCTATGCTTCTCCGCCTGGTCGAGCAAAACTCGGTGACCGGATTGCGAATCGATCACATCGACGGTCTCCGCGATCCTCTCGGTTATTTACGCCAGCTTAGCGAATCCGTGGGCTCGGACACTCGCTCGATTGAGTCCTTATCCGTGCCCATCTTCGTGGAAAAAATCCTCGCGCGAGATGAGCGGCTGCCAGCCAACTGGCCGGTTGCCGGAACCACGGGTTACGAATTCGCGAACGCGCTCAATTGTTTGTTCGTTGATCGGGAAGGCGCGAAAGCCATTGAACAAATCTATTCGAGGTTTCTCGGGCGAGACGTGATTTACGACGACATGTTGTACCAGAAGAAAAAACTGGTTATGTCTACCCTTCTGGGAGTCGAAATGCGTTCGCTCGGACATCAATTTCGGGCCCTGGCCCGGGATGATCGGTACGCCCGGGAGATTCCCCGCACTGAATTAGAACAAGCTCTGATTGAAACCACCGCCCACCTCTCCGTCTATCGGACGTACATCCGGAATCTCGAGGTCTCCGCCCAGGACGAGCAGCGAATCGAGCGAGCTCTACGTAAGGCACAGACGGGAGCTTCCCAAGTACATTCTCGAAGCTTTGACTTTCTGCGCGACGTTTTGCTACTCCGAAATCAACCTCACCTTCTCTCCGGCCAACGCGAAACCAGACTTGCCTTCACTATGCGTTGGCAACAATTCACCGGCCCCATCATGGCGAAGGCTTTCGAGGACACCTTTCTCTATGTCTACACTGCCCTGATTTCTCTGAACGAGGTGGGAGGGGAACCCCGCCCTTCGACCTCAGCTTCAGCCGACTTTCCCAAGTTCATCGTCGATCGACAGAGCGATTTCCCCCACGCCTTGAATGCCACAACAACGCACGATACCAAGCGCGGTGAAGACGTTCGTGCACGCATCGCGGTTCTTTCTGAAATTCCCGACCAGTGGCGGCAGCATCTGGATCGCTGGTCGAAACTGAATGCCATTTACAAAGAGTCGATCGACGGACAGCCCGTGCCCGATCGCAATGAAGAGATATTCCTGTACCAAACGCTGCTCGGGGCGTGGCCGCTGGAAGTGAGTGACTTCCCTTCCCTATCGGAAAGGATGCAGGCTTATGTAATAAAGGCCACGCGCGAAGCCATGGTCCACACACGCTGGACGCGGCCGAACCTGCGTCACGAACGCGCGCTCCAGACGTTCGTTTCGTCGATTATTAAATCCCACAAAAACAATGACTTTCTTCGGGATTTCACTGGTTTTCAGAAGCGCACCGCGTATTACGGCATGATCAACGGGCTCACTCAGACGCTTCTAAAGATTGCGTCACCAGGAATTCCAGATTTCTATCAAGGTTCCGAACTCTGGGACCTTCGCCTCGTCGACCCCGACAACCGCCAACCTGTCGATTTCGACAGACGCAACGCCATGCTGGCCAACTTGCCTCAAACGGACGAGGCCGCCCTTGCTACGCTCAGCGACGTCGCGCACAACTGGCACGATGGACGCCTCAAACTCTTTTTGATTTGTAAGGCGCTGCATTTTCGCGCGGACAATACAACCCTCTTTTCTGAGGGCCAGTTTCTGACCCTGGAATGCCGTGGAAGGCGCCGTAACCATGTGGCGGCGTTCGCTCGGCGGTACAAGAAAGATTGGATTATCATCGTTGTGCCGCGATGGCTTGCGCGAGCACGCCATCCAACGAATTCCGCAGGTTCAGAACCTTTCTGGGGCAACACTGAGATCGACTTGCCAAAGACAGCTCCCACGTTGTTCAAGAACGTGTTCACTGGTGAAATCTTCAAAACGGATGGCAGCGGAAAGCCTCGCCTTCATTTGAGCAGGCTCCTAAAACATTTCCCGGTAGCCTTACTGAGTGGAACCACGTCTTTGACTCGCGCAAATAAGAAGTGAATCGGGTTGGACGACGAGAACTCAAAATACGGCGTCACTTCGACAATAGATTCGAAATCCCTTGTAAGGGAATCCCCACCCAGGTCGGCCGGTTGTTGAGTTCGTAGCCGAGCTCATAGATGGCTTTCTCAAGCAAATGAAGTTCCAGCAGCGTGCGTGTGTCATCCTCACTTTGAGGTAAGAAAGATCCTGGGGCCGCCGTTGCAAAATATTTGCCGAGAAATCGCTTCGCAACCCAGGCGTTCCAGGATTCCGCCCAAGCATTCATCTTCCGGGCGTCTTCCTCTTGCATCTTGTTCTCACCCAACAGTGGCGCAAATGCCGCGTAGTGGAACGAACGCAGCATTCCCGCGACGTCTTGTAACGGCGACCGCTTGATGCGGCGCTCCGCAATCGGCCGCGCCGGCTCGCCCTCGAAATCAATAATCACAAAATCGGATGCGGTGCGAAGCACCTGGCCAAGATGATAGTCTCCGTGGATTCGAGTCCGCATCGCATGAATCGGCTGACTCAGCGCTGCACGGAATCGGCTCCCGATTGCTTGCTCTTGTTTCGCCAATTCAACAGCTTTGCTCTGCTGCTGCTCCGGAAGAGTCGGGGTCTTGTCTCGAAGCAAGCCGAACACTCGGGCCATCAGACTGATGACGGATTGCTCCAGATCTCGCTGAAACTCCATCGTAAACGCCTCTGGAACGAACGCGGGATCGCGCGGCTCGGAGGCCAGGGCCAAATGCATCTCGGCTGTCCTCTGGCCGAGTAGTTCCGCGGCATCCAGATACGGATTCACCGTCGCGCGCGCGAAGGATGGCACTTGCAGGTTTTCGCGGCTGGAGTCGCTGCTGCCTCGATCATCAGCACCGCCCGTGTGCTTTTCTACTTCGCCATAAAATTTGGAAAGAGAACCCAGCGTGTAGCTCCACGCGTCTCCTTCGTTGGGCACGAATTGCTGCAGAATGCCCTGCACGCTGTGCTTTCCATCCCGGGTGTGGTACTCCAGCGAACCAGCCAGCAGCGGTACACTGGCAAAGGAGGTCTTCTCCGTGAGGAATTTCCCAATCTCGAGATCCGGATTGATACCTTCCTGAATCCTCCGGAAAAGCTTCATAATCAGATGGCTTCCATAGATGACGGAAGTATTGCTCTGCTCCGCCCCTGCAGGTCTAGGCTTCAGCCTCTCCGTAGACGATGGATAGAGACGTGAAAAAGCTGCCGTCTGCAGCGCCCGCAGTTCTCCTCTTTCGCCGCGCAGGATTACCTTGCCCTGAATCATTTCGAGAAGCGCAGAAAGAAATTCTTCATTCTTCACGGCGTCCGTCAGTATCACAGGCGTGGCAGCAGCATCGGTCTGTACCTTCAAAGAAGAGAGTTCGCCTCCCGAAACTGATGTGGCGTCCGCAACGCGAAGCACCGGCACGGTGTACGATTCGTCGGTGTTATCCGCATACTTCACGGTTACTGTCAGCAGAAGCGCTTCTTGGGATTGAACGGGAATTGGAATAACGTCGGTGAGTTCGGCCGAGTTTATTTTGCGCGCCTTGCCCCCAAACCATCTTTGCTTCATTAGAAACGCGGGCAGTTGCGCGGCGACCGAGTTTCGCAGCTGCGTATAAAACTCCCTGCCAACCCCGACATCCGCCATAACTTACTCTTTCCGGCGCCGCAGCCTGTCGGACAGCGCCTCAAATCCATTTCACAGAGGCTGTAACTCGTCCGACTTCTCGTCCTTCTTTTCGCCTAACGCTCTTTCCAGGAATGCTCGAGCCAAACCCTGCCCGCCGAGACCAAAAGCGATCGCCAATCCCAGCATGAACGCCCCAAAAACGATCGAAAACGCCGCGATCACCGTCTGTCTCGCCACCCCAAGCTCATCCAACGCCATCGCAATGGCAAGAATCCAAATGCCGAATTGAATCGACCAGCTCAGCATCTTTGGCGACGCGTATCCGGCGTTAACCGCCGCAAGCAACGCCGCCCGCGACAAAAAGTTCGCAATCACCAGGCCCAGAAACAGAATAAGCATCGCGACAAAAATTTCCGGAAGCAGCCGCAACAGTCGCGAAATTTGTTCTTGAAGCCCGGCAATATTCAGGATGCTGATTCCAACCAGAATGAAGCCGAGTAGGGTAATCCAGAAAACAGACCGGCTCAGAACCTCCGTCATGGAAGGAAGCGCCGCCATTCGGAGCACTCGCGAGGCTCCCGCTTCTTCGGAAAGACGGTCTAGTTTCGTCAGCCGTAACACCGCGCGCACAACATACCTCAACGCGTATGCCACCAGAAGCCCTGAGAGAATGATCACCAGCATCACGACCAGGCGCGGCAGGAACTCGGCGATCATATGGAAGAGATTCAGGTAGGCCTGTTGCAACCCCTGAACGATCGTATCTTTCATCGTTTCACCTCGGCTTTCGCCTTCCATCGCTCGATCAAATACGGCTTTTGGCGTTCGAATTCAAGGCACAGAGCCTCCGAATCAGCTTCGATTTCCTCAGGGGTAGAATTCCCATGCTCCAGCAGAAAGGAATAGAGTTGCCCGCGATAAAGCGGAACCAGCGCCTGCAATATGTGGTCGCGAGCGATGACCGATCGATGATAGGAAGCCGCGAATTCGTACAGCATGCGCACCCACAATTCGGAGCTGAAGTGGAATTTGTCTGTTTCGAGCGCTGCTATCTCTCTGATTTGCGCATACGTATCCGCCGTCAGTATCGAGGGCAAGACAGTGTTCAAGTCTTTCACACCGCTTCGAAACAATTCGAACATTTTCTCCTGTCCGGACGGCGCGTCCTCCGCTGTCAATTCATGGTCCGATCCAAACGTCGGCACCCCCTCGCTGCCGGTGCGGTCCATCCAATGCTCCTGAAAGGTCTCAAAACACCAGAACAAATTCCCAACGGTTTGCCGTATCGCTTCCACCAGATCCGGACCTGATCGCGGCGGGGGAGCCTTCGGTCCCAAAAAAGACTGGCAGCATTTCATCCCCGAACAGATCGCACTGACCGCCATCCAGGCTTCCGGCCGTGTGCGGACCGCCTCGTCACCCCATAGACTCTGGCTCAAGCACTCCGTCGCCAGGCGCCCGGAAAATCCCCATTCATCCGCGTACATCTCGCGAATCCGGAGCCCGAACACCGCGCGGCTCATGGGATACAGAAGATTCCGCGCCAACAAGCCTTGAAATCGGGTGCGTGAATAGAGTGGAGCGACAAATGCGAAATCCTGCCGGTACGCGGGTCGCAGCAAATTCGCCACCCAGGACGGATCCAGATTGGCCGTCGCGGGCGAAACAATCGCGCAGGATCGCGCACGCAACAGATCCGCCGCGGCTAGAACAGTTCGCAGCGCCATTCCTTGCGAGGGCGACCTGCCGTACTGCGTGGTCACCCGGTGGACCGTGCGCAGGGACGTGATCCCCCGGTGCACCCCGGCTTTTCGCCCATTCATATTGAGAATTGCTTCGGTAGTGTGATCGACAGAACCGCCGTCCACATTCAAAATCACGACTCGATCGCGGACAAAATTCTGTTGGTAACTGTCTTCGATGGCTTGCACCGCTTGCACCACCGTGCTCGCATTGTTGTATGTCGGTATGGCAACAAGCAGATCGACTTCGCCCACGCTCATCAACTGGCGAAGAAAGTCGTCTCCGAGAAGGATCTCTTCCGCCAAGTGAAAGTCCGCTCCTGATATTTCTCGCCCGCCAACGAAGCAGGTTTAGGAATCTTTGCTCAATGAAGAAAAAAGTTCAAATCCGGCGAAGCCGGAACCAGAAAAACTGATAAGGCGCCAGCGTTAACAGGTATGGCAACTCACCGATCCTCGGAAATAGGTTTCTGCCAAACATCTCAATCGGGATGTGGCCTTTGTAGCTCTGGAGGTTCAGTTCAACCGCTTGCGCCGAACTGGAGAGGTTGTTCACCACTAAAACCTTTTCTTCGCCCAACTGCCGCACGTATGCCAGAACCCTGTGATTCGATGGGCTCAGGAACTCAATGGATCCACGGCTGAACACCCGAAACGAGTTCCGCGTCTGGATCACCGACTTCGTCCATGACAGCAGTGAGTGTTCCGATCGGCGTTGCGAATCCACATTGATCGACTGATACCCATATACCGGATTTGAGATCAATGGCGAGTACAATCGTTCCGGGTCGGACGAAGAAAATCCCGCGTTCCATCCTCCGTTCCATTGCATCGGTGTTCGCACGCCATTCCGGTCGCCAAGGTAGATGTTATCTCCCATTCCGATTTCATCACCGTAGTAGATGATAGGCGTTCCCGGCATCGAAAGCAGCAAACCATTCAGCAGCTCGATTCGCCGCCGGTCGTTCTCCATCATCGGAGCTAGCCGCCGGCGAATCCCAAGATTGATGCGCATCGCCTTATCGTTCGCGAACGAGTCGTACATGTAGTCGCGCTCGATATCGGTGACCATCTCCAGCGTCAACTCATCGTGATTACGCAAAAAAATGCACCACTGGCAATTCTCGGGAATCTGCGGCGTCTGCTCCAGAATCTCGATGATCGGCTTGCGGTCTTCCAGTTTGACGGCCATGAACATCCTGGGCATCAACGGAAAGTGAAAAGCCATGTGAAATTCGTCCGACTCACCGAAATAAGCGCGCACATCCGCCGGCCATTGATTCGCCTCGGCCAGCAGCATCTTCCCTGGATACGCTAAGTCCAGCCGCTTGCGTAGGTCCTTGATCACCGCGTGCGTTTCCGGCAAATTCTCACAAGATGTGCCTTCCCGCTCAACCAGGTACGGCACCGCATCCAGACGGAATCCGTCCACGCCAATCTCACACCAAAACTTCATAACCTCCCACACCGCTTCGCGCACCGCCGGATTGTCGAAGTTCAAATCCGGTTGATGATTGAAAAAGCGGTGCCAGTAATACGATTTCGAAATCGGGTCCCACGCCCAGTTGGACATCTCCGTGTCCAAAAAGATGATGCGCACGCCGTGATAGCGACTGTCCGTGTCACTCCACACGTACCAATCTCGTTTTGGGTTGTCGCGTGAGCTTCGTGCCTCTTGAAACCACGGATGCTGATCCGAGGTGTGATTGACCACCAGTTCGGTGATCACGCGGATACGCCGGCTATGTGCCGCGGCGAGGAATGTCTTGAAGTCTTCAATCGTGCCGTAGGTTGGATTGACCGACGTGTAGTCCGAAATGTCGTAACCGTCGTCTCGTAGCGGCGAGGGATAAAACGGCAGCAGCCAGATCGCGTTGATCCCCAGCTCCTGCAGATAATCGAGCTTATTCGTCAGGCCCCGGAAATCGCCAATGCCATTTCCATCGCTATCGCAAAACGTCCGCACGTGAAGCTGGTAGATGACCGCATCTTTGTACCAAAGGTTGTCAACCTGCGGCGCCAACGTTGGACTCTCCTGTCAAGACGGCTCCGTCAATCGACGAGCTGGAACCTCGTGAATCGCGAAACTATCCGATCGAATGTACTCGAAAAATGTGCGCAGGCAATATCGATGGATTCAGGTCCACAAAATTTCGCGAGCCATGCCAAACGTAGCGTGCATCCGTCAATAAATCATGTACTTGGTAGGATTCTTCCGAGCCTAGGTGAAGCGCGTCGACATCCACATCGATCCACCCGGCTTGTCGATTATGAGGATCCAGATTGACTACAACGAAAACCATGTCCGCGGGATCGTCGCACACCTTGCTATAAGCAATCAGCTGCGTGTTGTCCACCGGATGAAACTTCAATCCAGTGTTCTGATGCAATGCGGGACTCCCGCGCCGGATGCGATTCATGTGCGTGATCAGGTCCCGCAAACTATTCGGATTATTGATATCCCACACCCGAATCTGATACTTCTCCGAGTCGAGATACTCCTCACTTCCCTCGCGCACCGCGCGTCCTTCGCACAATTCGAATGCCGGTCCGTAAATCCCATAACTCGCCCCCAGCGTCGTAGCCAAAATCAGCCTTGCCATGAACCCCGGCCGCCCGCTTTTCTGAAGGTATTCATTCAAGATGTCCGGCGTATTGGGCCACAAATTCGGCCGGAAATACTCAAGGATCCCGCCCTCTTCGAGCTCGGTAAAATACTCCGTGATCTCCCAACTGGTATTCTTCCAGGCGAAATAGGTATACGACTGCGTGAAACCCAGCTTCGCCAACTGGTACATCACCTTCGGCCGCGTGAACGCCTCGGACAAAAATATCGTTTCCGGGTGATCCCGCTTGACCTCGCCAATCATCCATTCCCAAAATGCGAACGGTTTCGTGTGCGGATTGTCCACTCGAAAAACGTGAATTCCCTGCTCGATCCAATAGACGACGATGCTTTTCAATTCTTCCCACAGCTCCTGCGCGCGCCCAGTGTCAAAATTGAACGGATAAATGTCCTGATACTTCTTCGGCGGATTCTCCGCATACTGCACGGTTCCATCCGGGCGCTCGCGAAACCACTCCCGGTGCTCCTTCACGTACGGATGATCCGGCGAACACTGGTACGCAATATCCAACGCCACGTCGATGCCGAGCTCTTTCGCCTTCCCAACAAGGGTCTTCAAATCCTCCAAACTCCCGAGTTGCGGATGTATCGCCTTGTGCCCGCCCTCCGTGGCGCCAATCGCCCATGGACTTCCCGGATCTCCCGGCAACGGCGTGGTCGAATTATTCTTTGCCCTTCCGCTCCGCGCGTCCAATCGGATGAATCGGCGGCAGATATAAAATGTCGAACCCCATCCCCGCGATATACGGAAGGCGGTCGATACAATCACGAAAGGTTCCGTGCCGTTTCGGGTCCGTTGTGCACGACCTCGGAAACATCTCATACCACGCACTGAATCGTGCTTTTTCCGGATCGACCACTACAGCCAGCTCTTTCTCATACCGGGCGTCCGCTGTTCGATCCCGGCTCGCATTTACAAGCGACGTCAACTCCGCATCAGAAGCAAACCCTATCGCCGTCTCGCGATTTTCCTTCGCACTCTTTTTAAGTCTCGCTGCGGCTTCCGCCAATTTCTTCGCTTCACTCCCGCTCGCGCGCGCCGCAGCCGCACGCACGATCTCTGCCCCGATCAACACGTCAACCGCAATGTCCTGTCCCGCCGCGGCCCTCTTCTGTAAATCCGCGCTCCACGTTCGAAACGCATCTACCCACCCCACGATCGTATAAACGTAGCGGCCTAGCGTCTCGACTCGGAAGCGCGCCTCCCACCGATCGTTGTTGACCATCCGCATGGGCACTTCCACCCACGCGCTCTCGCCGACCTTCCGGTACAGTAGCATTGCTCCCAGCAGATCGTGCCCATCCGCGTAAATATCCGCGCGTACCTGCACTTCTTCACCCACTGTCCGTTTGATCGGGAACCTGCCGCCATCCACTTCTGGCTCGACGCGTTCAATCACCACGCGCCGCAGCGCATGAACCGCTTGCCCTATTACCGTTGTCGCGACCGTCAAAATTCCCCCTTCACGGGAAACGAACTCCTCCAGAGACTCTCTGGCGTACCCGCGGCCGGAACGCAGGATTTCATTTCGCTTCTTCAATTATATATAGGATAGACGACCAGGAAACACCTACAGAAAACCGCTTACCCCATCCCGCGACATTCCTGTATCCGAGGCAACCACCAGAGAATCAGTCTGTCAGTCCGCTGCCTATTCCTTCGCCCATCGTTGCAGTAGCGGCTTGAAGCCTTCCTTCTCTAGTTGCTCTTTTACTTTCGCGGTGGAATCCGTGTTGCTATAAGGCCCGACAGCCACTCGATAGAGCTTGTCGTTTCCATGCCGGAAAACAACCGCAGGAAATTTCTTCTTTCGCAATTCCTGTGCCATGGCCGCAGCATTGTCTTCCACCTTCATGGCTCCCACCTGCAATACAACTCCGGAATCCATCGAAGGTCCCGTCGGAGCCGCTGTTCGCATTGGAGCTGGCGTTCGTGCCGTCGTTCGAGCGGATGCCGGTGCGGGCGTCGCCGCGGGCTCGGGTAACGCAGCCGCTGACGCCACTTCCGGCTTCGAAGAGGCTTCCGTCACCTTTGGAGCCGACGTGACCTCCCGGCTCTGCCGGCTAGCCCCCGAACTTCCCATCTGATAGCCCAGAAAAATCAAGGCACATGACAAGACCACTACTGCCAGAAACAGTTCAAGCGAATACCGTGATTTGCCGGCGTGTTCTCGCCCTACGGTTAGCGATGGCTCCGGTTTCGCCCTCTCTCGCCCGGTTTCGACCACCGACTCCGCCTCACGCATGGACTCTCGCAAATCCACCGCGGCTTTGGC
This sequence comes from uncultured Acidobacteriota bacterium, assembly GCA_963729285.1. Lineage (GTDB taxonomy): Bacteria > Acidobacteriota > Terriglobia > Acidiferrales > UBA7541 > Acidiferrum. The sequence continues at coordinate 32,792 of CAVSNL010000027.1, forward strand.
CGGCATGTCCTCTGGAATCGCATCGACCTGCGCATATGTCGATCGTGTGACGATCACCGGCTCAACCGCCTCCTGCAGCGGCGCCAACCTCAGATTTGTCCCCGTCGAGATCCATTCGCTCAACTGCTGGTGCGATGCGTCATCCAAATCGACAAAATGCACTCCCGTGAGGTGTCCCGAATCCCGCGTCCACGCGATTTTCGCTTTCGCTTCGATACGTCCGACGCTTTCGGGCAAATCGAATGCAAGCGACACCACCTCGTCAAGGCTGCGCGGTACAAGGCTGGCCACCGCCAAGCCCCCCTCGCACAAATCCAGCAGCAACCCGCTCTTCGAATCGTCCAAGGAGATAAAGAGCGGGGCGTTCGGAACCAGTCGTTGATGTTGTCTGCGTTCCTCGACCATTGTCCTTCTTCCGAAACCTGATTTCTAGAAACCGATAGTAGGCCGGGTGTCCGCAGCCGGGTCTTATTTCAAGCCCGGAATTGCCTAAAAGGGTAACGTCTGGGACTGAATTCAACCAGCTCTGCCCGGTGTCGGCCGCGTCATCCTCACCTGGATTCAATTCACCAACTCGTCTCCCACCGCTGACCTGGTACCGGCGCGACATGGACTCCATCGAGTTCGCCTGGCGATCGCCAAATTCGCCGAGCCCGTAATATATACTTAGTGTATAGCTATAATTACTTAAATACACTATTGACTTATATTACGAAGTTATAATATAAAGCTTCCGGTCACCGGCACTCCGGGGCTACCTGCTCCTTTCGGGAGGGAGGCGTAGGATGGCTGGCGCTGCCACCCGGAGTGCCACTTCGAATTCCCACACCTCGCGCTCACCTTCCTTTCAGCACATCCTTCCCCTTCCTTTGTAGGGGCAGGGGCTTGCCCCTCCCGGCGTCAACCTCGGCACAATTTATCCGAGCGTGTAGGGTCATTCAATGCACTGGAATCGAACGCACCAATCCGAACGAGGAACCAACGGAAGAAAGGAAATCAATGAAATTAACCGCTACTCGCCGTAAGGAACCCAAATATTCTTCACTTGCACCGCGTGCTGCAAAAACCACCGGCCTTCGCCCTGGTCCACGTTGAACCAATCAATCGCGCGCCCTTCATTCGTAAACACCTGTTTCAAGTTCCCGATCGACAAAGCCTTCGCGGTCGCACAACTAGCCTCATCTCCAAAACACCAGATAGCATCCAGATCCGCATGCTCGGCCAGAACTTTCATCAAACCTGCGGACTCCCCGGTCACAATATTTACCGCTCCGCCCGGCAAGTCACTGGTCTCGAAAATCTGAATCAAATCGCCGGTAACCAACGGATACCGCTCCGACGGAATCGCCACTACGGTATTCCCCACCGCCAGTGCCGGCATCACCAACGACAAGAATCCCAGCAGCGGCGCCTCCACCGGGCAAACAATTCCAACGGTTCCAACCGGCTCGTGCATAGCCAGTGCAACGTTCCGAAACGGCGGACTGTGCACTGCCCCATCGAACTTGTCCGCCCAAGCTGCATACGAGAACACTCGCTCGATCCCGTACCGCACCTCGTCCGCTGCCTGCTCCTGTCCCACAACCGCCGCCAGCCGCCGGGCGATTTCACCACTCCGCTGCGAAAGATTCTCCGCGATGTAATAAAGCACCTGTGCCCGGTTATGCGCCGTGGTCTTTCCCCAGGTTTCCGCCTTGCGCGCGGCTTCCACGGCATTGCGAATATCCTTGCGATTTCCGAGCGGCGCCTCGCCAAGCAAACGTCCGTCCGCGCCGCGTACTTCCACGCTATACCCAGAATCCGGCCGCGCCTGTTTGCCCCCGATGTACAGTTTCACGGTGCGGTCGATGGGCGGCCCCGCGATCTCATCTTCATATTCCTCAAACGGCAGATCGATCGCTACCGGCGCGCTCCGGAGCATGGGCGACTGCGCGAACCAGCTCGGCTCGAGATATTCCAGCATCCCTTCCCTGCCACCCTCGCGCCCGTATCCGCTTTCGCGATAGCCCCCAAACCCGCATGCCGCATCGAACAGGTTCGTGCTGTTCACCCAGACCACGCCGGCCTTCAGCTGAGCCGCTACCTGCAGCGCCACATTGATGCTCTCGCTCCAGACGCTCGCCGCCAGCCCATACACCGTGTTGTTCGCCAACTCCACCGCTTCCCGCGGAGTTCGGAACGTCATCGCCGCCAGCACCGGCCCAAAAATCTCCTGCTGCGCCACAATCGAAGCGGGATGCACATTGCTCAACAGCGTCGGCGGAAAGTACAGTCCTCGCGAAGGTAGCGCGAGACCCGGTGGCTGCCAGCAAGTCGCGCCCTCCGCCACGCCTTGCTCCACCAACCGCTGAATGCGCTCTAGTTGCACACGCGCAACGATCGCCCCCACGTCGATGGCCTTGTCGAGCGGCGGCCCCACTCGCAACGTGCTCATACGTAGCCGCACTTTCTCCAGCAGCGGCTCCGCAATGCTCTCCTGCATCAGCAGGCGCGAGCCCGCGCAACAGACCTGCCCCTGATTCAGCCAGATTCCATCTACCAATCCCTCAACGGCGCTGTCGAGGTCCGCGTCCTCAAAAATAATGAACGGTGACTTCCCGCCAAGTTCTAGCGACAGCCGCTTGTGACTGGGCGCGGTCGCCTTGCGGATCGCTCGGCCAACTTCCGTTGAACCAGTGAACGCGATTTTGTTGACCTCAGGATGGAGGACCAGGGCTTCGCCGGTCGTTCCATCGCCAGTAACGATATTCACCACACCGGCGGGCAGACCGACTTCCTGACAAATCTCCGCAAAGGCCAGCGCCGTTAATGGTGTAAATTCCGCCGGCTTCAACACCACGGTATTTCCAGCAGCCAAGGCCGGCGCGATCTTCCAGGCCAACATTAGCAGTGGAAAGTTCCAAGGAATGATCTGCCCCACGACGCCGCAAGCCGTGTACCCCGGAAACTCCTGCGCCAAAAGCTGAGCCCAGCCCGCATGATAATAAAAATGCCGCGCCACCAGCGGGATATCGATATCGCGGCTCTCGCGAATAGGCTTCCCATTGTCCATCGTTTCCAGCACCGCAAACCGCCGCGAATGTTTCTGTACCTGCCGCGCCAGTGCATACAAATAACGCGCCCGCGCATGACCAGAGAGCGCCTGCCATCCAGGCAATGCCACACGAGCTGCCTTCACCGCTGCATCGACGTCCGCAGCCGAGCCCTGCGCGACGCTAGCCAACGTCTCGCCGGTGGAAGGATCAGTCGTATCGAAATATTTCCCTTCGACCGGCTCACGCCAGCCACCATCAATGAAGTGCCTCAGTCGCCGATCATGCCGCTCCAGCCACACCACCGCCTCACGCGGGTCCTCCGGAGCCGGCCCATACTCCATCGACATGAATTTCTCAACGATGCTCATCGAATTCTTCTCATCCGACCCAGTGCCCTCTGCGCCCTCTGTGGTAAATTTCTTTTTCGACTTTTCGTTACGTCGTTACGTCGTTAGCTCATTACTTCCTTCAAGCCACCGGATGCCGGTGTTCGGCCGAATATCTCCCCGTTGCGTGATATTCAAGCTGCCGCTCGATATCCCCCAACATGCTGCTAGCCCCAAGCCGAAACATCTCCGCATTCAACCAGGAGTCTCCAAGCTCTTCCTTTATCAACGCCAACCATTCCAGCGACTGCTTAGCCGTCCGAATCCCTCCCGCTGGCTTGAATCCTACAGCCATCCCGGTTTCCAGCGCATACTCACGGATCGCCCGCGTCATTACTACTCCGATCGGAAGGGTAGCGTTAGTCGTTTCTTTTCCCGTCGAAGTCTTGATAAAGTCCGCGCCAGCCATCATAGCTACCACGCTAGCCCGCGCCACATTTCGCAAAGTCAGCAAATCTCCCGTACCCAAAATCACCTTCATATGCGCCGGGCCGCAAGCCGCTCGAAACGTTGCAATCTCATCGAACAAAGCCTGCCACCGCCCGCCAAATACGTGCCCCCGCGTAATCACCACATCAATCTCGTGCGCTCCCGCCTCCACCGACCGTCGTATTTCCGCCACCCGCTCATCCAATGGAGACAACCCTGCCGGAAACCCGGTAGACACAGCCGCCACCTTAATCCCGCTACCCTCCAGCGCCCGCAGCGCCGTCTCTACGAACGAGTGGTAAACGCATACCGCCGCCACGCGAATATTCAACCCCTCGATTCCCAGCAATCTCACTACGTCCTGTTGAATCGGTTGCCGAGCCTTCGCGCACAAACGCCGTACCCTCTCGTCGGTATCGTCTCCAGAGAGCGTCGTAAGGTCCATGCACGAGATCGCCCGCAGCAGCCAGGCAATCTGCCACTCCTTCTTCACCGTGCGCCGTGTGACCAACGTCTGTGCCCGCCGCTCCACCGCGCTGGTATTGACGCGTACCTCCTCAATCCAATCCAGATTGAGCGGTATTCCCCGGTTCGGTTGCAGCTCCAGCCCTTGAATCCCAGCGATCGCGCCACTCTCCGCCGAGGCATGCCCCTGCGACGCGCGCATCTCCGCCCCTTCACCAATCCCATATCGTCGAGTGATCTTAGACTCCATCACACACTTCCTTTGCCTCAATATCGCCGATTGTACGTGAGTTCAAGCAACACGTGAAGCGCCGCCTCGAACCCAAGGCCAGGATGGCAGCGCCGCGCAAGGGACACTCGCGAGAGCTCGTGCTGGGTGCCGCACCCTTCGATTTTAACGTACTTAGTCCCAGGACAGCCTTACAGTCCGTCCCTAGACATCCTTTACACAGGGCTGGGTTTGGTTTGAGCGGATTTTAAGGGTGCGGTTTCTTGCTCGAAGCGAACGTTTCTGATGAATCGCGCCAAAAATGTCGGTGCCCTGGGAGCTAAGATCGCGCGTGCGCCTGGCTAGGCGCTTCCCACAGGGACATCTGCAACCGCGCCATCTTCACCAGATTCAAAAACCTGCGCGCCAACTCCCGAATTCGCTCCGGCTGCCGCAACTCAATCGCAGCCCTGGGGATCAGTTCGCCGCCAATACCCAGCGCCGCCGCACCGGCCAGAATAAAAGCCGATGCCGTCTGCTGATTCACTCCGCCCGCCGCGATCAGCGGCACTCGTGGAAACGGCCCCTTGAGCGCCTTAATGTAGCTATCCCCGCCCACCTGCGCACACGGAAAAATCTTCACAAAGTCCGATCCCGCTTTCCACGCCGCAATGACTTCGGTCGGAGTCAGCGCCCCCGCCATCATCAAGACATGTTCTTTCCGAGCGAATTGCACGATCTCCAGATCCAGTCCCGGGCTCGTCAAGAACTTCGCCCCGGCCTTCAGGCAAAGCTCCGCCGTTTCCAGGTCCAGGACGGTTCCCGCACCCACGATCACCTCGGGAAGGTTCTTCACCAGGTTCGAAATCACATCAATCGCGCCGGGCACCGTCATGGTGATCTCCACGATCGGAATCCCAGCTTTCGCCACGGTCTCCGCGGCAAACCGTGCCTCTGCCGCCGAAGACGTGCGCACCCCCGGCAGAATGCCGACCTCCTGAATCTTCGCGTGAACCTCTTTCTTATCCATCGAGCTCCGTCCTTCTCCATGGCCGTCTCGGCCTGCACGTCGGCATATACGGTGTGTGAGCGGCCATACGATATCTCGAACTTCGTCGAAAAGACAGAGCCGTCGCAGCATAGAGCCGCCCGCGAACAGCTCACGCCTCCAAAACCCCGGCCGCTGCAAAGGCTACACTGGATAGGGCAAGCGATGATATCCTGCTCCCGGCAAAACGGTCGTGTGCTTCTCCGTGAATTCCTCGATCGGTCGCCTGTAAGCCATCCTCCTTATGGCACGAGAACCGAGATTATGACTTTGCCGTCGCGCCTCCATCTCCGCAAACCCGCATGGTTCGCGCTCGTGTTTTTGTGCGCGGTCTCGTGTTTCGGGAGTCACGGTAGCGCAGCCGCGGTACCATCTGCGACTCCCTCAGCACTCTCCCACTCAAAATCGCCTTCTCGGTTCGCTATCGCCGACTTCGATGGTGACAGCCGGCCCGATCTCGCGACCGTGGAAATCGGTCAGATCGGCCCTTCCCGCGCCCGCTACTGGATCGGATTCCACCTCAGCACCGGCGCACAGCAAATGATCGGCCTCAACGCCCCAATCGGCGGCCTCAACATCACCTCCCGCGATGTCAATGGCGACCAAAGCCTCGATTTGATCGTCACCACCGCTTGGCTCAACCAGCCGGTTGCCGTCTTATTGAACGACGGCCACGGAAATTTCACGCTCGCCAGTCCAAGTGCTTTTCCTGCAATCGTTTGGAGCGCCGAGAAAATGTGGCGCCTCGCGCCTCTTAATGTTCAGGACGCTGCGGTCGCCGCGCTCTCCAGTGTGAGCGGTGATTGTGCGTTTAACGAACAGACTTCAGAAGCGTCAGCCGCTCCCGACCGGCTACCCTCCGAAATCTCTCCTCGCCATCCTTTTCCGTTATCCATCTCCGTTCTGGGCCGCGCTCCCCCGCCCGCTCTTCACGTTTAAACACGTCATTCATGCACGCGTAAACTGGCACGCTTGCCGCCGTCGATATAGTTCCACCAACTGCCTGAGTGCGCTAAAGTTAGTCCCTTTGCTCCCGCAATCTGGTAGTACCTCTATCCAAGGACGCGGGAAAACTGTTCAACTTCAGCGGCGCGCAAGAAAGGACATGGAGGTTTCATGAAGGGTTTATCGCAGCGTCTGTGTTTAGCGTCTATCGTGACGGCGCTCTTGGCACAGACCTGTCTCGCTCAAAAGGCGCTGACCTGGCAGGAGGTGCGTGACAAATTCGAGGTGGCCAATCCTTCGCTTCTCGCCGGACAGATCGGAATCGACGAATCTCGCGCCAATGAGATCACCGCCTACTTGCGTCCCAATCCCAATCTGGCAATCCTCGCCGACCAGATCGATCCCTTTCCCGGAGGGCCCTCCCACGGTCCTTTCTCCTTCCTGCTGCCCTCCGCGACGCTCACCTACCTGCACGAACGCCAGCACAAGCGCGAACTCCGCCTGGACAGCGCCAAGGAAGCGACCGGCATCGCGATTTCCCAACAGGCCGATCTCGAAAGAACGCTGCTGTTCAACCTGCGTAGCGCCTTCGTCCAAACCCTTCAGCAAAAAGCCGTCCTTGACCTCGCCAGGGAGAACCTCACCTACTACGACCATGTCCTGGATGTAAACCGTGACCGTTACAAAGCCGGCGCCATCGCCCAAGTTGATCTCGATCGCCTCGAACTGCAGCGCGTTCAATACGAGTCCGACCTGCAAACCGCCCAGGTCAACCTGCGAACCGCAAAAATCCAAATGCTCGCCCTGTTAAATGACCGCACCCCAGTCGAGCAATTCGACGTGACCGGCCCGTTCGATTTTTCTCCACAGGTGGCCCCGCTCGACGACGTCCGCCAAGCCGCACTAGACACCCGCCCCGATTTGCGAGCCGCGCTCCAATCGGTGGAGAAAGCCAGGACCGATCATCGCCTGGCAGTGTCCATGGGCTCCACGGATCCCACCTTCGGTGTAGACGTCGGCCGCAACCCCCCGATCGACCAGTATTTCGGAGTCAGCGTGAGCATCCCCCTGCGCTTTTTCGACCGCAATCAAGGTGAAAAACAGCGCACCCAGTTGGACATCGACCGCAACCAGCGATTAATGGACGCCACCCGCGCCCAGGTTTTCAGCGATGTGGATTCCGCCTATGCCACCTTGGCAAGCACCGTAGCGCTCCTGCAACCCTACAAGGATCGTTACCTCCAACAAGCTCTGCGAGTGCGCGACACCATTTCCTTTTCTTACGAGCACGGCGCCGCCTCCCTGCTCGATTTCCTGAACGCGCAAGCCGACTACCGTGGCGTTCAACTCAACTATCTGACCCTGGTTGGCTCGTATTTGGACGCAGCCGGTCAACTGAATATGGCCGTCGGACGCGAGGTCATCCAATGAGGCGCCTGAACATGAAAACCCGTGGCACAGCCATTCCTGGCTGTGCGCCCCCCAGAACAGGAATAGGAATAGCAATGGCAACTTTCGTTCTCGCCGCATTTCTGTTCGGCTGCGGCGAAACTAAAAGCGATCCCAAAGCCGAAGCTCCTCCGCAAACCAAGGTGGAACACGAGCAGGACGTCAACGTAGTGCAAGTAGATCACCCAGAGCAATTTCCACTCGCGACCGCGACTCGCGTACATCTCGACGTCAAAACTGATGGCTACGGGATCGGTAAATCCGGATATTTCCCGGACCGTTCCGGTGATCTCGCTGGCCACCGGTCGCGTTGTCGAAATACGTGCGCGCCTGGGCGATACCGTCAAGAAAGGCCAGGTCCTCCTGCGCGTGCAGAGCGCGGATATGGCCGCCGCATTTTCGGACTACCGGAAAGCCGTGGTGGACGAACAACTCTCGCGCACCCAATTGGAACGCTCCAAGCTCCTCTACGACAAGGGCGCCTTATCGCTTAACGATCTGCAAGTAGCTCAGGACACCGAGGACAAAGCCGCGGTGGACGTCGAAAACACGACGGAGAGACTCCGGGTGCTTGGCGCCAGCATCGATCATCCCGCCGCCATCGTTGATATCGTTGCTCCGGTGTCGGGCGTGATCACCGACCAGCAGGTCACCAACGCCGCCGGCGTCGCTGGCTTGGGCTCGCCCAACCCTTTCACCATCTCGGACTTGTCTTCCGTATGGATTTTATGTGACGTCTATGAGAACGACCTTGCCGAGGTCCACGTCGGCGAAACCGCCGACATTCGGATCAACGCATATCCCGATAAAGTTCTCACCGGACGCATCTCCAACGTCGGCCCGGTCCTCGATCCGAGCCTCCGCACCGCCAAAGTTCGTATCGAAGTTCATAATCCAGGCCTCTTGCGCGTCGGAATGTTCGTAACCGCCACCTTCCACGGCCAGAAGAAAGAAACGCACGTGTCTGTCCCTGCGTCCGCGGTTTTGCACTTGCACGATCGCGACTGGGTCTACCTGCCGGCGGGCGGTAAGGGGAACGATAAGAAGTTCCGCCGCGTCGAGGTGACCAGTGGTGACACCCTGCCCAACAACATGCAAGAGCTTCTGTCGGGATTGCAGCCCGGCCAGCAACTGGTAAGCAACGCCCTCGTCATGCAAAACACGGTGGAGGAATAAGTGCCTCCTCTTGACCGCCGCGGCACAAACCGTCACACGTCAACCTTCACGACGTGAAACGATAATGCGAAACGCCATCACCGTCGCGCTCAACAATCGCTTCATGGTGCTCGCCGTTGGCCTTCTTTTGCTCGTGTGGGGCGCCATCTCCTTTCACAACCTGCCCGTCGAAGCCTATCCGGACGTCGCCAACAATTACGTGCAAGTCATCACGCAGTGGCCGGGACGCGCGGCCGAGGAAGTAGAGCAGCAAGTCACCATCCCCATTGAAGTGCAGATGAACGGACTCCCGCACCTCGAGCATTTACGCTCCGCGTCGCTGTTTGGCCTCTCCAGCGTGATGCTGATCTTCGATGACAATTCGGAAAACGATTGGAACCGGCAAAAAGTGGGGGAGCGCATGTCGCAGCTCACCCTGCCGAACAATTTGCAGCCCCAGATGGGCGCGGATTGGAGCCCCGTCGGCCAGATCTTCTGGTACACCCTGCGCAGCACAAATCCCGAATACGATCTGATGGAACTGAAATCCATCGAGGATTGGACTCTGGAGAAGCAGTTCAAATCCGTTCCCAATGTGGTTGATGTATCGAGTTTCGGAGGTCCGACACGGGAGTACCAGGTGCGCCTCGATCCCGCCAGACTCGTTGCCTATGGCTTGAACATCTCTCAGGTCGAACAGCAACTCGCGAACAACAACGTCAACGCCGGTGGAAGTTTCCTCGAGGCTGGACTGCAGCAGATCAATGTTCGCGCCGTCGGCCTGTTCACGAATGTGGAAGACATCGGCCAGACGGTCGTTAGGGCGCAAAACGGCACCCCCATTCACATCCGCGATATCGCCGTGGTCACCCAGGCGCCCAAGATTCGCCTGGGACAAATCGGCAAGGCCATTCACCGTGCGGACGGCGCTGTCGTGGACGACGACGATGTGGTCGAGGGCATCGTGCTGTTGCGCAAGGGCGCCAACGCCGATGAGACCCTGGTCGCCATCCACAACAAAGTGAAGGAGCTCAACGAGAAGATACTTCCTCCTGGTGTGAAGATCGTGCCCTTTCTCGATCGCAGTGACCTGCTGCATCTGACCACTCACACCGTCATGCATAACCTTACCGAAGGCGTGTTGCTGGTTTCCGTCATCCTCTTTCTGTTCTTGGGAAATTTCCGCGGGGCGCTGATCGTCGCGCTGACCATTCCCTTTTCCCTGTTGTTTGCTTCGATTTGCCTCGACCTCAACAAGATCCCTGCGAATTTATTGTCCTTGGGCGCTCTGGACTTCGGGATGGTGGTTGACGGCACCGTCGTCATTATTGAAAACATCGTTCGCCACTTTGGCCTTTCCAACAACGCCCACAAGACGCCGCTCGAAATCATTCGCGACGCGGTAATGGAAGTACTCCGCCCGGTATTTTACGCTCGCGCCATCATCATCACTGCCTACCTGCCGATCTTCACACTGCAAAGCGTGGAAGGCCGCTTGTTCAAACCCATGGCCTGGACCGTTTCCTTCGCGCTCCTCGGCGCATTGTTGTTCTGCGTTCTGATCGCTCCGGTTCTGGCATTGATGCAGTTCGGACACGGCGTGAAAGAGTGGCGCAACCCGGTGATGGAGTTCCTTCGCGATCGCTATCGCGGCGCAGTCAAATGGGCCATCGAGCACCGCGTCGTATCCGTTGGCGCCGGTGCCGCGGCTTTTGTGGTGGCCGCTTTTCTGATGTTGAGCGGCGTGATCGGATCCGAATTCTTGCCTCATTTGGACGAAGGAGCAATTTGGGTGCGTGGCACCCTGGCGCCCAGCACCGGCCCCACCGAAGCCACCCGCCTCGCGAATCAGGCGCGTGAAATTCTGGCCTCGTTCCCGGAGGTGAAGCAAGTTGTCTCGCAAGTTGGGAGACCTGACGACGGCACCGACGCCACCGGGTTTTTCAACACCGAGTACTTCGTCGACTTGCTTCCGAAAGCCAAATGGCGTCCCGTCTTCGATGAGGATAAAGATGAATTGATCGGAGCGATGGATCGCGAGCTAGCGAAACTCCCCGGTGTCCTCTGGAATTTTTCGCAGCCCATTTCCGACAATATGGAGGAAGCTGTCAGCGGAGTGAAGGGCGAACTGGCCATCAAATTGTACGGAGAAGACCTGAAGGTTCTCGAGGAAAAGGGAGACGAAGTTGTGGCTGTAATGCGGCGCGTTCCTGGCGTCGAGGATCTGGGATTGTTCCGCGTGCTCGGGCAGCCCAACCTGAATATCACTGTGGATCGCGAGCAGGCGGCGCGGCACAACATCAATGTTTCCGACGTACAAGACGCAGTTGAGACCGCTATCGGCGGAAAAGCGGTGAGCCAGGTTCTGCAGGGTGAGCAACGCTACGATCTCGTGACCCGTTACCAAAAGCCTTATCGCGACACTAAGGAGGCCATCGAGAACGTTCGTCTCGTGTCGCCCACTGGCGAACGCGTCGCCCTCGCGCAACTCGCCCACATCTCCGTTCGCGATGGCGCCTCGCAAATCAGCCGCGAAGAGAATTCCCGCTATGTGGCCATCAAATACAGCGTTCGGGGCCGCGATCTCGGCAGCGCCGTGGAAGAGGCCATGAAGCTGGTGGGCGCTCAGGTGAAGCTGCCGGTGGGTTATCACATCGACTGGGCGGGTGAATACGAAAGCCAGAAGCGCTCCCAAAGACGATTGGCGATCGTCGTGCCCATCACCTTGTTGGTGATTTTCATCATTCTCTACACCATGTTCGCTTCCGCGAAATGGGCGGGGTTGATTCTCGCAAACGTGGCTATCGCCCCCATCGGAGGCTTACTTGCTCTCTTGCTGACCGGCACGCACTTAAGCGTTTCCTCCGGCGTGGGTTTTCTTGCCCTATTCGGCGTGTCGGTGGAAACCGGAGTCATCATGCTCGAATACATCAACCAGTTGCGCGCGTCGGGTCACTCGATCGAGGATGCCGCGATCGAAGGCGCGGTGCTGAGGCTAAGGCCGATCATGATGACCATGCTCGTCGCCACCTTAGGTTTGTTGCCAGCCGCATTGTCACGCGGCATTGGTTCCGACTCACAACGTCCCTTCGCCATTGTTATCGTCGGCGGCCTCTTGGGAGCTTTGCTTTTGAGTATTTTCTTGTTGCCGACCCTCTACGTTTGGGTCGCTCGCGACGGCGACAAACTCCCCGCACCCGAAGGTGATTTTGAATAGCGAAGTGACGCATTTCTCTTCTCTCTCCATCCCCCGTTCCATTCTCCTTGTAGGGGCGGGGCTTGCCCCGCCCGGCTGTTGCGTCTTGACTCAAACTCTCCGCACCCCACCCTGTAGCCGCCCTCTCCGAGAGGGCGGGGTTTAGACGCAAACTCCAGCACAACCAAAAACCAAAGCGCTCGCCGCCGACCCTCTACCGTTCTTGATCGCTTTTTCGGTTGTAACAACTCCTCCACTGGCTTGTTTACCCTGAGCCTCGAAGGGCCCCGCCCGGCTGTTGCGTCTTGGCTCAAACTCTCCGCACCCCACCCTGTAGCCGCCCTCTCCGTGAGGGCGGGGTTTAGACGAAACTCCAGCACAACCAAAAACCAAAGCACTCCTCGCCGACCCTCTACCGTTCTTGATCGATTTTTCAGGTTGTCACAAATCCTCCACTGTGCTATCTCCACGCGGAACCTCTTGAATGTTTTCCTGGCGAGAAGTCACTCATAAATGCATCTCGGGGGTCGGAGCTTTAGCTCCGACATTTAAAGACACGCAAAATCGGGCTTTAGCCCCTGAGGAAGATTCTTCTCTTCCTGTCTCGGCCATTTATGAGATGACCTCAATGCGGCACGAAGAAAAACGCATGAACCCACGAATCGAACTCCATGTTTCGCTAATCGCCCTGCTCGTGCTCGCCTCCTTCGCATCGGCGACCCCACGGGATTCCAAAGTGAACGGCGAAACGACCAGTCCAAGGCCGTCAGCCTCGGCCAGCGCCGAAACTCTAGCACCCACACCCCCGATGGGCTGGAACAGTTGGGACTCCTTCGGCACCACCATCACCGAACCCGATTTCAAAGCCAACGCGCAATGGTTCGCCGAACATCTGAAATCCTTCGGCTGGCAATACGTCGTCGTGGACATGGAATGGTTCGTCACCAATCCCACCCCGGAAGGAAATTCCAAGACCTCGCAATACAGCATCGATGATCACGGACGCTACACGCCGGCGATCCTTCGATTCCCTTCTTCAGCCAACAACAGCGGGTTCAAGCCCCTTGCGGCCTATGCGCATTCTCTCGGCCTGAAATTTGGAATTCACATTTTGCGCGGAATCCCCAAGCAAGCGGTGGAGAAGAATCTACCCATCGAAGGATCGGACTATCACGCCGCAGACGCGGCGGACACTTCGGATACGTGTCCGTGGAATTTCGACAACTACGGTCTCGATGCATCGAAGCCCGCGGCGCAGGCCTACTACGATTCCATCGCCCGCTTATATGCGAGCTGGGACGTGGACTTCATCAAAGTAGATTGCATCAGCAGCAGGCCCTACAAAGGCGACGAGATCCGGATGTTGAGCACCGCTCTGCGCAAGACCGGCAGGCCAATTGTCTTGAGTCTTTCCCCAGGCGCCGCTCCGATTGAAAAAGTCGATGAGATGCGCAAATACGCGAACCTCTGGCGAATTTCCGACGACGTCTGGGATTTGTGGCACAGCACCGTAGACTACCCACAAGGCCTCGGCGATCAATTCCCCCGAATCGCGAAATGGGCCGGCCTGGCACAACCCGGCGGCTGGCCGGACGCCGACATGCTGCCAATCGGATACTTGGGCCCAGCTCCCGGCTGGGGCAAAGCCCGTGAGACACGCATGACCCACGACGAACAGCGCACCCTGCTCACCCTGTGGACCATCTTCCGCTCACCACTGATGATCGGCGCAAACTTGCCGAAAAACGACGCCTGGACAACATCGCTGCTAACCAATCCCGAGGTCATCGCCGTAGATCAGCACTCGAATGAGAATCGGCCAGTAATTTCAACGAGCACCGCGGTCGTCTGGACAGCACGGCCGGACGCTGGAGACGACCGCTACCTGGCCGTATTCAATTTGGATGAGCACCAGCAAGAGATTCACTACGACTGGAAAGAGCTAGGGCTGACGGGACCGAAATTCCAACTGCGCGATCTATGGGAACGCAAGAATCTTGGAACCGCCACCTCCCTGTCCGTGACCCTGCCCCCCCACGGCTGCGCCCTATATCGACTCTCGCAATAACCCACCAGAGTTGGAGCTCAAGAGTCTGTGTCAGGACTCCGGTTTTCGTCAGGGCACGGTACTTCAGCAGCCTACGGCAAGCAGTCGTGCCGTAACTGAAGCGTCGAATCAACAAGGCTTTAGCCGCTAAGGACTTTTACTCATCACACAGACTCATCAAGCCGCCCTCTTCCCCGAGCCTCCTCGAAGTGGGCGAAACGGCAGGGTTTAGCATGGCCTCGAGCAAGCTCGCCAAAACGAAGCGCAGTCGAAATCATTCCTCACTTTTCACCGTTGTAAACCATCTAGAATGAACACTTGCAAAAGTCTATCAAAACAAATGACTTTAACAACCTTTAGAATGAATACTTACAAAAAAAGGGGGGAGGGGGGTCGGTTACGGTTAACCAAAACACGCTTTTTCGTCCGATCCTATTTTTTCGCCCCAAACCGCACCTACAGACTCGAGCGCTTAAGTTCCCCCATAAGGTAGTCACACGAGCGCACGCACAGGGACATGATCGTAAGCGTCGGGTTCTGGCAGGGGTTGGAGGTAAAGCCAGAAGCATCCATAACGAAAAGATTCTTGATGTCGTGGGACTGCTGGAATTGGTTGAGGACCGACTTCTTCGGGTCCGCTCCCATCCGCGCGATGCCCGCTTCATGGAGCGCCCAACGCGGAGCCGAGGGATGGGCGTAAGTCCGAATGTTCTTCGCCCCCGCCGCTTCCAGCATCTCCCCGGCGGAGTCGCCCATGTCCTGGATCATGGCGCGCTCGTTTTCTCCATCGGACATGTGAATTTTCAGGACAGGAATTCCGTAGACATCCTTCACTTGCGGATCGAGCTCGACGAAATTATCCCAGCGCGGCAGCACTTCGCCGAATCCCGTGACGTTGAGCGAGGCGCGCGGTTCGAGCACGGCTTGCTTGTAGGCGGCGCCAAACCCAGGCGCGCGCCAGTTGAAGTCGAGGCCGGATTCGCCCTCGTATCCAAAGCCGCGGATGAATTTCTTGTACGGTGGCTCACCTTTCAAATTGCGGAAGCGCGCGACGTAAATGCCGACGGGCTTCACTGGAGCGCCGAGTGTGTGTTTCCCGCCGAGAGTCGGGAAATCGCCGGAACCTCCGCCGCTGCGAACGTGGGCGGTGAGGTAGTGGCCAAGGACGCCGCTGGAGTTTGCGAGGCCGTTGGGATATTCGCGGGTGGCGGAGTTGAGCAGGACGCGGACCGACTCCTGCGATTGCGCGCAGAGAATCACGGCGCGGGCGAAAAGTTCGTGAGATTGGCGGGTGACGCGGTCGACATAGAGCAGCCCGCGAGCGCGATTGCTGGCGGGGTCCATGAGGACTTTATGGACCATGGCGTTCGAGATGAGCGTGCAGTTGCCGGTGTTGAGCGCGTCGGGGACGGTGGTGAACGCGGCGTTGAAATAGGAGTGGGTCACGCAGCCGCGCTCGCACGGGCCGCAGTAGTGGCACGGGCCTCGGCCATTGATCGGCCGTGTGAGGTTGGCGGAACGCGCGAGGGTGACGGTGCGTCCTAGCTTTTGCTTGACGCGATCGCGGAAGACCGACTCCTGGCAGGTGAGCGGCATCGGCGGCTGAAACTGGCCATCGGGTAAGTGCTCGAGGCCTTCGGCCATTCCGGTGACGCCCACGTATTTCTCGACCAGGTCGTAGTAAGGAGCGATATCGCTGTAGCTGAGCGGCCAGTCTTCGCCGTAGCCGTCGTGCGAGGCGGCTTTGAAATCAGCGTCGCTGAAGCGCAGGCTGACGCGGCCCCAAACGTTGGTGCGGCCGCCGGTCATGCGCAGGCGGCCCAGCCATTGGAACGGTTTGTCGGCGGGAGTGGTATAGGGCTCGTCGAAATCGTTGACGAACCAGTCCTGCGTGTATTCGTTGCAGACGTCGAATTTCATCTGGATGGGACGCGTCTTGCGAATGATTTCCGGAGCCATGTTGCGGTATTTCAGGTCGAAGGCGGGCTTGTGCTCCGAGAAATTGTTGTCGGACTGGGGCCGGCCGGCTTCCACGATGGCGACCTTGAGTCCGGCTTCGGAGAGGCGCTTGGCGGCCCAGCCGCCGGAGGCGCCGGAGCCGACTACGAGTACGTCGAACGTGGAGTTTTTTTCAGCGGGCATATCGTCGGTCCTGTGAACTCCTCGCTACCAATATCGAGAAAGGGATGCTAGCAAGTGGGACGAGCGAGGTCAAAGACAGAAGCAATTACTTGAGATTATTTGTGGGCGAGTGAAAGGACGAGTGGTAACATCACGGCCGATTTGGAGTGGAAAAGGTTGAGGGATTTGAATAGCGAGGTGAGGTTGCCGGTGGCGAATGACGGGCGCGGAGCAAAGGCAGAAACTGAGCCGGCGTGAAATCGTGCAGAGGCTGCTCGGCGGGATGGCGGCGGGAGCGGGCTTGCCGCTGCTCGCGTCTTCGCACCCGATTTATCGGTTGTTGGCGGATGACTCGACGCTGGACCGCGCGGAGGAGATGCGGGGAGCGGCTGATTGGAAGCCGCTATTTTTGAGTACGGAGCAGAACACGACGCTGGTGGCGGTTTCGGAAGTCGTGGTGCCGGGCTCGACAGGCGCGAAGGTGAATCAGTTCATCGACTTACTGCTGAGCGTGGATACTGCCGAACATCAGCGGGAGTTTGCCGGTGCTCTTGCGGCCGTTGACGATGACGCGAAGCAGCGATTCGGGCGCACGTTCGCAGGGCTGGCGCAGAGCGAGCAGGTAACTCTGCTTACGGATTTCTCGACGCGCGGAGAGCATCAGAAAGAGTTTCACAATTTGAAAGAGTGGATCGTCGGGGCGTACTATTCGTCCGAGCAAGGCATGCGGGAATTGGGCTGGAACGGGAATTATGTGTTCGATAGCTATCCCGGATGCGAGCATGGAGAGCAACACTGAGAATTTCGCGCAGGGGAAAACGAGGGAAAAACAAAATGATTCATGATGCTGCTGGGCGGCGGGACTTTTTGCGGACGATGGCGATGGGGGGTGCGGGTCTGGCGTTGTCTAGCCGCCTATCCGCTGCGGGCAAGAAGTCGGTTCTGCTGTTTACGAAATCGTCTGGGTTCGAGCATGCCGTGGTGAAAACGACGCCTGGGAACCCGAGCGTGGTGGAGAAATGCGTGCGTGGGCTTGGGTCGAAATATGGGTTCGATGTGAACGCCACGAAGGATGGGCGCGTTTTTGACTCGAGCGAATTTCACTCGTACGCGGCGGTGTTCTTCTTTACGACGGGAGACTTGACGACGGAGGGAACGGACAAGCAGCCGGCGATGACTGCGGCGGGCAAGCAGACGTTGCTCGACGCCGTGCACGGCGGGCTTGGGTTTGTGGGGGCGCATGCCGCCAGCGACACGTTCCATACGCCGCCGGATACGCCGGACTTGGCGAATCGATACATCGCTCATGGCGAGCAGAGCGATCCTTATCTGCGGATGCTAGGCGGGGAGTTCATCATTCACGGGCGGGATCCACGATTGCAGACGACGAACGTAATTGTGAATGATCCAAAATTTCCAGGGCTAGAGGGCGTGAGTTCGCCGGTGAGCTTTACCGACGAGTGGTATTCGCTGAAGGATTTCGCGCCGGACATGCACGTGATTCTGACGCTAGATACGAACGGAATGAAGGGCGAGTGCTATCAACGGCCTCCGTATCCCATGACGTGGGCGCGCATGCAGGGCAAGGGGCGGGTGTTCTTTACGGCGATCGGCGACCGGCCGGAAAACTGGGAGATTCCGTTTTTTGTGAATGTGCTTGGCGGAGGGATTCGCTGGGCGATCAGTGATGTCAACGCGAAGATAGATAGCAATATTACGCAGGCTGCGCCGGGTTATGCGGTGATTCCACCGAAGTTTCCTCCTTCGACGAAATAGGGTGGGTTAGGCGAGCGGGATACGCAAGAGATATGCAATTTGTTGAGGCGCCGGGCTAAAGCCCAGCGCCTACACGGGCCGCTTCGCGTACGACTCCGGCTTCGCCGCGCTCGCGGGCGAGATATTGATCGTGAATCCAAGCGTAGGTCTTCTCGAGACCTGCGCGGAGCGTTGTGTCGGGCTCCCAATGGAGATAGCGCTGGATCAGCGTGTTGTCGCTATTGCGGCCATTCACGCCCTTGGGAGCGTTCAGGTCGTACTTGCGCGTCAACTTGATGCCTGCGATGTCTTCGACGATGTCTACGAGACGATTGATAGTGACCGCTTCGCTGGAGCCAAGGTTGATTGGCTCCAGAATGTTGGACCGGAAGATCAGATTGATTCCCTTGAGGCAGTCGTCGATGTACATGAAGCTGCGGGTTTGATCGCCGCTGCCCCAAATTTCGATTTCATGCTTTCCGGTGAGCTTTGCTTCCACTACTTTTCGGCAGATGGCCGCGGGGGCTTTTTCCCTGCCGCCATACCACGTGCCCCAAGGACCGTACACGTTGTGGAAGCGGGCTACCCGGGTTTCCAAGCCGAAGTCTTCGCGGAAGTGCCGGCACATTCGTTCGGAGAAGAGTTTTTCCCAGCCATAGCCGTCTTCGGCGAGGGCCGGGTAGGCATCCTCTTCTTTGAGTGATGGCGCTTCGAAACTTGTTTGCTTGTCGCCGTTGTAAACGCAGGCCGAGGAGGAATAGAAGAACCTTTTTACGCCGTGTTTTACGGCCGCTTGGAGCATGTGCGTGTTGATCAGAACCGAGAGCATGCACAACGCTTTGTTGTGCTCGATGAAACCCATCCCGCCCATGTTGGCGGCCAGATTGTAGATTTCGTGGGCGCCTCTTGCGGCGATTTCACAGTTTTCCTTGAGGTTCAGGTCGAGACAGAGATTTTCGGCATGGTCAGAGCGGCGATACCAATCGGGTAGAGGCTTTACGTCGACAGCGCGGATGGCGGTGTGGCCTTGATGGAGCAATTCGGCTACCAGGTTGCCTCCGATGAAACCACCGGCGCCGGTCACAACGATTGTTTTGTCTTTGCTGAGACTCATGTTCGGCACTTAGTAGTGTAGTGATAGGAACAACGAAAAGATAGGTTGCCTCGCGCTTAGCAGGATAGAAAGGCGAGTTCCCTTCCGGTCTTAGAACGTAGTAGCGGCGATAGCCGAGTTTGCTTAGCGTGGCCAATGCCTTTTGTGCCGACTGGCCGATAGCCGTACATGCCGTCGAAACTAACCGCAAAGATTGTCGTGAACCCACTTACACATGCGTAACTCATTTAGAATCAGCACTTCCAAAAAAAGGCGGCGGTGGGAGGTACCCGGCCAGGCATGGGAGGCCCGCGCCTTTTACAACTTTTTACAATCCTTTGCGATGGCTTGACACATCAGCCCGGAAGAGCCCTTATAGTCCTGCTGTGGCACGGGGTTGACGGAGCGAGTGGGAGACGTTGAGAAATGGCTAAGAAGTGGCGATTAACGGACCGCACGCGAACCCTGCTGACGCTGGAGTTGGCCATCGTGCTCCCGGCGGCCGCCTTGCTCGGCTTCAGTGTCTGGAACCTGAAGCATATCCAGCGCTCCGAGGCCATCGAAGCAGCCATTCAGCGCGACTTTTCCCACGTGCTGTACATCGTGGAGAAGAAGGCCTTGCACAAGGCCGTCGACGTGCTCACCCCGGTCCGTAAAGAGTTTCCAGCACCCGACGAAGACCGCTCCGTGATCGATGCCAAGCTGGAACACATCCTCTCCGAGCATCCCGAGTTTGCGTACGCGTTGATTTACGACAAGAAGAAGAACCTGCTGGTGAGCCGCGGGCAGCCCGGCCGCGATCATGACCCCATATTCTGTGCGGGCTTACAGGACACGATCAATACGATAGCGAACTGGCTACCTCTGGAATCCCCCACTATGGCGGCGCGAGTACGGGCGATGGAAGAGAAAGACGAAGACCCCATCGGATTCGACGGTTGGTGGTCCTTTGGACAGAAGCAAAACTATTTTAACGCAGCCTATTTTATCCTGCCGGGTGTTCCGAAGGATCGCGTCGCGCTCGGCATGGTCAGTTTTGATAACGACTATCTGCGTAAGACCTTCTTGCCGGCCATCATGAAAGATGTGTTGACCAGCAAAAATGGCGTGTTGATGGCGGGCGCAAACCCGCCGGTGATGATGATTCACCCCTCAAAAGATTCCACCCCCTGGGTGGCTACCGCAAATTGGGATAAGGCGAAGCCCGAGGCGGAGCGCAATTTTGAGTGGCTTTTTCAAGGGATGACTCTGGCGATCAAGTACCAGGGAGTGACGGTCGCGGATATCGGAAACAGGTTCCTTCGGTATAACTATATTGTTCTGGGTGCGCTGGCGCTGTTCATGATCGGAGGAATCTGGCTGACGTATCGCAACATTTCCAGAGAAATGAATCTCGCGAGATTGAAATCCGACTTCGTCGCGAACGTTTCGCACGAATTGCGGACACCGCTGGCTCTGATCCGCCTCTATGCCGAAACTTTGGAGCTGGGGCGCCTGAGTTCCAAGGAAAAATACCAGGAATATTTTCGCATCATCCGGGAAGAGAGCGAACGCTTGACCGCGCTGATCAACAATATCCTGGACTTCTCGAGAATTGATGCCGGACGGAAGGAATACGAATTCCAGGAGACGAACCTGGCCGAGCTCGTCCATTCGACCCTGGATTCCTACCGCTTTCAAATCCAGCAAAACGGTTTCGGCTTCGAGGAGAACATTTCTTCTGATATTCCGCCGGTAAAAGTAGATCGGGAAGCGATCGCGCGGTCGCTGCTGAACCTGGTGAACAATGCATTGAAATATTCCAAGGATCAAAAGTTTATCGGCGTGAGCTTGTATCGCGTGAATGGCTCCGTGAATCTCGAAGTCCAGGACCGCGGCATCGGCATTGCTCCGAATGAGCAAGAGAAAATCTTCGAGAAGTTTTACCGCTGCGGAGATCCGCTGGTGCACAACGTTAAGGGATCCGGGTTGGGCCTGTCGCTGGTACGGCACATCGCGCGGGCGCACGGCGGGGATGTGCTGGTGGAAAGCGCCCCTGACAAAGGCAGCAAATTTACGATCGCTTTACCGCTGGTTCGACCTTCGCAGAATGGAAAGGCAATGGCATGAAGTCCACTAACGCAACACCGCCATCCAAGCACAAGGGAGAAGGAATGGGAGCAGCCAAGATTCTGATCGTCGAGGATGAGCCGAATATGGTCGCCGGCCTTCGCGATAACTTCGAGTACGAAGGTTTTCAAGTGCTGACCGCGCTCGATGGTGTCGAAGGGCTCGAGCGTGCGCTGAAGGAGTCTCCCGATCTGGTCGTCCTGGACGTGATGATGCCACGCATGAGCGGCTTGGACGTATGTAAACAACTGAAAGCGAAAAGGCCCTCGATTCCGATCATCATGCTGACCGCGCGGGGCCAGGAAGTGGACAAGGTTGTCGGCCTGGAACTGGGCGCCGATGACTACGTCACCAAGCCTTTCTCTATCCGGGAGTTGCTCGCTCGCGTGAAAGCCGTTCTGAGGCGGGCACAAACCGTCCCGAAGGAGCAGGACGGCTATACGTTCGGTGATGTGGAAGTGAATTTGCGCAGTTATCAGGTGATGCGCGGTGGTAAGGCCGTGGAGCTTTCCAGCACGGAATTTGAGCTCCTCAAGCATTTTCTATGTCATTCCGGGGAGACGTTGAGCCGCGATCGGCTGCTGGACGAGGTTTGGGGTTACGAGAATTTTCCGACTACTCGCACCGTCGATGCTCATATCGTTCGGATTCGCCAAAAACTGGAACCCGTTCCGGATCAGCCGCGTTTTTTCCTGACCGTGCACGGCGTGGGCTACAAATTCGTAGGATGAAATGATCACAATCATGAAAACCGCAGAAAAGCAGAACGGCTCTCGCAACTTGGCTGGGAACAGTCCCGGGCTTGCGACCAGACGAACCGGGGACGCACCACGTCGAAATTCATCATCCAGTTCGGCCGCAGCCCTCACGGACAGGACTCGAGCGCAGGAACAAGAGCTCGAGGCCGTACGCCGCGAATACGCAAAACTGCAACAGGCCATCTACGAGGCGGCCCAGGTGCAGCGGAAGCTCTGCTCTCCCCGTGAACTGGTTTGGGGCGAGTATGAGATCGCCGGCGAAATCTTTGCGGTACGCCATCTGACTGGGGACTTTTTCAAGGTGATGCAACTTGACGGCGCGCTTGGGCTGGCGCTCGGTGACATCGCGGGAAAAGGGTTATCCGCGGGAATCTGGCAAGCCCATCTGATGGACTTGCTGCAGCGTTGTTCGCGGACCCATTTACATCCCGCCGACGCGGTGGCTGCCGTCAATCGCGAACTTTGCCTGGACCAGAGTGAGCCGCCGATCACCGCGCTCTTCTTTGCTCGACTGGATCCGGAGCGAAATGAAGTCGTGTACTGCAACGCTGGCCTGCCACCACCGCTGGTGCTGCGGCACAACAAGTCCGTGGAACGGTTGGAAGCAGGTGGACCGATGCTGGGCGCTCTGCAGGAGGCGACGTACAACTCGGGGAGCGTCCGTTTGGATCCTGGCGATATGCTGCTCGCTTACTCCGACGGCCTGACGGAATGCCGCAATCCCCAGGACCAAGAGTTTGAAACGGGAGGTCTATCCGCCGCGGCAAAATCGGTCCGTGGCGCGTCGGCAAACCAGGTTCTTTTCTCCACGCTTGCGACGGTACTGGACTTCGCCGACGCGAAACCGCCGGAGGATGACTTGACGCTCCTGGTTATTCGGCGCTGCGAAGCGGCCCTCGCGGAGCGGGCTTCTGAACACAAAAAGAGTTTCTCGGCGCCTCGCCGTCAGCAGACGCCGACAGCGCGACCAAGGCAGGTCACGAACAGACCGGCAACGATTTCAAATAGTTGAACAAGATTTAAAGACGAGCGCGACCAACTGCATCGTTCGGGCCCGGAAGTATGGGTGTGTCTAAATTCAAAGACGAGGATGGCGATGGCAACCGAATTGACCTTTCTATCCGTTAGCGATACCCAGCTGGGCGGCTCCCTGAATCCACCGCAAACAATTTGCCCCGAATTTTTCAGGGCGTGCTACGAGGCTCACTATCGATACGTGTTGCAGATCTGCAGGCAGTATTTTCGCCAGCGGGAAGATGCCGAGGATGCCGCCGCGGAGATCTTCTTGAAGCTTTACAGAGTGTTGAACCAAAGGGACGAGACCGTGCCGTTCCGCCCCTGGCTCTCCCAGGTGGCCGGGCACCACTGCATTGATAAGCTGCGACGAAGAAAGTTCGAGAAAAATTCGTTCCTGGAGGACAAAGACGTTAGCGGTTTCGCGGATCATTCCACTCCTTCGCCATTGTCCCAAGTTCTGCATCGAGAAGAACAGCGCCGGATCAGAGAACAGCTGATTCGTTTGCCTGCAACGTACAAGGCGGCACTCATCCTGCGCTATTACAAACGAATGAGTTACTCCCAGATCGCACGCAGAATGGACCGGGGCCTTCCTGCTGTCCGAATGATGATCTTCCGAGCCAAGGAACAGCTCCGCCGTAATTTAGAAACGGTACCGGCATAGGCTGTCCACCGTATCCGGTTTCTGAAGGGCGCGGCCAGAAAATGCGCAGCTCCGCAGCCCTCCTTGCTGGAGACCTGACTTGACACGGTGCGGTATTCGCCGTTCGGCTTTCGAAACACTCGGGGTGCGCAGTATAATGCGCGGGCGAGCGAGGAAGGGTTTTCGCGACCGGCCCCGGCGAAATTTACGGCGCGGAACACTATTCCTGTATCGCAAAGCTTTTGCCTTTCATCCAACACACGGTCCATTCCATTCACCTAGGAGGAAGTCCATGACAAGCGTCAGCCCTGTTCGGGTGATTTGTCTTCTGGTTTTTGGGGTCCTGGTCGCTAGCTGCACCCTCCTGGGCGCAGAAGCCTCCAATTTCGGAAGAGATCGCCAAGGCCTATGGTCTCGATTCGTTTGGACAAATCGACCAGATTCGCTACACCTTCAACATAGATTTGCCCGGGATCAAGTTTTCTCGAAGCTGGATCTGGGAGCCCAAGACCGGCCGGGTCTCCTACGACGGGAAAGACAAGGCGGGCAAACCGATTAAAGTTACGTACCTGCGGTCTCAACTAAGCACTCAGGACGCGGTGGTGAAGGACGAAGTCGATCCGGCGTTCAATAACGATCAGTATTGGCTGATCTTTCCCTTCCATCAATTCCAGGACAGCAGCGCCAAAGTGGAAGATGCGGGCATGCAGAAACTGCCGCTGGGGAAGGGTTCCGCCGAAAAGGTTGTGGTTAGTTATGCCTCGGAGGCGGGTGGCTATACGCCCGGCGATACCTGGACACTCTTCGTCGGCCCCGACAAACGCGTTAAGGAATTTGTGTACCACCGCGGGGGAAGCATGAAGCCGACTGTGGTCACCACGACGTGGGCGGGGAACAAGATGGCCGGCCCTCTCCTTGTGTCAACAGACCACCGCGGGACGGCGGATGGCAAGCCGGCGCGGATCTTCTTTTCGGATGTGGCCGTCAAGCTGACGGGCTCAAACGACTGGGTCAACGCGAAGTAAAACAGCGCCCGCCGCGGACGGCGGCCGCAACAACTCGCCACGACAACTTGTTATCGTCTGGTTCCGCCGACAGCTTAGTCGAGCACCTCAGGCTGGGCTGGCACGACTGGTTGTGTCATGCGGCGAAGGGATACGATCGCAGCGGCTATGGCAACGGATCCATACTCCAGCAGCAGGACCCACGCGGGGACGTGCCACTCACGCCCTAGCGACCGCAAGTGCCAAACAATGTAAGTTGGCAGAATACTGACCGTCCAGATTATGAGCGGCAGCGTTGACGTCGAGCGCAGGAACGGCAGTAGCCATAGCAGGTACCATGGATAGACGACCGGCGCACACACGAGCGATGCCGCCATCGGCCATGCCCAATTGTTCGCCCAGCACGCTGGCGGCTTTCTTCGAAGCCATGCGGCGGTGATTAGCCCCACGAGCGCTGCCAGACCGGCCACGATCTGCGGGCTCGCCACGCGCTCAAGGGTGGCGAAGATTGGGTCGTTGAAGCGAAACCGTTGCACGTAGACACCGAGCGATCCAATCGGAATGCGCCCGTGTTCGAGAAACGGCACGTATAACATCAGGACGACAGACGCGGCGACCAGCGCATCGCGGATGCGCACCCGACGCCAATAAAGCGGAGCCAGGACAATGGGGAGAAACTTCACAGCGACAGCCAAGCAGAACGCGGTCGCGGCAGTCATCCGCCAGCGGCGGGCAAGCGCCGCGAGGGACAGAAGAAGCAAGAGAGCGCCCACGATATCAATGTGGCCGCTGCCTGCGACGCCAATGGCGAGCAACGGATGCCAGGCGTAAGCCAAGACCCAGTGTTCCTTTTGGCCGGCTCGCCGCAGCAGTCGAGCAGCACGAGAACGATCGCCAGATCGCATGCCACGAACGCGATTTTGAATGCGAAAATGGACTCGCTGATGGACGTGACGCCCCGGAAGAAAAGCTGGGCACCCGCTGGATAGGGGCTCGGCACCTCTGGGTTGTTCAGCCCACGTGTCTCCGGCGTGTGTAGCGCAGCCAGCGCGGGATCCGCGGGAATCACGATGTACGGGTTATAGCCGAGCCGCTGGACCCGCCCATCCCATAAATATCGGTGGACGTCGTCATCTGAGCCTGGCGGCATCATCAGGAATGGAATCCGCCACAATGCGGCCAGCGCGAGGCAGGCAAAGATGACGTGGGGTAGATAGCGTTTGCGTTTGAAAGAACTCGCGGATGGCGAGGAGGTAGGCGACCCCGGCAACGGCAAGTGGAATGAGGAAGGATGGCACCTGCCGGGCCGCCCGGGCTGCGGGAACAAACGACCAGCGCGGCAAACAGGATGCCCCCGAGCGCATAAAGCCGCCGAGAGGGCGTGAAGGTCACTCGACTCCGCCGTTCTGTACCGACTGCGGCATCGCGCTCCTCCAGGCCAGAAGCCACTCGGCCGTTTTTGGCGCCTTCCCGGGAGTATGCTGGAGTTCCGCAGCAAGCCGATCAAGGTCGGCCGCCTCGTCGATATCGTAGAACGGATCGGTCAGATGTACGGAGAGACGCAGGGCACGGGCACGCGCCAGCAGTGCCTCAAACGCGCTGGTGGTTCCCATCACGTCTCCGGTGAAAAGCCCAGGATGGGAAGCCGTGGCACCCACGAGATAGTAGCCGCCGTCGTTCGTAGGACCGATCACGACATCGTATGTGGCAAGTGCGTGAAAAGCGCTCTCAAGGACGGAGGCCGGCAAGTGCGGACTGTCGCTGTTGAAGGCGACGATGCGACCGTGGCCGGTGCCGGCGAAGTGCGCGAACACCGAGGTAAGGCCCGCAGCGAGGCCGTTGCCGATCTGCGGCACGACGCGTACTGCGCCACCCGCCGCGCGACGCAGATCTTCGACATCGGACTCCGGACACATGATGGCGACTTCCACGCCATCCAGTGCTTGCGCCAGCGCTATCGTGTCGCCGAGAAGACAACGGTACAGCTCGTTGACCGCTTGCAGAGGAAGGCTCTTAGCCAACCGAGTCTTCACTGAGCCGAGTCTGGGGGCCTTGGCCATGATGACTAGCGTGCGATTCATTGGTGTCATAAGAAGGTGCTATCGCATGGTGCGAGGTTCCGAAGTTATTGCTGCACGGGATTTCAGGCTGACCGCGGCGCCGTAGCTTTTCGCTGGCGGAAATAGTATCGCGCGATCCGACTGAGAATAAACCACGTCGCGCCAATGGTGCCCCGCAGCGTGCCGCTGATTTTCGATTGCCCGATGCGTGGATGATAGCTTACCGGGACCTCGGCGATGCGGAAACCCTGGATGGCTCCCTTAATGATCAATTCCACCGCCCAGCCGTAGGTGGTTTCTTCCAGTTCAATTGCGCGAAGGACATCCGCGCGCGCTGCGCGGAACGGACCGAGGTCGCTGATCTTTACTCCGTAGAGGTTTCTGATCAAGCTTGCCGCTAGCCAGTTGCCGAACAGGGCGTGCCAGGGAAGCGCTCCAGGCGTGCGCGGACCCGCGAGACGCGAACCGATGGTGATGTCCGCCCGACCCTCGGCGATGGGAGCGAGGAGAAGCGGAAGCTCGGCGGGTCGATCACTGTAGTCCCCATCCAGAAAGACGACGACATCGGGCGAGTTCGCGGAGGCCAGCCCCGTCAGGCAGGCCTGACCGTATCCACGACGAGCCTTCGGAAATAACGCGCGCACCCATGCGGGAAGCGATATCAGGCGTCCCGTCCGTCGAGTTGCTATCGACCACGATGACCTCGGTGACCAGATCGGAAGGCAAGTCAGCAAGCACGCGACCAATGGCCTGTGCCTCGTTGCGCGTAGGAATGATCACTGAGACCCGCACGCGACCTCCGTTTGGTTACCACCAGAGAGAGGATGGTCTCCTGCGCGCCAAGAAGGCATCCACACCCCACGTGCGGCCCGCGCTTCCTACGGAAAGCGCAAGCGAGGCCAGGACGGAGACGAGGAGTTCCCAGATCCACGCCGTGCCCAACTCCGAAATCCACAAGCTGCCGAGGAACGCAAAAGCGACCAGCGCAGCCGGACGCGTAAACAGGCCGAGCAGCAGCAGCACCCCAAGGGAAATTTCTGTGAATCCCTGAAGTGGTGCCGCCATGGAAGCATGGGCCGCCGCCAGCGCCATGACGCTCTTCCATACGGCCGGCGCGTGATCGTGCTGGATATAAAAGTTAATGAGCCCCGCGTAGCCCGCCGGAGTGTACAGGCCTTTCCCCAGATTCTCGAAGAAGACCCACACGAACATCGCGCCAATCGTGAGCCGTACAATGGCCAGCCCGATTCCCGCGTGGGGTTGGATTACTGCCTGGGACGTGGTGTCTAGCGGTTGGGTGGTCGTTGTAGGCATCTTAATCCTCGCAGGTTCGATCCCAAATCAACTACTTAAGTTACAGTCTTCGTGCATCAATCTTCGACCAACGACGTAGGCGTCGAAACGATGTGGGCATCTCAATCGCGCGCGATCACGATGGTGGTGCAAGCGCTTTCGCCCTTGGGGAGTTCGCGAGCGGGAGCCATGCGGATTTCCAGCTCTTGCTTTTCGCCTCGGACGATTGGGCAGTAGAAGTCTGGCTGATGTAATGCGTTTTGGATGCGGCGCCGCCCAGCACATCCGCCGTAGCAAGACTCGAGGTGAACGCAGGAACGGCACGCCTCTGGCACGGTGCGCGCCTCCACAAAGGGAGAAGTTTCTACCACTGCCGAACCGATGGAGAGCAGGAGAGAAAGGGGTTCCCCGGGCCCCGGCCAGTATACGCAAGGCTGGGTTGTGCCGCGGGGTGTAACGCGCACGGTACTCACGCCACATCCGCCGACCCTGGTCGGTAGACCTGCCATGGCGCGAACCAACGGCTCCCCGATGGCGATCACGTCAGTTTCCGCAAACAAGGCGCGAAAGCCTTGCCAATACTCTTCATAACTTAAGGAGTAGACATCCGAGCGCACCGCTTGATAAACGTTGACCCGCAGCGGGGCCTGGTAGCGCTTGGCGACGCGCGCTACCTCAGCCAGGCGCAGATAGTTGGCCTTCATCATTACGCTGACGAACGTGACTGGCGTACCTAACCGGACACAGCGCGCTGCCTGATCGTGAATCAGCGCCCAATTGCCTGCAGCCGCGTTGGGCATCCTGCTCATCTTCGGTTGGATAATCCAAGGAAAACTCGATGTCGTGAAAGGCTCGGAGCTCGTCATCTGAAAGGACTGCCGCGCTATGTCCATTCGAAGTGATGGTGAGCTTCACTGGCAGAGTGCGCAGAAAGGCCAAGATTTCGCGAAACTCCGGGTGCATCGAATTTTCGCCCGTTCCGAGATTGACGGACCGAACCGGAAGACTCGCCATCGCGGCTTGCACTTGTTCGAGGCTCAGGCGGTCGACGCGCGCCGGATCGCGGTAGCAAAACGAGCAGGCGAGGTTGCATTCGTTGGTCAGGCCGAGTCCGATTGCAAAACTCCCAGACCCAGCAGGCCGCACCATCTTAGGTTGCGACATGGGTTGTATGAGGGGTTGTGCAACCGGTTGTATAAGCGGGAACTTCATTTTCATCTTTCCCAGACCTGCGACGCGCTGGAACGTGGAGCTACCTTCTGTATGTAGCGGGCAATGGCGGCGAACTCAGGCTGGGATCCCAGAGTAAGTTCCCATTCGAGGAGTTGGCGCTGCGTTTCAATCATCCGCTTGTAGACGGGGTCTCCCTCGACGTGATTTGGTACTTGAAGTTGTCCGGATCAAGGCAGTCGAGACGTCCCTCGGCCGTTTCCGCCTGTGGATACATCAAGAATCCGAGCGGCGCACCCGTCGAACCCGGCAGCGTCACGTCGTGCGCGAAGTTGTAAGCCATCCAGTTCATTTCCCACGACCCGAACAGCCGTGCGCGGGCTTTCTTCACCATGTCGTCGTCCAGCGGGCGATTCCCGGGTGGCTCTTCGAGCACCACCTTGCGTACATCTGCCGGATCGACAGGAACCCAGCCGTAGCCGCTGAGGTACACCTCTGCACGGCAGTGCTGCGCTTTGGTCACGATCTCCGACGAAGGGCCGAGGCTTTTGTATCCCATCTCCGACTTGGCGGTGCGGATGCCATAGACGTCGCGCGCTGGGAGGCCCGCCGCCCGCGCGAGGCCAACGTAGAGCGCGTTGAGATCGGCGCATTTGCCGCCCAAATCCTTGGTCTCGAGCATGAAACGGATATCGCCGAGCCCGCAGCCCCGCGTCTTCGGATTGCGAAACGTGTTATCCACGATCCATTCGTAGATCGCGCGCGCCTTCTCGACGTCCGTCTTCGAGTTCTTGGTGATCTCTGTCGCCGTCGCTTTCACAATACCGTCGGTGGGCATCAGCTTCGTCGGCCGCAGAAAATGTTGCAATTCCGCCTGGTCCTCTTTTGGCGCCGTGCCCGGTGCGGATAGGTCCACCGCAAAATTCCTGGTCGTGATCCGGCTCGTCACCGTGAGCACGGGTGGGACGCCCGCGGGAAATTCCGCTGCGATGATTCCCATCGAGTCTGCGTTGCTCTCGATCAGTTTTGCGGTACCGCCGTCGGCCTTGAAGTCATTCGCAAGGGTCTTCTGGAAGGGTGCCGGAGTGACGAGCGCTGCCGGTATCCATATCCGTGTCGTCCCGGAAGGTTTTAGGACTTGTGCGCTGGTGGTCACGTCGAACGTACGCCAAGCCTCCGGCGCTGTTCCCTGTGCAAACAGCCGGCCCGCCTTCGGGAACGCCATTGCTGCGGACGCCACCCCTGCAGAGCGCAGGAAATCACGACGTTTCATAGAGTCACCTCTTCGACCAGAATTTCCTTCTTGACTTCTTGGCCAACCCAGAATTTACTCCTGGCTCCGGCTGTATGCAATGTACCAGCTTGGTCAGGTGATGAACCACTTGGCTTTTAGCTGAAGCTGTCAGAATGACAAAAACGCGAACCAGTGACTTCCAAAGACGATTCTATACCTGGAGGACGTCGCCTTCGCGCGCGACTACTTCGTAGAGGACTGGATTGACGAAGAAGCCGAGCAACAGACGGGAGATCAAGCCGGCGACGACGACGATGGCGAAGGGCTTTTGAGTGTCGCTGCCGACACCGGTCGACAAGGCCGCCGGCAATAGGCCGAGGCACGCGACCAGCGCGGTCATCATGATGGGGCGGAGGCGCAGGAGAGAAGCTTCGCGCGTGGCGTCGCGGACGCTGGCGCCTTCCAGGCGGAGCTTGTTGATGTAGCTCACGAGGATGACCGCGGTTTCAACGGACACGCCAAGAAGCGCCAGAAGACCAAGCCCGCTGGAAACGCTAAACGGGATGTGCAGGAGCTTGAGAGCAATGAGGGCGCCAACAGGCTCGGTGAGAATGACGCCCAGAGCGATGGTCACCGGGAATTTGAAATTGCCGTATAGCGCGAACAGAATGAGAAAAATCAAAAAGATAGCAAGCGGACCTATAACGTAGAGCTGCGATTTCGCTTCGAGAAGCTCGCTGTATTCGCCACCCCAATCCAGCCGGTAACCCTCCGGAAGCTGAACAGACTTGGCCACCGCTTGTTGGCCGGCTTGAACGATACCTTCCAGATCGCGGCCGGTCACCGAAAACTGGATGCCGATGTAGCGAGAATTATTTTCGCGATAAATAAAGGAAGCTCCCGCCGATTCTTTGATGTCGGCGAGCTGCGACAGAGGGAGCTGCTGGCCTCCCGGAGTGGGAACGAGAAGATTGGCGATCTGGCGTGGCGTTCGAGCGATATTGCGGCTCCATGCGTACGACGAGATCGAACAGCTTTTCCCCTTGAATCACCTGAGTCGCGGCTTGTCCACCGACCGCGGTTTGAACGACAGCCTCGACGTCGGCGACATTGATGCCGTAGCGCGCAATTTTCGGGCGGTCGATGTCGACAATCAGACTCGGCTGGCCCAGCTCCCGCACCACCGTAAGCTCGGTGTAGCCAGGTGTTTTGTCGAGTACATTCTTGATCTCGACAGCCTTTTTCTCCAGGACGTCGAGGTCGGGACCAAATATCTTCACGGCGAGCGCGGATTTTAGTCCCGTGAGAGCTTCGTCCACGGCGTCTTCCGCCGGCTGCGTGAAGTTAAAGATGACGCCAGGATAGGCGTCTAGTTTTTTCTCCAGGTCCTTGGTCAATTCCTCTTTGGTATGAACGGACCCGGACTTCCAGGTCTTGTCATCGTAGGGTTTCAATCCAACGTAAAACTCACAGTTGAAAAAGCCGGTGGGGTCGGTGCCGTCATCCGGGCGTCCCAGTTCGGAGCCCACGACGGTAACCTGCGGATACTTGATCAGAATGTTGCGCACCTGGGGCGCAAATTTCGCCGCTTCGTCGAATCCGATGGTATACGGCATGGTGGCGCGCACCCAGAGAGCGCCTTCGTCGAGATGGGGAAGAAATTCGCCACCAATCAGCGGAACGAGCAGAAGCGTCGAGCCAAAGATCAGCAAGGCTCCGAAAATTGTGATCTTCGGATGATCGAGGCACCATACCAGGCGCCCGGCGTAGCGTTCGCGCACCCAATTGAAAATGCGATTGGGCTTTTCTTCGACGCCCTTCTTGAACCAGTACGAAACGATCACCGGGACAAACGTCAGCGTGAACACCAGCGCGCCGATAAGCGCGAAGGCCATGGTGTCGGCCATGGGATGAAACAGTTTGCCCGACGGCCCGGTCAGGGCATAGATCGGGAGATAGCCCGCAATGATGACCGCAACGGAGTAGAAGATGGGCCGGTCGACGTCCCGAGCGGCGTGGAGAATGACTTCGTGGAAGTTGTATTCGGTGCCGCGACGTTCGGCAAGCTCGCGGTAAATATTCTCGACCATGACGATGGTGCCGTCGATGATGATCCCGAAGTCGATGGCGCCGATGGAAAGAAGGTTCGCGGCTTCCCCGGTGGCATGTAGAAAGATGAAAGCGAACAGTAGCGCTAAAGGGATGGTGAGGGCGGTAATCACCGCGGCGCGAAAACTGACCAGAAAGAACAGCAGCACCAGAAAAACCAAAATCATTCCGCGCAGAAGATTACCTTCCACGGTGTCGGTGGTAACCCGGACGAGGTCACTGCGATCGTAGTAAGGATGAATTTTTACGTCGGGAGGCAGGATGCTGCGGTTAAGCTCGTCGGTTTTTTGCTCGACGCCGCGGAGCACGTTCTGCGTTTGCTCACCGCGCCGCATAAGGATCACGCCTTCAACGGCGTCGTCGTTATTCTTGGTTTTCTCCTGGAATCCGAATATCCCCAACCGCGGAGCGTTGCCGATAACCACCTGCCCGACATCCTTAACGCGAATCGGAACCCCGTTATTGCTGCCCACGACGACTTCGCCAATATCGTCCGTGGATTTCAGAAGGCCCAGGCCTCGCACGTAATAAAACTGCCCACCCTGCGTGTAGAAGCCACCGCCGGTATTGGCATTGTTGGCCTGCAAAGCGTTGAAGACCTGCACGACGGGAAGGTGGAAATTGTAGAGGCGCGCGGGATCGAGCAGCACGTGATACTGCATCGTAGGGCCGCCGAACCCGGAATCGTCGGCAACACCGGGCACGCTGCGGTACGCGCGCTCGATGATCCAATCTTCGTAGGTGTGCAACTCCATCGGCGATCGGTCAGGACTATCGATGACGTAGCGATACACCAATCCACTCGGACTGAACAGCGGCGCCATACTGGGTGTGACGCCGCTGGGCAGTTGCGCGTCGGCAATCCGCTGGAAAACCACTTGGCGCGCGAAATAGGCATCCGTGCCTTCGTCAAAGGTCAGGATGACGTCGGACAGACCGTACAGCGAGATGGAACGCATCACCCGCAGGTTTGGGGTGCCGTTCATGGCCAGCTCGAGAGGCAGCGTAGTCAGCCGCTCGACTTCTTCCGCCGCATGCCCAGGCCACTGCGTGATCAGCTCGACCATGGGTGGCGAGAGATCCGGGTAAGCATCCACCGGCATCCGCTGAAACGAGATAGCCCCCGCGACGACGACCAGGACCGTGAACATCAGGACGACGAAGCGCTGTTGGAGAGCGAATTGGACGATGCGATGAATCATGCGTCAAGCCTGCGGATCGTCACGAGTTTGCGCGATGTGAGCATGGAGAAGTCGTTTCCTAGTGCTGCAGCGAATTTTTGAATTGCAGGAACAGGCTGCCGTCGCCGACAATGTGCTCGCCTTCCTTGAGTCCGTCCTGGACCAGGGTGCGGCCGTCCTGGCTATCGCCAACTTTCACCAATCGCCGGGCGAATTGATTGGACGCGACCTGCACGTACACAAACGGCTGATTCTCGGTATCGCGCAAGACCGAAGCGTCCGGAACGGTAAGCGCATTCGCCAGCGCGCCGGCGTGCACCGTCGCGGTCACATACATATCTTTTTTCAGCTTGTAACCCGGATTTTCCGTAACGATCCGCGCTTGCAACGTCCGCGTATTCGGATCCAACGCGTCGGCGATGTAGGAAATCCTTCCGTGAAATTTGTCGGGGTACGCGTCGGTGGTGATGTCCACGTTGTCGCCAATTCGGACGAACGCCAGATCATTCTGGTAGACGTTGACGAGCACCCACACCGTGCTCATATCCGAAATCGTGAAGCACTGCGTTGAGCCCGCTTGCAGAAGCTGTCCCGGCCCAACGAGACGCTCGACGATCTGACCGGCCACGGGCGCCGGTACAGGAATCTGGCCGGTCGTCTTCGGCGGCTCCTTGACCAGCGATTCAGGGTCGCTGATGCCCAGAGCGCGCAGCGCATCTTCGGCGGATTGCTGATCGGCCTGCGCCTGGGCGCGATCCGATTCCGCTTGCTGCAGGTCGCGCTCGGCAATGGCTTTGTGCTCGTAAAGATCCTTGGAGCGTTCGTAATTCTTGTCCGCGAGCTGAAACGCGCTCACCGCTTTCAGGTAGGCCGAACGTGCCGCGGAATAATCGGGACTCGTCACCGTCAACAGGGTTTGACCGGCGCGCACATTCTGGCCAGGTTCCGCCAGTATTTCCTGCACCGGCCCGCCAACGGCACTGAACACCGGAGTGGTCTTGAACGCGTTGTAAGCCACGGCGCCAGTAAGTCGAAGCGCGCGCGGAACCTTCGATTTTTCGACCGGCACCACCTGAATGTGGGCCAACTGTTCCGGCGGAAGAGTGAAGAGTTCGGCGGTGTCCGCCTTGGTTTGACCGGTCGAATAGGAAGTCATCTTAGACTCCGTGTCGCCCGGGCCAGAACCGCACCCCGCCGACCCCAGCGTCATCGCGGCGACCGTGAATGCCGCGGCAAAGCGCAGCTTGCAAAGCGAATTGCGGGTGGTCATGGCAGGTTCCTTGTTCCAACGGCTTGGCGCATCTGCTCGAGAGCCGTCATGTAACTGGCGAGTGCCTGGCGATAGGCGAGTTGATTGGCGCGATAGGTGCGTTCCGCATCCAGGAAATCGAGCAGGCTGGCAGCCCCGCGCTTGTAAGCGTATTCGGTGATGTCGCGGGATTGTTTGGCCTGATCCACGTAGCCGCCGCGATACAGCTGAATAATTTCATCGTTGGAATGCAACGCCGCATAGGCGTCCACGACATCAGTGTTCACTTGCTGCGCGCTCTCCAGAGCCTGCTCCTCGGCCTGGGTGATGGCGAATCGCGTCCGCGCAATTTCGCCCTGGTTACGGTCGAAAATCGGGAGATCGATGTTGAAGAAAAAGGCCCCGCTGTTGATACCGGCGGTATGGGTATAGTCGAAGGTTACGCCGAGATCCTTCTTGCCGTTGGCGCGCATCAGCGCTTCCTGGCTTCGCGCAGCGGTTACCCCTTCCTGCGCGGCGCGCAAGTCAGGGCGGTTCTGCATGGCGAGCAATTTCAGAGCCTGCATGTCCGCATGTACCGGTTGATAGTCGAGATCGCCTTCCACGTCGAATTCGTCCGGTACGGACTCGAACCCCAGAAGTTGACGCAGTGCCGCGAGTGCCTGAACCTTGGCGAGGTTTGCCATCGAAAGATCGCTCTGAAATTGCAGGAGCTGGAGTTTGATCTTCAGCAGGTCGCCCTCGCTCATATCCCCGTCCTTATAGCGCGCCTCGCTGATGTTTACCGTTTGCTGGAAGCTTTCCGCATCTTGCTTTGCCAGATCGACGGTGGACTGCGCCAGCAGCACGGCGACAAACTGCTGGCTGGTGTTAAAGATCAGCTGCCGCTGGCTGTCGTCCACTTGCGACCGGCTCACCGCGGTTTGATCTTTCGCCGCCTGCAGCCGGTGCTGCCGCTTCTTGCCGCGCTCGAAGAGATAACCGATGCCCACATCGAACTGCGCCTGATTCGAAAGGTAGTCGCCGCTGAACTGACTGGGATTGAACAGCGGGAAAAATTGCGAGTCCCACGACAACGTCGGATTCGGCCGAAGGTTGGCCGTCACCTCCTCGGCCTCATTCTGCAAAATCGTCGTGCGCGTCGCCTGCAACGCGTGATTGTGCTGCAGCGCCAGCCGGATCGCTTCGTCCATGGAAATTCGCGTCGGCGCATTGGGCGCGGGCGTAGGGGCTACCGCAGGCCCCGACGGCGGCGGAAGTGGCGGCATCTTCTGCCCCTGCGCCGCAATGGCTATCGGCAGGGCCAACAGAGTGGTGGCCAGTGCCAATCCTTTCCTCATGTCGATACTCCTCACGTATTCTGCAAAACGAGACAGGCAGCAAGTTAGCTGGAAGCCAGAAACGAGGCGACAAACGACGAAGGTTTACGCGGAAGGAGGTGCGCGGGTTGGCGTCAGGCGCAAAACCGCGTAGAAAATACCGAAAACCACAGCCGGACGATCAAATTCGGTGACAATCGGCATGACCGCAATGCTGGGCGGCCGCATCAAGATCGCAGACCCCGCTACTCCGCAGAGCGGACAGGAATGGGAGCTGTAGGAATCGGCCATCCAATCGACGCAGAAGTAGAAGTGGACTTGCCCTGTGAGAAGGACGAGCCCGACGAGTAGCGCCAATAGGCGCGAGGTATTGCGAGGCATCTGTTTAGGTAACATTGAGCTTAGGTAAGAAGGGTTGCGGGGTCAAGGGCGAAAGCGAATGCCTGCCATCTACTGATTAGTCAACACTTCCGGTCCGTAATGGATTCCGCGCGCCCTCGTCCCGGGATCGTTGATGACTATGGGCCGACGCTTGTCGATGAATGGGAAGTGGTGCGCCGCGTAGGAATCGAACCTACAACCTATGGATTAAGAGTCCATTGCTCTGCCAATTGAGCTAGCGGCGCACAGAAAATCAGAATAGCAGCGACCCGGTGCGGGCGCAAACCAACGCAAGACTTTGCACTAATTTTGCCCTAATCCGGTCAAATTCGGCCTGAATCGACCTAACCGAATCTAAGCTAAACCACTGAAAAGACAGTGTACAGAGGTCGAAGCGCGCGGTTAAGAGTCAGCTGCTCTACCATCAAGCTACCGGCCGGCCCGCAACCTTACCTGAAATTTTACACACGCCGCGCGACTTTGTCGAACTCGCGTGAAGAATACTTCCACGGTCGACCAGCTGCGACGCCTTCTGCACCGCTACTCGCTACGCACCACGAAGCACTGCTACAAGTTCGCGGGCCACTTCGCGCGCGCGCGGGAGATCGCTTGGTTCAAAGGAAATAGCCGCCACTCGCGGGTGCCCGCCACCTCCGAATTTCTCGGCCAGCGAGGCCAGATTCTTGTCGGCGGTAGCTTGGTTCCACGGGTTCGTTCCCAGCGAAACCTTGGCGCGGACCTGTGAAGCGCTTACGCTGACCGAATACACGCACTCCGGGTGCAGCAAATAAGGAATAAA
Source organism: uncultured Acidobacteriota bacterium (assembly GCA_963729285.1). Taxonomy (GTDB): domain Bacteria; phylum Acidobacteriota; class Terriglobia; order Acidiferrales; family UBA7541; genus Acidiferrum. The sequence continues at coordinate 70,450 of CAVSNL010000027.1, forward strand.
TTTGTTGTAGCCCTCCAGGTCCAGATCCGCGACATCGAAGAAAATTACATTGTCGCGCGCTTCGCTGCGCTCTCGAAGAATTTCGATCGACCGGCGATGGCGTTCCAGCAAAGGCTGCAGGTGCTTCGCCACCAGTGGCAGCTTGATCATTTCCGCCAGAGGACGATACGCGAGCTCAGGAATAATCCGCGCCGGGACGTCATTCTCCGGAGCCGCCTCGATGACCAGGGCGAGTTGTGTCGCGGGCTCGGCGATCTCGACCGCCGATTCCGGCGTAGCGTACTGCGCGCCGTCAATGATATCGCCCCACTTAATGAGTTCTTCGAGGGGTTTCGTGTCAAAGCCAAATTTTTCGCGCGCCACGGTCGCGATCAGCTTCGTGCAGGACTTGTAGTCCGGATCGTAGAACATGTGGGCGCCCGGATGCTTACGGAATTGCTCAGCGTCCTGAGGAGTCAGGAACGCGCTCTGGTGATGGTCGAACCACCAGGTAACCTTGGGGGAGTTGGAATATTTGAAGTCAACGATGGCGTTCTCGTCTCCGTCGAACAAGCCATCTTCCCAGGGTGGCACGGCGCGATGGGTCATGCCGCTAAACTCGAATTTCGCGTCCTGATCAAAGCGTTCGCGGTAAAAACGGTAGAACAGCGCAGCCGAAGCCGTGCCGTCGAAACAGCGATCGTGAAAGCAGAGCCGTACGCGAGTCATGACGAAGCCGAAAGAGCCTTTCTGCCCCAGATAAGCGGCAAATTACCAAGGACAAAGCCCTTAACGATGCGGTGCGGCCTTCGGAATGTCAAGAGGAAACAACGATTGCAAAAACGTGCGAAAGGCAAAAAAGAAAACCGCGCCTCCGATCGCGCGGCCTTCCGTCACTTGCGGAGAGGATCTTACTTTCCAGCCATATTTGCGGCAATAGGCCCGATGATCGGCAGCATGAATTTCTCGTGCTGGTATGCCTTATACATCATGAAAATCCAGAGAACGAATACGAGCAGCCCCAAAAGGGGATAGATCGCCAACGCCAAAAATCCCATGGACATAAAGTGCAGCATGGTAAACAGAACTCCAATCACCAAATAGACGGCAAACAGAGCGATCGACATTCCGATGGACTGAATCGCGTGAAATCGAACGAAGGGACGCTTGTCGATCAGAAAAAAAATCAATCCCGTGATCCAGCCGAGAACGTAACAAAGGAGTCCCGCCACGTTCTCATCCAGCCCCGCGGTTGGGGACGCCACTGCAGTTCCAGCGGGAGCCGCTGCCCCACCCTGAGCTGCGCCACACTTCGGACAAAACGCTGCTCCACTCACTTCTGCACCGCACGCGCTACAAAAGGCCATCGGACCACCTCCAAGGGGTAAGAATGCAGCGGAGCGTAACAAAGCAGCTATGCAACTGCAATCCTTTTCATTTTTCGAGGGGACGCGCGGCGCCGCTGTAACCACCGTGCTTTCAATGCCTTCTTGCCGGCGTTGGCTTTCCCGAGGACTCGTGGACAAAACTCGCGCCTGGCTAGGCAACCGCGCTGTGCGTCCGGCCTAATTCGTCTGCAGCGTGCAAGGAAAACTCCACAGCAAAATACGTTGCCAGTGCTAACGTCCGCTGAAAATCAAGCTCATCGCCATACACGCGCTTCGGCACACGCCTTGCCAGGATGCTGATGGAAAGAGGATCCTTCCCGAAGGGATAAGGTGCCAGGGACACGCCGTTGCCGCCGAGCGGTCGCAGCTCCCAATCGACCGTTTCGTGACTAACATGCAAGGGAACATTGTCAATGGTGGCTTCTTCAAGGGAATTCAGACAGAAATAGAGAGAAAGACGGTCCAAAGCTTCCAGTACGCCTGCATTGGTCTCGAGCGATTTGTCTTCAGCCAAACTCTTGGTGGCGGGATTCGCACGCAACTCAACCTTCAAGCGCAACTGCTGAAGTTTCAGGCGCTGCAGGAACTCATTCACCGGCTTTGATTCGCTCGACTTCACGTATTTGGCTGAAAATCCGGGAATTGTCGCGCGCGTACGGTCGTAGAGGCCCGCACAATGTAGACTCACCAGCAGCGCAGCGTACCGGTCCACTTTGACGAGCCGTTCGATGCCCTGCTGATAAAGCGCTATGTGCTCCTCCGTCGGAATCGACATGAACGTGTAGGGAACGCGCGTTTTCGGATCGATCCGGGGCGCAAGCTCCCAATCACACCAGCCATTATCGTGTTCGCGTGCGGCCAGACAGAAAGAGTCAAACAGCTCGGGGCGTTTAAAGATCTCATTGCCCCAGGCGCGCGCGAAGAATCCAGAAAGAACAGCGTGATCGGTCTGGCGTATCACCAGCAGGTGATCGCCGTTATCCTGAACAATCATAAGACGACAAGTGTCCGCTTCATGAAACTAGAACTCCATATCGCGAAAACATCGATACCGATCATCCTCGCTCGTAGTGACCTGTACTCACTGACAAACCAATGACCCGCGAATACCCGGTGACTGGAGATAGCGCTGCAGAATCTGGAGAATATATTGCTAGCGTCGCTCCGGAAGCGGCGCACGCGCAAGACTTAATCGCAAAAAAGATCGGCAAATCAAGCGTTAGAAGTCCCGCCAGGGCTTCCACAATGGAACGCTCAAATAACGCAATTCCCCGGCTTTATCGAGCAATTCTCTAACCTTGTTGAGCATACTTTTCAACACCGTGAGTCTCCCAAACATCGACAGCCCTGACCGCAGGGTATCGCCGAGAGCTTTGTTCGTCAACGAGAAGTCTATCGAAGTTCGAACGGAAGCATGCTTTTAACTGAAGGGGTCCTACGTGGTGCGGGAAGAGGGATTTGAACCCCCAAGGGCTTGCGCCCGGCAGCTCCTAAGGCTGCTGCGTCTGCCAGTTCCGCCATTCCCGCACTGGCGAGTCAGCTACGATCTTAACATGTCGTGCGAGCGGGTAGACCGTCGACTGATGTAGATTCGTGCCCCGCAATATGCATTTTGCTGCATATTGCCATTGACGGATCATAGCGTAATTGCACTATACTGCATACGTCTCACTTTTTTGTGCTGAACGCTTATGGCTGCTGCCAACCCTAACTCGCCCATCACCACCTCAGACGACATTCTGGTCGAGTTGGAGCCGAATTTTCTGCAATCGCTCGGCAAGCGCGTTAGGAACCTGCGAGACCGCCGAGCCATAACGCGCAAGGTCGTTGCCACCGATGCCAAGGTCTCCGAGCGCCATCTGGCGCAACTGGAAGCCGGCGAGGGCAACGTATCGATTGTGCTGCTGGGACGCATCGCCGCGGCTCTGAATGTTTCGCTCGCCGAACTCCTCACTCCAGAAGCGCACGCAGTCTCCCGAAAAACAAGTGATCCAGCGATTCCTGGAGCGACTACCGCCCGCGCGCCTCGAAAATGTCATTGCCCGCCTGACCCGCGAGTTCAGCAAAGAAGAGGAAATGCGCCGGTCGCGCATAGCTCTGATCGGACTGCGAGGAGCTGGCAAATCAACGCTGGGAGCCAAGCTCGCGCACGAAATGAACACGCCTTTCATAGAACTTGATCGCGAAATCGAAAAAGACACAGGAATCCCGCTCGCGGAGATTTTTTCCCTCTATGGCCAGCCGGGTTATCGAGCGATCGAAAGACGCACGTTAGAGCGCGTTATTGGAGAGCACGATCGCGCGATTTTCTCCATTGGAGGAGGCGTGGTCTCCGAAAAGGAAACCTACGACTATCTGCTCTCTCATTGCTATACCATTTGGATCAAGGCGCAGCCCGAAGAACATATGTCGCGGGTCATCGCACAAGGCGATTTTCGAGCCATGGCCGGGAGCGATCGAGCCATGGAGGATTTACGCCGAATTCTAGAAGCCCGCGAACCCCTCTACCGAAACGCGGACATGGTGCTGGACACATCCGGCGCTGCCGTGGAAGAAAGTTTCTCCAAACTGAAAGCAGCTCTTGAAATGAATTTCCAGCGATAGCAAACAGGAGGGCATCGTGGATGTTGCCGCCACACAAGAAACTCACCCAAACACCGAGTTCGTCGACTATCAAGTCGATCCCGCCCGCTACAAACATTGGCGTCTCTCTTTCGATCCCCCTGTCGCCACTCTGACGATGGATGTGGCGGAAGACGGCGGACTGCGCCCTGGCTACAAACTCAAACTGAATTCCTACGATCTCGGCGTAGACATTGAACTTCACGATGCTTTGCAGCGAATTCGATTCGAGCACCCGGAGATTCGATCCGTCGTCATCACCAGCGCCAAGAATCGCGTTTTCTGCTCTGGCGCCAACATTTATATGCTCGGCCTGTCGTCTCACGCCTGGAAAGTGAATTTCTGTAAATTCACCAACGAGACGCGAAACGGCATCGAAGACTCCAGCGCCCATTCCGGGCTCAAGTTTCTCGCGGCCCTTAATGGAACAACCGCGGGCGGCGGCTACGAATTGGCGCTGGCCTGCGATGAAATCGTGCTCATTGACGATCGCTCATCCGCCGTCAGCCTGCCGGAACTCCCGTTGCTCGGTGTGCTGCCGGGTACCGGCGGCCTGACCCGGATCACCGACAAGCGCAAAGTTCGCCGTGACCACGCCGACATTTTCTGCACCAATCCCGACGGAATCCGCGGGCAACGCGCCAAAGATTGGCGGCTCGTCGATGAAGTGGTCAAGCCGCAGCAGTTTGCCGAGCACATCAAGCAGCGCGCTCAAGAGTTGGCCGAGCAAAGCGATCGCCCCTCCGACGCCAAAGGCGTCCTGCTGACTCCCCTGAAGCGCACTATCGATGAGTCTGGAATTCACTACGAATACGTCGATGTCCAATTCGATCGCGCCGCGCGCACCGTCACTCTCACCGTCACGGCTCCCGAGTCTGTGAAGGAGGGCACCGTAGAGGAAGCTCTCGCAGCGGGAGCGAATTGGTGGCCACTGCAGATGGCACGTGAGTTGGACGACGCGATCCTTACACTTCGGACCAGTGAACTCGAGCTTGGCTTATGGCTGATCAAGACCACTGGCAACCCGGATTCTGTTCTCGCCATGGATAATTTTATTCTGACGCACCAGGCCAATTGGTTCGTCCGCGAAGTCCTCGGCATGATGCGCCGCACCTTCGCCCGACTCGATGTAACTTCCCGCTCGATGTATGCGATCGTCGAGCCAGGTTCCTGCTTCGCGGGCACGTTGTTAGAACTGGCGTTATCAGCCGACAGAGTCTTCATGCGCGATGCACCGGACGGTGAAACCGCAGCGACCGTCATGCTTTCGGAGATGAATTTTGGCGCCCTGCCGATGCCCAATCATCTCTCGCGCCTCGCCTCGCGCTTCTACCAGGACGAAACGCAGCTTTCCGCCTCGCGCGCGAAGATCGGCTCGAAGCTCTCCCCTCAGGAAGCTCTGGCCGCGGGACTCGTAACCATTGCGCCCGACGATCTCGATTGGGAAGACGAACTCCGCCAAGCCATCGAATCGCGCGTCGCTCTTTCGCCGGACGGCCTGACCGGGCTGGAGTCCAATCTCCGCTTCGGCGGCATCGAAACAATCGAAACCCGCATCTTTGGCCGCCTTTCCGCCTGGCAAAACTGGATCTTCATTCGGCCAAATGCGGTCGGCGCGAACGGCGCCCTCAAAGTCTACGGCACCGGCGCACCGGTCAAATTCAATTGGGAACGAGTGTAGGGGCACGGCACCGCCATGCCCGCTCTGCGTCTGCCAAGTTTAGATTTTCGATAGCCCAGCGAAGAAATCACAATCCAGGAGATCCGCGATGATCGATTACACAGAGAAAATTCCCAACAACGTTGACCTGGGCCGCGACCGCGTTCTGCAGCGCGCCCTCGAACACTGGCAGCCCGCTTTCCTCGGCTGGTGGTCCGACATGGGCCCCAATGAATCCAGCAACTACGAGGTCTACCTGCGCACGGCAACCAGCGTGGAACCCGACGGCTGGGCTCAATTTGGTTACGTGAGAATGCCCGAATACCGCTGGGGCATTTTCCTGCAACCGCGCGACGAAACCCGCCACGTAAATTTCGGCCGCCACAAGGGCCAACCTGCCTGGCAGGATGTACCCGGCGAGTATCGCTCCATCCTGCGCCGCGTCATCGTAACGCAAGGCGACACCGAGCCGGCCTCCGTCGAACAGCAAAAAGCTCTCGGCCTTTCCTGCCCTTCCCTCTACGACTTGCGAAATATTTTTCAGGTCAACGTCGAAGAAGGGCGCCATCTATGGGCCATGGTCTATCTGCTGCACCGCTATTTCGGGCGCGACGGCCGCGAAGAAGCCGAATCCTTGCTGGCACGCCGCTCCGGCGACACCGACAATCCCCGCATCCTCGGCGCCTTCAACGAGCCCACACCGGACTGGCTCGCCTTCTACATGTTCACGTTCTTCACCGATCGCGACGGCAAATTCCAGCTCTGCGCCCTGGCCGAATCCGGCTTCGATCCACTCTCCCGCACCTGCCGCTTCATGCTCACCGAAGAAGCCCATCACATGTTCGTCGGCGAAACTGGCGTCAGCCGCATCATTCAACGCACCTGCGACGTGATGAAAGAAAACAAAATCGATGATCCGTCAGACATCCGCGCCCTGGGTGTAATCGACCTGCAAACAATCCAGCGCTACCTGAATTTTCACTACAGCGTGACCCTCGACCTCTACGGCTCCGACGTCTCCTCAAACGCGGCAAACTATTACACCAGCGGCGTCAAGGGACGCTTCCGCGAAACCAAGCTTAGCGACGATCACGTTCTCAGTGACGCGGACTATCCCGTCTGGGAAGTCGTGGACAACAAAATCGTAGCCAAGCCCGTCCCGGCACTCACCGCCTTGAACGAGCGCCTGCGCGATGACTACATAGGTGAAATTGAAGACGGCGTAGCCCGCTGGCAGAAAGTGATCGACACCGTGGGTATTCCGTTCCGCCTTACCTTGCCGCACAAGGGCTTCCATCGCGAGATCGGCAACTTCGCCGGCCATTTCATCAGCCCAACCGGCGAAGTCCTCTCCGAAGAAGCCTGGAAGCAACACGAATTCGAGTGGCTGCCAAGCCCGTCCGACTATAAATATGTCCAATCTCTGATGTCCGGCCGCGTAACCGAACTCGGCAAATTCGCAAACTGGATCGCCCCGCCAATCCGCGGCATCAACGGCCAACCGCTGAATTTCGAATACGTCCGCTTCAACTAGAGCCGCAAGGCAACCTGTAGCCGCGGTCTCCGAGACCGCGGGGTTTAGACGACGCAACGCCACAAGCTGAAAATGTGCGCAAACCTCGGCCCTAAGGTCGCGTTCCCACAATCGCCCCGTTCAACCCACAGAAACCAATCCGCGGAAATGCTAAACTCTCGCCGCAAACAAATGACTGCCTCCTCCGCCAACCAACCGATCATCGACATCCACGTCCACATCATCCCCCACGACATGATGAAGCCCGGCGCTCTCGACCTCATCCGCCGCGGCCGCACCGACTTCGACGAAGTCGAACACTACTGCCACAATCCCAAAGACTTCCTCCGCTATCTCGACACCATCGGCGTCGAGCGCGCCGGCCTGATCAATTACGTCGCGCCCCAAATCATCGGCTTCACACCCATCGTCAACGACTGGATCGCCAGCTATTGCAAGACCGATCCCGATCGTCTCATCGCGTTCGGCGGAGTCCATCCCGGCTCGGTGCCCGACGCCGGTGCCGAAGTGGACCGCATCGCCAAACTCGGCATTCGCGCCATCAAAATCCACCCCTCGCACCAGGCCCTCTCGCCAAACGCCTACATGCACGGCAATCCCGAGCTAGCCGCCATCTACGCCCGTGCCCAAGCGAACGGCCTGCCCATCATGATCCACACCGGAACCTCCATCTTCCCCGGCGCCAGAAATATTCACGCGCAACCCATCCTGTGCGACGAGGTCGCCGTCGATTATCCCGACCTGGTCCTGATCCTGGCCCACGGCGGCCGCCCCCTCTGGATGAACGAAGCCTTCTTCCTGGTTCGCCGCCACAAAAACATGTACATGGATATCTCCGGCGTCCCCCCGCAGAAACTCCTCGAATATTTTCCCCGCATCGAAGAGATCGCCGACAAAGTCCTCTGGGGCACCGACTGGCCCAGCCCTGGCATTTCCGAAATGAAAATCAACGTCGAAAAGTTCAACGCCCTACCCATCCGCGAAGAAGTCAAGCGAAAGATTCTTTACGACAACGCCGCTCGGCTGTTCCCATCACGTTGAGGGAGCGGAATCGCTACCGACGCCGGCTGGAAGCCGGCGCTACCGGTGGTGCGAATGTACGGGCGCAGGACTCTTGCGCCCCAGCTTGGCAGGATCAACCCCACTATTGCTTCTGAATTCTCGCGATAACTTTCCTCTTTCTCACAACTCCATTTCGCGATATGAATTCAGACATCGCCAAAATCACGTCGAGCGCATCCAGAAATGCATGCAGCCAACCGTCCACGACCTCCTCAATCTCTACAATCCTTCCAATCCACTCGAAAGAGCCTTCACGATTCCCGCGCCCTGGTATCGCGACCCGCGCATCGAAGAACTCGAACGCGCCAGCGTTTTCAGCGCGACCTGGCAAGTCGTGGGTCGCCTCGATCAAGTCTGCGAAAAGGGCCAATTCTTCACCGCCGAAGTCGCCGGCGAACCCATCGTGGTCGTGCGCGGCGACGATGCCCAACTCCGCGCCTTCTACAACGTCTGCCGCCATCACGCCGCCGCCGTCGTCCCGGAAGCCGCAGGGCTGCGCCAAACAATTTCGCTGCCCCTACCACGGCTGGACCTACGGCATCGACGGCACGCTAAAAGGCATGGTCGAGTTCGACGGCGTCTGCAATTTCGCCTGCGCCGACAACGGCCTAGTGCCCATCCGCGTCGATGTCTGGGAGAATTTCGTTTTCGTAAATCTCGACGGCCGCGCCGCCCCGCTACCCACATTCCTGGGCGCCGTGCCAGATATCGTAGCCCCACTCGAACTGACCAAGAAGCTTCACTACTTCGACCGCCGCATCTATCCGCTCAACTGCAACTGGAAAGTCTACGTAGACAACTATCTCGACGGCGGCTATCACGTCCCCCACGCCCACAAAGGCCTGAGCAGCGTCATCGAATACACAAAATACACCATCGAAAATTTCGAACGCGCCTGCCTGCAATCCAGCCCGCTCTCATCCGACGCCAACACGTCCGCGGGTGTCGCGGCCACCCGCCAAGGCCGCGCCTTCTACCTCTGGATCTACCCAAATTTCATGATCAATGCCTACGAAGGAGTGATGGACACCAACCTCGTCCTACCGCTAGGCACCGACAAATGCGCGGTCATCTTCGACTACTATTTCGCGGACACCAGCCCCGCCGCCGAAGCCCACAATCGCGAGAGCATCGCCGTCAGCGAAAAAGTCCAGGACGAAGACATGGCCATCTGCGACGCCGTCCAGCGCGGCCTGCACTCCCGCGCCTACGTAGCCGGCCGCCTCTCGGTCCGCCGCGAAGCCGGCGAGCACCTCTTCCACCGCCTCCTCCACGCCGACCTGACCGCCGCCCTCGCCCAATCGGCCGCGGCCGACTGAGAGACCGATGCCAACAAATCGAAATCGCATCTGTATCTTGTTTTTATTCTGTCTAGCCGGCGCGCTATTCGACACTCAGGCTCAGGACGCCGGCAAAGGCAAATCCCTGGCCGAAAAACTCGGTTACGCTCGCGACGCCAAGCTCCTAATCATCCACGCCGACGACGTCGGCATGACTCATTCCGTAAATGCGGCCACGATCCAGGCTCTCAACACCGGCCTGGTCAACTCCGCCAGCATCATGGTTCCCTGCCCGTGGTTTCCGGAGATTGCCGACTACGCAAAATCTCATCCCGATATCGATTTTGGTCTTCATCTCACACTGACCAGCGAGCGCGTCTACTATCGCTGGGGGCCGGTAGCCTCAAAGGACAAGGTTCGCAGCCTGGTCGACGAGAACGGCTATTTTCGTCACGATTGGCCCCGCGACCTGCGCATCGATCCCAAGGACGTCGAGCTCGAGCTTCACGCGCAAATTGACCGCGCCTACGCTATGGGAATCCATCCTACGCACCTCGACTCCCATCAATACCGCCTCGTCCAGACCAACAAGGAACTCTTCGAAGTCTTTGTTCGCGTGGCGCACGCGTACAAACTTCCCTTTTTTGTCACCCGCGATTGGTTCGCGGGAAGCCCCTATCTTGAGTCCAGCCTCTCTCCGGCGACATCGTGCTCGATCACACGGTCACCATCCCGCCCTCGGTCCCGCCCGAAAAGTGGAATGATTTCTACGAGACCGCCCTGAAAAATCTTCAGCCAGGGGTCACCGAATTCGTCATTCACCTTGCGTTCGACAACGACGAAATGAAAGCCGCCACCCGCGAGCGCGATACCTGGGGCGCCGCCTGGCGCCAGCGCGACTTCGATTTCTTCACCAGCCAGCAATTCCGCGCCCTGCTCGAACAACAAAACATCAAGCTCGTAACCTGGCACCAGTTGGCTCGTGCCGCCAGCCAAAGCTCGAATCGCTAGAATGCGACTGAGAATCTGGGTGTTGATCAGGGCTTACGTCTCAGTTTTGTAAAGCGGCCAAGTGGGCAGATGCTGTAGTGGTTTGGAGACTCGCGAGAATACGATTAAGTTCTGGCTGCGAGAACCGAGCGTTGCCGTTAGCTGTGCCGCAGAAAATCTCAATATGGTGCCCTGTGGAATCAAAAATCTCGAGGTCCACGCGCCTCGATTTCTGCGGATCACCAATTTGAAACCCCCGTTTGCCAGGTAGCTCAAACGAGAACGCCCCCGTTTTCAATCCCGGACCGAAAGCGATCGCTTTCATGGTCAGCAATGTAACTCCGCGAACTGCCTCCGCTCGTGGCCCAAACGCTCGGATGCTTAGAGGCGTCGTGTTCAAAAGTACCTCATACTGATCGTACGCCGAACGGTTCGTCAGATCGCCAAAGACCAACTGCAGATCCCGCATCTTTAAAGATTGATCCTGCACAATCTCGGTGAGTAGTCCGTCTTGGTTCGCGGGAACAGCGAAAAGCACATCCTGCCCCGACTGAAACTTAAGTTGCACCAGGGTTTTACCGACTACCCTGTCTTTGAAGCTGCCATTCCATGGAACCTCGAATTTATAGCCAAAATACGACAGCGTCGTTCCCGGCGCGCCAGAGACAGAATAGTCAGGGAGCGCCTGCGTAGCTATTTTCACTGCTGGGATTTTCCTAGCAACCATTCTCGCCATGATGAAAATGCTGATTGGAGGACCTAGCAGGTCGATGAGAACAGTCAAGGATGTGATCAGAATCCCCACACGAATTAGTGCGCCAAGGACGCGCCTCCACGATGATTTGCGCTCCCATGCAGTGACGCGAATGAGTGCTCGCATATGTTAGATTTTTGCAGTGCGGGAAGGCCGCCACAATGTAACTAGCACTCTATAATGTCGTTGACGCCATCTGTTCGTCGGGTCAGGTCGATTTTCGATATAGATGGTTCGCTCAAAATCGGAGTGTACGAGCAGATCGGAGCCCGCACTTAATTTGACCCCCGCACGCCCCTCACTTATACTTATG
>CAVSNL010000028.1:0-77010 GCA_963729285.1 uncultured Acidobacteriota bacterium
GGCTCGAGCCGCCAGTCAAAGCTCCAATCGCTAGCAGGCGACTGCTAGTTCGAGCTCAACTTCTGAATTGCATTGCGCAGAATCTCTTCCTGCGGAGGTTCTTTTCTTTCGCGGCCTTCAGCACCGTCTCGCGGGGGAAACCAGGACAGACGGGACGTTCACGTCGCTAGATTCCGCGGGAAAGATCCGAAATCGGAACGTCCCGTTTGTCCCCACACATCCCGCGACGAGTAATGTCCAGAAGATAGTTGGCGATTACTTTCATTTTCAGCCTTCGCCTCCCAGGTCTGATATGCCGCGCTACCATCCACTACGAGCTATAATCATCGGCAAACTAACAGGGTGCGAGGGGGTACATGATCAATCGAAGAGAGTTTGGTGTCGCGGTCGTGGGAAGGAAGCTGCCGAGGCGTCCCCAGGAACGACCTTGCAGCACCACAAAAACCTCGGAAGAGCACGCTGATGCACGTCGGCGGCGACTACCACAACATCGTTGGCGGAGACATCACCTCAAAACAGAATCTCGAATACAACTTGCGTCACGGAGTGAACCACCTTACTGTAGAAATCAGCAAGCGCCCACAAGGTGCTTGGGATCCAGATGAGTTGCAGAGGATGAAGGACAACTGTGAAAAATTCGGCGTCGTTCTTGAAGCTATCCGCATGGACTCCCATTACATCAACAAGCTGCGCAAGGGGCCCGAACGGGATCGTGAGATTGACATCATTGTCGGCAATATTCGGAAGGCAGCACAGATCGGCGTGAAGATCATTACATATCATTGTGAGGTGATCCCGTATCGCCGGAACGGGAAGACCCCTGGACGCGGAGGCACCACCTGCGATTCTTTCAAGCTGGAAGACGATTGGAAGAGTGTTCCTATGGGAGACGAAGGCCGAGTAACCCATGAGGACTATTGGGAGCGCATCACCTACTTCCTGGAAAAGATCATTCCCGCCGCCAAAGAGAATGACGTAAGAATGGCGTGTCACCCTGCCGATCCGCCGGGACTCCCGTTTGGTTACCAAGGAGTTGACCAATGGGATTCACCCGCGATTTTCGAAGCCATCAAGCGCTACGAATCCATCGTCGACAGTCCTTACAACGGTTTCCAGTTGGATCTGGGAAACACAGCGGCGGGATTAAAGAATCCGGCGACCGAAGTACTGCCGATTGTCCAGTACCTCGGCCAACGGGGGAAGATTCATCAGATACACATGCGCAACATTCGCGGCAGTCTCAACAACTTCTACGAAGTCTTCCCCGATGAAGGCGAGGTGGACTTTTCAAAAGTTATGCGAATCTTGCGGGACACGCAGTTCTCAGGCTCGATTTGTCCGGATCACATGCCCAGTCATCCGGACGATCCAGGCGGTTTCCAGGCGTTCGCGTTCAGTTACGGGTATATCAAGGCCCTGATTCAAGCGGTCAACAGCGAAATCTTAGGGTCTTAATTGATTCTCACGGTACGCGGCAACCCCTGAACGGTGGGCACCTTTACGCCTAATTTGACCCCCGCACGCGCCTCCCTTATACTTATCCTTCGAGTTTGCAGGGTGATTTCTCACCTGTCTGGCCTCTCTAAAGCTTACGTTCTCTGAAATTTGCAATCAGGGGCGCATACTGTCGTGACCAGCGGCCCTCCCTGCGCGACATTTCTTTTTGAGCGCCCGCAGGCGCCGTATCGAAAGGATTTCCCATGGCTGAAGCAACCGGAGCAGCAACCTGCCGCCGCGAACTCGACCTCGAGATTCCCGCGGACGAAGTCACCAAGAAATTGGAAAGTGTCGCGAAGGAATTCGCGCGCGTCGCCCGCGTCCCCGGTTTCCGCCCCGGCAAGGCTCCCGTCTCCCTGATTCGCCGCCGCTTCGCCGAAGACATCAAAGGCGAGGTCGTTCAATCGCTCGTTCCCGAACGCGTCGAAAAAGCCGTAACCGAACAAAAACTCACCCCCGTCTCGCAGCCTCAAGTCGAGAAGCTCGACTTCATCGAAGGCCAGCCACTCAAATTCCGCGCCGTCTTCGAGGTTCTCCCCGAGTTTGAACTCGGCAAACTACAAAGACCTCGAACTCGAAATGCCCACGATGGACATCACCGACGATGACGTCACCAAGACCCTGGAAGAAATGCGCGAACGTGCCGCCGCATTCGCTCCCGTCGAGGGCCGCCCAGCCGAAAATGGCGACTTTGTTCAACTGAAATTGACCGGCACACCCGAAGGCGGCGGCGATCCCATCCAGGCCGACAGCGTTCTCTGCCACATCGGCGCCGAAGAAACCATGGAGCCCTTCAACGAGAATCTCCGTGGCGCAAACACCGGCGACCACAAAAACTTCGACGTCGCCTATCCCGCCGATTATCCCGATGCCAAGCTCGCCGGCAAGACCTACCACTACGCCGTGGAGGTCCTCGGCATCAAGAACAAGAAGCTCCCCGAGCTGAACGATGAATTCGCCAAAGATGTCAGCGACGCCGCCACTCTCGATGAGCTAAAGACAAAAGTCCGCGAAAGCCTCGAGCACCAGCGCGACCACAAGCACAAAGAACTCCTCCGCGAAAAGGTTTTCGCCGCCGTCGTCAAGCTCCACGACTTTCCTGTACCCGAATCGCTGGTTCAGCATCAAATGGATGTACGCCTGGAACGCGTTGTCCGCTCGCTAGCCGCGCAAGGTGTTGACCCCCGAGCCGTAAATGTCGATTGGGTAACCCTGCGCAGCCGCCAGCAAGAACGCGCTTCCGACGACGTGAAAGCAGAGCTGATCGTGGATCGCATTGCTTCCGCCGAAAACATTGACGTCACCGACGAAGAGGTCAATCACGAACTCGAACACGCGGCCACTCACAGTGGCGAATCCGCAGCAGCGATTCACGCTCGTTTGACAAAGCAAGGTACGCTCGATAGGATGAAAGCGAAGCTGCGGAGTGACAAAACTCTCGATTGGCTCGCGCAGAATTCCCGAATTCGCACCGTCGCCGCGACGGAATCGAAATAAAACGGTTCGGAACGCCCAGAAGCACAAGAGTCACACAGACTTTACTCAAATGAAAACTTTCGACGAACCAGAATATCGCGGGACGACGCTCGTACCCATGGTCGTGGAACAGACCAGCCGTGGCGAACGCGCTTACGACATCTATTCCCGCCTCCTCAAAGAGCACATCATTTTTATCGGCACGCCCATTGACGATCACGTCGCCAATCTGGCCACCGCCCAAATGCTCTTTCTCCAGGCCGAAGATCCGGAGCGCGACATTCAGCTCTACATCAATTCTCCGGGCGGCTCCATCACCGCGGGTTTCGCGATCTACGACACCATGCAATTCGTCAAGCCCGACGTCGTCACCACCTGCGTCGGTCAAGCCGCGTCCATCGCCGCTGTCTTGCTCGCCGGCGGCGCGCCCAAAAAGCGTTTTGCTCTACCCAACGCCCGCATCCTCATCCATCAACCGTGGATGTCCGGCCTCGGCGGCCAGGCTACCGACATCGATCTCCACGCCAAAGAGATCCTGCGCATGCGCACCATGATCAATCGATTGCTGGCGCAGCATAGCGGTCAGAGCGTGGAACGCATCGAAAGAGATGTCGAGCGCGATTTCATCATGAACCCGGAACAAGCCAAAGAATACGGCATGATCGACGAGATCATTTATAAGCATCGCTGATCGCGAACATGGTTCGGCGCGTCGCGGGACACCGCGTATTGTGCATCGGATCGGCTGCTTGTTCCAATAAGTTAGCAGTCCATCAGGTTTCTCTTTCGCTCAGGGGATAGTTCAGCCTAGAATAGGAATTGACGACGCTCCGTCGAACGCCGGCGGGGACGAGGTCCTGCATACCAGTGAAAAAATTCAATCCAGATGAGCCGTTGCGCTGCTCCTTCTGCCACAAGACCCAGGAGCAGGTCGAAAAACTCATCAGTTCGCCCTCAGACTACCCACGCGCGTACATCTGCAACGAATGTGTCAGCGTCTGCCAGACCATTCTCGAGGACGAAAAGCGCGAGCAAGCCACCGCGCCGGCTCGCCGCCTTCCCCGCCCGCCAGAGATCAAGCAGTTCCTCGACGGCTACGTCATTGGGCAGGATCGCACCAAGAAGAAACTCGCGGTCGCCGTCTACAATCACTACAAGCGAATCTTCCTCAACAAACAGCCAGGCGACGTGGAGCTCAGCAAGTCCAATATTCTCCTGATTGGTCCCACCGGCACCGGCAAGACCCTTCTGGCGCAAACGTTATCCCGCATGCTCGATGTGCCCTTCGCTATCGTCGACGCCACCACCCTTACCGAGGCGGGCTACGTCGGCGAAGACGTCGAAAACATCATCTTGAAGTTGCTGCAAGCCGCCGACGGCGACGTCCAGAAAGCCCAGCAAGGCATCATCTACATCGACGAAATCGACAAGATCGCCAAGAAGGACGAAAATCCTTCCATTACCCGCGACGTCTCCGGCGAAGGCGTGCAGCAAGCGCTCCTCAAGATTCTGGAAGGCACCGTCGCCAACGTGCCTCCCCAAGGCGGCCGCAAACACCCGCACCAGGAATTCACTCCGGTAGACACCACCAATATTTTGTTCCTCTGCGGCGGCGCATTTGTCGGCCTGGAAAAATTAATCGAAAAGCGCGTAGGCCGCCGCGCGCTCGGCTTCCACACCGACGCTGCTCCCGCGACGGCGCAAAAACGCAACACCGAGTTGCTCGAACAGGTACAGCCCGGCGATCTGATTCGCTACGGCCTCATCCCCGAATTTGTCGGCCGCCTCCCGGTCGCAGGCGTGATGAATGATCTCGACAAGCCCGCGCTGGTTCGCATTTTGACCGAGCCGAAAAACGCTTTGCTTAAGCAATATCAACGTTTGTTCGAGTTTGAAAACGTCCGCCTCCGCTTCACGGATGATGCACTTGCCACCGTCGCCGAGTTAGCTCTTCAGCGCAAAGTCGGCGCGCGAGGCTTGCGCATGATCCTCGAAGACCTCATGCTCGAAGTGATGTACCACTTGCCGATGCAGCGCAAAGTGCGCGACTTCGTGGTCACCGAAGACATGGTCCGCACTCGCGAAATCAACTGGAGCTTGCTCGAAAAAGCTGGTTAAGCTGCTTCGCGCTTCCGAAAATCGGCCCGCGGTTGGCCGCTTGAGGTGAAATTCAGGGACCCAATGTTCAATCGAGAAAAACAGGAAATGAAGCGCGTACCCATGATGCCGGTGCGCGACATGGTCATTTTTCCCCAGCAGATGACGCCCTTCATCGTCGGCCGCGAAGCCAGCGTCCGCGCCCTCGAAGAGGCTCTCACCGGGGACAAAAAGATTTTCCTCTCCACCCAGCACGATGCTTCGGTCGATGATCCCAAGCCGGAAGAAATTTACGCCGTTGGAACGCTCGCCAATATCGTCCAGAGCGTCAAGCTCCCGGACGGCAATATCAAAGTTCTCGTCGAAGGCGTCGAGCGCGCTCGTGCGCTTTCCATCGCCACCGAAGAAGGCTTCTTCCGCGCCACCGTCCGCCTGCTGAATGCTCGCGTTGAGCCTTCTCCAGCCGTGGAACAAACCGTCCAGAAAATTACCGGCCTCTACGAGCAATTCATCAAGCTTTCGCAGTCCCTGAATTACGACACCATGATCGCCGCCGCCCGCGTCGATGATCCCGCCCGCCTTTCGGACACCATCGCCGCCAATCTTCAGCTCCCGGTGGACGAAAAACAGGATCTGCTCGAAACCGTGGACCCCATCGAGCGCCTCAACCGCATCGGCGACATCCTCGAAATCGAACTCGAAAAGCTCAACGTCGATCGCAACATCAACACCCGCGTCAAGCGCCAGATGGAGCGCGCCCAAAAAGAGTACTACCTCAACGAAAAGCTCAAAGCCATTCAGAAAGAACTCGGCCGCGGCGAAAAAACGAAATCGATGAGCTCAAGAAGAAAATCGACGCCGCCGGCATGTCCAAGGACGTCCACGAAAAGGCCATCCAGGAGCTAAAGCGCCTGGAACTGATGCCTCCCATGTCCGCCGAGTCCACCGTCAGCCGCAACTATCTCGACTGGCTGCTGGCCGTACCCTGGAAGAAAAAATCCAAGGAAATCCGCGACATCCTGGCCGCCGAAAAGATCCTGAACGAAGAGCACTACGGCCTCGAGAAAATAAAGGACCGCATCCTGGAGTTCCTGGCCGTCCGCCAGCTCGTAAAGAATCCCAAGGGCTCGATCCTCTGCTTCGTCGGCCCTCCAGGCGTAGGCAAGACCTCTCTAGCCATGTCCATCGGCCATGCCACCGGACGCAAGTTCGTCCGCGTCTCTCTGGGCGGCGTGCGCGATGAAGCCGAAATCCGTGGCCATCGCCGCACCTACATCGGCGCCCTGCCCGGCCAGATCATCCAGATGATGAAGAAGGCCGGCACCGTCAACCCCATCTTCGTCCTCGATGAAGTCGACAAGATGTCCATGGATTTCCGCGGCGATCCATCCGCCGCCCTGATGGAAGTTCTCGATCCAGAGCTGAACCACGCCTTCACCGATCACTATCTCGACGTCGAGTACGATCTTTCGAAAGTAATGTTCGTCTGCACCGCCAACGTCCTGCACACCATCCCGCAGCCTCTGCAGGACCGCATGGAAGTCCTGCGCATCCCCGGCTACACCGAGCAGGAAAAACTGCAGATCGCCAAGCGCTTCCTGGTCCGCCGCCAGCGCGAAGCCACCGGCCTCACCGACAAAAATCTCACCTTCACCGACGAAGGCCTGCTCCACATCATTCGCCACTATACGCATGAAGCCGGCGTCCGCAGCCTCGAGCGCGAAATCCAGAACGTCAGCCGCAAGATGGCCCGCAAAGTCGTCACCGAAGGCGCTCAGCGTAAATGCCGAAATCACGCCGGCCAATAGCCAACGACTACCTCGGCGTCCTGAAATACCGCGAATTCTGGCTCGAAAAGCACAACGAAATCGGCCTGACCACCGGCCTCGCCTGGACCGAAGTAGGCGGCTCGGTCCTCTCCACCGAAGCCACTTTCATGGAAGGCAAAGGGCGCCTGACGCTCACCGGTAAACTCGGCGACGTCATGCAGGAATCCGCGCAAGCCGCCATGGCCTACATCCGCTCGCGCTCGCACGCATTCGGCTTGCCTAAAGATTTCTACCGCAACATCGACATTCACGTGCACGTTCCCGAAGGCGCCATCCCCAAGGACGGCCCCTCCGCCGGGCATCACCATTTGCAACTCGATCGTCAGCGCGCTCACCAGGATCCCGGTCCGCTGCGATGTCACCATGACCGGAGAAATCACCCTGCGCGGCAAGGTTCTCCCCATCGGCGGCGTAAAAGAAAAACTTCTCGCCGCCCATCGAATGGGCTTGCGCACAGTGCTACTTCCGAAGGACAATGAGAAGGACCTGGCGGATATCCCGCAGGAAATCCTCGCGAGCTCTTACGGTACATTTCGTCGAGAATATGGATGAAGTGCTGCAGATCGCGCTGGAGCGCCTGATCGTGCCGCTGGAGCATGCCGCAGTCGCGCCCGTTGCGGAACCTTTCGTCGGTAGCACCGAGAAAGACAAGAGTTTGACCAACTAACAGCGTCGTTCGGCCCAGGCTCGTCCCACTGCCTGATCTCGACCCCGTCGGGTTCACGCGACATGGAACGCGGCCTGTAGTTCGCTCGGTCCGGCGCCGCCACCGGTTGTCACAAAGTCTGGTTCGCCCCTCTTGGCAGATTTTCGTTCATCCGCCAGGGCGGAGCGCCACCCCGTACGCAATCCGGAGTTTCAGGTCAATTTCACCAACTTAGAGTTCACTAATTAAAAGTTAAGGACATATGAAGGAAACAAGCGTTGAAGGAAACAATCAGATGAGTATCAGCCTTGCCGAGCTGAAGGAAAAAAATATCACCGACTTGGCAAAAATCGCCAAGGAGCTGAACATCCCCGGCGCATCCGGCATGCGCAAGCAGGAGCTGATCTTCCAGATCCTCCGTGCCCAAACCGAAAAGAACGGTTTGATCTTCTCCGAAGGCGTCCTCGAATGCCTCCCCGATGGATTCGGCTTTCTGCGCGCCCCTGAATACAACTACCTCCCCGGCCCGGACGACATTTACGTCTCGCCCTCGCAAATCCGCAAGTTCGATCTCCGTACCGGCGACACCGTCTCCGGCCAGGTCCGCCCACCGAAAGACGGCGAGCGTTACTTCGCATTGATCAAAGTCGAAGCCGTAAACTTCGAAGATCCCGAAGTCGCTCGCAACAAAATCTTTTTCGACAACCTGACGCCACTCTACCCGCAGGGCCGCCTGAAGATGGAAACGACCAAGGAAAACATGACCGGTCGCGTCCTCGATCTTCTCTGCCCCGTCGGCAAAGGTCAGCGCGGCTTGATCGTAGCCCCACCGCGCACCGGCAAAACCATGATGCTGCAGTCCATCGCCAATTCCATCACCGTAAACCATCCCGAAGTCGCGCTCATCGTTCTGCTCATCGACGAGCGCCCGGAAGAAGTCACCGACATGACCCGCACCGTCAAGGGCGAAGTCATCAGCTCCACCTTCGACGAGCCGCCCCAGCGCCACATCCAGGTCGCCGAAATGGTCCTCGAAAAAGCCAAGCGCCTGGTCGAGCACAAGCGCGACGTCGTCGTCCTCCTCGACTCCGTAACCCGTCTCGCCCGCGCCTACAACGCGGTCACTCCGCCCTCAGGCAAAGTCCTCTCCGGCGGTATCGACGCCAACGCCCTCCAGCGCCCCCGCCGCTTCTTCGCCGCAGCCCGCCACGTGGAAGAAGGCGGCTCGCTCACCATCGTCGCCACCGCGCTCATCGACACCGGCAGCCGCATGGACGACGTCATCTTCGAAGAGTTCAAAGGCACCGGCAACATGGAAATCAACCTGGACCGCCGCCTCTCCGACAAGCGCGTCTTCCCCGCCATCGACATTCAGCGTTCCGGCACCCGTAAGGACGAGTTGCTGCTCCCTCCCGACGAACTCAGCCGCGTCTGGGTTCTACGCAAGGTCCTAAGCCCTCTCTCGACGGTGGAAGCAATGGAGCTTTTGCTCAGCCGCCTCACTAAAACGAAGTCCAACTCCGAATTCCTGGGGTCGATGTCCGGCCCCAGCCTGAAGCAGTTGACCCTGCGGCCTTAGGCCGTCCGATTGCTCCACCATTTGTAGCCCGCGGCCTTTAGGCCGCGGGACGCAGCACCTTTAGTAGAAGTTACGAACGTTGTAGAAGTCACGAACGGCACCCCTTCACGCACGTTCTCCTCCCGGAACCGCGCTAACTTGCCGTCTCTCTTGGGGTCGGACCTTCAGGTCCGACATGCAGAGGTCTGTTCCCCAGGGCTTTGGCCCCTGAGGAACCGCCTTCTCATCCTGAAGTCAGGAGCCGTCGTGTACGAAAAGTTCATCGCCCGTCAACCCATCTTCGACGAAAAGCTAAAGCTCTTCGCCTATGAACTCCTGTTCCGCGCCAGCCCCGAAAACTGCTTTCGCCCCCAAAAGGAAGCCTCCAGCGGCGTCATTGTCGACTCCACCATGCTTTTCGATCTTCAAATGCTCACCGGCAATGCCAAGGCCTTCATCAACGTCGATCTTTCCGCGCTCCAACGCGGGGCCGCGCGTCTCCTGCCTCCTAACCGCGTTATCATCGAGATTCTCGAAACCATCACTCCCACTCCAGAGGTTGTCCAGCTCTGCAAGGATCTCTGCGCATCCGGCTACGTGTTGGCGCTCGACGATTACATCGGCCACGCCAAATGGGAGGTGCTTCTCCCGCTCGTGAAATTCCTGAAAGTTGATTTCCGCGCCGCCGACAGCGACCTGCGCGCCGACATCGTCCGCCGCCACAAAGGCAATGGCCTTCAGTTCCTCGCCGAAAAAGTCGAAACGCAATCCGAACTCGACGAAGCCCGCGCTCTCGGCTATTCCTTTTTCCAGGGTTATTTCTTCTGCAAACCAGTCGATGCTCAGCGCCCGCGAAATCCCCGGAAACAAACTCAATTATCTCCAGCTCCTCGCGGCCGTTTCCACTCCGGGCTTCTCCCGCGAAGCCGTGGAAGAACTCCTCAAAAGCGACCTTTCCCTGGTCTATAAACTCCTTCGCTACATGAATTCGCCGCTGCTCGGCCTTCGCGGCGAGATTCACGGCGTTCGCGAAGCCATCGAGTTGCTCGGCGAAACCGAGTTTCGACGCTGGATCTCCATCCTCGCCATCATCGCCATGGCCGGCGACAAGCCGCCCGAGCTGATTCGTACCGCCATTACCCGCGGCTTCTTCTGTGAAGCCATGTCCGAACCTGCCGGCATTTCGCCCCAAGGCTCCAACCTCTTTTTAATGGGTCTGCTCTCCGTCACCGACGCGATCCTCGACCGCCCTATCGAGGAAATCCTCCTGAGCCTTCCCGTTTCCCACGCAGATTCGTACCGCTCTTTGCGGCGGCGCCAACCGCTTCCGCGACATCTACGACGACCCTGCTGGCCTACGAACGCGCCGACTGGCCCGCGTTGGCCTCCGCCGCCGCCCGCCTCGGCCCGATCGAATCCCTCATCCCCGACTGCTACACCTCCGCCACCCAGCGCAGCGCCACCCTAGCCTCCTAATCCCATCCCGACGATCCCTCCTCGTAGGGGCAGGGGCTTGCCCCTCCCGGCGTAACCTTCAAGCACAATGTCTCCGCGTTGTTCATTCGACAGTACTTAGGCACCTCGCCAGTCAAACCGCGCCCGATTCCCCATCGAGGTCCCCTCCGGCGAATTTGAATCTCACCCCTCGCTTCCGACGATCACCTTCTCGATCCGGCGATCCGGCACCAGCCAGATCAGCGCTGCAAGCGCGTACAACAGCTGCGAAATCCAAGCCGCCCGGAAAGCCGCCGCTATCGCGACCACATAAATCGCCGGCGACACTTTTCCCTTCCAATCTTTCCCCACCGCCTTTTTCAGCAGCGACTCCTCATCGGCTGCGAGGAGATAATCTGCTGTTGCAAAATCATATAGGCAATCCCCGACATCAACAGCACCGTGCCATACAAAGCGGAAGGCGCGGCCGCCGAGAACTTTTCTCCCATCCAGGCGGTCGCAAACGGTATCAGTGACAACCAGAACAACAAATACAGATTCGCCCAAAGAATCCCGCCCGTCGCCTTCTTGCACGTGTGCAACATATGGTGGTGGTTGTTCCAGTAGATCCCCACGTACAAGAAACTCAAGACGTAGCTGGCCAATGTTATGGACAATGGTCTCAACGCATCGAAAGTGGTCTCCTGCGGCACCTTCAATTCCAGCACCATGATCGTGATGATGACCGCGATCACCCCGTCGCTGAACGCCTCCAGCCTGCCCGTCCCCATCCCGTCCTTCCCAGTTCAAAGAAACTTCCCGCAGCCTAACACGAAGCCCTGTAGCCGCGGTCTTTCACCCTGAGCTTCGAAGGGCCGAGACTGCGGGGTTTAGACACCGCCAGTTCGCAAAATATCCGTGAGACGTCAAAACGCCGCCTCAACTCCCAGCCAGTTCAGCGTTATGATGCACCGAGCCAAAGGAGCTATCCGAGTGCGCATCGTCACGTCAAAAATACTTCGCACGACAACTCGCAACGCCGCAATCCAAGTCTGCATGGTCACCCTTATAACGATCTCTTTCTCTATCCCCACCCACGCCGCCGATAAATCCACCGCTCCCCAACTTATCGCCCTCGCTAATTCCAACAGCCCGGCCCTTCAAGCCGCCATCCTGGCCACTTTCGAACCAAAAGACACAACGAACGGCATCGCTTGGGTCGGCCACGGCCCCGACTTCTTCTTCGCCATCCAAGCATCCTCAAAACCCGCACTGTTCATCGACGATGCTCCCGGTCCGCAAATGCGCAACTCAACAACTCCGACATTCTGGTACGCCGCCGCCCGCATCGAGCAACTCGGTAAACTCCATTCCTTCCACTACCTCGTCAACGGCCAGAAATTCGGCGGCCGCCTCGACCTCCCCGCCTTTACCCCAGACTCCTACCAGCAACCCAGCGTTCCTCCGGCAAACTCTCCGACAAAATCATTCACACCAGCAAAATCTACGACGGCATGAAAAGCGACTACTGGATCTACGTTCCCGCTCAATACGACCCCAAAACCCCAGCCGCCCTGATGGTCTTTCAGGACGGCCAGTGGTATCTCGACCGCAACGCCAACAACCCCGCCCTGAACGTGATCGACAATCTGATCGCCCAAAAGAAAATCCCGGTAATGATCGCCATCTTCATCAGTCCAGGCGACATCACCGACTCCCCCAACACGCCCACCTTCAATTTCGTGAAAGCCTATTCCGAGAAATGGCAGCGCACCCTCAAAGACTCCATGCGCAGCACGCTGTACGACACCGTAAGCGACCGTTACCCGCGCTTCCTCCGCGACGAAGTCCTCGCCGAAGTCGCCGCCAAATACAACCTCCGCAAGGACGCTTACAGCCACGCCATCACCGGTCTCTCCTCCGGCGGGATCTGCTCCTTCAACGCCGCATGGCAATTGCCCGACCAGTTCAGCCGCGTCATTTCGTGGATCGGCAGCTTCGAAGGCATCCAATGGAAAGAAGATCCCGCCAATCCGGACGGCGGCCAGGACTACCCTGACAAAATCCTCCGCGAACCAAAGCGCAACATCCGCGTCTGGCTCCAGGACGGCTCCGAAGATCTGGATTTGCACTACGGCAATTGGCCGCTAGCCAATCTTCGCATGGCCAACGCTCTGAAATTCCGCGAATACGACTACCACTTCAGCTTCGGCAAAGGTACCCACAACTCCGCCCATGGCGCCGCCGAATTCCCCGCCGAAATGACCTGGCTATGGCGCGACTACGACCCCGCCAAAACCGAACAAACCTACAACCCCGATCCAGCCGAAAAATCCAAGCCACCATTCCGAGTCGCCATCACCAACCGCCCCACCGAATAGGCCATCCGAATGTAGTGGCCGGTCTTCAGACCGGCCACCGCCCTTTTCCATCAAGACCCGGATTCGAACGACTCCTCAGCCATCCCGCACATTTAGCTGGACTGAATACTACGCAAGAGAATTTACGCAAGAGAATTTACCTTGACAGGTACGTAATGATTGTGGTACTATCTCACCTTGAGAACCGCGCCTGGCCGTCCAAGGCCGCCCGGATACACAACAATCACGTCAAAGCCAAACCAACCGCCTAAAGAGCCCTTGTAGGGGCGCTTGTTACCCTGAGTCTCGATGGCCCCGCCCGGGCGTAAACCCGTGCACAAACCAAGCGGAAAATTGACTGGGACAACTGCCAACGCGAAGGCCTTTAGAATCAACACATACACAAGGCTATAAAAATAAACGACTTTAACCACCTTAAGAAATATAGCCTTACAAAAAACAAGGGGGGGGGAGGTACCACAATGGATAACAACTCAATGCTCTGCCCAAGCACCGAATCCCCATCCACCCCGCCGGACCGCCTCAATACTCGAAACTTTCAACTGTAAACTGTCGACTGTCGACTGCCCTTAGCTACTGCCTCCCAATCCAACCCCGCACGTGCCCTTCCAGCACATCAAGCGGTACCGATCCCTGCTCGAGCACCGCGTCATGAAACGTGCGCACGTTGAAATTCCCGCCCAACTTCTTCTCCGCCGCCGTCCGCAACTCCCGTATCTTCAACTGTCCCAATTTGTAAGCCAAAGCTTGTCCCGGCCACACAATATACCGGTCCACTTCCACGGTAATGTCCTGGTCGGTCTTCCCCGTGTTGTCCTTGAAGAATTGGATGGACTGCTCCCGCGTCCAGCCCATCGAATGCATCCCGGTATCGACCACCAGCCGCACCGCCCGCCACATCTCGTAGCTGAGCTGTCCAAATTTCGAGTACGGATCCTTCAACAATCCCAACTCTTCGCCAAGGCTCTCCGAGTACAGCGCCCACCCCTCCACAAACGCCGAGTAACCCACATGCTTCCGGAACTCCGGCACATTTTCCATTTCCTGCGCCAGCGAAAGCTGCAAATGGTGCCCCGGCACCGACTCATGCAGCGAAAGCGACTCCATCTCATACTTCGGGCGCGCATGCAGATTGTAGGTGTTGACGAAATAGCAGCCCGGTCTCCCCACGGCAGGCGATCCCGGCTGGTAATACGCGGTCGTCTGCGAAGGAGCCTTGAAATCCGGAATCGGGCAAACGCCATACGGCAGCCGCGGCAGCTTCCCGAATTCGTGCGCCAGTTCCGGATCAATCTTCTTGGCAATGATCCGGTAGCCATTCACAAGATCATCCGGCTTGTCGTAATAAAACTGCGAATCGGTGCGCAGAAACTCGGTGAATTCGTGAAAGCTCCCTTTGAAATTCACCGAAGCGATGACCTTGTCCATCTCCGCGCGAATCCGTTTTACTTCCGACAACCCGATTTCGTGAATCTGCTGCGGCGTCAAATCTGTCGTGGTTTGCCACCGAACGTGGAACGCATACGCTGGTGTTCCATTGGGCAGCGCCGTTGCCGCAATGTTTTCGCGGCACGCGGGCAGGTACGTCGACGCTACGTAGTCATGCAGTTTCTGAAACGCGGGCGCAACCGCGCTGGTGTAAATCTTCTTGGCCTCGTCGGTCAGCCTCGCACGGTCGGCGTCGGAAAATGCGTTCGGAAACTCCGTGAACGGCTGCAGCAGCGCGCTCGCCAGCGGATCGGCCGGAATCAGGTCGGCGATCTGCTTCGGCACGTCGCGCATCGTGATCTTGGGAGGTGTGTAACCGCGCTTCAATCCTTCTTGCAGCAGCGCGATTTGTTGCTCCACCGATGCCGGCAGCGCGCTCATCCGCTTCAAAATGATTTCGTATTCCGCCACGCTGTGATGCGGCGTGCTCTCCAGGGTGTCCGCAGCCCCTTGCTGAATCCCTTCCATCTGGTTCAGCGGCATCCACAGGCTGCGCGGCACGACGAAACGGAACGGCAGCGGATCATCGCCATACTGCAACCCTTGCTCCGACGTCTCCAGCAGTTGCGAATACAGATCGAAATTGAGTTTTTCGCTTTCCGGCAAAGTATCGCGATGAATCGCTTTCAGTTCCGCGATGCTCTCGGCCAAATGCTTCTTCCTGCGCTCAATCCCCGCAGGCGAATCGTCCGTCCATCGATCGTTCTGTCCGGGATAGCCGACCTGCGTCGCAACGTCCGGATACTCCTGCATCCATCGCTTCCAGTCCGCTTCGAGATACGCACGAAACTTGCGGGTCTCTTCGGTCTGCGCGTCAGCGGCCGAGCCAGCTCTTGCGTCACTCAGAATCATCATCGGAACAATCAGCAACGCGCTACCCAGACCCATTGCTGCCATTGCAAGCATTCGCATCACGCATTCCCCCTAGCCGCCACTAAGTCCTTTTCGCGCTCTCGCGCCAGCATCACGATCAACCGCGCGGTCTCTTCGACATCCATCGCGGTGTTGTCCACAATCACTGCGTCGTCCGCGCGCACCAGCGGCGAGACTTTGCGCTCGCGGTCGCGTTTGTCGCGCTCTCGAACTTCCTCCAGAACCTGGAACACGGTCAGGGTGTCGCCCTTTTCCTGGTGCTCCTTCCAGCGCCGTTCGGCGCGCACTTCCGGCGAAGCATCCAGAAAAATCTTAAGCTCCGCGTTCGGAAAAACCACCGTACCGATGTCGCGGCCCTCCATCACCACGCCACCGCCCGCACCAGCGCGCTGCTGCTCGGCCACCAGACGTGCCGCACACCTGCGATGGTCGCCAGCCGCGAAGCCGCCTGGGCCACTTCCCCGGTGCGAATCGCGTCGGTGACATCCACACCATCCAAGAAAGACATCGTTTTTCGATCCGGCTCGCTCTTGCTCCGGAGTTGGCGCCTTCAACTCGATATGGGTTTCGGCCGCCAGCCGCTCAAGCTGCGTCTTCATTGTCGAGAGGAACTCCGTGTTGCAGTGCTTTCAGCGCGAGCGCGCGATACATGGCTCCGCTGTCGAGATACAAATATTCGAGAACGCCGGCAATGCGGCGCGCCACGCTGCTTTTCCCCGAACCTGCGGGTCCGTCAATGGCGATGGTTAGTCTGGGCATGAGTTAGCAATGGACCGCGATACTTTACTACGGTTCATGACGACTGGTTGGGACTATGTCTTCATAGAGGACTCGGCTGGCCGGGCTAAAGCCCGGCGCCTACATTGCTTCGGAAACTACTTGGCGCGGCTCTGTGTGTCGCGCGCGGTCACTGTGGACTTTCAACTGTCGACTGTCGACTTCCTAGAAGCCCATGATGTTATAGCCGCAATCGACGTAGATGGTTTCGCCGGTGATGCCGGAGCCGCCGTCGGAAAGCAGGAATGCGGCGGTCGTGCCGACTTCCGCGGGGTCGACGTTGCGCTTCAACGGCGCGCGCTCTACCTGGGTTTTCAGCATCTCGCCAAATCCGGAGATGCCGCGCGAAGCCAGCGACTTGATCGGACCTGCGGAAATAGCATTCACGCGAATGGCTTTGGGTCCGAGATCGTTGGCCAGATAGCGAACGGTCGCTTCCAGAGCGGCTTTCGCGACACCCATGACGTTGTATCGTGGCACGACTTTTTCCGCGCCGTAGTAGGTGAGCGTCACGATCCCGCCGCCCGCCGTCATCAAAGGCAGCGCTCCGCGCGCCACCGCAATCAGCGAATACACGCTGATATCGTTCGCGATGCGGAATCCCTCGCGCGTGGTATTGACGAAATCGCCTTTCAGGTCGCTCTCGGGCGCGAAGCCAATGCTGTGCACCAGTCCGTGCAGCACACCATATTTTTCCTTGAGCTGATCAAACAACTTGGCGATCTGTTCGTCCTGCGTAACATCGCACATGAATCCTGCGGCGCCCGGCAAGTCCGCGATCAGGTCTTTGGCCTCGAGTTCAAGGCGTTCGTTTTGATAGGTGATCGCCAGTCGCCAGCCGGCCTGTTGCAGCTTCTGCGCGATCGCCCAGGCGATGCTGCGCTTGTTCGCCAGTCCAAAAATCACCGCTGTCTTCTGCGTTTCGCTCATTTCTCTCCTCGACTAACCCAAGCGACCGAAGGCCACGCCAAAACCACGAACGCAAAGCCACACGAACCTATCGCCTAATTGAACCGGCCGCCCAACTCAAGAACGTGGCCAACGCCCTGAAGCCTGAACCCACCGGCCAATTGTCATCCTGAGGACATCCGACAAGGATGTCCGAAGGATCTCAACGTGGGCACCGGCAACCCAATCATCCTCGCGCGCCAGCCGATCGGCTGAGATCCTTCGGCTATGCTCATCGCATAGCCTCAGGATGACAGCTCTGCGGTGTACGATCTCTCTCTCTCTCTCTCCCGCCTCTCGCGCCTGTCGCTCTCTAGCCTCTCGCGCGTCAGTGCGGCGCATCGGGCATCAACGCGGCAACTGCCAGTCAAAACCGAATCGTCTTACATCTTTTGATCTCGCCAAGGATGCGTATCTAAATCCGGTGAAAGGCGCGCTCGATTTCTTTTACCGAATAACGCAGTACCACCGGGCGGCCGTGCGGGCAGCTCATCGGGCAATCGGTTTTCGCCAGAGCGCCGAGCAGCCATTCCATTTTTGTTTGGTCGAGCGGCATGTTCACCTTGATCGCCGCGTGACACGCAGTCGAAGCCGCAATCTTCGCTTGTAGCGTTTCGATGGAGATCGCCGCGTTTTCGCGCTCGATGCCGTCGAGAATTTCGGTCAGCAGCTTTTCCGCGTCGCCGTTGGCTACGCCCGCAGGCACCGCCTGAATCGCGACGCTGCGCGGGCCCATGGGTTCGACCTCGAAACCGTTGGCCGAAAGCTCTTCGGCAATTTTTTCGTAGATCACCAGTTGCCGCGGCGCAAGCTCCAGAATCATGGGCATCAGCATCCGCTGGCTCTCGACTTTGCCGGCGCGGCGCGCTTCCAGATGTTGCTCGAAGAGGACGCGCTCGTGGGCCACGTGCTGGTCCACGATCCACAAGCCTTCGCCGTTCACCGCGACGATGAAACTTGCGCTCACTTGACCGAGTGGCTTGAGATCGGCGATCTCGTCGGGATGCGGCAGCCGCGCGGGCGTTTCGCTACCTGCCGCCGCGAAATTCGCTGCCCAGTTGGGTCGCCGAGAGCTCGGCAGGAGCCGGGCCACAACAGCGGCAGCGCCGAAAGCGTCTCCGGAATCGAAGGAAAAACGCTGCGGGACGGGCCGCTGCGGCGCGCCCGTCAGATCGAAGCCGCCGTCCGAGCCTACGCCGGAGCCGAGGCCGATTTCTTGCAGCGCCGGAATGACCGCTCGCGGGACTTCGATGCCGTTGCCGGGCGTGATTTGGGCCGTGCCGACAGCGGCGCCATCCGATTCGGAACCATTTATCGGCGTCGCTGAGGAACGGCGCCCACTCCGGCCGCAGCTGCGAAGCTGGCGATCGGCCGTGCGCCCATGAGCACCTGGCGAATGGCGTCACGCGTGAAATCGTGCACGAATTGCGAACGGCGGAAACGGACCTCGATTTTTGCTGGATGCACGTTGACGTCAACTTCGTCGTAGGGCATTTCGAGGAATAGGAGCGTCGCGGGAAAAACATTGCCGGGAAGGATGTTGCGATAGGCCTCGTGAATGGCGTGGAGAATCAGGCGGTCGCGCACGAGGCGGCGATTCACGAAAACATAGATGCCGTTGCGGTTGGGGCGCTGGATTTCCGGGCGCGAAGTGAAGCCGTAGACGCTGATGCGGGCGCTCTCTTCGCTTGGTTCAAGCTCGGGCTCGGTGATGGCGGCGCGAAAGGCTGCGGAAGCCGTGGGGATCTCCACGAGTTCGTCGAGCGCTTGCTTGCCGAAGAGTTGATAGACACGATCGGCCAGCCGCTCGACCGGGGCGCAATCGACGATTTGCTGCGTGGGCGTCGTGAGCACGAATTGTTTGCCGGGGTTAGCGAGCGCGTAGTGCGTGACCAGCGAGGCAATGTGGCCCAGCTCGGTGGTTTCGGACTTCAGGAATTTGCGCCGCGCCGGCACGCTGTAGAAAAGATCGGCGACGCTAACGGTCGTTCCCGCAGGCAGGCCCGCGGATTTTACGCCGACCAGTTTTCCGCCGGCGAATTCGACGCGCGTGCCTTCGGCTTCGGCGGCGTCGCGCGTTTCGAGCAGCAGTCGCGAGACGGCGGCGATGGTGGGCATCGCTTCGCCGCGAAAACCCAGCGTGGCGATCGACATCAGATCGTCGGCGGAGCGCAACTTGCTGGTGGCGTGGCGCTCGAAGGCCAGCAGCGCGTCGTCGTGGGTCATGCCGTGGCCGTCGTCGATGACGCGAATCATGCGCTTGCCGCCGGCTTCGACTTCGACGCGGATGGCTTTCGCGCCGGCGTCCAGCGCATTTTCGAGCAGCTCTTTGACGACGGACGCGGGGCGCTCGACGACTTCGCCAGCCGCGATGCGGTTGGCGACAGCTTCCGGGAGGATGCGAATGCGGCTGACATCTACGCGGCTCCGGCGAAAAGGCAACGGGGGTCGGACCTTTAGGTCCGACATTATGGGAGGTGAGCGTGATGGGCTTTAGCCCCTGAGGAATTGGGTCGCAGTCAAATTGTCCGCTAGCAGAACTGAAGGGATAGTTTTCTGGCCGCTCAACAAGTTTGGCAACAACTGGATTGAAGCGAATGTAGTCGGTCTTTCTATTATAGTCAGTGGAGTCGATCACTCTGGATTCGTGGAAGCCTGACTGCCATATCTCCATCTTATTGCCGCGGACTTTGTGAATTTCGTGAGAGCTGCCGCCTTTGATCAATTGCATGCACTTTTCAAGAGAGACTGTGTCGGCTGGGGTGAGAATCAGTGCAAATGATTGGGCATTAGAACAAAATCGTGCAGGAGGTAGTTTCCTTTGCTTCGATATTCGAACATCTTGGCGATCACAATATCTGCTACTTGTTTGACCTGGAAGACAGAAATGTTTTGAGCGGCTTTGGTGGTGACGAAGTAGGTCCAGCCGGGTTTGGTGCGATGTGTCAAGCGACCCATAAGATTTTTCCTCAGGGGCTGAAGAGTCTGTGTGAAGACTCAGCGGCCCGTTGATTTTGAACCACGAATACGAGCCTAGGACGATGACTCCTGACTACTTCGTTAAAGTTCTGGCTGCAGGGCGCTTAGTTGGCGCGCCACATTCGCGTCAAGTTAAACGCGGTGGTTGTCAGTGCCCACTCCACGGCAACTTTTTCCAGCCCGCGTTGGTGAAACCGCCGCATCCCCCGCTGCTCTTTCAGCACTCCGTTCACCGGCTCGACGATCGCTTTGCGCCGCCCGTAAATCATACCGCCCACGGGGTCCCGCAGTTTTCGTCGCATGCGGCGATGTGCCGGATCGCTGGCCCGCAGCCGCAGCCGGCCCCCGCGATTCAACCAGCGCGCCAAATTCGAGTCTGGAACATAGGCATCAATCTTGCGCTCCTCCAGAGCATGCAGATTGTTCACCGAGAAGAATCCGCTGTCGGCACTGGCGCGTTGCGTTTTCTCTCCGCACTGCTGCTCCACCAGATCCACCATGGGCAGCAGCAATTCATTGTCGTTGGTCTCCTGCGTCACCGCTGCGCCACAATCAAGTGATCCTCGCTGACCGCCATCGTGGCGGTGTAGCCCAGCGTGAATCCGCCGCGCTCGCGCAGAAAACGGCTGTCCGGATCGGTCCGCGACACCTTGTGCAGGCCCGATTTATGCAGCCGCTCCAACCGCTCAGGAATTCCGGCAAGTTGCTGTTCCAGCCGCTCGATCACTTCGCGGTCCACTTCATGGCCAGCATCTCCCCCACTGCTGCTGCAACGACGGTCCCCGATGCCCCCCTCCCAGCCTTGCCGTGTCCCCGATCCGCGAGCTTTGCGCAGCGTGTCGAGTCACGCCCGTGCCGAGCTTGCCAGTTCGCTCCGCGCACTCCACCCTTGCGTGAACAACGTTCCCTCGCGTGCCGCCGCCGAACGCGTCAGTGCCAGTGACCGGCGCGGCCCGCCGCCAATAGCGAAACGCACCCGCGAGCGCTGTCCCCTCGCGACTGGTCACCCCAGCGCGTGGCGTACAGCCAACCGAGCCACCTCTCCGGCGCGTAGGCGGGGCCGCTCTCCCGTCTCTTTCCTAAAGCGTCCAGTTGAGCTTCGCACCACGCGCTGCACGAAAAAACAGAGTGACGATCCAAGACATCCCGCACGCTCGGCGGCAGAAATACGGCTGTTCCGGGTTGTACTGCAAAATCTCGTCATCGCGTGCCCTCTCATGCAGTTAGAGACGCGTCGACCCGAGTTCTCACACAGACTCTGAACCCCCTTGTTGCCCCTATCTTATGTCGGAGCTAAAGCTCCGACCCCCTAGAAACTTGGGCGGTTCGAGCTAAAGCTCGAACGCTCGATGATCGAAAGCTGGGACCCGACGCTCAACCCGTGACGATCGATCTTGATACTCGACGCTGTTCGAAACACTTTCACTGGTGCGCTCCGGACTGGCTCACGTCTGACCTTTGGGTGTGTCGGGCTTGATGGCTATGCCTAGTTGGTCGAGTTGGTCTTTGTCGACTTCGGATGGGGACTCGGCCATTAGGTCTTGGGCTGCGGTGGTTTTTGCGAAGGCGATTACTTCGCGGATGGATTTTTCGTTGGCTAGGAGCATTACTACGCGATCCAGGCCTAGCGCGATTCCGCCGTGGGGCGGTGTGCCGTACGTCAGGGCGTCGAGGAAGAAGCCGAAGCGGCGGCGGGTTTGTTCTTCGGTCAGGCCCAGGGCTTTGAAGAGGCGGGCCTGGATGTCTTGGCGATGGATTCTTATGCTGCCGGAGCCTAGTTCGACACCGTTGAGGACCAGGTCGTAGCCCTTGGAGCGGACTTCCCAGGGGGCGGTTTCCAGTTTTTCGAGGTCTTCGTCGACTATGCCGGTGAAGGGATGCTGGGCGCTTACCCAGGCTTTTTCGGATTCGCTCCATTCGAATAAGGGGAAGCCGGTTAGCCAGAGAAATTTCCATTGCGTCTTGTCGATTTGGTTCAGGGCTTCGCCTAGTTGGAGGCGCAGTTGGCCTGCTACCAGCGCGGCGGCTTCGGTGCCTTTGATTTGCGTTTTGGCGGAGACGGCTACGACCAGATCGCCTGTTTTGGCTTCGCAAGCTTTTGCAAGTTTCGCTACATTTTCTGGGCCGATTAGTTTTTCGACCGTGGATGTGGTGCCTTCGGCGGCTAGTTTGACGAAATACGCGCCTTTGGCTCCGGCGGATTTTGCTTTTTCGGTCAGCTCGTCGAGTTGTTTGCGCGAATAGCTTGCTGCGCCTGGGGCGGCGAAGGCGAAGACGTTGCCTTCGATCTGTAATTTTTCTTTGGCTTCCTGCGGGAAGCAGTCGGTTACTTCGTGCAGTTCCATGCCGAAGCGCATGTCGGGCTTGTCGCTGCCGTATTTGCGGATGGCGTCTTTGTAGAGCATGTGCGGGAACGGGGCAGTCGCTTTCACTCCGGCGACCGCGCAGGCGCGGACCATCACTTGCTCCAGCACGTGGAAAATGTCTTCCTGGCGGGGGAAGGACATTTCGACGTCGAGCTGCGTGAATTCCAGTTGGCGGTCGGCGCGCTGGTCTTCGTCGCGGAAACATTTGACGATTTGAAAGTAGCGATCGAGGCCGCCGATCATCAGGATTTGCTTGAAAATCTGGGGCGATTGCGGGAGCGCGTAGAACTGGCCGTGATGGACGCGGCTGGGAACGAGAAAGTCGCGCGCGCCTTCCGGAGTGGAGCGGGTGAGCATGGGAGTTTCGATTTCGAGGAAGCCCATCTCGTCCATGGTCTTGCGGATTTCGAGCAGGACCTTGTGGCGCAGCGCCAGGTTGCGATGCGGTCTCGGGCGGCGCAGATCGAGATAGCGGTAGCGCAGGCGCGTTTCTTCGGCGGCGTTGATTTCGTCTTCGATCGGGAATGGCGGGGTTTTTGCGTTGTTCAGAACGTGCAGCTTGGTGGCGACGATTTCGATTTCGCCGGTGGCCAGGTCGGGATTGGCTTTTTGGCGGGCGATTACCTTGCCTTCGACCGCGACTACGTATTCGCTGCGGACGTGTTCGGCTTTGCGCGTGGGCTTCGGGTTGCGTTTCTTTGTTGAAGACGACCTGGACGATGCCGGTGCGGTCGCGGACGTCCAGGAAGAGGAGATTGCCCAGGTCGCGGCGTTTGGCTACCCAGCCTAGGACTACGGCGTCTTTGCCGGCGTCGGTGGCGCGCAGGGCGCCGGCGTAGTGGGTGCGGGTTAGGTTGCCTAGAAAATCGAGCAAGGTCGTGGTCCTTTTTCGGGTTTCGGGTTCATGGTTACGTGCGAGATCTATTGTACGTTGAGATCCTTCGGCTATGCTCGTCGCATAGCCTCAGGATGACAATTGCCGGCTGTGCTGCAAAACGCCTTTTGTGGCGTTGGTACGACGACGCTTAACGCCGCGGTCACGTTGACGCAGGGCACAGACAAGAGTGTCTGTGCTACGTCGACGGGTCTAAAGACCCGCCACTACACCGGCTCGACATCCTACGACGATTTGCGCAGGTGCTCGATTATTGCTGGCTCTGGCAGCTTTATTTGCGTGCCGTCGTCTAGCGTTTTTAGCGTCCAGAGGCCTTCGCTGACTTCGTCTGTCGCCGAGGATCAGGGCGAATTTTGCGCCTAGCTTGTCGGCTTGGCCCAGGGCTTTGCCGAATTTTAGTTCAGTCGGAGGTAATTCTACGCTGAAGCCGGCGTTGCGGAGATCTTTTGCGGCGCGGACGGCGGTGGCGTAGGCGTGTTCGCCCATCCAGGCGATGTAGACGTGGCGAGTGGCGACTGGCGAGTGGCGAGTTTCGATGCGCTCCGCTGCGCGCTCGCGGCTTCGGATTGGCGGGCTTGTTCCTGCAGCGAGAGGATCAGGCGGTCTTCGCCGATGGCGAAGCCGATGCCTTTTGTTGGCGGGCCGCCCAGGAGTTCGACCAGGCCGTCGTAGCGGCCGCCTCCGCAGACGGCGTTTTGCGAGCCTAGGCCTTGGGCGGTGATTTCGAAAGTCGTGCGCATGTAGTAGTCGAGGCCGCGGACCAGACGCCAGTTTTCGCGGTAGATGATGCCGCGGAGTTGGAGTTGTTGTTTTACGGCGGCGTAGTGGGCGGCGCATTCGTCGCAGAGATGATCGGCGATGTGCGGGAGCTTGGCGATGATGGCTTGCTCGGATTCGAGTTTGGAGTCGAGGACGCGGAGCGGGTTGGTGTCGATGCGGCGCTGGGAGTCTGGGCCTAGCTGGTCTTTTACTTGCGTCAGAGCCGCGCGGAGTTTTTCGACGTAGGCTGGGCGGCAGTTTGGGGCGTTGTGGCCGATGGAGTTGATGTCGAGTTCGATGCCTTTCAGCTCGAGCTTGTCGAAGAAGGTCATCAGCATTTCGATGAGTTCGGCGTCGATGGCGGGGGCGTCTTGGCCGCCGAGGACTTCTGCGCCGATTTGGTAGAACTGGCGGTAGCGGCCTTTTTGCGGGCGCTCGCGGCGGAACATCGGGCCGGTGTAGTAGAGCTTCACGGGTTGCGGGAGTTGCTGCATGGAGTGCTCGATGTAGGCGCGGCAGACGGTGGCGGTGGCTTCGGGACGAAGCGAAATCGAATCGCCAAAGTCGAATCGGCCGCAAGTCATACTCGATGATGCAACATCAGATCACTTCACGTCTGATGGCTGCGTGACGAGCGCGTTCAGCTCTGTCTCGTCAAACGCGTCCTCAAGATCGAGTTCGCATGACTCGAGAGGTCTTGATCATTGCCGGGTCTCGCAACGCCTGTTCAACGCTTCTTTCGAATCTCGCTGCAGATCGTAAACTATAGTCGACTCTGCGTACGCTAGCAGACGTCTTCGTGCCAGAGGAGCTTCAAGTCAGCGAACTCTTCGAGCTTCGTTGCGACGTCATGGTCGTAGAACGTGTACATTTCTTTGCCGACGACATCGGTGTCTGCCCGACCGACCGCGCAAACAATTCTGTCGGCTCGAAGATCGGTAGTGCGGATTTCGCCGAAGCCGAAGGTGCGGAAGACTTCGTGGGCGGTTTGCTCGACGTGATTCCAGAGGGCGGTTTCTGGGGGGAGGAGGTCGCGGGTGCCTTTTATGGCTTGGAATTTGGATTTGTTGGCCATGGAAGAGACTAAGAGAGATTCCTCACTGCGCGGGCCGACGCGTTCACCGAAATCGCCGCAACGGAAGTGAACGCGGAAGAAAAAATCGGCCCGCTCCGTTCGGAATGACGGCTAGTGCGACGGTTGGCGTCTGGGAAAAGCGCGACGGGACGGCGTGCCGCTGGCGGCCGCTACGAGTCTGCGCGCTCACTCCGACTCGGTTCCTCGCGGTAGATATTTTTGTAGGCTACGTAGCGCTTGGCGTATTCGTCGATGGCGGCTTGGTCGATGGGGGTCAGGGTGCGCTTGATTTTGCCGGGGTGGCCTACTACGAGGCTGTTTGGGGGGATTTCTGTGCGCTCGAGGATTAGCGTGCCTGCGGCTACGATGCTGCCTGCGCCGATGGTTACGCCGTTCAGGATGATGGAGCCCATGCCGATCAGGCAGCGCTGAGGCTATGTTGCAGCCGTGGAGGGTGACGCTGTGGCCTATGGTTACGTCGTCGCCCAGGATTAGCGGGTATTCGTCGCGCATTACGTGGAGGACGCGAGGCGTCTTGGATATTGGTGCGGGCGCCGATGCGGATGTAGTTCACGTCGCCGCGGATTACCGTGCAGGGCCAGACGCTGGAGTCGGCGCCGATGACTACGTCGCCGATGATTACGGCGGCGGGGTCGATGTAGGCGGAGGCGGCGATTTCGGGGTGCTTGCCGCGATAGGGTCGGATCATGCTGTCGGTGTGTCCTGCAAGAAATTTACCACAGAGGGCGCGGAGTTCGCAGAGAGGATGCGGACGGGATGAGATCCGGAAAAGGCGATTCGGGTGTGGTTGACGCCCGGGCAGCTGGGGCGCAGGAGTCCTGCGCCCGTACAAAGACTGTCGGAGTTAGTCGATGGTGACTGAGGGGCCTTGGGTTGTTGAGCCTAGTTCGGCTAGGCGGGCGGTTACGGCGTGGGCTACGCCGTACAAACTTTTTGCTACTGGGGAGTCTTTGCCTTGGGCGGCTACTGGTTTGCCGGTGTCGCCGCCTATGCGGATGCGGGGGTCGATTTCGATTTCGCCGAGGACGGGGACGCCGTATTCGCGGGCGGTTTTGGCGCCTTCGCCGTGGCCGAAGATGTCGATGGGCTTGTCGCAGTGGGGGCAGCGTGAAGGTGCTCATGTTTTCGACTACGCCGAGGACTTCTACGTTTACCTGGCGGAACATTTCGATGGCTTTGCGGACGTCGGCTAACGCGACCGTGGACGGCGTGGTTACGACTACCGCGCCTGTGACCGCTACCGTTTGGATTAGCGTTAGCTGGACGTCGCCTGTGCCTGGTGGGAGATCGATCAGGAGATAGTCGAGTTCGCCCCAGATTACGCTGCGCAGGAATTGCGTGATGATGCTGTGGAGCATGGGGCCGCGCCAGATCATGGGCTTGTCTCCGGGATTGAGCAGGCCCATCGAGATCATTTTTATGCCTTGGACTTCTACTGGGTAGATGCGCTTTTCGGCGGTGGCTCTGGGCTCTTCCAGCGTGCCCAGCATGATGGGGACGTTGGGGCCGTAGACGTCGGCGTCCAGGAGGCCTACTTTGTGGCCTAGTTTCGCGAGGGCTAGGGCTAGATTTACGGCTACCGTGGTTTTGCCTACGCCGCCTTTGCCGCTGGCGACGGCTACTAGATTTTTTACGCCGGGGATTGGATAGCGTTCCGGCATTGGTTGGGGGGCTGGTCCTGGCGGCATGCGTTGTTCTCCTGAACCTTTCGCTAATTGTCATTCCGAGCGCAGCGAGGAATCTGCTTTTCTCGGATACGGCGTAAACCATTCTTCGGCCAGATCGTTCCAAACAGGGTTTCTACTCTCGACCAACCCAATTTTTTCCGCGCGACTGGAAGACTTGATGTGTTTCTCACGAGCGATAGCGGCCTTTGC
The DNA here is from genome assembly GCA_963729285.1 of uncultured Acidobacteriota bacterium. Classification (GTDB taxonomy): domain Bacteria; phylum Acidobacteriota; class Terriglobia; order Acidiferrales; family UBA7541; genus Acidiferrum. The sequence goes on from CAVSNL010000028.1 coordinate 26,977, forward strand.
GTCTCGATATGTCTCGAAATAGACGAGGCGATGAATGCGATACTGGCTGGTGAAGCCGGGACGGCGCCCGCTCTGTGCTGTTTGACTCGTTCGAGAAGTCGATTCGTGATGCCAGTGTATAGCGTACGCGAGCGACTGGCCAAGATGTAGACGTAATACGTTCTCTCCATGCTAAAACCGTAAAAGCAGATTCCTCACTTCGCTCGGAATGACAATGCCCTTCAATTGCGCTCCGATCATGAGTTGATGCCGTGGCATTTTTTGTATTTTTTGCCGGAGCCGCAGGGGCAGGGGTCGTTGCGGCCTACTTTTGCGGCGGCGCGGACTGGTTTTGGTGGTTCGGCTTGGGCTGCGCCGGTTTGATACTGCAAATCCTTTTGTTGGCGCTGCTGTTTGCGTTCGAGCTGGCGGGCTACGTCGGGCAGGCGTTGCGGTGGAGGCTCCGATGCGCGGGCTGCGGCGCTGGCTACGGCGGCTTGCGCGCCACCGGTACGCTGTGGGATCGCTTGCGTGCTTGGCGCGGGCGGACGCGGAGGCTCGGGGCGCGGCTGAACCGCTTGGCCGGGCTGCTCGCCCTGCTGGATCTGGATGTGGTAGAGGTAGCGGATCGTTTCGTTGTCGATGCGCGCCATCATGTCTTCGAAGAGGACGAAGGCTTCCTTCTTGAACTCGACAATCGGATCTTTCTGAGCGTAGCCACGGAGGCCGATGCCTTCTTTCAGGTGGTCGAGGGAGAGGAGATGGTCTTTCCATTGCGAATCGACTACGTCGAGGATGATGCGGCGCTCGAGCCAGCGCATCAGGTCGGCGCCGAATTGCTTTTCTTTTTCTTCGTAGCGCTTGACGACGGCTTCGGCTGTGGCGTCGGCCAGTTGATCGTGGGTTAGCGCGGTTCGGATCGGCGCCGGCGGCTTTTGCGTCTACGCCGAATTGCGCGTTCACTTCGGCTAGAAATTGCGTGGTGTTCCACTGGTCGGGATGCTGCTCGCGGGGGCAGTAGGTGTTCACGAGCTCGCGGGCAACATCTTCGGCGATGCCCAGAACGTAGTCGCGCTGGTCTTTGCCTTCGAGCGCGGAGCGGCGGATGGCGTAAATCGTCTCGCGCTGCTTGTTCATTACGTCGTCGTATTCGAGCAGGTGTTTGCGGGCGTCGAAGTTTTGCGCTTCGACGGATTTCTGGGCGTTTTCGATGCGGCGGGAGATCAGGCCGGACTCGATGGGGACGCCTTCGGTCATGCCCAGGCGGAACATCAGGGCTTTTACGCGCTCGCCGCCGAAGATGCGCATGAGGTCGTCTTCGAGCGAGAGGAAGAAGCGCGAGGAGCCGGGGTCGCCCTGGCGGCCGGCGCGGCCACGTAGCTGGTTGTCGATGCGGCGGGCTTCGTGGCGCTCGGTGCCGAGAATGTGGAGTCCGCCTAACGCTACGACTTCGTCGTGCTCGGCTTTGCATTGCTGCGCGAAGTCCTCGTAAACCGGCTTCCACTGGTCGGCGGGGACTTGGAAGATTTTGCCTTCGTGCTGAAAGAGAACCATCGGCGCGGCGATCGGCTGCGCAACTTCCCCTGTGGCGTTGATGCTCGCACTCTCGGCGGCGATGACCGCCGGCGCGGAAGCGTAGGGCATGGCCATTTTGTTCTTCAGGAAATGATCGCGGGTCATCTGCTCGGGGTTGCCGCCGAGTAGGATGTCGGTGCCGCGGCCGGCCATGTTGGTGGCCACGGTTACGGCGCCTTTGCGACCTGCCTGCGCGACTACGCGCGATTCGCGCTCGTGCTGTTTGGCGTTGAGGACCTGGTGCGGGATGCCTGCCTGTTTCAGGATGTCGGCGATGGCTTCGGATTTTTCGATCGAGATGGTGCCGACGAGAACCGGCTGGCCGCGCTCGTGGAAATGGCGGATGCCGTTGGCGTAGGAATCGTCTTCCTGCATGATGCCGTTGACCACCGCGTGGAATTTCTCTTTTTCGGTGCGATAGACCACGTCGGGATATTCTTTGCGGATCAATGCGCGGTTCGTGGGAATCACGACGACATCGAGGTTATAAATTTTTGCGAATTCGGCAGCTTCCGTTTCCGCGGTGCCGGTCATGCCGGAGAGCTTCTTGTACATGCGGAAATAGTTTTGGAAGGTGATGGTCGCGAGGGTCTGGTTCTCGCGCTCGATCTTGACGTTTTCTTTGGCTTCGACGGCCTGGTGCAATCCGTCGGACCAGCGGCGACCGGGCATCTGACGTCCGGTGAACTCGTCGACGATGATGACTTCGCCGTCTTTCACGACGTAGTCGACGTCGCGCTTGTAGAGAGCGTGTGCGCGCAAGGCCTGGTAGACGTGGTGAATCACTTCCATGTGCGCGGGGTCGTACAGATTGCCGAGACTTAGCAGGCGTTCGCACTTGCTGACGCCTTCTTCGGTCAGCGTGGCCTGGCGATGCTTTTCGTCGAGCGTGTAGTCGATGTCCTGGATCAGCTTGGGGATGATTTTGTCGATCTTGTAGTACTTGTCGGTGGATTCTTCGGCCGGGCCGGAGATGATCAGCGGGGTGCGCGCTTCGTCGATGAGGATGGAGTCGACTTCGTCGACGATCGCGAAGTGATGGCCGCGCTGAACGCAATTCGCAAGGTCGTACTTCATGTTGTCGCGGAGATAGTCGAAGCCGAACTCGTTGTTGGTGCCGTAGGTGATGTCGGCGCCGTAGGCGGCGCGGCGCTGCTCGTCGTCGAGATCGTGCACGATTACGCCAACGGAGAGACCCAGCCCGCGATAGAGGGCGCTCATCCATTCGGCGTCGCGGCGGGCCAGGTAATCGTTCACGGTGATGATATGAACGCCGCGTCCGGCAAGGGCGTTCAGGGCCGCGGGCAGCGTGGCGACGAGCGTTTTGCCTTCGCCGGTTTTCATTTCGGCGATTTTGCCGTCGTGCAGGACCATGCCGCCGATCAGCTGCACGTCGAAATGGCGCATGTTCAGGAAGCGGCGGCCGGCTTCGCGGGCTAGCGCGAACGCTGGGACCAGCACGGGCTCGAACGCCTTCTGCATCAGATCGCGGAAGGTTGGTTCGCCAGGATCGGCCTCTTTGAGAGGCTCCTGAACCTGCTCTTTCAGGGCGAGAAAACGCAACTTGAGATCTTCGTCGCTGAGCGTCTTGATTTCGGCTTCGAGCGCGTTGATGGCCGCGACCAGCGGCTGCAATTTTTTGACGTCGCGCTCGTGCTTGGTGCCGATAAATCGCGCGATGACGCTGTCAACGAGCTTTGCTGCATCCATGAATAGTTTCGCCGTTTCCTGACGGTATTCGACCGCGCCGGGACTCTATAGACCGAGACGAGATGACCAGCGCAAACCTTTATTCTATCTGTTTCGATGCGCGGACGCCAAGAATGTGGCGCATGGGTGCGAAATCGGGCGCGGCGGGAATTGTGGACCTAACGCGTGCGGTAACGGCTGCCGGCAGGCACGGGAGTTTCGGATGGCTCGGCCGCCACGTCGTCACCACTGGCCGAGGCGCTGGGAGCCGACAGGCTTTCGGCCAGCAGGCGACGCAGGCGGCTGCGTTCGTCGAGGTTCATGTCCACGATTTCGAAAGCCATGTCCTGGGCGCGATAGTCGCGCATTAGCGCGGTGGCTTGGAGGTTGCGCATGCCGACCTGAAATTTGAGTTGTACTGGCGTTCCGGGGGCCAGGTGACGGCTGATGGTGGCGACACCGCCCGTAAGGCTGGCGGTCTTGATCTGCAAGCTGCAGGCCTCTTTCAGGTTGGTGCTGACCGCGGTGACCGGCTTATTGAGGCGCACGCGCTTGTGGCGGCGCTGGCGGACGAACTTGCTGTTCTGTGACATATCCAGCGGGGCGAGAGTCAGGTCAGCCTTATCCAGCCCGCTATGAGGTAGAAATGCGATAGCCCACGGCGGGATCAAGTTTTTCAAGCGCCTGCCACGCGGCGATGCGAAGTTCCTGCGGCTGAATCCAACCCATAAATTTCTTGGCCTCTACGATGCGCTTTAGAGCGGTGATGGATTCCGGGGCGTTAATGCGGCCCAGCGCTTCGACTGCTTTGACGCGGAGATAGATCCCGGCTCCCGCAGGCAAGTCGCCATCGGCGATGGTGAGCAGGCGGCCGAGGGCCTCGCGATCTTCGGTGACACCGATTTCGTCGATGGCCAGCGGCATGACCAGAGGATCGAGGTGATCGAGCAACTCCAGCAAAATGCGGCAGCGGCCTGGGGCGCCGCTGGCGGAGATCTGCCGCAGGACGCGGTCTTGCGAAGTACGCGGAAAATCTTTCATGCGCGAGGGCAGGAACACCTGCACGGCTTGCGGGTCGAGCCTGCAGAGCAAGCCCACCATTTCGACAGCCTCGGCGACAGGCCCGCCGCGCACGGTGCTGCGCAGGTACTGCACACCTTCTTCGCCAACATCGGCGGCCAGGTTCGCGACATGCTCGGCATCGTCTCGCAAGCTGCAGCGGTTGAATCTTGTCGCCAGCTGCTCCATCGTCGCTTGCGGCAGCATCTTGAGAACGCTGGTCAGGCCCGCGGCGGCCTGGCGGGCGCGCAGTGCTTCTTCGACGAACTCCGGAACGCGCTCCTCGATGCCCATCTTCGAGCGCAGGGTACGTGCCGTGCCGGGGTGCTGTGCATCGATGCCGGAAAGCAATTCGAGCGCTTGCTCCATCGCGGCATAGCTGCGGCTGGTGGCGGCTTCCTGGCTCAAGCGCACGAACGCCGCGCTGACCAGGCCTTGAAGTTCGGCGTCCTGCTCGATGTTCAAACGCAAGCCCAGGTGCTGCAATGCCGCGACCAGCAGCTTGGGATCGACTTTGGCATACAGCTCGGCCATTGCGAGAGACCCGCAGCGGTTTTCTTGCGGGCGTCGCTTTCGTCGCTGTCGGCGCACGCCGCGTAGTTCTGCAGAACACTGATCGCGTCTGCAATATTGCCCTGCTCGATCAACTCGCCGACATAGGACTGCACGTTGCGCGGCGGGATACACCACGCTTCGGTGGAGAGCAGCACGGTACGCTTGCCACTTTCGGGAACGCCGGCCCAGAACTGTCGATCCAGAATTTCGCGGTGCGACTCCACCAGCATGCCCGCTTCGCTCATCTTGTCTTCGTGAGCGCCCAGAATCCCGCGCAGCGCTTCGATTTCCTGGTTCATGCGGTCGAGCATCTGACGGACCGCGTTGACCTTCACTTCGCCCTTTTCGTAGCGTTCCAGCGCAAAACGAATCGCGAGGTGTTCGGCGAGTTTTACCAGCATGGACTGGTCGGGCTTGGCATCGGGAGCATGCGTCGCCAGCTCGGCGAGCGCCGCCTTCAAGGTGTCCTGGGCACGGCCAGGTAGTTGTGACATCTGCTCGTGAAAAGCCCCGGCTGCGGCCATTCCTCCGCCGCCACCCGCGCCGACCTGGCCGATGCTGGTCAGCGCGCTGAGAATGCCGAGAATCTCTTCTTCGCTGGGCTCGCCACTGTAAGGCCGACCGGAACCCGAACCCCCTCCCCGCCCGGTGCCCGAACCAGTCAGTCCGGCGCCAGGGATCGAAAACAGAGATGGCGAAGCTTCGGCGACCGGACCGCTAAAGAGATTCGGGTCGGCGCCCGTGGTATTGGATTGCGCGGGAGTTGCTTCGCTTCCGGCGACGCGATGGTAGAAACCGGCGCCCCCACCACCCGTTCCACCGCCTCCGGCTCCTCCAGCTCCGGCTCCCTCTCCAGTTCCCTCTCCGTTTCCCCCTCCGGCTCCGCCCTCGCCGCCGCCATTGCCATATCCCGGGCCGTTTCCGGAACCGCCAGTTCCGCTTGCCGATCCCTCACGGTCCGCACCTTGCGCCGCCGCAATCATTTCCAGCAGCTTCTGGGGGTCGTTCAGCCACTGCTTGAATTGATCCTGATCGTCGCCCATCGTCGAGATCGCCAGTTGTGCCGCCACGCTGGCGTCGCGGAAACGCGAGTCCGTGGCCACAAAGCAGATCTCGTTGATGCGAATGCCTTGAGCGCCCGCCAACGCGGACTTCAGTTGCGCGGCTAACTCCGCGGGTTTCGCTTTACCCGTAGGAAACGCCCGCGCAAAGCGGCCCAATTCCTCTTCGGTGACGGACGGAAAGAACTGCACACTGGCGAGACCCGCAGCGGAAAGAAGCTGGGCGAATTGCTTTTCTGCAGGGGAGCCCTCTAGAGGCACTCCATCCAATAGCAGTTGATTCCCAGTTGCGCCGAGTAGCAAGCCGCCTTCGGTGCCCACGGGAATCGCCGCGCGGAGTTCGCGCCATGCGGTATCGAGGTGTTCGATCGTGCGGGTGTGTTCGTACCCGTATAAGCGGGCGAATTTCAGAAGGATGTTCAGGCTTCGCACGAATGCCCGACTTGCGGTCGTCTTTGGATCCGCTACTTTCATTCCCCTCCGCCGCTTGCGCCGCGCCTGGGACTTCTGCACTAGTACCGTAGAGGCAGCGGCGTACTGCAGCAATGGTACATAGGTTCCATATGCCGCAATCATCACGCGACCAACGGCCGGGAATCTGACCTGCCCGACCGGACGGGTGCTAATACGGGAAAACACCAGGGAGGGGACGGCGCGAAATGCGTGCACCGTGTACGTCTTCCGCAACTTACGACATCATCGTTCAGGCCGAGTTCCGTTCTTCCTCGGCGTCTAGTTCCTCATCATGGCCACGCGCCCGCGACGCCGCGTGCGGTTCGAAGCTTGCGCCGCCATCGGCAAGCCACCTAACTCCAGCAGCAGCTTCCGCAACTTGGAGCGATCGTCCAGGTCCATCTCGACAAATTCGAAGGCCATTGCTTGCGGCCGCGCCCCGCGCACCATGGCCTGGGCCTTGATGGGGCGCATCCCGTGCGTCAGCTTCAAGGTAAGGAGCGACCCGGGGGCCAAGTGGCGGTCTCCCGCACCGATGCCGCCGCCCAGATTCAGCTCGGGTATCGCCAGGTGGATGTTTTCGCGCAAATTGGTGGTGGTGGCGGTCAGGTTACGCGAGAGCTTGAGCCGCGCGTAACGCCGCTGACGGATGACCGAGGCATTGGGATCGGGGTCGGTGGGCTCCAGGGTGAGGTCCTTGCGATCGAATCCGCTGGGGGCGAGCTTTTGAAGCGCCATGGTTGTGTCCACGCGCATCAGCGCCTGTGCTGCGGAGATTCGCAATTCCTCGGCATAGGTCCAGCGCCAGAGCTGCCGGGCTTCCATCATCTGCTGGAACAACGGCGCGGCAGCGGAGGCTCGCAGACGGCCCAGGGCCTCAACGGCTTTCACCCGAGTGAACCCAGGCGTTGAATCGTCCTCGGCAAGTTCGAGAAGCTTAGGGATGCAGTCAGGATGCCCGCTCATGCCCATTTCGTCGATGGCCAGCGGGCGAATCATGACGTCCAGCGAATCGTAGAGAGAAATCAGGAGCTGAACGCGGTGATCGACAGGCGCCGACGAAAGTTGGCGAACGATGCGGTCGTGCGCGGTGCGGGGCCATTGCGACAGTCGCACCGGAAGAATTTTCGCTACCGCGTCGGGAGAAAGCTGCGTCAACAGCCCGACGGTTTCCGCAGCTTCGGCGGCGGGCGCGGTCTGCAACGTTTCTATCAAACGATTGGTGGCATCTTCGCCCAGCGAGCGCACGATTTCACCCAGCAATTCGCAATCTTCGCGGAAACCGCAGTGCCCGAAGCGATTCGTGACGTAGTGCAACGTCGTTTTCGGCATCAACGCCAGAATTTCTATCATGCCGTCGGCGATGTGGCCGCTGCGCAGGGCTTCTTCCACGAATTCCGGCATGCGCTCTTCCGCTCCGATGCGGGGGCGGAGGCTTTGCGTGGCGCCCGGGCGTTGCGCTTCGACGCTGTCGAGCGAAGCCAGCGCCTGCTGCATCGCGGGATAGCAGCGCTTTGACGCCGCTTCCTGGCTGAGCCGCACAAACGCTGCGCTGATCAATGTCTGCAGTTCGGGTTCGCGCTCGATCGCGAGCTGATTGCCCAGGCGCCGAATGCCATCCATCAGCGCGCTTCCGTCACCGCTGCCATATAGCTCAGCGAGGTCGGAGAGACCGATCGCGGTCGTGCGGCGCGCCTCGGGATTCTCGAGTCCGACGCAGGCGGCGTACTTCATTAAAATTTCGTTCACCGTCTTGAGTTCGCCGCGACGCAGCATATCTTCGAGATACGCGCGCACGTTGCGAGGCGGGACGCACCAAGCCTCGTCGGAAACGAGGACTTCTTTCTTGTTCTCGTCGGGTACCTGTTCCCAGAATTCCTGGTCGAGCAGTTCGGTGTAGGACTGCACCTGGAGTCCCGCATTCGCCATCATCTCTTCCTGCGTGCCCAAAATCTTGCGCAGTCCTTCGATCTCGGCGTTCATCCGATCGAGCAGCTGCTTGACCGCGTTTACGCGCAGCTCGCCGCGCTCGTAGCTATCCAGAGCGAATCGTATCGCTACGTGCTCCGCGAGCTTGAGGAGCATCGGCTTATCGGCCTTCTCGGTGGGAGCCTGCGCGGCCAATCCAGCAAGCGCCTGTTGCAGCGTGACCTGCGCACGCACGGGCATGGCGCTCAGGCGAGCCTGAAAATTCGGGACTTCGTTGCGGGCCTCCGGGTCTTTGCGCGATTTGCCGAGTTGCGCGAACAGCGCGAGCATTTGCCGAACATCCTCTTCGGCTACGGCGTAGCCTCCCTGGCCGCCTGCGCCACCCACGCCCGGCACGCCGAACTCGGAGCCTCCTCCTGTGGTCGTGGCACGCAGAAGCGCTGAAGCCGTGAGCCATTTCCCTGCTGGTCCAGCCTCGCCGCCCCCGGATATTCCATGCGCAGGGCCCGGCAACGAACCGACGCCGACAGGCGCGGGTAAACCGGACCCTCCACCCGATCCCTTACCCGCCCCAAGACCACCGCCCCGCCGCCCGGTCCTCCAGCGCCCCCTGCGGAGCTCCCGCCGGATCCAGCGCCCGTATCCCACAGCGTGCCGGTTCCACCGCCTCCGCCACCGGTCCCGGGCCCTGATCCGCCGCCGCCCGGTCCGCGGCTACTTTCCGCCGCAAGAATCATTTGCAGCAACTTGTTTGGATCGTCGAAGAAGTCCCTAAACTTGTCCCCCTGCGAGCCCAGAACCTTGGCGGTCAGGTTTGCGGCCATCTTGATTCCCGCCACCGAGGAATCTTCCGCCACGTAGCGGATTTCGTTGATCTTGATGCTGGTGTCGCCTGCCAGCGCGGATTTCAGCTGCTCCGCCAGCGCCGTCGGCTTGGCATTGCCGCTCGGAAAGCCCCGGACGAAGCGGGCGAACTGTGGTTGGGTAGTGGTCGTGCCGAAATGGATGCTGGCAATCCCGGAACTGGCGAGCAACTGCGCGAAACTTCGCTCTCCCGCAGCCGCGCCGAGCGGCACGCCATCCAGCAGGATCTGGTTGCCGGAAGCACCGAGCAGCAGCCCGCTGCCGCTGCTCTCCTCCAAAGCGGATTTCAGTTCCTTCCACGCCGTCTCGAATTGCGCCCCGGTGCGGGCGTGTCCGAATTCGTACAGACGTGCGAATTTCAGCAGGATATTCAGGCTGCGCACAAAGGCCCGGGCCGCCGCTCTTGTATCGCCGCTCATAGATTACGTTCTGAGGAGGAGACTGCCTCCTACGCTCTTACCGTACGTATTACAGTAGGTTGACGGCTGCGTGGAGACAAGTCTGAGAATCGGACTTGTACCCTTCTCAATAACAGCAATCTCGGCTCAATTTCCGGTGGGTGACCTATTCGGTACCGGTTCCTCACAGGCAACTCGACTCGTTCTCTTCGTTGCTCCATCCTACGGCGCCCACTACAATGGGGCCGAATAGTCAGTGAGACGTCGGGCGGCGAATAGCAAGGCGTTTGCCCGGCGAAGTTCGTCGGGAAATGCTGAAGCTAGCGCACGGATGAAGTATGACGGACGAGCCCCAATCCAACCGATTCAAAGCGGAAATGCCGCAGATCCCCGGTGTTGCTGCCGAAGGTGTGGCGCGCCAAGGGATAGCCGCCAATCCCACGGTGCGACTGGTCGCGGGCCTCGTGGTGGTCCTCGTTATCTGCCTGCTAGGCTCACGCTGGCTGCTGCGCCCCAAACACGTCGAGGAAGCGCCGGTGGCGCCGCCTCCGCAGATTGAGGTGCCGGCGCCCGCCATCGATCCCACGGCCTCGATGCCGCGCGCAACGGCTGCGGCTCCGGAAATTGCCACCGTTCCGGAAATGACAAAACCCTGGACCTCGAAAAGCTTTTTCTTTGTAAATCGCCTGAGCGGCGAGAGTGTTCCCGCGCTGTTGATCCGGCTATCGTCGGGATCGGCTTCGCAACCCGATGGCTACTGGGCCCTGGAGATGAACGTTCCCTTCGGAAACTGCAAGTTCGAGTATGTCACCGACCTCGACCGGCTGCAGAATGACTACGATTTCCGCACGGCGAAGCATCCGATGGTGGGAAATCCGTGCAGCCGAAGTGTTTTCGACCCGTTGAAAATGAGCAATATCCCTGGAGATTTCTGGGTGCGGGGGAGCCTCGCGCAAGGTTCCGATGTTCGCCCGCCTCTGGGCATCGAGCTGAAAATTCAAGGGAAGAACATTCTCGCGGTCCGCATGGAATAGCTTCCGAAGCGCATAACTTCGAGGCTTATTTCTTTCGATCTTTTGGTAGCGCGTGACTCGCCTTCGTTCGCAGGCCTTTCGTTAGCGTACTTCGCGCTCCGTGACGCCATACTTCCGAACCTCATCGCCCATGCGTCCGATCAGCGTCAGGAACACCATTCTCTGGTCGGCCCACCATGACCACAGCGGATGATCGAACGTTGCGGGGCGATTGTGCTCGATCAAAAAATGAGAGAGCCACGCCAAGGCGTAGGAAATAACCAGAGCGGCCGCTATCCACCACCACCGGTGCACAGCAATCGCGGCGCCCAGGAGCATCCAACCCACGATCGTCCCAACACAATGAACCACTCGCGTGGCCGGCCTGCTGTGCGCGCGCACGTAAGCCGGCCAGAATTCGGCAAACGTCACGAAAGACCCCTCGCTTGCAACTGTTGCGCGGAGCTTACCACAAGCTGAATTCGGCGTTTATCAAAACTATGCTCACTAAAAGAAAAGAGGCGCTCCGGTTACCCGGAACGCCTCTTTGTAATTCCCGCCCGAATCCAAGGCGAAAAGGTTGTGAGTTTAGAAGAAAATCTTCAGCGACAGTTGCAGTGCGCGAGCTTCGCTCGGGAACACTGCACTGAAGTTGTTGAAGATGCCGCGCTGCGGTTCCAGCGCTTGGCGCGCCGAACCCGTGATGCCTTGCGAGGCAACCTGGTTCGTGGCGCCCCCCAATGCTCCGGGTCCCGTGCCACTAGCGCAGCACGGAAGGAATTGCGGATGGTTCAAGAGGTTGAACGCTTGTACGGCAAATTCCACCTTATAGCGCTCGGTGATCGCGAAACGCTTCACCAAAGTGGCATCGAAGTTATTGGTTGGCGCACCGAGAATCGTGTTGCGACCAGTGGTAGCCAAGGCGCCGTAATACGCCTGAATGTACTTCGCACCGGGATTGGTTGCGGCATAGCCCACAACCGCGCTCGGGAACTTCAGCACGTTAGCCAAGGTGCATTCTGAAGCCGGGATGGCACTGGTGCAAAGAGGCACGACGCCGCTGCCGGTCGTTCCCACGCCCGCGGGGTTAGTGATCGTACGGTCACCGGCTTGGTCGCCGTTCAGGTTGGCGTCAATGCCGCTCTGCGCGGTCATCCACTCACCGGTCTGATAGGTGTAGATTGGGGCGATCTCCCAATTACCCAAGACGTTCCGAGTGAGCGCGTTCCCGTTCTTGAAGAATGGTACGTCATACAGTACGGCCATCGTGAAGCGGTGCCGGTGGTCCAACGCCGAGTTGGATCGGTCGGCGGCCAGGTCCGTAAAGCTCTGTTGCCGGCGCGGTGTCAGGTCCGTGCTGTGGAAGTCCGCCGTGCTGTTGTCGATGTTGTGGCTGTAGGTATACGCACCCACGAATTGCAATCCGTGGCTCATGCGTCGCGTGAGTTGTACTGCCAGTCCATGATAAATCGACGAACCAGCGGGAATGAACGCGGTAAGGGCATTCCCGTTGAATCCCGCAGCGTCATAAGCGGGAACAACGCCGTCGCCGCTGTTTAGAATCGTGTTCAGGTTGATCGTGGAGGCGTCCAACGCAGCCTGGTTAGGCACATTCGTCGTATAAGTCGGCAAGAACAACGACGGGGTGACCAAGTTCGCGAGGTTGACGATGGACTGCACGTTCAGATGAATGCCACGAGTTCCGATGTAGCGCACTTCCAGCGTGTAGTCATTCCCTAGGCTGCGCTGAACTCCGAGAGTCCAATCGATCGTCTTCGGATCCTTCACGTTCGGGGGATAGTAGGTCGAAGTCGCCGCCCGTGCCGAAGCCGCATCCGGGAACGTCGTTACTTGACCGTTGCCCGGCGGCAGTCCGCCGTTCGCCAAGAAGCTGGGTGTATTCGCGGTCAGCGATGGAGTGTTTTCCGTGACGCTCAACTCCGGCGGCAGAGACAAAATGCCGATGTTGTCGTAATGGACGTCATACGCGATGCCGAAGCCTCCACGGATGGACGTGCGGCCGCTAGTTCCCGGCGAGTACGCAAATCCGACACGCGGACCCCAATCGTTCTTGGGTGCGCGCGGCGAATCGAATTCGGCAAGGCCAGGAACGCTGGCGATGCTGTTCAGATTTTGCGCACGAATGCCGAAAGGCGTCGTCGTATATTCATAACGCACGCCCAAGTTGATCGTCAGATTCTGGCGGATGCGCCAGTTGTCATTCACGAACCAATAGAGCGCCGACTGGTCACCATAATATGGTGCGGTGGGTAGGGCTGATGCCCCTACGCTTCTTTGCGCTAGAGCATCGGGGCTCAGGTCGTCCAGGTATTGTCCCAGCGAATTGTACTCGTAGTCGCCGCGAGACCTCTGAACGAAACTCTGCGGAGAGATCAATTTGCGGCCCTCGATACCAAACTTTAGCGTGTGAGCCTTATGCGTCCACGAAATACTGTCTGACAGCTGATATGTATTTTGAATCGTGATCTGAGGCGCGTTGGGATCGGGCCCGATGTTGAGAGCGTTCAAGCTATTAAGAACGATGTTGGGAAAGCTATCTAGACCCGGGAAAGAGAAACTTCCCGATGGGGTGGTGTTGAAATAACGATTGTAGCCGAGACGAAACTCATTCTGCGTGTTCGGGTTGAACGTATGGTACTCGTTGATCGTCACCAGGTGGAATTTGAAAGGCGTATTCAGATAGAAGGCCGGCAGGTTGGCATTTGTATCGATACCCACGGTGCGGTTGTAGACGTACCGTCCGCGCAGTTGGTCCTTACTGGAAATGTCGTAGTCGATGCTCCCCAACGCTGCCCAGTTGTTCGTGTAGTTCGGACCGGAGAAATTCAGAATGCCTTCAGGCACAGCCGCGGTGGCACCGGTATTGCTCGTTACTGTTTCGACGCCACTGCTGCCGGAGGGGCCGCACGTTCCGGTCGTGTCTTGAGAGGCGGCGGGTGTGACGTACTTTTGCAAGATCGCGAGGTTGTTGGCCGAAATTCCCGGCAACGCGCTCAGCGCAGCATATCCCGCCGCGGTTGGAGCGCACACGGGTGAACCAAGAACGGCAGCCTGCCCGACTGGGTTATATTCCAGCGCGCCAAAGAAGAACAGCTTGTTCTTCAGAATAGGTCCGCCGAACGTCCCACCCATGCGGTTGTTGTCAAATCGCTGGTTGGATGTGAAGCCGTTGTTGATCGTCGACTGATCGATCGCGTTAAAGTTCCGGTTCTCCGAGTAGATGTACACATCGCCGTGATACGTATTCGTGCCGCCCTTGATGACCGTGTTGAACTGGCCCCCCGAGGAGTGACCGAAGTCGGGCGCAAACTGATTTTGCAGCACGGAGAATTCGGCAACCGCGTCGTTCGGAATATTGACGAGCGCCCCGGTGACCGACTTGTTGTTGTTGTCCACACCTTCAATCGTAAAGTTATTGTTCCGTGGACGCTGGCCGCCAATCGCGGGGCCCATGCCGGCGCCAATACCACCACCGGTTGCCACTCCCGCGCTCAGAAGAGACAGATTCAACACGCCGCCGGTGATCGAGGAAACCGGCAAATCCGCGCTAAGCTTCTGATCGAACGTCGTGGTGATTTGCGAGGTCGTGGTGTCCAGCGCTGGAGCCGCGCCAGAAACCTCGATCGAGGTAACCGCACCCTTGATTTCCAATGTGATCTGCAGGGTGCTGGTCTTGTTCAGCTCGATTTTAAAGTTGTTGATCGTCGTCGTCGCAAAATTTGGCGTCGACGCTGAAACGCTATAGGTACCCACCGGCAAATTGTTGAAGCGGTATTCGCCCCCTTCATTCGCCACCGTCTGATACTTAACGCCGGTATCCGCGTTGGTCACTTCGACCCGCGCGCTTGGCACCACCGCGCCGGTCTTATCCAGAATCGTCCCGACCAAGTCGCCGCTGATGATTTGGGCGCTCACTTGGCCGCACATCGCCAATCCCACTACCAGTACTGCTACGCTCAAAAAGGTTAGCAACCCACGATAGGCTTTTTTCACTTAGCCCTCCCTAAATTTCGTATAAAATCTCAGATGGAGACGAAAACATCGAACCCACTCGCGATATTCCCCCATCGTCGTCCACTCGCACTTGCAGGTATTAACCCTTTGGGTGCAATCCTCGTTCCAAATTTAGCTCCTGGAATCAAGCCGATCTCACCCTGTGGAAATTGTTGATAATCGCCATAACTATATCTAAATATTGAGTTTACTCCTGACCTTAGCAGCATCACCTTGATGCCCCATTCTTGAGCAATTTATTGATGAATATAAGCCTACATAGAAGATATGGAATTTAGAATCAGCCAAGCTGTATGCTGACAAGCCGGTTACAGCTGGTCGACAATCACGATTTTCGACTCCGGCCTTGCGAGCCGGAAGCCCAATCATTGCTAAAGTCATGCTCGGGTGGTTCACCCCTCCCACATGCGACTTGACACCAGATAGTTCCCCGGCTAAACCTCTTTGCCGACATGCTCATACACGACCGTGTTCCCAAGTCAAAATCCTCTCGCCGACACTTCCTTCAAGCCGCCACCGCAGCCTCACTGGGGGCTATGACCTTAGATTTGCCGGCTCGTGACCAACCGCCGGCCCAAGCGCTTCCGGCGGCCTTCTCTACCCTAAAGCCGCTAGGCACCCGTGTTCGACCGGTCACCGTAGCGGAGTTCAATGAACGCCTCAAGCACGCCCAAGAGTTAATGTCTGGAGCGCAATCGCCCGCAGGTCAGGCGTCCCCCGAGGCGACTCGCTACGATGCGATGTTCCTCGCGCCAGGCTCCTCGCTCTACTATTTCACCGGCATCCGCTGGGGACTAAGCGAGCGGCTACTCGGCCTGGTCATACCTCGCACAGGCAACCCCATCATCGTCGTCCCCGCGTTTGAAGAGGGGCGACTCCGCGAGAAATTGCAACTCCCGTTCGAGGTTCGTGCGTGGCAGGAAGACGAAAGCCCCACAAAACTTGCCGCAAGTGCCCTCGCTGACCGTGGCATTCGCGCAGGCCGCATCGGCATTGAAGAAACCGTTGGGTTCACTTTTTCCGATCACCTCCGTCACGCGGCCCCCGCCTTCGAATATGTTTCCGCCGATGCGGTCACCATTGCCTGCCGAGCGCACAAGTCCGCCCACGAACTCGAACTGATGCGCCTGGCTTGCGACGCCACCTTTGACGTCTTCCGCGCGGTCTTCGCCTCTCTCAAAGAAGGAATGTCCCAGGACGACATCGCCCAGATGGTCGAAGGCGGCTTCGCGAAGATGGGCTTGCAAGGGGGCGCACTGGTCCTGCTGGGGCGTCCGCAGCGCTTCCTCACGGCACTGTGAAGCCCCAGACACTCAAAGAGGGCGACGTAGTCTTGATCGATGGCGGCTGCAAGGTAGAGGGTTACGAGTCCGACGTGACGCGAACCAGCGTCTTTGGCAAGCCGTCCGAGAAAATCTCACGCGTCTTCGAGATCGTCCGCAAATCTCAGGACGCCGCCCTCGACGCCGCAAGAGCCGGACGCCTCTCCGGCTCTGTGGACGACGCGGCCCGCGCGGTCATCACCACTGCCGGCTACGGCCCCGACTACAAATTCTTCACCCACCGCCTGGGTCACGGAATCGGACTTGACGGCCACGAGCACCCGTATCTGGTGCGAGGCAGCAAGACCGCTCTCGAGCCGGGCATGACCTTTTCCAATGAGCCGGGGATTTACATTCCGGGCGAATTCGGCCTGCGCTGCGAAGACGACATGGTCATCACCGCCGACGGCCCAGCACAGCTTCTCACTCAAAGCTTCGCGGTCTCTCTGGAAAAGCCTTTCGGCTGAGTGGCCGCGCTCGATCGCCAAATCTCTTCGCAGAATTCCACAATCCGCTGTTCCGCCCAGAACCGCTCCACGCCACCCTTGTTCGAAATGAACGCGCAGTGCCCGCCATGCTCCGGCGCAAGGAATCGAATGCACGGATTTTTCTCACGCCCGCCGCCAAAAACGAAACGTACGGCACAAACGGATCATCCTCCGCGGTAATCATCAGCATCGGCACGCGCACCTGTGCGACCACCCTCTTCGCTCCCGCCGCTTCGTAATATTCCTCGGCATCTCGAAATCCAAAACACGGCGCGGTGATCGCATCATCAAATTCCCGCACCGTTCGAATCGGCCCAAATCCATTCTGCGAATACCGGTCCGGAAACATCTTCACCTTTCGCGCATACCGCGCCATCAATCCGTTCACAAAGTGCCGCTGATACAAGAAATTGTCCTTCCGCTCCAGCGCATCCGCGCACGCCGACAAGTCAATCGCCGGGCACACCGAGCACACGCCTCGCAACGCCTGCGGAACATCGTCGCCATATTCCCCCGCCATCTTGGTCACCAGATTCCCGCCCATCGAGTACCCCGCGAAAAAAATCTTCTCGAATCCATCGACGTTCGCCAACTCCTCGAACACCGCCCGATAATCTCCGCTCATCGCCGAGTTGTACAAGGTCGGCGTGAGCTTCTCGGTCCCGCCGCAATTGCGCTGGTTCATCCGCACCACGTGAAATCCCCGATGAAACGCCTTCTCCGCGATACCCTGCACGTAGTACGAATCCGCCGAGCCCTCCAGCCCATGCACGATCACAATCACCGGCGTATCCCGCAGTTTCCCCGCCTGCCAATGACACTGCCCAGCAAACGAGAAAACGAATCCACCTGAAACAGCCGTGCTCCGCCTCAGGAAGCGAAAAACGCCTGGGCACAAAGGCAGCCACAATCGTCATCGCATGGCCGCTCCTCAGCAGCGCGTGCGGCACGAACTCCGTATTTGGCATGGCCACTTCACTGTAGTGCAGGGGAACCGTCCCGGCAAGGTACCGCCGCAACTGAGGCCATCACCGACTACGCGCACACTTTACCGACCTCGCGCACCTTTCCGACGACGCGCACACCTTGTAGGGGCGGGACTTGCCCCGCCCGCGCCGACACGTCTTGTTCTCGCAAAGCGTACCAACCGTGTTAACACTCGACATGATCGCCGCGTCTATACTTCAGGGCCGTGAGACTTCACGGCAATGTGCCTACACAGCATTGTGTCGCGGTGACATGAGCGCAACATGGCCAGCGGGCTCGACCTGACGAACGCGCAATTGTCTACCGCGACCCAAACTCCGGTCGCTGGCGGCGATTCCGACGCTGCTCTGGTGAAGCTTTCGCAGGAGGGCCATCGCGACGCCTTCGGGCAGCTGTATCAACGCTACGCGCGCATGGTGCATGGCATCTTGCTCGCCAAGGTACCGGCACTCGAAGCAGAAGATCTCGTTCACGAAGTATTCTTGCGCGCGCTTCCCCGTCTGCACGCTTTGCGCGAGTCCTCCCGCTTCGGCGCGTGGCTGGCCGCAATTACCAGAAATATCGCCAAGGACTACTACCGCCAGCCGCGCGTACAGAGCGAGTGCACCGACGATTCGTCAACCGCGGACGCAAGCGCCGTGACCGACGAACAAGCCCAAACCAGCGAGGCAGCCGAGATTCTGGAGAGCGTTCGCAGCTTGCCCGAAGCTTATCGCGAGACTCTGATTCTGCGACTCGTGGAAGGCATGACCGGGCCGGAGATTGCCGCGAAGACCGGCCTGTCGCACGGCTCGGTTCGCGTGAATTTGAATCGCGGCATGCAGCAGTTGCGAGAGAAACTAGGTCAGCGCCGCGCACCGGCAAGCGCCGCAAAGAATATCGGCATTGGAAAATAGGTTGAAGCAGATGACAAACGAATACGACGACCGAGCTACACGAGACAACTACCTCTGGGATGGCTCCGGTCCTCCGGACCCCGAGATTCAGCACCTCGAACGCGCGCTCGGACGTTTCCAGCACAATCGCCCAGTCCCTTCGTTCCCGCAAATCGAAGTCTCCGCGACGAGATGGAGTTGGTGGTCCGAGATTGCGGCAAGCGCCTGGACACCGAGGTTTGCCGCGGCGCTGCTCGTGGTTTTCGCGATTGGATCCGCGCTTTGGTTAGCGCGGTCGCCCCGAACTCCGGCGATTGCGCACGATGGCTGGGATGTCCAGGTAACGCCGGCATCGCAAGACTCTGAAACCAGCGGGCCTGCCGGAAAAAACACGCGACTCAAACTCGGTGAATCACTGGAAACCGATGCCGTATCCAAAGCCAGTATCGCCGTCGCGGAAATCGGCCGGCTGGAAGTCGAGCCGATGACGCGCCTCCGGCTGCTGCAATCCGGCGCCGGCCGAAAACGCATCGCACTGGATCGCGGCACCATCCACGCAACGATCTGGGCGCCGCCAGGTCAATTCGTCGTGGACACGCCTTCCGCCGTCGCCATCGACCTCGGCTGTATGTACACGCTGCACATCGACGATGCCGGTAGCGGAATTCTGCGCACCACGCTCGGCTGGGTAGGTTTTCATAGCAACGGCCACGACTCCTTCATCCCCGCCGGCGCCGCTTGCCCGACGCACGCGCAATCCGGCCCTGGAACTCCCTATTTTGAAGACGCCTCCGACGCTTTCCGCGCTGCGCTGGCGCAGCTTGATTCGGTCGAGCCAAATCCCTCCATGCGCAAGTCCACCCTCGACACCGTGCTGCACGAAGCGCGCGCGCGCGACGCCTTCACGCTCTGGCACCTGCTGCCTCGCGTCAACGGCGCTGAGCGCACCGCAGTCTACGACCGCCTCGCCGCGCTCGTTCCTCCTCCGCCTGGAGTGACCCGTGAAGGCATCCTTCGCCTCGACGCCACCATGCTCGATTCCTGGTGGAACGCGTTCGACCTCGGCGACATTTCCCTCTGGCGTCATTGGGAACAATCCTGGACCGGCCGCGAAGGCCAACGGAAGTAGCTCGTTAACACTTCCAAGTTCCTCGCCGTCTTCTTGTATGTAGCGCAAAGCACTCAAAGGAGCACAAACCTATGAGAATCCATTCCCTTCGCTCCATTCGTTTCGCCGCTGGCTTGCTGGCACTGCTGATCGCTGTGGCCGGCGTCGCCTTCGCTGGACCACCACTCATCTGCCACGCGTTTGACATCGGCTCCGCAAAATCTTTGCCCTGGATCAGCCACGATTGGAACCTCACCGGCACCGAGACCTACGACACCTCCAAGCTCGCCTCGGACACGTTCGCTATCCTGGCCACGAATTCGAGCGTTCTCGTCCACATGGAAACGCTTCGCCGCGCCACACTCTACGCTCGCAAAGATCCTGCCGCCGCAAAAGATCTCTTCAACAGGCTTACCGCGGGCACGAAATCTGTCGCAGTCCGGTGCGCCGCCCGCTCTCTACTATTTTGACGTCGGCTATCTCGCCGAAACCTACAAGCAATGGCTTGAGCCTTCGCACAATCCTGCTCGCGGCATCGACGGCTACGCTCTCGTCAAGCAAGCCATCCAGCTTCGCGGCCATGACCCGCGAAATGGAATTTGCCGCCGCGCTCCTCACTCTCTCGGGTCCCGCTCCGGAACATCGCGACCACGTGCAAAAAGCGATGGCAGGCGCGAAAACCGACGCGCTCCTCGCCCAAAATCTCTCCAGCCATTTCATCGGAGAGCGCGGTGAAACCGTCGCCGAAATGCTGACCAAGCCGGCCGCTGCCAGAGAGACCAAGCCATGAAAACGCCCGCGGCCAAAGCTCTATGCGCCGCAGTCGCTTCCCTTGCACGGCGCCAGCGACTGCTGCCGCTCGCACTCGTCGCGGCCGTGGGACTCGCTCTCGCGGTTGCCATTCCTCTTCACAGCAGGCAGCAGCTAGGCGATCCGGGTCTCGTCGCTCACGAATGGGGCACCTTCACCGCGATCGCCGGAGCCGACGGCCAGCCGGTCGAATGGCTGCCGGTCGATCTCGTTGGCAAGCCGGAGCTGCCGACTTTCGTCGAACACTTTCGCGGCTTCCCCAAAAGACGTTCTTCGCGGCACTGTCCGCATGGAGACGCCCGTCATCTATTTCTACGCGTCTCAGGAAACCTCGGTTTCCGTGCACGTTTCCTTTTCCAAGGGCTTCATCACCGAGTGGTATCCTCACGCGAGCCGCCTTCAGCCTTCCACTCCCATCGCCTCCGATGCTCTCTACGAGCCACATGACGACGGCAGCATCGCTTGGGATTCCATCACCGTCGCACCCAATCTCAGTGCGGACTTTGCTCAAGAAAAAGCTGCCAGCCGCTATTACGCCGCGCGCGAAACCTCCGCGACTCCTCTCTCTGTGCAAGCGCCGGCCGGCCAGCAACACGAAAAATTTCTCTTCTATCGCGGCGTCTCCACCGTTTCGCTTCCTCTGTCCGCCAAGGTTCTGCCCACCGGTGGAATCCTGTTCGACAATCAGGCCGGGCAGCCCATTCCTGCGCTCATCGTCTTTGAGCGCCGCGGCAACAAGCTTGGCTATCACATAGTCACCTCGCCTTCGGATCACATGATTCTCGAAACTCCGGCGGTCAGCGGCACGTTCGAGTCTCTGCGCGCCGACCTCGAAGACATCCTGGCCAGTCAGGGTCTCTATCGTGACGAAGCCCATGCGATGCTCGAAACCTGGGGCGACTCCTGGTTTGAAGAAGGCAGCCGCCTCATCTACATCGTTCCCCGCGCGTACATTGACTCGATTCTTCCTCTCTCCATCAATCCTGCTCCCACTCAACTCGCGCGCGTCTTCGTCGGCCGCATCGAGCTCATCACTCCGGCCACCGAAAAATCCATCGAGGCCGCCATCGCCTCTCGCGACGCCGCCACGCTCGAAAAGTACGGCCGATTTCTCTATCCCATCTTCGATGTCATCGTCGCCAAGCAGCCCGGTCCGGACGCATCCGACCACATGTACGAGGAACTCGCCGCTGCCCTCGCCGCGAGCCCGTCGAACAATCCTTACGAACGGCCGGCGAACTGACGCACTCATTTTCACTACTCCGCGCTCATTTTCGCTGCTCTGCGCGCGCGGCTTGACCCTCAACGCCCCTGCCGCTACAATTAAGTTTCACAGTGACGCATTTTTTCGATTCGATGAATTTCTTCTACAGCCCAGCGGGCACCCGCTGGGCTGCGCTGTTTTATGTGCACTCCTGTGGCGCGAAATCTGCCCGCGCCCAATTTCCTAATGCGAGGATGGAATGATCGACGGTCCAATTCCCGAAGGCCTTACCTTTGACGACGTGCTGCTGCTTCCCGGCAAGTCTTCGATCTTGCCCACTGAGGTAGACACGCGCACCTGCTTCACGCGCAAGGTCTCGCTGAACATTCCGCTGGCTTCCGCCGCCATGGACACCGTCACCGAGTCCAACTTGGCCATGGCGATCGCCCGCCAAGGCGGCATCGGCATCATTCACCGCAACATGACCATCGACCGGCAAGCCGAAGAAGTCGACCGCGTCAAGCGCTCGGAAAGCGGCATGATCGTCGATCCGGTCACCATTTCTCCCGACATTACTCTGCGCCAGGCTCTGGAAATCATGGAGAAGTACCGCATCTCCGGACTTCCGGTCACACGCGGCTCGCGCCTTACCGGCATCCTGACCAACCGCGATCTGCGCTTTGAGAAAAATCACAACCAACTGGTCAGCTCGGTGATGACGAAAGACAATCTCATCACCGTTCCCGTCGGTACCACTCTGGACGAAGCCGAGCGCATCCTGCAGAAGCATCGCATCGAAAAACTCCTGGTCGTCGATTCGGATTTCAACCTCAAGGGCCTGATCACCGTAAAAGACATCCAGAAAAAGCTCGAATATCCGCGCGCCGCGAAAGACGACCATGGCCGGCTGCGAGTGGGCGCCGCAGTGGGCGCCACCGGCGACTTCCTGGAGCGCGCCGTCGAAATGGCCAAGACCAAGGCCGACGTTCTCGCCATCGATACCGCTCACGGTCATTCCCAGCGCGTCATGGAAGCCATCAAAGCGATCAAGCATCGCCTGCCCGAAATCCAAGTCATCGCCGGAAACGTCGCCACCTACGAAGGCGCAAAGGATTTGATCTCGCTGGGCATCGACGGCCTGAAAGTCGGCATCGGTCCCGGATCGATCTGCACCACGCGCGTGGTCACCGGCGCCGGCGTTCCGCAACTCACCGCCATCATCGAAGCGTCGCGCGCCGCCGAAGGCACCGGCGTTCCCATCATCGCCGACGGCGGCATCAAATTTTCCGGCGACATCACCAAGGCCATCGCCGCTGGCGCATCCTGCGTGATGATCGGCAGCCTGTTTGCCGGCACCGAGGAATCGCCTGGCGAAACCATTCTGTACCAGGGCCGCACCTTCAAGTCTTACCGCGGCATGGGTTCAACGGCGGCGATGGACGCTGGCTCCGACCGATACGCCACCGTGCAAGACGACTCCGATCGCGAGCGTGGCAAGTCCGTTCCCGAAGGCGTCGAAGGCCGCGTTCCCTACAAGGGATCGCTGGGCGCGCTTACCGACCAGTTGGTCGGCGGGCTAAAGAGCGGCATGGGGTACGTAGGCGCGCCAACGCTTGCCGAGCTCAAATCCAACGGCCGCTTCGTGCGCATCACCTCTGCAGGGCTGCGCGAAAGCCATGTCCACGACGTGATCATCACCCGCGAAGCTCCCAACTACCGCATGGAGTAGGTAGCACAGGCACTCTTGTTTACCCTGAGCTGCGGTGTTTCTGCTACCTCGATACGTAACAATCGGATAGCAACAATCCCCTTTCCTCATGACACTTGCTCCAACCGAACAGCTAAAATAGATCTGCCGAACCTGTAGCGCCGGCGAAGTATTCGTGGCGCTGCGGCTTCTCTGGAGAACAAGAACCGTGTCCGAACAACCCTGGCGCAACCCGCGGCCCGCGCCTCAATTGCCCGAAATGCAGCCTCGCCTCGGCGGCTTGCTCGTCCCAACTTGGCTGCGCACCTGGTGGCCTGCCGTTCTCTGGGCCTGCCTGATTTTCTTTCTATCCACGGATACTTTCTCGTCCGATCATACGGCGTGGTTTTTCGAGCCGGTCATCCACTGGCTGGTTCCATCGCTGTCCGGAGAACAAATCGATTTCATCCACCACATAATTCGCAAGTCTGCCCACTTCACGGAGTACTTCATTTTCTGTTTATTGTTGTATCGAGCGGTGCGCGGCGTGCGCAAAGGCTGGCACTGGTCCTGGGGACTCACGGCGCTGGTGATCGCCGCGTGCTACTCGTGCCTCGACGAGATCCACCAAGCGTTCGTCGCCAGCCGCACCGCTTCGCCCTACGATTCCCTGCTCGACTCCATTGGCGCCTTCTTCGCCTTCCTGGCCCTCTTCGCCTGGTTCCGTTTACGCAAGCCTTCTGCGCCGCTGCCGACTCCCGAACTTTCCTAAGCGTCTTAGCCTTCCGGGCTGTCCTGGTTAACCGTAATACCCCTCCCCCTGGGTTTTTTGTAAGTATTCATTCTAAAGGTAGTTAAAGTTGTTTGTTTTGATAGACTTTCGTAAGTGTTGATTCTAGGGGACATAATAGGAACCTCGTTAGCGTCACGCTGGACTCGGCCAAAGAGATTTCACCACAGAGGTCACGGAGAACACAGAGAGCGGAAGGAGGAGAGGAAGAGAACAGAGTGTGACGGCAAACACAGGGGAGAATATCACGAATATACACGGCTTGTCAACTAATTTATTGGGTATCATTCGAACAGAGCGAAGGCGTTAAAAACGAAGAGGTTATGGGAGAAGAAACCTTGAAGGGGCCTTGTGGAAGGTGAGCGGAACAGTCAAAACCCGCACCCTTGAAAACCACAAGGGTGCGGCACCCGACACGCGAGAAAGAGACGAGATTCCTCTCTGCGCAGGCCGACCCATTCGCAGGAGCGAATGGGAAAGAAAAAATCGGCCCGCTCCGTTCGGAATGACGGTGTGCTTGGTCGACTTGTGGGTGGCACTATTGCGGCGGTGGTTAGCTCTTGGCTTCTTCGGCGGGTTCTTCTTTTTTGGTTTTTTCTTTCTTTTCTTTTTTCTTTAGCTCGTAGGTGACTAGCTCGAGGATGGCTACTTTGGCGTTGTCGCCTACGCGGTGGCCTGCGGCGATGATGCGGGTGTAGCCTCCGGCGCGGTCGGCGAATTTGGGGGCGATTTCGCTGAAGAGTTTTTGGGTTACTTGCGGCGTCATGATGTAGGACGCGGCCTGGCGGCGGGATTGCAGCGTGTCGCGCTTGCCGAGGGTGATCATTTTTTCGGCTACGGGCCTTGCGGCCTTGGCGCGGGTCAGCGTGGTGGTGATGCGGCCGTGCTCGAAGAGATTGGTGACCAGGTTGCGCAGGGTGGCGCGGCGGTGCCAGGGGTTGCGGCCTAGTTTGGAGCCTGATTTTAAGTGGCGCATTTATTTGTTCCTTTAGTTCCTTGAAAAACCTAGGAGCGTTTCCTCAGGGGCTAAAGCCCATTGAAAGCTCCTATTTATGTCGGAGCTGAAGCTCCGACCCCTTTACACCTTTAAAAGATTCCTTAAGATAGCCGGAGTCCTCGACGAGAGCTCCGGCCCCTCACACCCTTCAGAGATTCCTTAAGCAATGCCGGAGCCCTCGACGGGGGCTCCGGCCGTTGAAAGCAATTCGTCCTACAGGCCGGCCATGTCTTCGGTTGGGGCTGGCGGGGCGGTTTGGCTCGGGAGCGGGGGCCAGATGATGCGGCCGTGCTCGTCGAACTTCATGCCCAGGCTTAGGCCCATCTTCACTAGTATATCTTTGATCTCGTTGAGCGATTTGCGGCCGAAGTTTTTGGTCTTCAGCATTTCGTTCTCGCTCTTTTGCACGAGTTCGCGGATGGTCTGGATGTTGGCGTTCTTCAGGCAATTGTAGGAGCGGACGGAGAGTTCGAGCTCTTCCACCGAACGGTCCAAGTGCTCGAGGCGCGGGTCGTTGGTGATTTCCTGCGGGAGCTCGGCCATTTCGGTGGGCTCTTCGAAATTGATGAAGATGCTCATGTGGTCTTTTACCAGCTTGGCGGCCAGGCCGATGGAGTCTTGCGGGGTGATGGCGCCGTTGGTCCAGACTTCGATCATCAGCTTTTCGTAGTCGGTCATCTGGCCGAGACGTGCGGCTTCGACCGAGTAGTTGACCTTGCGGACTGGCGAGTGGACGGAGTCTACCGGGATGTAGCCGATGGGCAGGTCTTCGTCGTAGTTGCGGTCGGCGGCTACGTAGCCGCGGCCGTTCTTTACGCGCATTTCGATCTGGAGCTTGCCGCCTTCGCTGACCGTGGCGATGTAGACGCTCTTGTCGAGGACGGCGAAGTCGGCGTCTTCTTCGATTTGGGCGGAGGTTACTGGCCCGGGAGCTTCCACGTTGAGATAGATCGTTTTGGGCAGATCGGTGTTGAGCTTGATGGGGACCTGCTTGAGATTGAGGATGATGTCGGTGGCGTCTTCGACTACGCCGGGAATCGACGAAAATTCGTGCAGGACGCCTTCGATTTTTACGGCGGTGATGGCTGCGCCTTCGATCGAGCTTAGCAACGCTCGACGGAGGGCGTTTCCTACCGTGGTGCCCCAGCCGCGCTCAAACGGCTGCGCGGAGAAACGGCCGTACTTTTCGGTCAGCGATTCCAGTTCGGATGCTAGACGCTTTGGCTTTTGGAAACCCTTCCACATATTCGTTTTTTCCTTTCGCCTGGCCGCCGTGGCGGCTGGGCTGGCTGCCGATATTGTTATCGGCAGCCGAAGACTGCTTGTTTCTTCGGAGACCTTGCGACCGATCTAAAGATCGGCCACTACATTCGGATTCGCCGGGCTGAAGCCCGGCGCCTACACTTACCGCGTAGGGTTACTTCGAGTAGAGTTCGACGATCAGTTGCTCGTTGAACGGCGGTGTTTGCACGTCTTCGCGCTTGGGCATGGCCACGACCTTGGCTTTGAATTGCTCGCGGTCCTGCTCTAGCCAGGGTACGGAGTTCTGGCTCTGGGCGACGTTGCGGGCTTCGAGGATCATGGCGTTCTGGTGCATCTTTTCCTTCATGGCGATTTCTTCGCCGACAACCACGAGGTACGACGGGATGTTGACCTTCTTCCCGTTGACGCGCACGTGGCCGTGAAGGACGAGCTGCCGGGCTTGCGCTCTGGACGAGGCCAGACCTGCGCGCCACACGACGTTGTCCAAGCGGCGTTCGAGCATGATGATCAGGTTTTCGCCCGACGGCCCTTTCAGGCGCACGGCTTTCTCGAAGTAGTTGCGGAACTGGCGCTCCAGCAGGCCGTAGGTGCGCTTCATTTTTTGCTTTTCGCGCAACTGCAGGCCGTAGCCCGCTACTTTCGGTCGCCGCGACTGGCCGTGCTGTCCCGGAACGAAGTTGCGCTTCTCAATCGCGCACTTCTCGGTGAAGCACCGCAGTCCTTTTAGAAACAACTTCTGCCCTTCCCGGCGGCACAGGCGGCAGACTGCATCTCGGTGTCTTGCCAACTTCGATTCTCCCTTCCCAAAACTTTCGGAACTCTAATCTCGCGGCCAATCTTGGCCGAACGAATCAAACTCTACGGCGCTTCGGCGGACGGCAGCCGTTGTGCGGAATCGGCGTGACGTCGCGGATCACGACGATGTGCAGGCCGGCAGCGGCCAGGGCGCGTACCGCGGATTCACGGCCGGAGCCGGGGCCCTTCACGCGGACTTCCACGCTCTTCATGCCGTACTGGTCGCGAGCGATGCCGGCGGCGGCCAGGCTAGGCTTGCTGGGCGGCGTAGGGCGTGCCTTTGCGCGAACCCTTGAAGCCGATCGCGCCCGCGGAGGACCAGCAGACGGTGCGGCCATCGGTATCGGTGATGGCGATCTGCGTGTTGTTGAACGACGCAGCGATGTGCACCAGGCCGTGCGGAATGACGCGGCGCTCGCGCTTTTTCTTGAATTCTTTCTTGCGTTTTGTCGCTGCGGCCGGTTTTCCTGGTGCTGCTCCGGCGTCCGGTGTTGTTTTTTGCTGCTCTTTTGCCACGTTTGCTCCGTTTCTCGCTTGCTGCTTGTTTCGGAAACTAGCGACGGGCTAAAGCCCGTCGGCTACAGAAACCTTTTACTGCTTACTGCTTGCCAAGCTGGGGCGCAACATGTTGCGCCCCTACGATTCGCGGCTTCGCCGCAGAACTGGTTAGCGACTAAAGACGCCGTTCGATACTTAGCCCTTCTTGCCGGTTACCTTTTTCTTGGCTGCTACCGCGCCGCGGCGTGGACCCTTGCGGGTGCGCGCGTTGGTGTGGGTGCGCTGACCGCGCACCGGCAGATTGCGGCGATGACGAATTCCGCGATAGGCCTGGATTTCGATCAGGCGGCGGATGTTCATCTGGACCTCCTTGCGGAGGTCGCCTTCTACCCGGCCTTCCTGTTCGATGGCCTGGCGGAGACGGTTGACTTCGTCTTCGGTCAGGTCGCGGATTTTCTTCAAAGGATCAACGTTGGCCTTGGCGGCTAGCTTTCGCGCGCGCTCCTGCCCGATGCCATAGATCGACGTCAGGCCTACGTAAAGGCGCTTTTGGACCGGAAGATCAATACCTGCTATGCGTGCCATACGTTCTCCTGCTCCTACCTTATCCCTGGCGCTGCTTGTGCTTCGGGTTGGCGCAGATTACCCGGACTACGCCGCGACGGTGGATCACCTTGCATTTGTCGCAAATCTTTTTTACTGATGCTCTTACTTTCATTTGCTCCCCAATTCTTGGTGCTTGCGGTTTGGGTTGACCGATCTAAAGATCGGCCACTACAAACCTGGACGGGTTGAAGCCCGCCCCTCTACGTATTAGATGCTTTGGGGATTCAAACCCCTAAATCCTTGTGTTGCTGCATCTTACTGCTGGCCGGGCTAAAGCCCGGCGCCTACAGGACACAGGCTGAAGCCTTGCCACGAAACCTTACTTATAACGATACACGATCCGGCCGCGGGTCAGGTCGTAGGGTGAAAGCTCGACTGCGACCTTGTCGCCTGCCAGGATACGGATAAAATTTTTGCGCATCTTGCCGGAGACGTGCGCCAAGACGCGGTGCTTGTTCTCCAGTTCGACGCGAAACATGGCGTTGGGCAATGGCTCGATTACCGTGGCCATTACTTCAATGGCGTCCTCTTTCGAGTTGCCCGAGTCGTCTTTCTTTTTGCTTTCGTCTAACGGCTTCGCCATATGCTCCTAGATGCCTGCCTGCTCTGAACTACACCGATCTAAAGATCGGCCACTACAAAATCGCACCCTTCACCAACTTGGCCCGGTTACTTCTTTCGGACGCGTCAGGATCCAGGGGCCGTTTGCGGTGACCGCTACCGTGTGCTCGAAATGAGCTGACGGTTGGCCGTCCGCGGTTTCCGCGACCCATTCGTCCCGCATGTGCACGTCGGGCTTTCCGGCGTTCACCATCGGTTCGATGGCGATGACCATGCCCTCTTGCAATCGTGCACCGCGGCCTGGGTCGCCGTAGTTCGGGAGGTTGGGCTCGTCATGCATCTTGGTGCCGATGCCGTGCCCGACAAACTCCCTCACAACCGAGTAGCCGTGTTGCTCGACCCAGCTTTGGACTGCGTTGCCGACATCGCCTAGCCGATTTCCGGCTCGCATCTTGTCGATCGCGCGATCCAGCGATTCGCGGGTTACTTCCAGCAGCTTCGCTGTTTCCGGGGCGATCTGCCCGACTGGGACAGTCACCGCCGAATCGGCGAAGTAGCCGTTCACCTCCATCCCGAAATCGATGGAGACGATGTCGCCTTCGCGAAGTTTCCGCTTGGGCGACGGGATGCCGTGAACGATCTCGCTGTTCACCGAGGTGCACAGGCTGCACGGATATCCGCGGTAGCCCTTGAACGCCGGCTTGCCTGGCTTGCCGGCGATTTTTTCCTCGGCGAATTTCTCGAGGTCCATCGTCGTCAGGCCTGGCCGAACCATGTCTCGCAGCGCGGTCAGGACTTCGTGAACGATTAGGCCTGCGCGGTGCATTTTTTCTAGCTCGTCCGCGCTGCGCAAATGAATCGCCATCTTCGTTCGCTAGGTCCGGCTTCGCCGGAGGCAACTTTTTCTGCCGCGCTTTGAGCAGCGGCGAAACCTTTGTTCGCCGGGCTAAAGCCCGGCGCCTACATTTGACCGATCTAAAGATCGGCCACTACAGCGCGGCGCAGACGATCTCGTCTATGCGGCGCTTTACTTCCGGCACGCTCTGCGACGCGTCCACCGAGTGCAGCCGGCCTAACCGCTTGTAATACGCTACCAGCGGGGCGGTTTGCTTCTCGTACGCTTGCAGCCGCGGCGCTACGATTTCTTCGCGATCGTCGGGCCGCTGCTCGAGCTGGCCGCCATCGGCATCGCAAATTCCCGCGACCTTCGGAGGGCGATCGTAAATATTGTAAATCTCGCCGTCCGCCTTGCAGGTCCGCCGTCCGGTGATTCGCCGCAGCACCAGGGCTGGGTCGATCGCCAAGATGGATCACCAGCGGCGGCTTGTAGCCGTGTTGCGCTAACAAAACGCCGAGGTACTGGGCTTGCGCTACCGTTCGCGGAAAGCCGTCGAACACGAAACCGTGCCAGCAGTCCGGCTTCTCGATGCGTTCCGCGACCATCTTGAGCACCAGCGAGTCTGGAACCAACTCGCCGCGCGCCATGATGGGCTTGGCTAACTGCCCGAGCTGCGTGCCTCGCGTGATGTTATCGCGAAGCATGTCGCCCGTCGAAAGATGCGGCACGCCAAACTTGTGCGCCAGCTCTTTCGCTTGCGTGCCTTTTCCCGCGCCCGGAGGCCCGAGAAAAATCACGGCGCGATCCAACGGTTTAGCGGCAGCGGGGATCCGCCGCGATTCCGCCGGTCTTCATTACCGCCGGCCGCGCAGCCGGCCCTTCCGAGCAAACCCTTCGTAGTTGCGCATGACGAGCTGTGCTTCAAGCTGCTGCACGGTGTCCATCGCCACGCCGACTACGATCAACAAAGACGTGCCGCCGAAATAAAACTGCACGCCAAGACCTTTTAGGAACCAGACCGGAAAGTGCCGGTCGAACCACGCGCCGATGCCCCAGCCGATGTGGTCGAGGTGAATACCGGTGATCAGCCATTCCGGCAGCAGGCAGACGATCGCCAGGTAGATCGCGCCGATGAACGTGAGGCGCTTCAGGATTCGGCTGACGTGGTCGCTGGTGGTGCGGCCCGGCCGGATGCCCGGGATGAAGCCGCCGTTCTTGCGCATGTTGTCGGCGAGCTCGGTCGGATTGAAAACGATGCCGACGTAGAAGAACGCGAACAAGATGATCAGGACGATGTAGACCAGGTTGTACAGCGGCTCGCCGAAGGCGATCACCTGGCTGAAACTTTTGACGAAGGCATACTTCGTGCCGAACATCAGCGCCGCGGTGGCGGGAAACGCCAGCAAGCGAGCTTGCGAAAATCGGCGGGATCACGCCGCCGGAATTGACGCGCAACGGGAGGTAGGAGGATTGCCCGCCCATGACCCTGCGGCCGACGACGCGCTTGGCGTATTGGACCGGAATGCGGCGCTGTCCGCCTTCGACATAGACGATGAAGGCCACGACCGCGATCATCAGTGCAACGAGAAAGATCAGCGCCAGCGGGGTGAACGGGCCCCCACGCTTGGGTCTTGGCCTTTTCGTACAAGTCCAAAATGCCGCGCGGGAGGCCGACTACGATGCCCACGAAAATGATCAGCGACATGCCGTTGCCGATGCCGCGTTCGCTGATCTGCTCGCCCAGCCACATGATGAACGCCGAACCGGTGGTCAGCGTCAGGATGGTCATCAGAATGAAGCCCGGGCCGGGTGGAACACCAGCGATTCGCCGCCGTAGCTTTGGGCTCTGCAGCGCGGTGGCGATCGTGGTCGATTGGATGATGCTGAGCACGATCGTCAAATAGCGGGTGTACTGCGTGATCTTGCGGCGGCCGAGCTCGCCTTCTTTTTGCAGCTTTTCGAGGTACGGGAACACGACGGTCATCAATTGCAGGATGATCGACGAGGTGATGTACGGCATGATGCCGAGCGCGAAAATCGTGAGCCGGCGCAAATTGCCGCCGCTGAACAGATCGAAGATGCCCAGGAACGAACCTGCTCCCTGCTGGAAGATGGTTTCCAGCACGCGCCAGTTGATGCCTGGCGTGGGAATGTGCGCACCGATGCGATACACGGCTAGCAGGGCTAGCGTGAATAGCACGCGGTTCCGCAGGTCCGGGATGCGGAAGAGGTTCTTGAAGGCTTCGAAGAATCGATTCATGCGCTTACGTTGTTCCCTAGTATCGCTTAGTCAAACTTTACGCCACAACCTCGAACGTGCCACCCGCCGCACTGATCTTTTCTTTCGCGGACGCGCTAAATGCATGCGCGTGAATCGCGAGCTTGGTGGTCAATTCGCCGTCGCCGAGAACCTTGATGCGGTCGGTCTTGCGGCGGATGAAGCCATGCGCGCGAAGCAGGTCGGGCGTTACCGTCTCGCCGGCCGGAAAAACGTTGAGTTCTTCCAGGTTCAGGACGGAATATGTGACGCCGAACGGATTGTGAAAACCGCGCTTGGGCATGCGGCGATGCAACGGCATCTGGCCGCCCTCAAACCCCCGGCGGCGCGAATAGCCGCGGCGGGATTTCTGGCCCTTGTTGCCGGCGCCAGCGGTCTTGCCGAGCTTTGAGCCCATGCCGCGGCCAACGCGAACCTTCTTGATGCGCGAGCCCTTTGGCGGATGCAGGTTCGACAAGCTGAACGAGCGCTTGCTGGTTGAAGACTTGCGCGGTGTCCGCGCGCTTCGCGGTCCGCTTCTGGTTTCTTTTTTCGCCATTTCCCTATTCCACCACTTCCACCAGGTGACGCACTTTATGGATCATGCCGCGAATCGACGGCGTGTCCTCGCGCTCGACTACCTGATGCATTCTTCGCAGGCCGAGCCCGCGAACCGCTTGCCGAATGTCGTCGGTGGAGCCGATGAAGCTGACCACCTGCTTGATCTTGACGGTACCCTTCTTACCCGTTCCGGATCTTCTTTTCCGCTGTCATGAGCCGCTCTCAACCGCGGCGACTTTCGGATACCTGCCGCGGATTTCATCCACCGTCTTCGAGCGCGTTTCCGCTACTTGAGCGATGTCTTTCAAGCTGAGCAATGCCGCGAAGGTGGCTTTCACCACGTTGTGCGGATTCGAGGTGCCCAGCGACTTCGTCAAAACGTTGTGAATCCCGGCGACCTGCATCACTTTGCGAACCGGGCCGCCGGCGATGACGCCGGTGCCTTCGGCCGCGGGCTTCAGCAGCACCTGCGCCGAACCGTAGCTGCCCAAAACCTGGTGCGGAATCGAGGTGCCCTTGAGATTCAGCTTGATCAAATTCTTTTTGGCCTGCTCGATGCCCTTCTTGATGGCCATGGGCACTTCGCGCGCCTTGCCCATGCCGAAACCCGCGTGGCCGTGATTGTCTCCGACCACCACCAGCGCCGAGAAGCTGAGGTTCTTGCCGCCCTTAACGACCTTGGTGACGCGATTGATGGCAATCACGTCATCTTTCAGGTCGGACGGATTGACTTCGAGGAGGCGCCGTACCGCTAGACTGTCTCGCAAAATTTGCTTCGACATAGGCTTAGAACTGTAACCCCGCTTCCCGCGCCGCATCTGCGAGCGCCTTGACGCGGCCGTGGTACTTGTACCCGCCGCGGTCGAACACTACTTTTGCTGACGCCGGCGGATTTGGCGCGTTCGGCGATTGCTTTGCCGATTACCTTGGCCGCCGCGATGTTGCCGCCGCCTTTGAGATTCTTTTTTGTTTCTTTGTCGACCGAGCTGGCTGACGCCAGGGTCTGGCCGGTGCGGTCGTCGATCACCTGGGTGTAAATGTGTCCCAGCGAGCGATACACGCAGAGGCGTGGGCGCTCGGTGGTGCCGGCGACCCGGGTGCGCACGCGTTCGTGAACGCGGCGCCGATGCGCGTCTTTCGAGATGTTGCGAACTCTTGCCGTTGCCACTTTGCTTCTCCTTCAAATTCTTGCGGCCGCTTTTTGCGGCTTTGGATTCGCGGGTCTAAAGACCCGCGGCTACATTGGCGTCGCGGACTACGCGCCGCCGGCTTTTGCTCCTGCTTTACCGGCCTTCTTCTTCAGCCGCTCGCCGGTGATGCGCACGCCCTTTTGCTTGTACGGGTCGGGTGGACGCAGCTTGCGAATGTCCGCGGCAACCTGACCGACTTGACCTTTGTCCGCGCCGCTTACGACGAGGTGCGTTTGCTTCTCGACGGCGATCTGGATGCCTTCGGGAATGTGAAACTCGATGGGATGCGACTTGCCGAGCGCGAAGGCGACCATCTTGCCCTTGAGCTCCGCGCGGTAGCCGACGCCCACGATGTCGAGATCTTTCTTGAAGCCGGTGGTGACGCCGTGACCGCGTTGGCCACCAGTGCGCGGGCCAGACCGTGCAGCGCGCGATGATCTTCCGTTGCGCGGAGGGCGTTCAGCACGCCGTCCTTCTGCTCGAAGGTGATGCCGTGCGGGAGCGGGACCGTGAGCTTGCCCTTCGGGCCTTGCACTTCGACACGATCGCTTTGCAGCGCGATCTTTACGCCGCTCGGCAGTGGAATTGGTTTGCGTCCTATACGTGACATCCGTTGTTCCTTATCCGATCCTTGATACAAACTCTCTTAAAACCCTTTACTGCTTGCTTCATAGCTTACGTCTTGCCGGGATGGGGCCAGAAGTACTGCGCCCCTACAAATTATTGCCTCCCTTACCAGACCTCGCAGAAGATTTCGCCGCCGATTTTTGCTTTGCGGGCGGAACGGCCGCTCATCAGGCCCTTTGGCGTGGTCATAATGCTGATGCCTAGCCCGCCAACGACCGGGCGAATGTCCGCGGTGCCCAGGTAGCGGCGCGCGCCGGGACGCGAGATGCGCTTCAGGCCGGTGATCACGCTGCGGCGATCCGGCGTGTACTTCAGGAAAACGCGCAACTGCTTGCGCGACTTGTTTTCGTCCACCAGCTTGAAGGTCGAGATGTAGCCCTCTTCCTTGAGGATGCGGGCGATTTCGGTCTTCAGCTTGGACACCGGCACATCCACGCGCTGGTGCTTGGCAGCGGCGGCGTTGCGGATGCGCGTCAAAAAATCGGCGATGGGATCGTCTGCATCGTATTCTCCTGTAGCTCTAGCCGAGCTGCTCTACCAGCTCGCTTTCGTGACGCCGGGAATTTCTCCCTTGAGCGCCATACCGCGGAAGCAGATTCTGCACATCTGGAACTTGCGAATGTAGCCGCGAGCGCGGCCGCAAACGCGGCAACGGTTGCGCACGCGCACCTTGAATTTCGGCTTCTTCAGCGACTTGGCGATTTTTGCTGTTCGTGCCATTTACTGTTGTACCCCCGGAGTTCGCAGCGGGAAGCCCAGGCCCTTGAGCAGCTCGCGGCCTTCCTCGTCGTTGTTTGCGCTGGTCGTCAGCGTAATGTTCATGCCTTTAATCTTGTCCACTCGCGTGTAATCGATTTCGGGAAATACCAACTGGTCTTTCAGGCCCAGCGTGTAGTTGCCGCGGCCGTCGAATGCGTTGGAGGGCAAGCCGCGGAAGTCGCGCACGCGCGGCAGAACCACGTTGCACAAGCGGTCGATGAATTCGTACATCTTGTCGCCGCGCAGCGTAACCGCGCAGCCGATGGGCATGCCCTTGCGGATTTTGAAATTCGCAATGGATTTCTTGGCCCGCGTGATGATGGGCTTCTGCCCGGTGATCTGGCCGAGTTCCACCGCGGCGGTGTCCAGCAGCTTGGCATTCTGGCTGGCTTCGCCGAGGCCGATGTTCAGCGTGACTTTCTTGAGCTTCGGCACGGCCATGACGTTCTTCCAGCCGAAATGCTTCATCAGCGCCGGCACCGTCTCGTTTCGATATTTTTCCTGCAACCTGCTCTTCTTCATCGCCTTCTTTTCCTCGCCTCGTTCGCTTGTTGCTCTACCTTATCGAGACTTTACTTATCGAGAGTCGCGTTGCAACGCTTGCAGCTGCGCGTCTTGGTGCCGTCCGGCAAAATCGTGTGACCGATCCGCGTGTGCTTGCCGCAGCTTCCGCAGACGACCATGACGTTGGAAACGTTGATGGCGGCTTCTTTTTCGACGATGCCGCCCTTGATGTTCTTTTGCGGGTTCGGCCGGGTGTGGCGCTTTACGATCGCCACGTGCTCGACCACTACGCGATTGGTCTTGGCGTTGATCGACAGCACGCGCCCGCTCTTGCCTGCGTCGCGGCCGGCGATTACGCGCACCTGGTCGCCCTTGCGAATCTGGATCGGTTTGCGTTCCGTTCGTACGTGTCTCAGTGTCATTGCTTACCAAACCTCCGGAGCCAGCGAAACAATCTTGGTGAATTTCTTTTCGCGCAGCTCTCTGGCCACCGGGCCGAAGACGCGCGTGCCCACCGGCTCGCCCGCATCGTTGATCAGCACCGCGGCATTGTCGTCGAAGCGGATGTAGGTGCCATCCTTGCGGCGGCGTTCCTTGCGCATGCGCACGACGACGGCTTTTACTACCGAGCCCTTTTTCACCTGGCTCTCGGGCGTCGCTTCCTTTACGGATGCGGTGATGACGTCGCCGAGACCCGCTTTGAGTCCCGCGTCGCCGCCCACCGGTAAAATGCACATCAGCTTTCGCGCGCCGGAATTATCGGCGACGGTCAGCCAAGTTCGCATCTGAATCATTGGTCTGCTCTCCCGTTCCGCTTATTCCGCTGACGTGTTTCGCGTCAGGATTTCCTTCAGCCGCCAGCGCTTGAGCTTCGAGAGCGGCCGCGCGGAAACGATCCGCACGGTGTCGCCCGGCTTGGCTTCGCGCTTTTCGTCGTGCGCGTAAAATTTCTTGGAGATGCGCACCACGCGGCGGTACTTCGGGTGCTGCACCAACCGCAATACTTCCACGACGATGGTCTTTTCCATCTTCGCGCTGGTCACCCGCCCGGTAAGAATCTGCCGTTCGTGGCGCGCTTCCGGTGTGGCGGTCGCGGGCGCCGTTGCTGTTGTTTCGGTTGCCATTACGCCTTCCTCGCTGCTGCCGGCTTCGACTTGGTCTGGGCCGGTTTAACCTGAGCCGATTTCGCCGGAGCCTGCAATTCGTTCGCGCGCAACAGCGTTTTTACGCGCGCCAGATCTTTTTTCGATTCACGCAGACGCTTGAGCGCTTCCGCTTGCCCGGTGGTCAGCTGAAAACGCAGCCGGAAAATCTGCTCGGTCAGCTCTTTCTGCTGGGCTTCGAGTTCGTTCACGCCCGCTTCGCGAATTTTTTCAATGCGTCGTGGCATGTTAGAAAGTCCCCACACGAGTGATGAATTTCGTGGGAATCGGCAGCTTGTGGGCCGCGAGTCCCAAGGCTTCCTTCGCGGTCGCTTCGTCAACGCCCGCCATCTCGAACATGATGCGGCCTGGCTTGACGACGGAGACCCACTTTTCCGGCGC
This sequence comes from uncultured Acidobacteriota bacterium, assembly GCA_963729285.1. Taxonomy (GTDB): domain Bacteria; phylum Acidobacteriota; class Terriglobia; order Acidiferrales; family UBA7541; genus Acidiferrum. Next base: position 63,858 of record CAVSNL010000028.1, read on the forward strand.
GCCCTTGCCTTTGCCCATGCGGGTTTCCGCGGGCTTCTTGGTGAAGGGCTTGTCCGGGAAAATCCGGATCCACAGTTTGCCGCCGCGCTTGATGAAGCGGGTGATGGCGACGCGCGAGGCTTCGATCTGGCGGTCGGTGATCCACGCGGCTTCCATGGCTTTCAGGCCGTACTCGCCGAACGCCAATTCTCCGCCGCGCCAGGCTTTCCCGTTGCGCCGGCCGCGCATCTGCTTTCGGTACTTCACTTTCTTCGGCATCAACATCGTTGTGTTCTCTTTTCCTCTTTACGCCACTACAACTAATTTGCTGCATGGTTTACATCTTGCCGAGATGAGGCGCAGCAGTGCTGCGCCGCTACAAATTCATTTACGCTACTGCGGCTACGCCTTCGCGCTCTTTTTGGATCTTGGAGACGCGCTTGGGCACGTTTTCGCCCTGGTAAACCCAGCACTTCACGCCGATCACGCCGTAGGTCGTGTTGGCTTCCGCGGTGCCGAAATCGATGTCCGCGCGCAGCGTTTGCAGCGGCAAGCGGCCCTGCAGGTACCACTCTTTGCGGGCGATTTCCGCGCCGTTCAGGCGGCCTGCCACGCGCACCTTGATGCCTTTGCAACCGAAACGCAGCGCGGAATCCACTGCTTTGCGCATCGCGCGGCGGAAGGCCACGCGCTTTTCCAGCTGCAACGCGATCGATTCGGCCACCAGCGTGGCGTCGAGTTCCGGGCGGTGCACTTCCTGAATGTCGATGTGCACTTCGCGCTTGGTGCGCTTCTGCACTTCCTGCTTCAGCTTGTCGATCTCCGACCCTTTGCGGCCGATGATGATGCCGGGACGCGCGGTGTAAATGCGCACGACCAGCTTGTTGGCGGCGCGCTCGATGTCGATCGAGCTGATGCCCGCGCTCTTCAGCTTTTCTTTCAACTCGCGCCGCAGCTTCACGTCTTCGTGGAGCAGGTCGGCGTAGTCTTTGTCGGCATACCAGCGCGACTTCCACGGTTTGTTGTAGCCGAGTCGAAATCCGTACGGGTGCGTCTTCTGTCCCATTCCGTCCTCTTCTTTGCTGCTTTGCTGCCAACTTCCAGCCGCTTCGGCTTTCGCCGCGGGCGGCTTACTTCTTGTCCTTACCTACTTCTTGCCCTTTTTCGGGGGAGCCTGCTTGCCGGTCAAGGCCTTGCGCACACGACGCGCCGTACCGCGCACGCCCTTTTGCGCTTCGGCTTCCGCTTCAATCGCCGCAACGCGTTCGGCGGCGGCCACGTGATGCTCGGCCACGCCCACCCACAAATGCGCGGTGCGCTTCTGGTAGCGGAATGCCCGGCCCATCGGCGCCGGCCGCAACCGCTTCCATCGCGCGCCTTCGTTCACGAAACACTTCGCGACGAACAGTTCGTCCACGTCGAGCGGGGCGCCGGCATCTTCCGCCTTGCGTTCCGCGTTGGCGATCGCGCTGCGCAGCACTTTTTCGATGTGCTTGGCCGCGCGCTTCGGCGTGTACCGCAGCGTCTGCAGCGCGTCCTGCACTTTCCGCCCGCGGATCAAATCGATCACCAGCCGCGCCTTTTGCGGAGACATCCGCACGTGCTTGGCGAGCGCGTGTGCTTCGATCGAACCTTGTGTTTGCACGTCAGCCATGGCTTATGCCTTCGGCGCTGCCGGAGCTGCGCCGCCTCCCGCGGGTGCACCCGCTGCCGGAGCCGGACCTGCGGCGCGCTCGAGCGCGGCCTTCACGGCGTGACCTTTGAAGGTGCGCGTCGGCGAAAACTCACCCAGCTTGTGCCCGATCATCTGCTCGGTCACATACACGGGAATGAATTTCTTCCCGTTGTGCACGGCGATGGTGTGGCCGATCATGTCCGGCACTATGGTGGAGCGCCGCGACCACGTCTTTACGACTTTCTTTTCGTTCCGCGTGTTCAGTCCTTCGACCTTTTCGCGCAGGTGGCCGTCAACAAACGGTCCCTTTTTCAGTGAGCGTGCCATCGATTCCTTATTCCTCCACGCGGCGCAAGCGGACCCATTGCGCTCGCCGCATCTTTTTGAAGCCGCGCACCGGACCTGGTACCCGGTGCGATTTCGGGCAGAACGGGCATACAAAGCGCGTGCCTTGCGCGTTCGGAATCCGTTCCACGATCACGCCCCATCCGGTCTTGCACAGCTTGTACAGCACCGGCTCCGGCGGAGGCGCCACAACTTTTACCGGGCGCACCGGCTTGCTGCTCTTCACCGCCGCGCGTTTCGGTGGCGTCCGCTTTACGGGGCGTCTCGACCGCTTGGTCACCCGGCGCAATGCCGCTCTCCGGGTTCTCCGGCCTGCGTTGCGTCCTGCTCGTGTTGTTCGTGTCGCTCGCATCGTTTGCGCTCTCACCGGACCGCTCTGCCATCACCGTCCGGCTCTCGCATCTGTTGCTTCGTTTCTCGCTTCTAACTTCTTGCTTCCAACCGCTTACTTCCGTCTTTGCACAATCTGCCGATCGGTGCGCTTGTTGTGCCGCGTCTTCTTGCCGAGCGTCGGGAAGGCCCAAGGCGTCTGCGGGTGATTGCCCTTGACCTTGCCTTCACCACCGCCGTGCGGGTGATCGACCGGGTTCATGGCCACGCCGCGCACGGTTGGCTTCACGCCGTGCCACCGCGTGCGTCCGGCCTTGCCGTAGGTTTCATTCTCATGGTCGAGGTTGCCAACCTGGCCAACCGTCGCCATGCAGTCCACGGAAAACTTGCGCACTTCGCCCGAGGGCATCTTCACCAGCGCGAGGTCGCCCTCTTTGCTGAGCAACTGCGCCGCGCCGCCTGCCGAACGGACTGCCTGCCCGCCGCGTCCCGGATAGAGCTCCAGGTTGTGCACCATGGTGCCGGGAGGAATGTGCTTAATCTGCAGCGCGTTGCCCGGAAGAATGTCGGCGCCTTCGCCGGTCGAAACGGTCGCGCCGACTTCCAGACCCACCGGGTGCAGGATGTAGCGCTTCTCGCCGTCGGCATAGTGCAGCAGCGCGATGTTCGAGCTGCGATTCGGGTCGTACTCGATCGCGGCCACCTTCGCGGGCACGCCGACTTTGTCGCGCCGGAAGTCTACCTGGCGGTACTGTTTCTTGTGACCGCCGCCGCGGTGCCAAATGACGATTTCGCCGTGATTGTTGCGGCCGCCGGAGCGCTTTTTCGGCTCGAGCAACGCCTTTTCCGGCGTTTCTTTGGTGATATGGCTCTTGTCCAGGACGGTAATAAACCGCCGCGACGCCGTGTATGGATTAAAGCTTTTCAGTCCCATCTCTACCTCTTACCTTTTTGCGCGTTCTTGCTTTGATTACCGCGCAACCTCAACTTCACTGCTCACTGCACTGGGCCGAGTCGTGCAAATTCAATCTCTGTAAAATCAGCTCTACAAATTCTCCGCGTACTCGATCATCTTTTCGCCTTCGGCGAGCTTCACGTACGCTTTCTTCCAGTCCTTGCGGTAACCGACGCTCTGACCGCGGCGCCGCATCTTGCCCACGAAATGCGCGGTGCGCACATCGTCGACCTTGACCTTGAAAATTTGCTGCACGGCTTCCTTGATCTCCGTCTTGGTCGCGCCCGCCGCAACCTCGAAGACCACCGTGTGGTACAGCTCTTTCACGCCGAGGCCCTTTTCCGTGATGATCGGCCGGCGAATAATTTGATAGTGAGGGGCTGCCATGACTTATTCCTTCCCCTTCTTTCCAGGTTTCGCGGCCTTCTTCGCCGCTGCTTTCTTCACCGGCTTGGCCTTCGCTTTCGGCGCTGCTTCTTTCTTGACAGCCGGTGCCGGAGCAATCGTCTCGACATGCGGAGTTGCCGCCGCCGCTGCTTCCGGATCCAAGGTGCGAATCAACCGCGCGACCGCGTCTTTCGACAGCAACAACAAGTCGTGGTTGAGCAAGTCGTAGGCCTGCAAAACATTAGGCGCTACCAGCTTCACGCGTTCCAGGTTGCGGCTGGCGAGTTCCAGGTTGCGGTTTTCGCCGTACGCGACCAACAGAGCCGACTTCGTGTGGTTGAGCTTGCCGAGCGCGATGCTCAACGCTTTGGTCTTCGGCGTTTCGAGCGCCCACTCGTCTACCACCGTCAACTTCTGCTCGGCGAGCTTCGCCGAAAGCGCCGAGCGCAGCGCGCCCAGCAGCATTTTCTTCGGCAGCGCATAGCTGTAGTCGCGCGGCTTCGGTCCGTGAACCGTTCCGCCATGCCGCCAGAGAGGCGAACGAATCGAGCCGACGCGAGCGCGGCCGGTGCCCTTCTGCCGCCACAGTTTGCGGCCTGCGCCGCTGACTTCGCTCTTGTCCTTGGTCTTGTGCGTGCCGCGGCGGATTTCCCGCATGTACCAGCGCGACGCTTCGTGCAGCAGGTTTTGATTCACCTTCGCGCCAAATACCGCGTCGGCGAGCTCCACCTGCCCGACCTTCTTGCCTTCCAGATTCATTACATCCACGACCGGCATAATCTCGTTTCCTTATCGCGATCTGAAAATCACTGATTCAATCCGTTCCGATGTGCCGGAACGCCCCTGCAAACTATTGCTTGTTTCCGCCCTGCTTGGCCTTGATGGTCTTGCGAATCTTCTTGATGAAAATGTACGTTCCGCTTGGTCCCGGCACTGATCCCTTGACCAGCAGCAGGTTCTCGTCGTTGTCGACTTTCACGACTTTCAAGTTCCGCGCGGTGACTCGCTCGTTGCCCATGTGACCCGGAAAATGCTGGTTCTTCCACACGCGCGACGGGAACGAACTGCCGCCAATGCCGCCGGGCGCGCGGTGAAACATCGAACCGTGCGTGGCGTCGCCTCCGGCGTAGTGCCAACGCTTTACGCCGCCGGCAAAGCCTTTGCCCTTGCTGACGCCGCTGACGTCGACAAGCTCGCCAGCCTTGAAATTTTCCACCAGCACGCGATCGCCGACTTTGGTTTCGTCCGCCGACTCTTCGATGCGGATTTCCTGCAGCACCTTCATCGGGGCTACGCCGGCCTTTTTGTAGTGCCCGGTCATGGCTTTGTTCACGCGTTGCGGCTTGACGAATTCCACGAGTCCTAGTTGCGCGGCTTCGTAGCCGTCTTTTGTTTTTGTGCGACGCTGCACTACCACGCATGGACCTGCTTGCAGAACGGTGCAACCTACGAGCGTGCCGTCGTCCTGGAAGACTTGGGTCATTCCCAGCTTGATTCCGATAATCCCGTTTACCGCCATCGCCTCTTCTCTCTTTTTTCGCAGCTTGTCTCTGCTTGCGGACATTGGCTGCGTCTTGCTTACGTTCGTGCTGCTGCGTCAAAAACCGCACAGACAAGAGTGTCTGTGCTACTTACTTTCCTGCGTGCCCGAACGCCTTGATTTCTACGTCCACGCCTGGCGGCAAATCCAGCTTCATCAACGCATCGACGGTGTCCGGCGTTGGTTCCAGGATGTCGATCAGCCGCTTGTGGGTGCGCATCTCGAACTGCTCGCGCGATTTCTTGTCCACGTGCGGAGAGCGCAATACCGTCCAACGATTAATCGTGGTCGGCAGAGGAATCGGGCCCGCAACATCGGCCCCGGTCCGCTTTGCGGTGTCCACGATTTCTCGCGTGGATTGGTCCAGAATCCGGTGGTCGTACGCTTTCAAACGAATGCGAATTTTGTCGCCTTGTCTCATTTAATTAATCCACAACCCTCTCTGAAATCCGACTACTCGATGATTTCCGTAACCGCGCCTGCGCCAACCGTGTGCCCGCCTTCGCGAATCGCGAAGCGCAAGCCCTTCTCCAGCGCGACCGGCGTGATCAAGCTCACTTCGCAGCTCACGTTGTCCCCCGGCATCACCATCTCCACGCCGGTCGGCAGCTTCACGTCGCCGGTCACGTCTGTGGTGCGGAAGTAAAACTGCGGCCGGTAGCCGGTGAAAAACGGTGTGTGCCGCCCGCCTTCTTCCTTCGTCAATACGTACGCTTCGGCCTTGAACTTGGTGTGCGGCGTGATCGATCCCGGCTTGCACACCACCTGCCCGCGCTCCACGTCTTCTTTTTCCGTGCCGCGCAGCAGCAATCCCACGTTGTCGCCCGCCAAGCCTTCGTCCAGCAGCTTGCGGAACATTTCCACGCCGGTCACAACCTTCTTCTGCGTCGGCCGGAATCCCACGATCTCGATTTCCTCGCCCACCTTCACCTTGCCGCGCTCGACTCTGCCGGTCACCACCGTGCCGCGGCCCGAGATCGAGAAAATATCTTCGATCGGCATCGCGAACGGCTTGTCGATGTCGCGCACCGGCTGCGGCACGTTCTTGTCCACCGCTTCCATCAAATCGTCGATGGCCTTTTCCCACTTGGCATCGCCATTCAACGCCTGCAGCGCCGAACCACGCACCATCGCAATCGTGTCGCCCGGAAACTGGTAGCTCTTCAGCAACTCGCGTACTTCCAGCTCCACGAGTTCCAGCAGCTCCGCGTCTTCCACCATGTCGCACTTGTTCAGGAACACCACAATCGCCGGCACACCGACTTGGCGCGCCAGCAAAATGTGTTCCCGCGTCTGCGGCATCGGTCCATCGGTCGCCGCCACCACCAGGATCGCGCCATCCATCTGCGCCGCCCCGGTGATCATGTTCTTGATGTAGTCCGCATGACCCGGGCAGTCCATGTGCGCGTAGTGCCGGTTCGCCGTCTCATACTCCACGTGCGAAACCGCGATGGTGATTCCGCGCTCGCGCTCTTCCGGCGCGTTGTCGATGGAATCAAACGCGCGGAACTGCACCTTGGGGTTGTGCTTCGACAACACCTTGGTAATCGCCGCCGTCAACGTGGTCTTGCCATGGTCAATGTGACCAATCGTCCCGATGTTGCAGTGCGGCTTGTTGCGCTCGAATTTCTCCTTGGCCATGTCCCCTCAGCTCCTCAATCGAATTTCGTAAATCGTGTACCGCGAAACTCGTCCCAAGCGTTATTTCGTACCTTTAATCTTTTTAATCACTTCTTCCGAAATGTTCGGCGGCGTCTCGGCATAGTGCGAGAAGTGCATGGTGAACGTCGCGCGGCCCTGCGTGCGGCTGCGCAAATCGGTCGCATAACCAAACATTTGCGCCAACGGCACCAGAACCCGGATCACGTTCGAGCCCGAGCGGTTTTCGGTGCCCTGAATCTCGGACCGCCTCGCGTTCAGGTCGCCAAATACCGGCGCCATGTATTCTTCCGGAACCACTACTTCCACTTTCATGATCGGCTCGAGCAAGACCGGCTTCGCTTTCGCGCAAGCCGCTTTGAAAGCCATCGAACCCGCGATCTTAAACGCCATTTCCGAGCTGTCTACGTCGTGCGCACTGCCGTCCACCAACACCGCGGCGATATCCACCATCGGGAAAGCCCGCCAGGATGCCGTTGTCCAGCGCTTCGCGGATGCCCGCTTCGATCGGCGCGATGAATTCGCGGGGAACCGATCCACCAACGATCTTGTCGATAAACAGAAACCGGTGTTCCTTGTCGAATTTCCACTTGCCCGCGGGTCCGCCGACGATTTCCTTGGCCAATGCGTCCAGTTCGTCCGTAGACATGTCATGCATGTTTTCGTGGGCCGCACTGGGCATCGGATGCAGCACGATTTCGCAATGGCCGTATTGCCCGCGTCCGCCGGTCTGCTTGATGTATTTGCCTTCGGCTTCGGCCTTTCTGCGAACCGTCTCGCGATACGCCACTTGCGGCCGGCCAACATTCGCCTGCACGTTGTATTCGCGCAGCATGCGATCCACGATAATTTCGAGATGCAACTCGCCCATGCCGGAAATCAACGTTTGCCCGGTATCAGGCTCCGTGGACACGCGGAAAGTGGGATCTTCCTGTGCAAGGCGCTGCATGGCGATGCCCAGCTTGTCCTGATCAGCCTTGGTCTTCGGCTCGATGGCCACCGAAATCACTGGCGCCGGGAAATCGATCGATTCCAGAACGACCGGCTTCTGCTCATCGCACAGCGTGTCGCCGGTATTGACGCTCTTCAGCCCAACGCAAGCGCAAATATCGCCGGCATACACTTCTTCAATCTCTTCGCGCTTGTTCGCATGCATCTGCAGCAAACGGCTGATGCGTTCGCGGGTGCGCTTTCCGGAGTTGTACACGTAGCTGCCCGACTTCAGCACGCCGGAATAAACACGAATGTAGGTCACGTGCCCGACGAACGGGTCGGACATGATCTTGAACGCCAGCGCGGAAAACGGCGCATCGTCCGACGCGCGCCGCAACTCGACTTCATCGGTGTCCGGATTGGTGCCTTCCAGCGGCGGCACGTCCGTCGGCGACGGCAGATAGTCAACGACCGCATCCAGCAAAGGCTGAATGCCCTTGTTTTTGAACGCCGATCCCGCGAGCACCGGCACAATCTTCAGCGCCAGAGTTGATTTGCGAATCGACTTGCGCATCTCGTCGATGGTCAGCACTTCGCCGTTCAAATATTTGTCGATCAATGTATCGTCATGCTCGGCGATATACTCGATCACCTTGTTGCGATGTTCGTCGTAGAACTTCTTGTCGATCGCCGCGCCCTTCAGCGCCGCAGCCACATCCGGCCGCGAATCCACGAACGCCTTGTCCCACAATTTGTCGACTTCAAAAATCTCGAACTTCGCGCCCAGCGTCTCTTCGAGCCACACAACCACCTTCTGCTCGATGAAATCGATGATGCCGATGAAATTATCTTCGCGGCCCAACGGGAATTGCAGCGGGACGGGATGAGCACCCAGGCGCTGCCGAATCGTGCGGATCACGTGATCGAAATCCGCGCCCATGCGGTCCATCTTGTTGACAAAGCAGATGCGCGGCACGCGGTACTTGTCGGCCTGGCGCCACACCGTTTCGGATTGCGGCTGTACTCCCGCCACGGAATCGAACACGCAAACCGCGCCGTCCAGCACGCGCAGCGAACGTTCCACTTCCACGGTGAAGTCCACGTGGCCGGGCGTATCGATAATATTGACGCGATATTTCTTGTCGAAGCGGTCCCACGAAGCGGTGGTCGCCGCGCTGGTAATGGTAATGCCGCGCTCGCGCTCCTGCTCCATCCAGTCCATGGTGGCGGTGCCTTCATCCACCGAACCGATCTTGTAGGTCACACCCGTATAGAACAGGATGCGCTCGGTCGACGTCGTCTTTCCGGCGTCGATGTGCGCCATGATCCCGATGTTCCGCGTATCTTCGAGTTTAAAGACTCGTCCCATTGTCCCTTGAGAAGCTTTCTTCTCCCCCGCGCGATTTGCTACCGCTTCAGTCACAATCTCAGTCCAATCTTGCTCAAGCCGGTCTTACCACCTGTAATGCGCGAACGCCTTGTTGGCTTCCGCCATGCGGTGTACGTCTTCCTTCTTCTTCATGGCCCCGCCGCGCGCATTGGCCGCGTCGATCACTTCATCGGCGAGCTTGTCGATCATGGTCTTGCCCGCGCGTTCCCGCGAATACTGCAGGAGCCAGCGAATCGCCAGCGACTGCCGCCGGAACGGGTTCACTTCCACGGGCACCTGGTAGTTCGCGCCGCCCACGCGCCGCGTCTTCACTTCCAGCAGCGGCTTTACGTTCTCGATGGCCTTCTTGAAAATCTTCAAGGGTTCATCGTTGGTCTTCTTGGCCACCTGGTCCATGGCGCCGTAAAACACGCGTTGCGCCGTCGACTTCTTGCCCTCGTACATCATCGAGCAAATAAACTTTTCCACGATATCGCTGTCGTAGACCGGATCAGTCGCCTGTGGTCGCCGGAAAACTAGTCCTTTACGTGGCATCGCTCTTTATCGCTCCTGAATCTCGCCTTGCTCGATTCTCTCTTCGCTCTTCTTTACTTCTTTGCTTCGTTGCTTACTTCGCCTGTGCTGCTTTCGGTCTCTTGGCCCCATACTTCGAGCGGCCCTGCTTGCGATTCTCCACGCCAGCCGCGTCCAAAGTCCCGCGCACGATGTGATAGCGCACGCCCGGCAGATCCTTCACACGGCCGCCGCGGACGAGCACGATCGAGTGCTCCTGCAAGTTGTGCCCGACGCCAGGAATATACGTCGTCACTTCAATCGAATTCGTCAACCGCACGCGCGCCACTTTGCGCAACGCCGAATTCGGTTTCTTCGGGCGTCTGCGTGTACACGCGAATGCACACGCCGCGCTTTTCCGGGCAGCCCGCAAGCGCCGGCGACTTCGTTTTTACGACGACCTTCTCACGTCCCATGCGTACTAGTTGCGAAAACGTCGGCACAGTTCTTCCCTCATTCGCGCGCAAAAATTTTTGCCCCTCAACACGTTCAGCCAGCGAACGCGCGGAAGTGCGTGGCTCTCGCAGGCGCGCATACAAATTGCGCGAGAGTGCACAGCAGTGCTGAAAGGTCTACTGCGAATCCGGAGACAACAAGCAAGAAACTCCGTACGCACTTCCAGAAGGTAGAACTCTTCTTCTGGCTTCGACTCGGAGACGCTCACTCGGCTTTGCGGGGCTGGCGCCCCATTCCGGCCGCTCTTCGATCCCATTCCGTCTTACAATGTTCCGGAACCGAAGATATTCCTTCCAACTACCCGAACCGCAAACAAACTACGCGGTCCCCCAACGAACACTACAAACTACCCCTGACAAACAATAGAGTATATGGAGAACAACGTGCCCTGTCAAATCACTTTCGACACAAGGCAGTGGAAAACTTTCGGGTCGATGTGGGCTTTGGACTTAGCCATGCTTCAAATCGACTGCCCGGCGTTTATTATACACCATCGTGACCGGCTGCCCGCTTACTCCGAGATGGTGCGCGAATGTGGTGGATGATTGCGGCTTCGGCACGGGCGCTTTTGTTTCATGGCCGATGAGCATCTCGATATCGCTTGGGCCCAATAACGACCCTATAATCAAGCACTTACACTCCGACGACGGTTAGGCCTTCCTTGTGTTGCGGTTGGCACAGACAGGAGTGTCTGTGCTACTGACTAATTCTGTGGGGTGTCATCCTTTTCGGTGCCCAGGTCCCCATAGGGCCATAAATTAAAGGCCTTCAACTCCTCATACTCGTGCTGGTCCCGTAACATCTTCGCCGTGCGCTTCGCCGGCCAGGGCGCCGCAAATCGCTCCGGGCGGTCCGCGATCCAAAACGCAGCTAGCGCCATCAATGTTGCATTCTTCGTCAACACATCCGGCTTCTGCGCCTCCAGCGCGTCCGCTGCCGAGTGGTGCGTAAATTTATATTCCGAGGTGTCCTGGTCCATGTTGATTCCCGGCAGGCCCGCAATCGAAAACGGCAGCGTGTCGGTGCCCGATTCAATCTTGTCGTCCACGGTCATCGGTCCCATATTCGCTAGAGATTTTGCGAACGGCTGGAACGCCGCAACCAAATCGTCGCGCCCTCCCAACTGAAATCCCTTCACTGGTCCCTGCCCGGCATCCAAAATTAAATCCCCCAAGATGATTCGCCATTTCCGATTGATGTTGTTTCACATACGCGCTCGATCCATCCAGCCCTTGCTCTTCGCCGGTGAACAACACAAATCGAATCGTGCGCCGCGGCTTCTCGCCCGAACGCATGATCGCGTCCGCCGCTCCCAGCGCCGTAGCCGTGCCCGAGCCGTTGTCCGTGGTTCCTTCCGCCAAATCCCAGGAATCCAGATGCCCGCCGACCACCAGGATCTGCTCCGGGATGTTCGGTGCCGCGAATCTCTCCGACGACGTTCGCCGTCTCCACCGGTCCATTCGTAAATGTGTTCTGAATATTGAATCGCACATGCGGCGTGATCCCGCGATCCAAATAGCGTTCCAGCTGTCCCTGATCCTCCGCCGTCATCGACACCACCGGAACAGCAAAATCCGCGTCAAATCCCAGTATTCCCGTGTGCGTCAAATTCATTCCCGCGGCCTTCCCGCCGCCCTGCCCTCCGATGATCGCGATCGCTCCCGCGGGCCCTGCCGCCCGGATCAAATCGCCCATGCGAATGAACGCCTCTATTCCCATTCTTCTTGCGTTGCCCTTGGCCACCACCAGCGCCACTTTGCCCTTCAATCGCGAAACGTTCTTGATCTCGTTGTCGATATCGAAAAGGTTCACCGCCACAACATCGCCTTCCACGCCGCCCGCCGGAGTCGAACCCGTCCAGCCCATCGAATCCACATGCAATTTGTGCCGCACCGGCGTCAACAATTCTGCATCTGCTGTTCCCCGCGTCCAGCCCTTCCAGATGGTGTATTTTTCTTTGTGGACGTTGGTCAAACCAATCGCCTGCATTTTCGCGACGCCCCAATCCTCGGCCTTGCGTTCCGCCGGGGTGCCCGTCACCCGCGCCCCAACGTCGTCGCTCAATTCCGTCAAGAACTCAAACGCGTGCGAATTCATCTCTCCTTCGCCCGCAATCTTCACCAGCGCCGGCAGCGTGCCGTCCTCCGATGGTCCCTTCGGCGCGCGGTCGTCCGCATGCAAAATGCTCGCGCTAGCCAGCATTCCCACCATCGCCGCCGCAACCACCAATGCCTTTCGTCATTCGCAATCTCCTAATCAAAGTCGTGCGCACGCACACATTATCACCTCGTGAGACGCACCGGCCGCCAATCGGTTTCGAGCTCGGGTTTGCGTGCGTTCCTTCCCAGGTCTCCTTAACACCGCTTCTCTGAGCCCTCCGCGTACTCTGTGTAAAGCTCTTTCTTTCTTTCGCCCTTCGACGTGCAACCCTCGCAACGCTTCCGCAACCCACGCTTGCCCCCATTCCTCGCCCGCTCCAAACTGAAGTCGTGACTCGCTCGTCAATCCCTCTTAAGTCGCTGCGACTCCTCGCCGCGTTAGCGCTGCTGTTCGTCCGTGGCCGAACCGCGCCCAGGAAAGCCCGCCGCCCGCCAAGCCCGCCGACAATCCCGCGATCCCCGAAACACCCGCCCAAATCGAGCTGCTGGAAACCCACATCCGATTCGAGGCCAATGGCGACTCCCGCAAAGAAGTCCACACCCGCGTCCGCATCAACAGCGAACTCGGCGTCCGCCAATTCTCCCACCTCAATTTCAACTTCAACCGCTCCTTCGAGCAGATCGAAATCCCGCTCGTCCACATCACTCACGCTAGCGGCGGCACCGCCGACATCCTCCCCAGCGCCATCACCGACCAACCCAACCCCACCGCCGACCTTGCCGCATACCAGGACGTCCGCGTCAAATCCGTCCGCATACTGGGCCTCGCGCCCGCTGACGTCCTCGAGTACCG
>CAVSNL010000029.1:0-134275 GCA_963729285.1 uncultured Acidobacteriota bacterium
CTACAGAAATTCACAACCCGCAGTAACGTTTTGCCCCTATCGACCGATGGTCCTCAGAGGTCCTAAATATAAACACCGCCGCAACGTGCGGCCAGGCAAATTTCGCTCATAGGAGGATCAATATGTTTGGAATTATCGGCGTCTTGTTGTTGCTCATGTGGCTGGGCGGATTCTTCGCCTTTCATGTGACCGCGGGCTTCATACATATCCTTTTGATCTTAGCGGTCATTTCAATTGCTTACCATTTCTTCGCGGGTCGCTCGGCAACCGTATAAACGCCGAGGATTGCGATGGTTAATCAAAAACGACCAAGGCCGGGCTCGGAGTTCCCGTCCCGATCGTCATCCTGATCGGTCTATTCAGCCACTTCTAGTTGCCTCGTAGCACCGTCCGAGTTTCCAGTGCCTGGCTTTTCGGATTATGCGCGATGCCTCGCGCCCCTTCGCCCAGCCGTCAAATCGATTGCGCCAGACGCGCCCATAAAAAGCGGCGACGACGTTTCCCAGGCCGCCGCATCGATATACGTGAGGAGGTCATAGAAGATAGCTACCACGATTATTGACCGTAAAATTCATCCAACGAACGCGGGCGAACTGCATGATTAGTGATCTCTGGTACAAAAATGCAATCGTCTATTGCCTCTCCATCTCTACATTCATGGATGCAAATGGCGACAGCATGTGGAACTTTCCTGGCCTAATGAACCGGCTGGACTACCTACAGGGCATCGGCGTGACTGCCCTCTGGCTCATGCCGTTTCAACCGTCTCCATTTCGCGACGATGGGTACGATGTTGCGGATTACTATGGCGTTGATCCACGGTACGGCACTCTTGGCGATTTTGTGGAGTTTGCGCACGGCTGTAAGCAGCAGGGGCATCCGCGTGATCATCGATCTTGTCGTCAACCACACCTCCGACAAGCATCCTTGGTTTCAGGAGGCGCGCTCGAGACCCAAAATCGAAGTATCGGGACTGGTATGTGTGGTCGAAGAAGAAGCCGAAAAACACCAGCGCCGGAGTGGTGTTTCCCGGCGTGCAAAATCGACATGGAACTACGATAAGGAGGCGGGGGGCCTGGTTCTTTCACCGGTTTTATGACTTTCAGCCGGACTTAAATACCTCGAATCCGGAAGTGCAGGCTGAGATTTTGAAGATTATGGGCTTCTGGATTCAGCTTGGCGTTTCCGGATTTCGAATGGATGCGGTGCCCTTTGTCATTGCGAAAAAAGGGGCGGACGTCAAAGTTCCGGTGGAACAATACGAGATGCTGCGAACGTTCCGGGAGTTTCTTTCGTGGCGGCAGGGCGACGCCGTCATCCTTGCGGAAGCTAACGTGGTGCCGAAGACGGACATGGAATACTTCGGCGAGGCCGGCGAACGTTTGCAGATGATGTTCAACTTTGCCGTGAACCAGCACCTGTTCTATGCGCTGGCGAGCGGCGATAGTCGACCTTTGGTGAAGGTACTCGCGGCAACAAAGATATCTGAGGCCACGGCGCAGTGGGGGCAGTTCCTGCGGAATCACGATGAGCTGGATCTAGGGCGGCTGACGGAGAAGCAGCGACAGGCGGTGTTCGCGGCGTTTGGTCCCGACAAGGATATGCAATTGTACAACCGTGGATTCGGCGGCGGCTTGCTCCGATGCTGCAAGGGGATCGGCGGCGGCTGGAGCTTGCGTACAGTTTGATGATGGGGTTGCCAGGCACGCCGGTTTTGCGATACGGCGATGAAATCGGGATGGGGGAGAACCTGCGGGTTCCTGAGCGTAATTGCGCTCGCACTCCGATGCAGTGGTCCGCGGAACCCAGGGCGGATTTACCAAGAGCGAGAAACCGATCCTGCCGGTGATCAGCGGGGGAGCGTACGGATTCGAGCATGTCAATGTGGCGGCACAGAGACGCGATCCGATTCGCTGATGAATTGGATGGAGCCATGATCCGGATCGCAAGGAAGCGCCGGAGGTCGGCTGGGGCGAGTTCTCGATTTTGCAGACGCGGAAGCCGGAGGTGCTGGCGATTCGGTATGACTGGCGAAACAATTCCGTGGTCGTGGTGCACAACCTCAGTGCGGAGCCGCGCGAAATTTTGCTGGATGTGGGTGTGGAGGATTCCAGATGCCTGGTGAATCTGCTTTCGCAGGAGAACAGTGATGCAGATGCGTCGGGGCAAGCATCGTTTGCTGCTGGAACCGTATGGATATCGATGGTTCCGAGTTGGAGGTCTCGACTATATCCTGAAACGAAGCGAAATCTAAGTGGTGTCGCACCCAATTCTGCCCCATCTACACCAAAAAAGAAAACTCGAAGTTCTGACTGTAGTGTTCCTTCTGAGGTTTGATGCCTACGCTATTCTGAGTGTCTTGGTCGGGGCGATCCTTTCGGAGAGCAGAAACGGAGCGCCTTTTTGAGCGCCCCGTTCTTTACTTAAGGTGGTATTTCCCACAACTGGCCAGTCGTTCCGCCTCCTCTATCGTGGATGCCCGTGGTCGTCGTCCCAGTCGTGATCCGTGCGCCATCCGTGGGTTTCGACGTCCCACCATCTGTGGCTGTGATTCCAACAATATTCCCGCGCTTCGTGCAGTTCGTGACGCGCATGCTCGGCTTGGCTGCTGTCCCAACCGTGATGTTCGATCGCTTCGTGGAGGTGATGATCTGCCTTTTCGGTTCGGTGTTGGCATTCCGACTCGTCGGCACGGACACCTGGTACGCCGGTGAAGAGCAAAAAACTAGCCAGCGCTGCTAGCGTTACGAACAGCTTCCCGTATTCCAGCATTCCTAAACGCCGTTCACTGTGCATTCGCTTCTCTCCTGTCGAACTTTGATGATCGGGGTTTGATGACTAGGTTGTTTTGGAATATAGGTTTCGGGAGAGCACGCCGCCATAGGGACTCGATGGGAGAATTGCGGGGGAAAACCTGTAGTGGTAGTTCTGGAAAAAAGGCAACGATTTTCCTGCGGAGAATTCATGAACATTCTGCTGCTACTGTGCCTGCGACCATTCTCGCGAGGCCTGATGTCGGTAAGGTCCATAGAAAAACTACCGCGAGGATTACGGTGGCAAAGACGAGGCGGCCCATATCAATCAATTACGTGCTAATGACGAAACCTCTCTGGTGGAGCAGCAGGCTCGCATCGCAGAACTCTTAGACAAGTTACGAATCGCGAGTGCCACCCTCGACCTGGAAAGACAATTGGCGGCCAAGGGGAGAGACACCCGGGAACCGATGGTCGCTCGCCAGTTGCATGTCGTCGATGTCCGCGACACGGACTCGAACGGTAAGCGACCACGACAATTATTTCTTTGGATTCTGGGTGAAGCCGCGCGGTGTGCGCGCTTTTCAGCGGCCAAACAATTGCTCACGCGTTGCCGGACCGCGCCGCGATTCGTGTACGTCGCAGCCGTTGCACGGAGCGATTCATTGTCCAGTGACGTGCGTTGTCGCGAGTTAGCAAACCTGTTTGCTAAATCCATTCATATTTTCCGCATGGACTGTCAATTTTGACAGTTTCACTTCGCACACCTGAGGTTCACAACTCAG
Organism: uncultured Acidobacteriota bacterium; assembly: GCA_963729285.1. Classification (GTDB taxonomy): domain Bacteria; phylum Acidobacteriota; class Terriglobia; order Acidiferrales; family UBA7541; genus Acidiferrum. Next base: position 3,539 of record CAVSNL010000029.1, read on the forward strand.
AAGACCGGAATAACACTGATAGGTATTGCCGGGCGCATGTACAGAGTTAGGACCTCGGCGACCAAAATCAAACAAATTAGGGGACTTATTTTTATGCTCGCATCCTACAGGTGGAATCTTGGTCGCGCTCTGCTGCTTGGCTTCTTGGCAGGAACGTTCGTGTACGCCAAGTCATGCGAGGTACCGCAACGAATCCCCAAACTCAGCCGCGACAATTTGACGGTGCCGATACTCGGCTCGCATGCAGCGGGGCCATTTTATTCAAGGAGTTATGAGCTCCCGAGCCATGCGGAGTACAGGCTCTTCGACCTCTTTTGCTCCGCCGGTGACACCGAGTGGTTGCGTCCCAGTCAAAATATTTCCGCGCCTGTCCTTCAACACCTTGCAGGCCCGGGTCAAGAGCGGCGATGCCGGCGCGTCCGCGGTACAGATGCGCCCCTGTTAGAGACCGCAGCCCTAAGAAGTATTTCGAGCTTAGGCAAAATCATCAATCGGCGAGTGCGTGATCCTTTCCTGCGACCGCTGTTCGGGAACAATCATGATTTGAGAATCGATCGTCGATATCTACATGCCTGATCAACGCGGTGGTCTCAACGGGTTGACGCAACACCCAGCTCGAACCCACCTATTGAAAACAAAGCTAAAGATTAGATCAGCCGGAACGCTACCTGGCTAGGTTTTGACCGGGTACAGCCAAACAGATCGGTTTCTCCAGTGGAAGTAGCGTCGGATCAACTGATTAGCGATCAAGCGTGAAGAGAGAAACTGGAAAAACAATTAGGCAAGCTTAATCACCAACTAAGCGGTGTACGGGCGGCTGCAAAAGCGTTGGGCGGCTCTGCGGAGCGCGAAGTCGTCGGCGTGGAGAAGCGCGTTTTGTCGGCTGCTGGCAGAGCGGCGATTGTGAAGGCGGCGAAGAAGCGGTGGGCGAAGGTTAGGAAGCAGGCGAAGAAGGTAGCGTGATGGCGCTGGAGTTGAAGGGTTAAGGGCACAGCCTGCGACAAATCGCCCCAAACCGGAGGGCCGGCTACGGGACGGTCCGTGCAAGGCTCCAGGGATGAACGGAAAATCCGCGCGTCAAAAACGCACCGCAGAAAGGCAAAAAATAACAACTCAGCACGCAGAGTTTTTGTGAGCGGAAAACTGTATTTTGCGTTCAGACACCTCATACAAACCGCCAGGCAAAGCGCGTCCGAGGATTACTTCCGGTTTGCCGACAATGCGCCCAGAAAATCCTTTCGCCTCCCACAACCCCGTTTGTGGCCAGCTAGAGCAGTTGTCCGGTAAGGCTTATCAGGAGTTGAGGGCGTTTGCGTGACGTAAAGTGCCAGCAGTGCCTGGTCGAAGACCTAAATCTCCGAAGCTGTTCGCCTATGCTTTCCCACGCCATAGATGCCGCTCTGAGGCTTCATTGGGTCTGGGCCGTATACTTCTTCAATCAGCTTCAGGTGATCAGGGGTCACCGAATCCCTTATCTGTATCAGGTACCGAATAAAATCCCCACCAGTGTTTGGCGAAAATACGTTGCATGCATACGGTAGCGCGTAATCTCTGGGAATGTCGGGAACAGCGCTCTGCATTTGTTGTCTACAAACATCGCATCGCAATAGGGTAGGAGAGTTGAAACTATGTTTATGTCCGTTGCGGTGCCTTGGTTGGGATTTCTTTCGGCCAGCGGCGGCCTTTGCTGATAGCGAAGCATACATAGCGGCGGCGATGAGATTGAATGGAGCTTCGTTGATTGCACCTGACTTGAAAAACTCGACGAGTTTTGCGTTCCCCAGTTCTTTTCCAATTTCCTGCTGAGGACTTGCCTCTGATGCTGAACACGTCAACCATTCGCTTCCGTGCCCGATACCCAGAGGTCTTAACGCAGGAGTTCCTTCGGTTCTATGTTCAATCGCATGGCTTCTTTCGGCAGATCGACTCGGCGAAGACCGGCAGCGCAATCTTTAACTATGGCCCGTCACATCTGAACGAGATGAGCATAGTGTTTCCACCACTATCGAACAGCGACGAATCGTAACGAGACTGGACAAGCTGCTGGATCAAGCAGCCAGTTGCCAGCAGCGGCTGACTAAGATACCGCTGCTGCTCAAACGCTTCCGCCAATCCGTCCTCGCCGCCGCCTGCTCGGGCCGCCTGACAGCTGATTGGCGGGATGGTGACGACGGCCCCGATGACTTGCCGCGAAGCTGGTCGCTGATCGAGTTTGGGAATGTGATTGGTGATGGGCCTCACAACGGACTGATAAACCCCAATCGTGTTACGGCGACGGGACACCCATTGTCCGGATTGATGCTTTCTATGACGGCAAAATAACCAACTGGACAGAACTCAAGCGACTCCAGATCAGCGAAAAAGAGCGAGAGCAGTTTGCGCTCTTGAACGGCGACATTCTCATTAATCGAGTTAATAGCCCGAAGTTTTTGGGAAAGTCAGCGCTTGTTAAGGGCATGCCCGAGGCGAGCGTTTTTGAAAGCAACATGATGCGCCTGCGGCTAGACGAGTCTCGTATGACATCGGACTATGCCATCCTGTATCTTCGGAGTGTCAAGGGATTGGAAGAACTTCGCAAAAATGCAAAACACGCGGTCAATCAATCCAGTATTAATCAAGAGGATGTCAAAGCTGTGCTCTTCGCTCTACCCCCTCTACCCGAGCAAGGGGAAATTGTCCGCCGTGTCGGAAATCTGTTCGCACTGGCCGACCGGATTGAAGCGCGATTTGCGGAGGGGCGAAAGCGAGTAGACAGCATTACTCAGGCAATTCTTGCCAAAGCCTTCCGAGGCGAACTCGTGCCCACCGAAGCCGAGCTGGCAAGCCGAGAAGGTCGATCTTACGAATCCGCCTCCGAACTCCTCGACCGAATCCGCGCTGGCAGTGCGGCCCATTCAAACAACGGCGCCGGCTCCAAGGCCCGAAAAACGAGAGCCAAATGAGTTGGCGACCCGAGACCACTCGTCGGATGGGCCAACGGGTAAGCGAGCTTATCGAGGATTTTGACGGGTGTTGTGATGCATTTGATCGATTGAGCCTCTTCACCGGTCCCAGCGCATATTTCCATTCGAAGACTCTCAATCTACTCCGGCAGCACAAGTGTCCCGCCGATGCAATAATGGACGAATCGTTCGTTGAATCTATCTATGCGACGTTGACTTCGTGGGGGATGCATCGCATGGGACCTGGCCGCGCTAAGCTCGTGGAATTTCCGATTTTCGTCGAAAGTTTTCGTCGACTCGAGGAGCCAATTAGGAAACTGTTTGCCTCGCACTCCTGAAACTCAATCCCGGTGATCTCAAAAGCGCCAGCGAACAGCTTTGGACCGCGATTTCTGAAGCCAAGATTGGGCACGGTTCAACGAAGATCGTCGCCGGTTCCAAGGCGCTTCACCACGTACTCCCTGAACTAATTCCTCCCATAGATCGTGAATATACAATCCGGTTTTTCTTTCATCACAAGACCTTCAGTCGCGGAGATGAAGTCGCGTTTCAGGAAATGTTCCACAACTTTTGTTGAATCGCGGTTGGAAGTCGGGAAAAGATCGAACGGCGGATCGGACAAGGGATAAATTCAAGTGTGACCAAGGTGATTGACAACGCTATCGTTGGGTTCGTTCGCACACGCCTTAAGGCTCATGAGGTCACTAATGTGTCTCGGTAATCCTCAGGTGGAGCGACCAGAAAATGGCCCTCAGACTTCATAGCAAGGGATGGTATCCGTATATCTTTCTATTCGGCTCTGCCGCGATTCTTGCTTCGTGGTTCTATTTCGCAGCAGGGCATCCGCCGGAACTATTGTTGTCCGGTCTGGGAGCGTTGACTGGTTTTTTCTATTTTATCTACCGTCAGCATCTTGAAGAGGCAAAGCTTTTCAAAGAGTTGTTCGTCGAATTCAATGGACGATATGACAAGCTGAACGACGAACTGAACAAGATCCTAACAGGGCCAACAGAAGGGGAGCCGTCCGAGAAGGAACGGGAATTTGTCTTCAGTTACTTCAACCTTTGTGCCGAAGAGTATTTCTTCTACAAAGCTGGATTCATCGATGAATACGTGTGGCAGTCGTGGTGCCGAGGTATGGATGTCTTCTTCCGCCATCCTCGGATCCGCAACCTCTGGGATACCGATTGCAAGGCCGATTCTTACTATGGTTTTCGCCCCAGCGTATCTTCTGTTCCGAAGTGAATCTAGCAGAGGATTCCCAGAGGCTAACTGAGGGTGTGTCTCAACGGCGGGACGCGGCGCACACAGTGTCCTGGCACATCCTTCCTGCCTGCCTGAAATGACCTATAGAACGGTTTGACTTAAGGTTCCTTCGATTCGTCGAGGAATTCCCGAACGCTTAGGAAAGGTTCACCCTTCAGATTCAGATGAGCTACTTTTGCGAGCAGCAGATCAGTGAGATCAGCTTCCATTGCTAGCACACAGCGGAGATCGTAACCATCCACGAGGAAAATGCATTTGTCCGGATTCTGCTTCAATAGATGCGGAACGTTCTCCGACCACCCATTGATCGATAGAAACATTCCCATCGTCTGTCTGCCTGATCGATTCACTTGCCCCAGAAGCCCATCGAGTTGTCTTATGTCAGCAAGTTTTTCACGCCAGCGTAATTCTCCGATATAGTGCCAACCTTCTAGCTAAAAAGCGCCATCGATCTGTTCGGCTCCTTCATTACGCGTAAACGAGCGCACGACGGGAATCTCATGGATGTCAAAAAGGCGGTTGCTCAGGTCTTGAAGCAAGTAGCCTCGCCGATGGGGATCGTCAGAACGTGCCATTTCATCGAACATCATCAAGAGAAGTTCCGACTGCCGTTTGGCGAGATTGGCCTTCTCACGCGTAAGTTGGGCGAGTTCCTCTTGGCGAGCTATCTCGCGGACGCGCGCCTCACGCGCCTCCATTGTTTCGATGACGCCCAATAACTCCCGCGCCTTTTGTACCGTTGCTCTTGCGGCGTATTCATTTTCAGCGAGGTGGAAACTGCTCCATGTGGCGGTAATTTCGACGATTCGCCGGATCACGCGCTTTCTGGCCGGATTTTTCTCGCATGCATCAATGATTAACGGAGCGATCTGCCGTTTTGAGAAGAAGCGTCCAGCTTCATCTCGTTGATAAAGAAGTGGTCCGTAAACCTCCTGAGGTACTCCCGCTGGCTTCAGCAGTAGCTCGACCATGCTACGTTTAATGTGGCAGAGAGTTGAGATTGCCTCTAGCGCCAGTTTGCGTTCATCTGTTCCCAGGTCGGTCATAAGAAATGGAAGAGACGGGTCTCGGCTATGCTTCGATCAGTCATTTCAAACCAGACGTAAAAGCGTTACCGGACTTCGGTTTTATCGGCCCTCCACTCAGGAACGTTGTTAGATGCCTCGCGGTCTCTCCGGTCTCGCTAAATTTTCCCGTGTACCTCTGTTGACCAGTTCGCTCACTAGTGTATGTCACAAATAAATAGTGGCATGCGCGTGTCAAAGATACGTACAGCAGCCTTCTCTCGTCTTCAGTGAATCTCCCCTGAGCACGGCCAGGAATATACTCCTCCTCGGCGGCTGCCACGATTACAGCCTTAGCGGTCAGACCCTTTGCTTGATGCATTGTCATGATGGCAGCTAGATTTTCGGGCACGTCCTGTTCCATCGCTCCGAGAGAAACAGTCGCAGCCTTCAATAGTTCATCCAAGGATTTACACCCTGCGTTTTCTGGCTTATCAAAAATCTTGAGCACATCAGCACGAATGGTCTCATCGGAAAGTTCGGCTTTTGCTACTTCCTGAAGCCACTTCATCAGTTCATCTGGTGGAACGGGGCTGTAGCCTTTAATCTTGTCTTTGATTGCGCCTAGCTCGCTCTTAACGATTTTGCCTTTTGCTCCAATGCGCGTCGGGTCTTGCTCTATCTTTTCCAGCGCTGCGGTAAATCGGATTCCTTCCTGACGCGCAACCTCGTACACAGCGTTAAAACTTTCTCCACCTAACTTGTTATTTCGTACGTGCAATATGCTGCGCCATGCTAAGTCGTCTTTGTCATTTGCAATGAGCCGCAGCAACGATAACCACTCTCGTCCGGGTTCTGTCTCCAAAGGCTCAAGCGGGTTAGATGAAATGTTGACCGGCACGCCTACGCTCAACAGAGCGGCTGATAGAGGCGTTGAGAACACTTTATATCTATCAGTGCGTAGAAGTATCAGAATGTCTTGGGGCTTGTATCCTTTTCGGTTCACGAGCCAGCGGCATATTTTTCCGATGCCAAGTGCCTCTCTCCCTTGGTCATCAAACGATAAAATTTCCACTTGCCCAGGCTCTTTACTATCCGGTTCGAGTTTCTTTTCAATTCGGCGAGGGTCTTGACGCGCCACGTACAAGGCGAAGTCGAGAATGGCCTTGTCACATCGTTTGCAATGCGTCAGGTCTAGCTGTTGCGATGGCTTAAAGTCATTTGGAAAGCGACGAATGCCTTCAGGCTCGGCGAAACGGAAACCATAAATGCTCTGGTCATCGTCTCCGGCTCCATAAATTTCGCAACCTACTTTAGCCATAAGACCAACAACCGCAAGGTCACATGGATTCAGGTCTTGAAATTCATCAACCAACACATACTGCGGCGGTCCCTCGATTTGAACATCGCCCTGGTCAAGTCCGGTCTTCAGTTGATAAACCAATTCCGACCGCATCGTATAACCATAAGTCCCTCGATGCTCGCGCCAAGCTCCGAGAAACTTCGGGTCCGGGAACGTTCGTTCCCACTCTTTCTGGTCTGCGGATAACTGCTGCCAATCTGCCGACAACTTCCCGAATAATCGCCGCGTCTCTTTCTTGGGTAGGCCCATCAGTGCTTGCATTTCTGAAAGGATGATGTTGTCGTCTTCCCAGTCATCGGAGATTCTGATGGGCCGAGGCAACTTAGTTCGGTCCTCGTTACGCAGTAGCTCGCGTAGAGCGTACGAGTGCAGGGTCGAGATGCGCGGCAGTACCTTGGTCTTAGTGTTCTCTTCCTTGTCCTTCGCTTGCACTTCCGCTGCGACTCGTTTTCGCAGTTCCGCTGCCGCAAACTTCGTGAATGTGAAAGCGAGGATAGACCCCGCTGGCTTCTTCAGGTCGAGAAAGAGCCGGGCGATTCTGCGGGCCAGTGTCAAAGTTTTTCCGGTCCCTGGACCCGCCAACAACCTCGCATTCGAGCCTGCGAAAGAGGCTGCGTTCTTCTGTTCGTCTGTAAGACCGTCTTGCCATGCCATCGCGCTGAATCCTCGCGCAAAGAGCCTAATGGATTTGTGTAAAAAATGCGAAGGGGAGAGGTGTGATCTTTGCGTTTGCAATTACGATGCTGCGGGAGTGGAGGCACGTTCATTCCGAACGTCCGGTCGCGCTGACAGCCGCCATCTAGCAGGGTGAGAGCGCGAAAGCCATCATGCTTCAACTCGAAAACCCAATCGGGGTGATCGAATGGAGCTGCGACACGCGTGGGAGTTGCGAGCCGGATGGTCGGGAACTGCTGCATACTTCGATTGTAGGGACCGCCCTGGATTGGTACGCCCAATCCATCAATTCATCGCGTATCCGGCAGCCTTCCACGCCTCCGCTCCGCCTTTCAGCACCTCGATGTTCGTAAAGCCCTGCGCCTGATATTTCGCTGCCTGACCGACAGCGCTCGCTTCCGCCGGTCACGCTCAATAGAAGATGATTTCCTGCGACTTTGGTAGAGAGTTTACCCGCGACTTGAAGCTGGCGAGCGATATAGAGCCATCTAGATTGAGCCTCCGGCATTTGGCCTCGTCCTCATAAGCACAGACCAACAAGGCTTGGTTCGACTTGGCTTTTGTATGTGCTTGTTGAGCATCGATTCGCTGGATGTCTGCCATGACTCACCTCCGAAATAATTTCATGGTGGGGTCTGTAGTCTACTTCATTTTCCATTTCAGCGCGTACAAGCGGTTTTGTCGGGCAGTCCAAAACCGCCAGCAAAACTGTTGCACACAATTCTTGGCGTTGCACATTGTGTTGCACAAAAGGCTGCCAGACACGCCCAAAATAGCCCAGTGAAAGGTTCTAGAACCAAGTACAAGTCATTGAAAACAATGTAGGACTAGAACTGACGTGACGGTCGTCAGCATTTTTCAAGACCGCCGGTTTCAACCGCTCACCCACTCCTCCGTTTCCAATTATAACTGGCAACAGTACTTAAGTGGTGCCTCGCGGCGGCAATTTTGAGCTGATTTATCCAGCCTGGTCCGAGATAGAAATCCCATCCGATCCCGACAAATCGCCGTAAACTTATAGAGATACCGTTCTTCGCCAGGGGATATATGCTGATTCGCCGATCGCCAGATCTCACCTACGCCGACATCACCCCCAAGTCTGTGTACCTGAACCGCCGCAAGTTTCTCCAAGGGATGGGAATCGCAGGCGTTGCCGGACTCGCGGGCACGCGTTTGATGGATTTGATTTCGCCTTCGCGCCACGTCTATGCGGGAACCAAGCTGGCCACCGTCAAGGGCCCTTTCAGTACGGATGAAAAGATCACTCCATTCAATGACGTAACGCACTACAACAATTTCTACGAATTCGGCACCGACAAATCCGACCCCGCGAAAAATGCGCAAAATTTCAAAACCTCGCCGTGGAGCGTCTCCGTCGAAGGCGAAGTCGCCAAGCCCCGCACCTTCACCATGGACGAAATCCTGAAACTCGCCCCCCTCGAAGAGCGCATCTACCGCCATCGCTGCGTGGAAGCCTGGTCGATCGTAGTTCCGTGGATCGGTTTCTCGCTCAATACTCTAATCAAGCTCGTCGAGCCCACTCCAAAAGCAAAATACGTCGCCTTCCAAAGTTTTTACGACCTCAAGCAGATGCCCGAGTCCCGAGGCACCGGCCTCAACTATCCCTATGTCGAAGGCCTGCGCCTTGACGAGGCGATGAATCCGCTGACTCTACTGTGCGTCGGCATGTACGGCGAAACCCTTCCGAATCAGGACGGCGCGCCGGTGCGCATGGTCATCCCCTGGAAATACGGATTCAAGAGCATCAAGTCCATCGTGAAAATAAAATTCGTGAAGGGTGAGCCCCCGACAACCTGGAACCTCATGGCCCCCTCCGAATATGGCTTTTATTCCAACGTGAATCCCACCGTCGACCACCCGCGCTGGAGCCAGGCCAAGGAACGCCGCCTCGGCGAAATTTTCCGCCGCGACACGCTGATGTTCAACGGCTATGGCGATCAGGTCGCCAGCATGTACGCTGGCATGAATTTGAAGAAAAATTACTAGCTCGAGAACCCGTGCATCGCCTTCTTTCCAACAAATGGACCAAGGTCCCGGTCTTTCTTATTTGCCTCGCCCCGCTCGCCACCCTCATATGGCGCGCGCTGACTGGCCGGCTCGGCGCCAACCCGGTTGAATTTCTCCAACACGCCACCGGCCTCTGGACCCTTCGCTTCCTGATTTTCACGCTGACCATCACACCGCTGCGAAAACTCCTCAAGCTCCCCGAGCTCATTCGCTTCCGCCGCATGCTCGGCCTTTTCGCATTCTTCTATGTCTGCCTGCACTTCCTCACCTACATAGGCCCCGACCAGAGTTTCAACCTCGCGGCCATGTGGAAAGACGTGGAGAAGCGCCGTTACATCACCGTAGGTTTCCTGGGATTTGTGCTCTTGATTCCGCTCGCCATTACTTCCACCGCAGGCTGGATTCGCCGCCTGGGCGGCAAGCGTTGGCAAATGTTGCATCGATCGATCTACATCACGGCGATTTGCGGTGTGATTCACTACTATTGGCTGGTGAAGTCCGACGTGCGCAATCCACTTTTCTACGCTGCGCTCGTCTCCATCTTGCTGCTCTGGCGGCTAGGCGATTGGTTTGCGAAAAAGGGGCGCTTGGCGCCCGCGAAAACAGACCCGAAACCCGAAATGAACCGCGCTTCCGCCAACGCTTCCTAGCGCCGCTGGCAGCCCACGAAACTACTCAGCAGACGCTTCGCTGCCGCCGCCCCCGACACCTCGCCATCAATAAACTCCAGCCCCCAAAAACGCGGCCCCGGCGTCAAAAACTCCACCCCGACGCGCTGCCCTTGATCCCCAGGCTCGCCCAAAAACACCACGCGGCACTCCTGCTCTTCGTCGGTGTCCGGGTTGGTCAGGACGATCATCTCCCCCTGATCGACCTCGTTCTTCAGCAGCAGCAACCCGCCGTGCGAATTCACCACCAGCGTCTGGCACACTTCGCGAAATTTCCGGCCATCGTGACCCCGGCCGTGCGCTTGCACTCGCATCTTGTGGAACACGCGCCCGCTGCGCCGTGGCGCGGTAAAAGTGACTTGGCTCATGCTCCAATCTTCGGACCACCTCCCGGCAGGGTCAATTGCCCGACAGGACAGGTGTTTCCGCAGCGGCAACCGTGAAGCCTAAGCAGCATTTCCAACCCCAAAAAACGCGAAACTATCGGTCCCAGCACCCGCACCGATCAATCCAGCCCTTTCGTTACGTCGTTATTTCATTACTTCTTTACTTCTTCCTTCTACGCCGCCGCCGCGATCCTCCGCATCAGGTCCTGCTGCTCCGCCTTACTCTCCGCGCCAATCGTAAACGCATCCAGCAAACCCAGCGACAACGCATATTTCAGCGCCTCATCCTGCCTCCCGCGCATGTCGCCCTGACCCAGGATCTTCATCCCAATAACTCCCTTGCCCGCCGCCCGCATTTCCCGGATCACGCTCACGACCGTCTCCGGATCGGCGTCCATGTGCGACCCAATCGGGTTGATCCGCACCAGATCGACTTCCACCCACGGCGACTTCGCCGCCGCCCGCAAAGCCTCGATGCTGTGGCAAGAGCAGCCGTGCGCCCGAATGACGCCCTTTTCCTTCGCCTCCGAGAGCACGTCCATCACGCCCTTATACCGCTCGGTCCAATCGCCCTCAGTGACGCAATGCATCAAGCAAATATCCAGATATTCCGTGCCAAGCTCCTTGCGAAATCGATCGAGATCCGCTCGCGCCGTCGCAGGATCCCGCGCCCAAGTCTTGCTGAGCACGGTGACCTTGTCGCGCGGCACGCTCTTGAGCGCCTCCGCCACATGCGGATGGCTCCCATACGAATCCGCCGCGTCAAAAAATCGCAACCCATTGTCATATCCGTTCAGCAGCAGCCCGGAAAGCCCGGCAATCCCCAGAGCAGTCTGGTTCGAGTGATGCCCCGACCCCACCGTGCCCGTCCCCATCGCCAGCCGGCTAGTCTGGATGCCCGTCTTCCCGATCGTCACCGTATCCGTAGCGCTGAATTTCCGATCCAGCTTCGGCAAAGCCGCCATCCGGGCCGCCAGCCCTCGCGACCCCAGCCAAGCCGCCCCCACTCCAAATGCGCCACGCCGTAGAAACTCTCTCCGTTCCATGCTCCCTCCTTTGCCGCTCCGCCGCAGAATACTCCCATATGGACGCATCCGGGGAGCCTCTGGTTATCGGAGGAGCGGAGGCAGTTATCCGGTTGCCGCGTTTACCAGGCTGTGGCACTCTTCACCGTTTTTACCTTGTCGAAAAAATGAGTTCAGTAGGTTACTGTTAGCGTCAGAATTCAGACCAAAGACCCGCCGTACCGCTGAGGAAGGTGATCATGAGTTCCCTGGCCGTCGGTTTAATCGCATTCGCCTTCATTTTCGGAGGCGCTCTGTTGGGCATGTTTCTCCGGGGAGCTATGCCGCAGAATCATCTTAGTGACGATTCGAAAGACTCAGTGAAGTTGGGGATGGGTTTGGTGGCGACCATGTGTGCGCTCGTTCTCGGTTTGCTGATCGCCTCCGCAAAGACCTACTACGACACGCAGAACGCCGAACTGACAGAGATGTCTGCCAAGATCGTTTTGCTCGACCGGATGCTTGCTCACTACGGACCGGAGGCCAACGAGGCCCGCGCTCTTCTGCGCAGCGTCGTCGAGCGCTCAATCGATCGACTGTGGCAACGTGGGGGTCCGCCGGGATCCCATTTGGACCCAGCCGCGGTCAGCTCAGAAAATCTGTCGGAAAAGACGCTAGGGCTTTCGCCGAAGGACGACAGACAGCGCTTTATCAAGTCTCAGGCGATGAGCCTCGAAATATCTATGGGACAAACCCGCTGGTTAATGTTCGAACAGGCATCCACACAGGTTCCTAAACCATTGGTGGTCACGTTAGTTTTTTGGCTGACCTTCATTTTCATCGGTTGGGGCATCTTCGCTCCCCGCAACGCTACCGTAATGGCTACCTGGTTCGTTAGTGCCCTGTCCGTTTCGAGCGCGATCTTCTTGATCCTGGAGATGTACACGCCTTACGCGGGCCTGATTCTCGTTTCCAGCGATCCGCTCCGCTCCGCTCTCGCACATCTCGGCCAATGAGCCAGTCATGTAAACGTGACTCTGTCAAGATCCTGGACACGTGTCAGCATAGCGTTCACGGAATCTGTCTTTGTACCTGTTCTTCGTCCGGCGGTTGGGTGCCTGGCTATTGCTGATACACCAAAGGAGGGCCGCTGATTCGTTTCCATTTCAGGTTGACGTTCACCTCTACACGATTGGCGATCTTGATGAAAGGTATGTTGCTATTCATTCCATAGTCTTTGCGGTCGAAAGCCATCGTGCCCGTAATACTGCCTGAACTAGTCCCCTTTCCATTGTCCTGGAGCGTCAGTTTCTCTTTTTTTGTGACTCCACGAATCGTGAAATCGCCTTCCAATTCAAAGGTGGCGGGGCCAGTCTGGGTAACCTTTGTCGAAACAAAGGTAATCTGTGGGGCCCGCTTAACATCAAAGAAGTCTTTGCCTTTCAGCTTGCCATTCTTCATCCCGCTTCCGGTATCCACACTGTCTGCCTGAATCTTAATGTCCAAAACGCCCGTCGTGACGTCAGTAGACTTAAAAGTCATGCTGGCCTCCCATTGCGAAAATGTGCCCTTGATTGGAACGGAGGACTCGACGTCGAACTTAATCGAGCTTTCCCCGGGAGTAACCTCGTAAACGGGAGCCTGGGCGCGGACAGTGGATGGAAGCATGGATGCGACGAATATAAATAGGATCGCCAATCGTGCAAATCGTCTCCAACAGCTGACTGCGTGTTGCCCTGGCCAGCTATGGCTGCTCTTCTTTTTTGCGGTGATGACCCCCGCCAATTCACTCATTGTAAGTCTCATGAATGCCGCTCCTCCATTTTCTCCGTCTTCGAGCATTTTTCTAAGGGTGGCCATAAATTTTTGCAACGACGGCGCGGCACGGTCCGTTGCCACTTTTCGAAGAATGAACTCACGCAAAATTCTACATTACTGCCGACGGAAACAAGTGGGGCATTTACTCCGGATTGTATTCCGGGTCAACTCGCGATAACTCGCGTTATCCGACTAGAAGTTATCTAGTCATTTCATATAATGCATCTCAGGGGGTCGGAGCTTTAGCTCCGACATTTAAAGACACGCAAATCGGGCTTTAGCCCGTGAGGAAATTCTTCCCTTCATGTCTCGGCCATTTGTGAGATGGTCTCTAGTGCTTTTGAGCCTGAGTCGGGGGATAAACGCTGGTCGCAAACCAAATTCCTCTTCATTCGCAATCCGCGGTCACTGCAATCCGGCTTGTGACGCTTGAATAGCCGTACCACCCGTCAGCGTCGAAAAATGGATCTCTGAGGTTCGCAGGGTGCCGGGCACGACATTATCGTCAATGATGATCCCGCTCGTCCCACCAGAAACGCCCAGGGTCGCAGCCGTCCCGGTGGGCAGCGTACCACCAAGAGTTGTAGGAACATTGAAGGACATCACGCAACCTGCGCCGGCTGGGCATGCGACCGCCCCAGTTGCGCCGTTCGATTGAACGCTGAGAAAAATTGATCAAGGCAGCCCGAGATAGTTTGGGTCACGCCCCTCAGCCATGAACTGGCCCAACCTCGTAATACTGAAGATTTCCTTAAGGTGCCGGTTCAAATTGATAAGCTTCAACTGACTCTTGGCGGTTTTCGCCGAAACGTACAAACCGACAATCGCACCTAACCCGGAACTGTCCAGGTAGCTTACATTCGTCAAATCCAGCACGACACTTTTGCTTTCCGAAAACAGGGGCTTTACCGTCGCCCTTAACGACTGAGTTGTATTCGACGTTATCTTTCCGGTGCAGTGAACGACTATCTCGGTCGGGGTGCTGTCGGTAGTCAAACCTAGTTCGGAGATGGGAACAGGATTGGTGGCCATAACAACCCCTCTCAGTCCAATAGCCTCGCGAGTTTGGCACCGCTCAAATCGACCGGATTATACTGCCCGTTGGCGGTTTTGCAAGGCCAAGCTCCCCGATTCCTCGCGGGGCGGGGCTTGTTTACCCTGAGCGTCGAAGGGCGCCGCCCGGCGTAAGCAACCTGCCATTTCTCCGGTCGAGGTTCAGCATTCAGCGAGCCTGCCTTTCAGATCACGCGTAAAGCCCAAGTGGGAGACTTAGCTAAACTCCGGGTAAGTCGGAAACTGACCCGCCCCGGCTGTCACTGGAAGCGAAATGCTGCGGTAAGAGTTTACCCAGCTCACAGACTGCGGTTCCTCAAAGGGCTGCGAACGCCCCGCTCGTCAGGGGTCCCCGCATTCGATAGTTCCTGAATGCACTTGTAACGTTACCCTGAGTCTCGAAGGGAGGCGGGCGCATTGAATCGCGCCTCACTGCCACGGCGAATCTTCAATCTGCGCCGCGCCTCCGACCTTTCTTGTACAATGATCCCCGGACGCTTTCTACGGTCAACAGCCATCCCGCAAAGCATGAAACTGAAATTACCTCCCGGCCCGTTTAACGCCTATCTCTTCGACTGCGACGGCACCATCGCCGACTCCATGCCCCTGCATTACCTGTCCTGGAAAAAAGCTCTCGAGGAATGGAACTGCGAATTTGCGGAAGACCTTTTCTACGCGTGGGGCGGCATGCCCATAGCCGAAATCATAGCCACCCTGAACGAAAGGCAAGGATTGACGATGCCGGTGGAAATGGTAGCCCTCCGAAAAGAAAATCTATTTCTCGAACTGCATCCGCAATTAAAAGCGGTTCCCGAGGTCTTGGAGCATATTGAGGCCGCGCACGGCCGCATACCTTTCGCCGTCGTTTCCGGAAGCACGCGGGAGTCGGTGACCGCTTCTCTCACTTCGCTCAATCTCCTCGATCGATTCGATACCTTGGTCTGCGCGGGAGACTACCAGAAGAGCAAACCTGATCCGGAAGCTTTCCTGCTTGCCGCTAACAGGCTCGGCGTAGCCCCCGAGACTTGTCTCGTTTTCGAAGACACCGAGATGGGCATTCGGCTGCGCGCGCCGCGGGCATGGCTTCGGTCAGGGTTCCTCCGCCGTGGGAAAGAGCATCGGCAATCTGACCGCAAGCCCATGTTTTGCCAAAAGTATCGCAGCGCACCATGCCGCGGCTCTTGAAATTAATTTCAAAGAATATCCCCGTTTGCTTGTGCCGAAAGCCCTCACAGCCCTAAAATACTTTTAAGCGGTTCCGGATTTCGAAGCGGTTCCGCGCTCTTACCACGGCCGCAATATTCGAAATATTTGATACTTATTCTTACGGGAAGGGACTCGCACTCTTGGGATCGAACATGAACCTTGCAGAATTTATCGAAAGTTGCCGCGACCGGCATCTGGCGGAGCTGTGCGAATTCCTGCGCATCCCCAGCGTCAGCGCCAAAACCGAGCACAAGCCGGACGTCGAGCGCGCCGCCCGCTGGGTCGCCGACAAACTCTCTTCCGCAGGATTTAAAACGGTTCAGGTCGTGCCCACAAATCTTCACCCTTTGGTCTATGCGGAATCCCTCGAGGCCCCTGGCAAGCCCACTGTCCTTTTCTACGGCCACTACGACGTGCAACCTCCCGAACCTCTCGACCTCTGGACTTCTCCCGCTTTTGACCCCACCGTCCGCAACGGCAATCTATTCGGGCGCGGCACCGCCGACGATAAAGGCCAGGTGCATATCCACATCAAGGCCTTGGAGGCTTTGCAGCACGTCAATGGAAAATTCCCCGTCAACATCAAAGTGTTGATCGAAGGCGAAGAAGAAGTCGGCAGCGTAAGCCTGTGGGATCACGTTCAAAAGAATAAAGAAAAGCTCAAAGCCGATGCGCTCGTCGTGTCTGATACTTCCATGCTCGCTAAAGGCGTCCCGTCCATCACCTACGGTTTGCGTGGCTTGAACTACTACCAGATCGAATTGACCGGGCCCGCGCGCGATTTGCATTCTGGTGTGTACGGCGGCGCGGTCCCCAATCCGCTCACGATTTTGACCGAGCTCTTCGCCAAGCTGCACGACAAGAACTTCCACGCTCTCATCCCCGGCTTTTACGATGACGTCGCCAAAGTCTCGGCTGCCGAACGCAAGGCGTTGAACGCACTGCCCTGGAAAAAAACAGATTTCGAGAAAGCTGTCGGCGCCCCCGCCTACGTCGGTGAAGCCGGATTCACAACCGTAGAGCGCTTGTGGATTCGCCCAACTCTGGAACTCAATGGCATCTGGGGCGGCTACCAGGGCGAAGGCGCCAAGACGGTGATTCCCTCCAAAGCCTTCGCAAAATTTTCCACTCGCCTGGTCCCCAATCAGGATCCGCACAAGATTGCCAAACTCGTTGAAAAGCAAATCCGTAAGCTGCTGCCAAAGACGGTAACCTGCAAATTCGAAGTGCTCAGCACCGGCAAACCGTGGACCGCGCCCTATCACGCCCCGATTTTCGCAAAAGCTCAATCCGCGCTCGAAAAAGGCTTCGGCAAGAAAGCCGTATTCATCCGCGAAGGCGGCTCCATTCCTTTCGTAACCCAAATGCACGACACCTTCAAAGTTCCGTGCGTCCTGATCGGCTTCGGCCTCCCCGACGAAAACGCCCACGCCCCCGACGAGCATCTAGCCCTGGAAAATTACTTCAGCGGCATCAAAGCCATAGCCCACTTCTACTCCGACCTCGCCACGCTATAGCTGCGTCAATGGCAACCAGTTTCCTACGCCGCTCCTGTAGCCGCCGTCTCCGAGACGGCGGGATTTAGAGTAAACATCGCCCATTCTTCCCCAGGTACGCCATGGTTTATCGCGTGTGCTCTAGAGCGGAGTATCGGCGCTCTCTCCAGCCACTAAGAGCCGCTCGCTTCAAATCGTAGCCAATTGCGAGCGTCGCCCCTGAGCGTAATCGTTCAACGCCGCATTCGCACTCGTGATGACGCCGAGCGCATCCGCAACCGCCGCCAAATCCCTCCCGCGCAAAACCAGGTACATCTCATCCTCGCCCAACCCCGTATAAACGCGATTCCCCATGCAACCCAAACTCAGAATCGAACCATGCTGCAACGCCGCAGGCAGCGCCATGCACGTCGGCCGGCCCAGCGCTGGTATCCCGCTGCCGACGCCCGCGCGGCCCGCCGCCTCATTCATCAGCATCGCCGCCGAAGGCTTGCAAGCGAACAAAACTACATCCGGCTCAACCGGCGATTCTCCGAGTGGCGCATAAACGATTGCCGCCGGCGCTTTCGCCAGTCGCGGAATCTGCGGAATCTCTTCCGGCTTCACGTAACCCAACTCGAACATCATCTTCAACGTCTGCTCGGTTTCCTTTTCACGCTCGGGAGACAACGCGATATTGTGCGTATACGCGCCGACCGCGCAATTGAAGTGATTTTCCGGCACGGTGTAAAACACGCGCCCAGCCGCGGCCAGACGCCAGAAACTGCAGCCGGAAGGCTCCGTCCCCGAAAACTGCGCGACGTGGGCGGGCGCTGAATCCAGGAACGCAACTGCCACAGGCCGTCGCGCCAGCTTCACCGACGCTCCAAAACGCTGCTCCAAATCACTCCAATTCACAACACTCATCCCGTATTCTCCTCGATTTATCGGACAATTCGCGAGCATAGCACAAGCCGCCAATCACTTCTTGAAGCCTGTCTGGACGCCTGCTTCACGCAACGACCTGTGGAAAACCCGCTTGGAATCAGTGTTTCCACGCGCTACCCTCAAAAAATCCCCGTGTTTTCGGCCTTTTTTGAGGTTTGTCGCTTGCGTTCTGCGAATCCCTTGGCTATAGTGCAATGCGGCCCGAGTCTTTCGTGGAATTTTGAGGGGGAGAATCTCGCGGCTGGTCTCGAAATTTCTTTCGAGGCGCATTGAAAAAATCAGGAGGATAAGAATACTAGATGGCAGCCAAGCCTTTGAGCAAGACGAAGGTCGTTTCGCATATCGCCGAGAAAGCCGGCACACCGAAGAAAACCGCAGCGCTCTTCTTTGACGAGCTTTTCAAGCTCGCGGTGAAGGAAGCCAAGGGTGGCGCGGGCAAATTCGTGATTCCGGGAATCGGCCGCGTCGTCAAGGCGCACCGCAAGGCGCGCATGGGTCGCAATCCGCAAACCGGTGAGGCGATCAAAATCAAGGCGAAGACCGTGGTCCGCCTGCGCCCGTCCAAGGCGCTCAAGGATGCGGTCCTGAAGTAAATTCCTCGCGCTGCGAGGATCGGGCCCTGAAAAAAGCGCGCGAAATTCGCGGCCGCCGTCTCCCAGAACCGGCGCTGCTTTTTCGGCCAGCGCACCAGTAGCTGGGCCAAGTGAGTAGGTGCATCGGTCAAGTTTGCCCTCCGTTGCGTGTCGCACATCGCACCGGAGGGCTTTTTTATGTCAGCCTTTTTTACTGTAGCACAGACACCTGGTCTGTGCGGCGTTCAACTTCACAGCGGATCGTCCGCCTCGCATAACCGCCGCCCACGTATGTGGCGCCCGCCGACAGATGTGGTGCCTGCGCGGAAGCGGTCAGCGACATCTAAAGCGTCTTGACGTACGCGACGACATCCTTGATTTGGGGCGGCTCCAGCACATCCTTAAACGGCGGCATCAGGTTGTCGCCATTTTCAATCCAGGTTCGCAGAGATTCGTCGGTCACCTTGTTGTTGTTCACGCTGAAGGTTCCGCGCTTGCCGATTCCCTTCAAACCAGGGCCGATCTTTTTCGCGTCACTGTCCGCGTAGTGACACACACCGCATTTCTTGTCGAACACGTCCTTGCCGCGTGCGGCGGCCGCGGCCGAGCCGCCTCCCGTGGACTTCTTGGCGGGAGGTTTTGCGTCCGGATCCTGCGCGAAAACCGCTCCGGATACTGCCAGCACTGCAATTCCAAGAACGACAAAATTACGGTTCACGATTCCCCCTGGACTGCCGTATGCGAGTCCCCCCATTGTCCACGTTCAGCCCCCCAATTTCCACTCCAACCCCGGCACAAAGGACAGGTTGCGCCTAGCACACGCGCTGCACCTTCGTACTTTTGACCCCTGCAACACCGTGTGGTAACAATCGTAAATCATGAGCCAGGAAACCCTCTCGCGCGCCTGGGAAGTGCTCCAGGACGCGTATCAAGCACAAATGGAAGGCGATTACGACCGCGCCGTGGAGCTCTACCAGTCATCGCTGGACCTCTATCCCACCGCGGAAGCGCACACATTTCTTAGGCTGGACCTACCATTTTCAGGGTCGCCTGGACGAAGCCATCGCCGAATGCAAGCGCGCGATCGAAATCGATCCCGAGTTCGGCAATCCGTACAACGACATCGGAGCGTATTTGATCGAACTGGACCGCTTCGATGAAGCGATCCCCTGGCTGGAGCGCGCCGTGGAAGCGGCCCGCTACGAGCCGCGTCATTTCCCGCACTACAATCTTGGCCGCGCCTATCTCGGCAAGGAGATGTACGCGAAGGCTACCGAGTGTTTCCAGCAGGCGCTGGAGATCGAGCCTCGTTATGCGCTCGCTCGGGATGCATTGGATTCTCTCCGGCGCATGGTGAATTGAGTCGTAGCGGCAGCCGACGGGGGTGTCAGTGCTGCCCGGCTCCGAACTGTAGCCGCCGGGCTTCAGCCCGGCGTTCCCGCCCGGTAAGGACACGGCACGCCGCACCTTTCTTCGCCTTCTTTGCCTTTCTTTGCCTTTTCCTCCGTCTTTTCCTCCGCCTTTTCCGCCACCTCCCCGCCCGTCATTCCGAACGGAGCAGCCCGATTTTTTCTTACCCTTCGCTCCTGCGAAGGGTCGGGCTGCGCAGAGAGGAATCTCTCTTCTTCCTCCCCGGCCAACTGAAATCGCGGGGAATAATCTCGCCGGTCTTTGGGAGTCGGAGCTTCAGCTCCGACTCAACCGCCGCAAACGAAAAGGGCTCCAGCCCCTGAAGCAAGACCGAGCCCTCGTCCCACGCAGCGTCACCGTCGTGTCCAAATATTTCTCAAAGTCTCGTAGCTGCCGCACCACAGTGGGCGTTTTTGACTAGATTTTCACCCCACGTGTGGAACTTCGCGCACAGGCAAATCCTCTTCTGCCGAAGCCGCCGCAAATTCGATTGCCGCTTGAATGTGCTTGGGCTTCAACGTCGGGAAAGCCGCAAGAATTTTTTCAGGGGAATCGCCCTCGGCAAGGCTCGCGAGCACGGTTCGCAAGGTCACGCGCGTTCCTTTGAATACAGGTTCGCCGCCGCGGATCTGCTTGTCGCGGACAATATAGTCGCCGTACGCCTTCTGTTTTCCCGTTGTGCCGTTCATAACGATATTGACCCTGCTGCCCCAAGGATATCACCCCGACGCAACATCCAACGGATCACCTACCGATCGGATGGAGTAGGTCTGGTGGGCTTACCCGCGCCTTGAGGTTGTATATCATTGGTGCGCATCCACGCTAAAGCCTTCAGTAGCCTCGTTTCCGAGAACCGAGCCTTTTGGGGACTCCATCGATGAAGAAACTCGTCCACTATCTGCGCGTCTGAGGGCTTGCGCTTGCGGATAAGAAAATCGTTCCAACAGGCGTATAGAGTCGCGACGATTTCGCTCTGGTCTGTGTTGAAGTTCCGAAACAGCTGGGCGATACGCTCTACACGGGCCACCTTTTCTCCCAAGTATTTCGACGCTGATCCTACGAGTTCACTGAGCTGTTCCCCTGCCGATAACGAATCATCTTTCCATGGGCTTCGGGGGAAAATATGTCGTATTTCCTGGCCAAACTCTCAATCCCGATGCGGTCGTTGTACAACGCTCTTGGATCAAGCGGTCCAGCCGCTTCGCGATAGTATTCGGCATCTAGACTTAATCCATCGTGGATATCGCACAGATAGAATAGCTTTGAAAACTTCGTCCTGCCAAAATTGACATCCTCGCTCGAGGCTTTGACTAATACTCCTGCAACAGCTAGTCGCTTTGAGAGAACTCGATCAAACTTAGTCTTGTCGGGCAATCTGATTTTGTGAGGCAAGGAGTTCTTCGGAGGACTCCAGTAGTCCAAAGAAGTCTTTGCCTCGATCATCCGAAAGAGGTTCGCCTTGACCAACTTTAGCAACTCTTGAATTTGGGTGAGGCGGGCTAAGAGGTCCTTGCTATCAGTCTCTCTCGCGTAGTCTGCAATCTGCAAGACGCCAGCCCCTATTGTCAAACCGCGATCATCCAACATATACGTTCTTCTCGAGATTGGCACCTCGATACGACCCCGGAGTAGCTTCTTCCACTCTTGGAACAGTTCATCGACGGCATTTACCAACGCCCTCGGTTCGGAGGATGCATTGGTTTCGAAAAATGGCCGCATTGTCAATGACCAAAAGGAAGCGGAACTCAAAGAGGTCATGGGATTGTTGATCGTCAGTTCTCGCGCGCCAGGACACGGGTTGTTCGCGGGGAAGAGGGCTTCGACACATTCGTTGTCCGCGTAGCCGATGGCAAAGGCGGTCGAAAACACACTTCCTTCCAGCTTTTTGGGAATCGCCGGAGCCCACATATCATCAGCGTCAACCCACATTGGGTATGAACACTGGAGGAAGGTTTTGGCGAGTGAATACCAAAAGAAGAGTTTCTTGGCCGATTCCAAATCGCTGGCACAATATCCGAGGTGCGTCGGCGGCCCAGAAAAACATCGGTTTTTCTTGACATCCATGAATTGACTGTTCAGCCGGAACCAAGGTCGATCGGCTTCGGATTTTTTTACGCGGCACGGCGTCAAATCGTCCATAAAACCTATGAACTCACCTTGCGCCTCGCCATGAGCTTTCTTGGCTTTGTGCCGACGGTCGCCGAGGGGGAGGCCTCCGACTAATCTCTTGTCTTGCTCATCCTTCCGCCTATCGCGTTTGAAATCGGTCATGGTCTTGCCGGACCATTGTCGGATACTAATGCGATCTGTACCGACACTGACGCGCACTGACTTTTGGTCGTTTAGTATTTCGCGGCATGCCCGATCCATCGCTTTCGGCGTGTCCCACGGAATTTCTGTTAACCGTTCTTTCTTTAGCCATGTCAGGTCGATCAACGGAATGCCGCGGTGCGGATCGAGAGTGGCATCCTTGCCTTTGTGCTGCCACAAGGTAAAGGCGACAGGCCAAGTCCCCCTCACGTCAAAGAACTCTTTACCGTTTACGAGTATCCCTCCTGAGTCTTGGAACGAGCCGAGAATGGAAGTACGAATGCCGTCAAACGTCGACCGTCTCGTGAGCCACGCTGACTTCGTGAAGAGAAGTAGGCGGGAGTCGCCCGGCAAGCCGCTTGACTCTGCCGCCTCGCACACGAGCTTCATCTGAGCTAAGAAACAGCAATATCGTTCCTTGCTGGCGTCCGCTCCCACGACGTCGAGAATGCTCTCATGAGGCTTGTAGCCAGCCCCACCCGCCTTTTGATCGTCGTCGCCCCGATAGGGGGGATTGCACAAGAAAGCCAGGGGCTTATCGGCTCTGTGGTTTTTTTCCGTCAGGTATTTCTTGACCTCTAGTAGATAGTCCTTAGCGCTTCGATCCAGAAAATTGAGTCCCTTATTCTCCGACACCTTGGGAACAACAGTGTATTTTCCGTTGTGCCATTGGTCGCCCTTCATTCGTTTCTCGACCGCAAAAAGGAGCTCAGGCTCGATTTCACTTACGACCTTGTGCCTGAGTTCTAGAGGTGATCGCCAGTTGGTAACTAGGTTTCCGCTACCGCATGCAGGATCGATAACCAGATAGTTTTTACCAAGGTCCGGTATGTCCTGCTTAACCAGCCACATAACGAACCTCGAAAGGCAAAGATCAGTAAAAAAGATCCCATGGCGAATTCGAAACTTCGCATCCACTGTATCGAGTGCCTCATCAAATCGAGCGAAGAAGTCGTCTGTATTTTCAGTTGGGTTAAGAGAGACGGCGTGATCTTCGACAAATTCTTTGAACGACTCACGCATGTTAGGACGTATATTGGTAATTGTTTCGCCGCCGAGAGTCGCTTGGTCCGGGGCCCTATTGCTAATTCCCAGCGTTGATGTGTCGCTCCAGCCATACGCCATGCTGTAGAAAGCCCTAACCGCCTTAATGGGTTGCTCGGGATCGAAGAATCGTCTAGCAACCCATCGACATGGGAAGGGATAGTTCTGGGCATGGGCTCCCCTTTAGCGCGTCCGGCGCCGAGAGGCCATTGTAGACATTGAAGTACATAACCTCGTAAAACAGCATTATCTAAGTGTCTATAAAGATATTGCGGGTGAATTATCGGACTAGTCCGCCTAGCGCTCTGCTATCATCCCCCGCTTGCCTCGTGCGGAGGCTTGATGGGCTTTAGCCAACGGCTAGGCGAAATTCGCGACGGCTTCGAGCGCCCCTTCTGGGTCGCCAACGTCAGCGAGATCTTCGAGCGCCTTTCCTACTACGGCGCCTTCTCCTCACTGGCGGTGTACCTTCAGGAGAAGTTGAATTTTTCCACCGAGCAGACCGGCACGCTGACCGGAATCTTCGGCGGGATGGTCTGGTTTCTGGCGATCTTCGGCGGAGCGATCGCCGACCGTCTGGGCTTTCGCCGCGCGCTGTCCCTCGCCTATCTGATCCTCGCGGCAGCTTACTTTCTGATCGGTTCCGTCGGCGCTTCGTGGCTGGCGCCGATTCGCAATGCGGTGCCGCTCAGCTTGTTCGTCGGCTTCATTTTGATTTTGCCAGCCCTCGGCGTGTCGCTCGTGAAGCCCTGCGTCGTGGGAACGACGGCGCGCGCTTCCAAAGAAAACGTCCGCTCCATCGGCTATTCCATTTACTACACGATGGTGAACATCGGCGGGGCGGCGGGCCCCTACGTCGCCGATTGGGCCCACCAGAAGCTCGGGATCGAAAAGGTGTTTCGCGTTTCCGCGGTCAGCGTCTTCGCGATGTTCTTTCTGGTGCTGCTTCTGTTTCGCGAGCCCAAGCGCGTGGCCGGCGAGCCGCTGCCCAGCATTCTCAACACGCTCCGCAATTTTCTGGTGGTCGTCAGCAATCCCAAGTTCATGCTGTTTCTGCTGATCTTCACCGGGTACTGGATCGTTTTCTGGCAGCAGTACATCACCCTGCCGGGCTACGTGCACGCGTACATCGATCCCAACGCTCGCGTCGAGCGCATCCTGATCACCGACGCCGCTGCGGTCATCGCTCTGACCCTGCTCGTGAATTACTTGACGCGCAGCATCCCCGCGTTTACCGCGATCATCCTGGGCACCTTGATTACTTCCCTGTCGTGGCTCATCCTCGCGTTCCACCCCACGGTTCTGGCCTGCTACCTCTCCATCTTCGTGCTCGCGCTAGGCGAAATCATTCACCAGCCGCGCTACTACGAATATATTTCGCGCCTAGCCCCGCCAGGCCAGCAAGGCACCTACATGGGTTTCGCATTTCTCCCGCTCGGCATTGGCTCGCTGGTAGGTGGCTGGTTCGGCGGGACCGTGATGCACCACTTCGGCGAGGTGACTCACCATCCGGAGCGCGCCTGGTGGGTGATCACCGGCGTAGGCGTCTTGACCGCCCTATTGCTCTTGATCTACGATCGCACCATCAAGCCGTCGAAGGGGTCGGAGCTTTAGCTCCGGTACAAAGCCGGTACTGCTGATGGGCTTTAGCCTCTGAGGGAACCTTATCTAAGATCGCACCGTCAAGCCCTCCGAAGGGGTCGGAGCCTTAGCTCCGACATAAAGCCGGTACAGTTAATGGGCTTTAGCCCCTGAGGAAACCTTCCTCGTTCGCCGTATTTCTCCACGACGGCATTCGTCAAGCAACGGCAAACACTTAACTCATCCCGACGACTGTTCACCCCTGAATTCCTACCGTTCGCTGTATAACACTTAGTTAATTAACACTCGCGTGCTATTTTCTCCCGTGTATGTCGAATCCAATTCGCGTTTCCTGCATGGGTTCCTTATCACGTCACTAGGCGGCGCCGTTGGCCTGCGCCGACTTCATCCGCTCAGTTTTCTCCGTCTCGCTAAGTCGCCCAGAATGAACACTTGCAAAACTCTATCAAAACAAGCCACTTTAACCATCTTTAGAATGAAGACTTACAAAAAACCAGGGGGAGGGTCGATTATCGTTAACTAAGATGCTGGCAGGATGCCGGCGCTACCAGTTACTCATCACGACGCTGCAAAACTAGCGGGTGCGGTGGTCATGTCGGAGCTGAAGCTCCGACCCCTACTCGTAGCGTAGCGCCTGTGTTGGCGCAATGCGCGATGCTCTTCGCGCGGGCACGTAGGCCGCCAGCATGGTCACCAGAAACAGCGACGGCACGACGATGACATAGGCGACAATGTCGACTCCGCCGGCATTGAACAGCATGGAATTCATGAGCTGCTCGAGGGCGAAACCCATCGCCAGCCCGATCGCCGTTCCTATCCCGACCAGCACGAGGCCCTTGCCCATCACCAGCCGCAGCACGTCCGAGCTTGCCGCGCCAAGGGCCATGCGTATGCCGATCTCGCGGGTTCGGCGGCTCACGTTGTAGGCCACCAGTCCATACAAACCGGCGATGGCCAGCAGGAGGCCCACCGACGCCCATGGCTGCCCACCAGGTCGCATGGCAATTCGCGGCCCTTTCACGGCCTGGTTCAGGTAGAAATCCTCGTAAGACGCGCGTGTCGCAACATCGGCAGGTTCGGATCGAGGGTCCGGACAACGTCCTTCACCGGGTTGACCAATTGCAGCGGATCGCCGCTCGACCGCAACATCAAGATCATTCGCGCGATAGGATGCTGGGCCAGCGGCATATACACGAAATCCATGCGGCTTTTCGATGGTCGTTTGATACTTGATGGTCTGCGCGACGCCTACAATCTCCACCGGCGTGCCGGCGCGGCTCTCGAGCCGGATGTGTTTGCCCACCGCATCCGCTCCGGGCCAATAGTGTTTCGCGAACTGCTCATTCACGACGGCGACACGCGGCGCATCCGCGGTATCGGACGCCAGGAAGCCGCGGCCATGCAAAATCGAAATCCCCATGGTCTGGAAGTACCCTTCATCAACGGTGTCCATCGTCGAAGTGAAATTCTCGCGATCGCGCGGCATCTGAAAACCGTCCGGCACGAAGGCGACGCCGTCAAAGTCGGTCCAGTCCGAGCGGAACGTTCTGCGTGAGAGCCGCGCTCTGCACTCCGGGCGCTTACCGCACACGTTCGGCCAGCAGCTTATAGAACTGCTGCGTCTGAGCTGCGTTGTACTGCACCAGACGCGGATCGAAGCTGGTCATCAGCAGATGATCTTTCGCGAAACCGGTGTCCTCCAGCAGGCCATGCTGGAAACCCCGGACCATCAGGAAAGCCGCCGTCAGCAGCATCAGGGATGCGGAAACCTGCGCCACCACCAGCACATTCCGGCCCCACAGGCGTTTGCGTCCGGGCACATCAACGTCGGCCGACTTGAGTCCGTTCACCAGGTCCGGGCGCGTGCTCTGCAGCGCCGGCGCCAGGCCGCACAGGAGCGCGCTCAAGACGGACAACGCGAGGCTTGCCAGGAGCACGCGCGTGTCCATCCGGAACGGCATCGGACATCGGCAACTCGGTCATGAATATTTCAGCTTGATGCGTGTGGAACCACTGCACGAGGCCGTACCCGATGGCGATCCCGGCCAATCCACCCAAGGCCGCCAGAATCAGGCTTTCCGTCAACAGCAGCCGGATGAGCCGGAAACGCCCGGCGCCAATCGCCAACCGTACGGCGATTTCGCGCGTTCGCGCGCGGGCACGGCTCAGAAGAAGTCCCGCAACGTTGGTGCACGCCACCAGCAGGACCGCCAGCGCAAGGATCACAAAGATCACGGCGAATTTCCAATTGCCGTCGTCATTTTGAGTCCGCATTTCGAACTGGGTGTGTACCGCCGCGCCGCGGCTGTGATTGAGCTTCGGATACTCGCGTTCGAAGTTTTTCGCGAGCACGGCGAGTTCATTCTGCGCCTGCTGCAGCGTCGTGCCCGGTTTCAAGCGCGCCTTGACATTCAACTCGCGATCGTCGCGGTCCTCGAAGAAATTCTTCTGGCGGTTGGTCGAAAACACCCGCGCCATGGCCAGCGGCATGTAGAAGTCGGGATGCCCGAATATTTGCATCCCCGGGAACGTTTCTGGTGCGACGCCAATCACGGTGAAGTCCGTGCCGTTCAGGCGAATCGTCCTGCCGACGACGGCAGGGTCGCTGGCGAATTCGTGCTTCCAGAAGTCCGGCCCGAGCACCACCACGGCATCGCGACCCGGCACCTGATCTTCGTCCTCCCGAAAACCGCGCCCCAGCCGCGGCTCCACGCCGAGCACGTGGAAGTAGTTGCCGGAAACCATCATTCCGCCCTTGACCCGCGGCGTGGCTCCGGGTTCGGCGCTGAAGCCGACGGCCTCCATATCTTGCGTTGGCGATCACGCCGTCGTAGCTCTTGGTCTTGTCGCGGATGTCCAGGTATTCGCGATAGGAGAAATCGTCGAAGCTACTATCGTGTGTAGTGCTCACCAGCGTGACCACGCCGCTCGGATGCGGCACCGGGTAAGGCCTGAAGATCAGCGCATCGACCATGCTGAAAGTCGCCGGAGGTCATCCCGATCCCCAGCGCCAGCGTGATCACCACGAACGCGGTGAGTCCGGGCGTGCGGCGCAGGCTGCGGATCGCGTAGCGCACGTCGTCGAGGAAATCCGTCAACCAATGAATGCGTCGCATGTCTCTCATCTCTTCTTTCCGTTGTTCCAGTCCGTCCATCGCGCGCATCGCCGCGTAGCGCGCCTCCTTTGGGGAAAGCCCATTGGCGATGCCTTCCTCGATTTTGTGCTCGAGGTGGAACTGGAGTTCCTCATCGAGCTCCTGCTCCACCTGGCGGCCGACGCAGAGATGCGACCTCAGCCGCAAGGGCGCCGTGAACCACCAGTGTTCCATGCGCATAACTTCTCCTAAACCTCCGAAAGCTGGATGACCTGCGAGATGGCGGACGATAGCCGCTGCCAGTTCGCCGCTTCCGATTCGAGCTGCTGTCTTGCCCAGGCGGGTGAGCGAATAAAATTTCGCCCGCCGGTTATTTTCGGTCTGCTTCCACTCGGCCGTGATCCAGCCTTCCTGCTCCAACTTGTGCAATGCGGGGTAGAGCGATCCTTCGCTGACCTGCAGCACGTCTCCGGAGATGGATTTCAGGCGGAGACTGATGGCCCAGCCGTGCAAGGGCTCCAGCGCCAGGATTTTCAGGAGGAGCAGGTCGAGGGTGCCTTGGACGAGGTCGTTCGGTTTACTCATATCGGTTTCCGAGAGGAGTATACAAGAAACTTCTCTCGGTAAGCAAGGGGAATCTTCTGATTCGACCTATCGCTCGATGCCTGGCGGCGGATTGATGTCGCCCTGACGGAACCTGACTGCCTCTACGAGGGATGGCCCCGGGCAAGCTGGGGCGCAGGAATCCTGCGCCCGTACAACGGAGTCGCACGCTGGGCTCGTGGATTGGTCTTCTCGGGCGGACGTGCGGTGTCACGCCGGCGTGGACTTGTGGGCCAGGAAGATGGTGTGGCGCGGTCCGCCCTTTTTCAGGCGAGCGCGCACGTGTTCCACTTTGACGGCGAACTTGCCTTGGCGCAGGCGCTGCTCGAATTTTCGGTCGTCTCGGGCCGACCAGACGGCCAGCACCCCGTTTATCTTGAGGGCCGCAAATGCGGCGGCGATTCCCCGGTCGTCGTAAAGCTTGGCGTTAGTCGAAGCGGTAAATGCGTCCGGGCTGTTGTCTATGTCGAGCAAGACGGCATCGAACTGCCCGGGACGAGAGCGCAGTGTGACGAGAACGTCATTGGTGTCCACACGTACGCGCGGGTCCTTTAGCGGCTCCGCGGCGAGCGGGCCGAGTGGGCCAAGATTCCACTCGACGACCGCGGGCACCAGCTCGGCAACGACAACCTTCGCGCGGAGAGGGAGGAGATCGAGCGTCGTGCGCAGAGTGAAACCCATACCGAGGCCGCCAACGAGCACCACGGGTTTCTCCAACGTCCGCGCCTGACGGCACGCGAACTCGGCCAGTGCCTCCTCGGAGCCGTGCATGCGGCTGGACATGAGGGTCTTGTCGTCGGCGAGGATGATGTATTCGTCGCCGCGGCGGACGAGCTTCAGGACGGTGCCGTCTGGACTCAATGCTCGGCTAAGCAGTTCGAACGGCTTCACACATGGGATGTTACAGCATGGGAAAGCAAAAAATGGACCGTTGGATGGTGGGGTCCGGCAGGTTACGGCGAGGGCCGGGTAACCTGGGGCGAACGCTTCGAGGCTCAGGTAAAAGAGTTCTGCGTCCACTACGATCGCTAAGGAGCCGGCAGGATGCCGGCGCTACCAGTTACTCGTCACGACTCACTATTCACCAGCCCGTGCGGGGCGCGCGCTGAGATAGTCGTTGGCGGCGGGGACGTTGGTTACGCGCATGTTGGCGCCGTCGTATTCGATTTTTTTGCCGGCGCGCAGGGCTACTATGCCCAACAACATGACTTCGGTGAGGCGCGAGGCGTATTCGAACGGGCAGGAGGCTTGCGGTCGCTGCCTTTGGCAGCCGCGACCCAGTTCATTTCGTGATCCTCGTGCAGGATGCGGGGAAGGTTTGGGGCGGCTTGCCGACGGAGTCGTGCAGCGATTTCGGCAGCAGGCGGGGGTGCAGGCCGTAGGTGTCGTGCAGGAGCTTGCCCTTGCTGCCGATCAGCAGCGCGCCGCCGCCCTTGTTCAGCTCTTCGTCGCCGAGTTCCGCGGGCTTGGGTGGAAGGAGGCCGCCGTCGTACCAGGTGAGCTTCACCGGCGGCATCGAACCGCGCGCCGGGAAATCGTAAAAGGTCTGCGTGGCGAGCGGATAGGAGGCGGAGTTGAAGGGCGTCGATACGGTTTCGATGGAGGTGGGAAATCCGAGGTTGAGCGCCCACATCGAGTGGTCGATCAGGTGCGCGCCCATGTCGCCGATGGCGCCGACGCCCCAATCGACCCAGCCGCGCCAATTGAACGGGTGATAGATCGGGTGATAGGGAACGACGGGGCCGACGCCGAGAAAGAGATTCCAGTTGAGATCGGGCGGCACGGGAGTCGTCTCGGCGGCCAGCATGGCGGCGATGCGGGTGTTGACGTCGCGGCCGCTCCATCCCAGCGGCTGCGACGGATCCTTTCAGCAGAGGCTCGGGACGCGGCACGCCTTGAGGCCAGAAACCCAGCGGGCGGTTGGTCCAGATGTGGATTTCGCGGACCTCGCCGATGGCGCCGGATTGCACGTACTCGACGGCAGTGCGGGCGTCGTCGAGCGAGTGGCCCTGGTTGCCCATCTGCGTGGCGACTTTGGTTTCCGCGGCGCGTTGTGAAAGGCGGCGAGCTTCCGCGATCGACCACGTGAGAGGCTTTTGCACGTACACGTGCTTGCCTAGGTCCATTGCCGCGAGAGCGATCGTGGCGTGCATGTGATCGGGCGTGGCGACGAAGACCGCGTCGATGTCCTTTTGCTTCTCGAGCATTTCGCGATAGTCCTGATAGCGCTTGGCTTTGGGGAGAAGATCGTTTTTCAGCCGGATCATGCGGTCGAGACGAATTTTTGCTTTGTCGCGGTCGAACGGTTGAGGCGGCGGTTGGCCTGGTTGCGCGGGCGATTGTTGCGGCGTTGCAGTCGCCGAATCGTCGAGGCGCTTTTGCAGCGCGGGAATTTCGGTGTCGAGGCGATCGAGCGATTTGCCGGCGTAGCCCCAATCCACGTCGCAAAGAGCCACGATATTTTGACTGGAGAGATTGATGAGGTTGGCGCGGCCCATGCCGCCAACGCCGACGCCCGCGATGTTCAGCGTGTCGCTGGGTGGAACGAAGCCGCGGCCGAGCACATACCTGGGAACGATGGTGATGGCAGCCGCAGTCGTGGCGGCTTTGGTCAGAAACGAGCGGCGCGAGATCGTTTTCGTCGGGGTCATGCGGGTCTCCATGGCGGCGCCGCCCATTATCGCGCGCCAGGAGATTTTTGGGCAATTTTCCGCGAGCAATGGCGGGCACACGTCAACGAGATTACTGCAGCGTCTGCCGGAACGATGGCGCCGGATTCTCCGCGGAAACGTCGACGACCATACTCGATTGATACCAAGTGTAGACCGGGGTGCCAACGAGTTTTCCGTAGTTGGCGTTGAAGAATTTCTCCTTGGATTGGCCTTCGGGAACAGGATTCGGCAGCAGAGCCATCACCGCACGGAAATGTTCGGTCCTGCGCTTCATGTAGTCCGGATCCTTCAGACGCCAGAAGGCTGCTGCGATGCGGTTCGCGCCGTATTCCACGGCATAGTGATCATCGGTGATCTTGTGCTGGCACGCCTGCCACCAATGACCCAGTTCGTGCACGAAAACCCACCGATGCACGCTTTCTTCGAAAAGCTCCTCGGGGGTCTGGCGACCTTGCATCATCTCGGAGAGCCGCACGAATCGCGCCTCCTGATCGGGTGGCAGAGTTTGCCAGGCCGAAGTGTGCAGAGTGTTGTTCTCATCTTCATATCTTCCGTACGAAGGCGGGTTGTCGATGACGATTTGAGGTGGAGGAAGGCTGGGCTTGAAACCTTCTGCTTTCACCTGATTCACAAATGAATCGCGCAGGGCCACGAGTTGCGCCATGAGCGCGTCGGTCGAAGAAGTCTGCGACGCAGGTGGAGCGGCTTGCGCGGGCGAAATGACCGGGAAAATGGCGGCGAGCAGAATCAGGCAGAGGGATCGTGTTGCGTAACGGTGAAATTCCATCTCTTTCTCCATCGCAATTTGAGTGGCGCGATTTGAGTGGCGAATGA
The DNA here is from genome assembly GCA_963729285.1 of uncultured Acidobacteriota bacterium. Lineage (GTDB taxonomy): Bacteria > Acidobacteriota > Terriglobia > Acidiferrales > UBA7541 > Acidiferrum. The sequence continues at coordinate 35,517 of CAVSNL010000029.1, forward strand.
TATCACGTTGGTCGAAGAGACGCGGTTTCGCTGTGTGATCCGGCTTATAATCTGTGCCATGCTGGCTGGCCCCCGTCGTCTCGCTGTCGCGATTTGTTTTGCATTTCTACTCACAGTTGCTCCGTGGAGCCGATGTATGGCCGCGGAGATTGCGTCGTGGCACGGCATTTTGCGAGATGCGGCGGGGCACGTTGTAGGCGACGCGGCGATCGTGTTGCATGCGGTTTCGGGTGATCGCGAGTATACGGTGAAGAGCTCTGCCAGCGGACAGTTCGCCTTCGTGGGAATCGCCGGCGGAAGCTATACGCTGCGCGTGACGCATGACGGCAAGACCTGGAATGCCGCCAACCCCGTCGTGATTGCGGATGGCGCAGCGCTTGTTGCGGCGCTTGAACTGGCGAACCAGGGACAAGTCGTGCGCGTGGTGACCGGGGGAGAAGCCACTGCTTCGCAGGGCAGCGGCGGCCAACATCTATCGAGCGATGAGGTGTCGAGCCTGCCGCTGAATGAGCGCGATTTCAGCAAGTTGCTGTTGCTGGCGGCCGGAACGATGACCGATACGAATGGCGCGGCAAACTTCACTCAGCAATTTGCGACGAATGGGCAGCGCGGGGTCACATCGGTATTTGCGATGGATGGGGCGGATACGAGCGACCCGGAATTGGGCGGCGCGACTTTCTCGAACTTCAACGTCGATGCGATTCAGGAGGTGCAATCGAGCTCCGGAGTGATGCCGGCGGAGATCGGGCACGGGGCGGCTGGATTCACGAACGTGGTTACGAAGTCCGGCGCGGATCAGGTACATGGAAGCGCGTTCGAATTCGTGCGCAACGCTGCCTTCGATGCGCGGAATTTTTTCGACCATTCCAGTGCCATCGATCCGCGCCGGATACCACCCTTTGCGCGCAACGAGTTTGGCGTGACCAACGGGGGACCGGTCGTGCTGCCGCGAATTTATGATGGCCGCGGAAAAACATTTTATTTTGGCGAGTATCAGGGTTTCCGGCAGGTCCTGGGAACAACTCAGGTCTTTTCCGTGCCTACGGCAGCCGAGCGGCAAGGAATCGACACCACCACATTTCCCGGCGATACGTTAATGGTTCCCGTGAGCCCAGCCATCGCGCCGGTGCTGGCGCACTATCCTTTGCCGAACGAACCGCAGGGACCGTATGGAGCGCGCACCTATGCGGCTTCTTCAAAAGTTGTGACCGATACCGACCAGTTTTCGGTGCGCGTCGATCACAAAATTTCGGAGAAGGCCACGCTGTTTACGCGCTTCAGCCTGAACCAGGTGAATGGTCCAACAACAAATCCGGATCAGACCGCGATTGATCCCGACTTCGGCGTGAAGTTTTTCGATCACCAGCGGAACGCCGCGATTCGCTACTCGCGCATGGTCTCTCCGCATTTAAGTTTCACAACGGCGTTCGGATATATTCGCAGCACGCCCTTTTTTCCGACGACGAACCATACGCAGCCTGCCATTGCGTATGGTGACGGGCTGTTTCAGGGTTTCAATTCAGCGGATGGCTCGATCTACGGATCCTTCGGGAACGTCTACCAGTTCAAGCACGACATGAGCTACGTGCACGGTTCGCACACGTTTAAATGGGGCGTCGAAATACGGCTGAACAAGGATGCAACGATCTTCGGTACGAATCCCAACGGTCTGTATACTTTCGGCGGTGGAACCGCATACTCGCCGGTGGCGATTACGTCCGCGAGCGGCCAGCACAATATCGCGCCGGGCGATCCGCTGCCGGATGCTTTGACGGGATTGCTGACGGGAACGCCGTATTCGTACACGATCAGCGCGGTCGCGGGGCTGACGCCAGGCGGCGACAAGTTTGACGAAGCGGCAGTGCGACGCGAGGCCTACAATTTTTATTTTCTCGACACGTGGAAGGCAACTTCGCGTTTAAGCGTCAACTACGGACTGCGCTACGAAGTGAACAGCCGCATCAAAGAGGCCAATAATCGAACGTCGGTTATCCAGCCCATTGGCCCAGACGGTAAACCGACGGCTTCCTTCGTTACGCCAGGCACAACGCAAATCTATCTTTACAATCCGCAGCCCGTCTATCCACTGGATGGGAATGGCTGGGGCCCGCGCGTTTCCGTCGACTATGCGTTGACCGCGCACACGACTATGCACGCTGGCGGAGCGATTACCACGATCCTCCCCAACTTGTGGCAAGACAATTTCGTTACGGGCTCGTTTCCACTGATTTTTCAGCCGCTGATCACCGCGCTGCCGGATGTGCCTGTGCCGTTCAGCAATACGGTCACTCCCGTAACGCTTCCGACCGTTTACAACACGCAGGGCCAACCTCTTTTTCCCGGCGGCGACAGCTCCCAAGTGGCGCCCAACACACCCGTTGATCTGCAACGTTTTCAGAATGATCTGGCAGCGATGACGCCCGGGCATGAAGTTCAGTTGTTCAACACCGGAAGCATCTCTCGCGATTTCCGCAATGGATATATCGGCACGTGGACGGCAGGCATCGACCATGATTTTCACGGCGTAAAACTTAGCGCCGCTTACGTGGGCACGGCGGGTATTCACCTCGCAGGCGTGTTTTCGCCAAATGGCTATGCCGGCGCCGCTCCGGAGTTCGCTCCGTTTACACAGTTCAATGCCGCAGGGCACGCGATCGGAGGTTTTGGGCCGGAGGCGATTATGACCACGGGTTCGCACTCCAGCTATCACGCACTGCAAACAAGCCTCAATGACAATTACTCTCGAATCGGCCTAAGCTTGCAGGCGAGTTATACATTTGCGAAATCGATCGACGACACCAGCGCGGTCCTCGGCGGTTTGCCGGCAAATGCCGGCGTAATCCTGCAAACGCTGCCGCAGAATCCGTTTAATCCCGAGGCCGACAAGGGTCCCTCCACGTTTGACGTGAGACACGCGTTCTCGCTGAGCCTGATCCAGTCTTTGCCGTTTGATCGGGTGAGCTTTCTGCAGCCGCTGGGAAATCGAATTACGGCGGGATGGCAGTTCCTGAACATTACGTCCGTGACCAGCGGACCGCCTTTCACAGTGTATTCCGGCATCCAGCAGACGGGCGTTGGTGCGGGCGGAACGGATCGGCCCGACCTCGTCGCGATGCCCGATTTCTCGACGAGCCGCACGATACGCGAGGATTATTTCGGGCGAGGCGCGAACAACAGTTCGTTCTTCTCGATTCCCATCAATCTTCCCGGAGGCACCGGTCCAAACCAAGGCTACTTCGGAACGCTGGGCCGCAACACATTTCGCGGGCCGGGCTTCCGTGATCTCGACATGGCGCTGATCAAAGACACTCCATTCGGCCATCGGGGAAAAGGCGAATTGGGCATCGTGGAATTTCGCGCGGAATTCTTCAACATATTCAATATTGTTGATTTCGGATTGCCTTCCAATACGGTGCTCGGCACGGGATTCGGCACGATCAGCCACACGGCAGGACCATCGCGACAGATTCAGTTTTCGCTGAAGTTGATCTATTAGCCTGTCGGAGTGATCTGGCTGCGGAGCCGGCAGGATGCCGGCGCTACCAGTGGTTGCCCAGACGCTGTTGGTGATCGAGTGGAGGCGACAACGCCGGGCTAAAGCCCGGCGGCTACAGAGTGGTCGAGTGCGGAGCAAGGTTAGAAGCTGGCGCTCATATCGCTCGAGGTGCCGCCTGCGGCGGGAACGTAGCATTTCAGGGTGTAATCCATGACCATGCGATCGGCGTTGAAGCGCCAGCCAAGCGTGCGGATGGTGCGCTTCATGCGCTTGATCCAGTCGCGCGGCAGGCCGTCGCGGTCGCGATGGTAATACAGCGGAATCACTTCTTCGCGAAGCACGCGGTATAAATCGTCGCCATCGCGCGTGTCGTGAACGTTCATGTTGGAATGCGTTCTTCCGGTGCCGATCGCGAAGCCATTATGGCCGTCGTACGCTTCGGCCCACCAACCGTCGAGCACGGAAAGATTTAAGCCGCCGTTCAAAACCACTTTCTGCCCGCTGGTGCCCGAAGCTTCCAGCGGCCTTCGCGGATTGTTGAGCCAGACGTCGACGCCCTGCACGAGGTGGCGGCCCACATTGATGTCGTAGTCTTCCACGAATACGAACCTATCCGCGAACTGCGAGTCGCGCATCATCCGCGCAATTTGCTGCAACACTTTCTTGCCCGGTTCGTCCAACGGGTGCGCCTTTCCGGCGAAGACAAACTGTACCGGTCGCTTGGGATCGTTGACCATGGACGCGAGCTTTTCGATGTCCGCCAAAATTAAATTAGCGCGTTTGTAGGTGGCAAAACGCCGCGCAAATCCGATGGTCAGCGCGTCGGGACTCAGGAGACCTCCGAGGCGAATGCGTGTTTCCGCCGATTCTCCGCGAATCTCGGCTTGTTTGTTGGCGCGGTTGCGCACGAACTCGAGCAACTGCAATTTCAAGCTGAGGTGCGTCTCCCACAACTCGCCGTCATCGACGTTTTCGATGCCTTCCCAGATGCGCGCCTCCGCGCTGTGCTGCTGCCAGCCGGCGCCCAGGTGACGGTCGTACAAACGAGACATCTGCGGCGCAAGCCACGACGGAACATGCACACCGTTCGTGATATGTCCGATGGGGACGCGGTCTTCGGTCTTGCCGGGATTGAGTCCCTTCCACATCGCGCGCGACACTTCGCCGTGAAGCGCTGAGACTGCATTCGCACGGCGTGCAATTCGCAAGCCCAGCACCGTCATGCAGAAATCCTCGTCCTTGTTTCCCGGATTCTCGCGGCCCATGTCCATCAGCCGCTCGCGAGACAGACCGAGACTTTCCCGCAAGGGGCCGAGATGCTCTTCAATCAAGTCGCGCTGAAACGGTCGTGGCCCGCGGGCACCGGCGTGTGCGTGGTGAAAACCACCTCGCGGGAAACGCCCGGCACCGCCGCGTCGAAAGTCAGGCCCTCTTCCTGCATGCAGCTGTGAATGGCTTCGAGAACCACGAAGGCGCTGTGACCTTCGTTCAAATGCAGAACACCGGGCGTAATGCCCATCGCTCTCAACGCGCGAAATCCTCCAACGCCAAGCAGTAACTCCTGCCGAATTCGTATCCGGCGGTCTCCACCGTAGAGTCGCGAGGTCAGCTCGCGATCTTCCGGCGCGTTCCCCTCCACATTGGAGTCGAGCAGCAACAGATCGCAGCGACCCACCTTTACACGCCACACCCGGGCGCGGATGCACCCCGTGCGCGTTTCGATCTGCACCGTGACCGGTTCGCCGTTCGTCCCGATGGCATGTTCCATCGGCTGTTGATTCACATCGGTCTGAATGTATTCTTCCTGCTGCCAGCCTTCCAGATCCAGCCGCTGCCGAAAGTATCCCTGGCCGTAAAACAAACCGATGCCGACCAGCGGAATATCCAGATCCGACGCGCTTTTGATGTGATCGCCCGCCAAAATACCCAGGCCGCCGGAATAAATCGGCACCGACTCGTGCAGCCCGAACTCCGCCGAGAAATAGGCAACCGGGCGCGGCCGCAACACGCCGGCGTACCGCGCACCCCAAGTGCGATCGGCCTCGAGATATTCCAACTGCCGCCGATACGCGTAGTTGATCCGGCTGTGCAGCACCAGCTCTGCCGCGCGCCGCTCGATTCCCGCCAACGGAATTTCCGCCAGCAACGAAATCGGATTGTGATTACATTGCCTCCACGGCACGGGATCCAGATCGCGAAACAGCGCGACCGAATCGTGATCCCAACTCCACCACAAATTCCGCGCCAGGGCCCACAAGCGCTCTTGCACCGGAGCAATGAAGCGATCCAGGCTTCGAGCCTCGCTCACTACGGGCGCCACCTGCGCCGCCGCCGCAACAAGCATGCGAACTTCGGCCTCGCGAAATTTGCGCGCCTCGGTCGTCTGCACGATCAGATACACCCTGCAAAACACCTCGATCGATCAGCGGCACGCCGAGAAATCCCTGGTATCGCGTCCTCACCGGCCTCGCGAAAATATTTGAATCGCGGATGCTTCTTTGCGTGCTCTAAGGCAAGTGGACGTACTTGCTCCGCCACGAGACCAGCCAAGCCCTCGTTGAGCGCCATCCGCAAAGTCCCCACGCATTGCGGGCGCAGCCCCACCGTCGCCGCCAGCACCAGGTTCGCGCGGTCCGGCTCCAGCAGATACACGGAACACACATCAGTCTTGAAGCGCCCAGCGATCAACGCCACAAGGTTGGTCAGTGTTTCGGCCGGCTTGCCCGCGTCCTTGGCAAGATTGTGGATCTCGTCCACGGTCAGAACGTAGCTCTCGTCGCGCACGTTCGTAGTTTGACTCAAGCTCATGTTTGCTTCACCGGTTCCCGCTCACGCATTGCTTGATTGAACACACGTATCTGCACGTTTACTTCTAACAGTTTAAGTCGGTGGGCCAGACGATCAAATTTGAAATTCTGATGGCGTTCATTCAAGACAATGCTGCGATGAATAACGACATGCGATTCCCGAGTTGACTCTGAGCCGCGAGCTATATTCACGCCGGCTTCAGCACCAGCACGTCGTACGGCTCAAGTGAGGCCTTTTCCGCATGTGCAGTCCCGGTCAATAAATCGGCGAATCGCCCGGGCAGGCTGACTTCCTGCGATTCCTGAGTGTGATTCAGCAAAAATATCCACTGCTTATCGCCTGACTTTCGGACTGTGACTTCCACGCCTCGCGGGACACCGAACGACGACTTAATCCCAGCGGTACCCAGTAAAGTTCCCAAAACTCTCGCCAGGCTCGCAGGATCCAGATCCGCTCCCAAATAGATTGCCTTGCCCTTGCCGAAGGAGTTGATCGTGATCGCAGCTTCCCCCGCGTAAGGTCCCGTATACGTTGCCAACACCGAGGCGGAGGCAGGTTGCAAAAGATCCGCCCACAATTCACATTGCGCATCGGGACCCGCCAGCTGCGAAGAAAACTTCACGCCGATCTTCTCGCTGTATATTGGTACATAGTCTTTCACCGTCACACCCATCACGTCGCGCAGCAAACCAGGCAACGGAGTTCGCACGATCTGACTGCTCCCATCCTTCACGCCCAACCGGAAACTCGTCACGAAAAGTCCGCCGCCATCGACAAAGCTGCGAATTCCTGCCGCCTGTTTTTCTGACAAAACATACTGAAGCGGCGCGAAAACCGCTTTGTAACGCGAGAGATCGGCGTCGGCACGAATAATATCGATGCCCGTATGCGCGCCGGCGATGGACGCATACCACGAAATCAGATGCGATTGGTAGGTGAGCTTGTTGTTCCCCGGCTGTATCTGAAGCGCCCAATCCGAATCCAAATCGAAAACCAGCGCCAAGTCAGCCGAATACGACGACTCCAGCATTTCTCGCCCCAGGGTTTTCAATTCTTTGATGGTTTGCTGGATTTCGTCGAAGCCGATGCTCTTTGACCGGTCATGATTCAACAGCCCATGCCAGTATTCCTCGGCGCCAAAAGTGGCCGTATCCCAGCGAAAATAATTTACGCCCATCGCCCCGTGTGCGATCGCCTGATACGTCCACAATCGCAACTGTCCCTTATGGGGTTGCGGAGCGAAAAATCTCTGTCCCGCCTTGCCGGATTGCTCTTCCATGATTAAGTAAGGCTTGCCATCTTTCACGCAGCGCATGGAGTCATGTCCGAGCGCGATCACGGTCGGCAGCATCTCCGGCGGCATACCCTGGCTGAAGATTTGCACGAAGCCCGGGTAGTTGTCGTGGCAGACAAAATCGAGGTTCCGATATAGCTCGCGCAGATCGATGGTATCCAGCGGCGCTCCCACATTGTTGGTGGTGACAAAGTGACGCGGGCAGGTCTTGCGCAGCATCACCAATTGTTCTTCAAGAAAGGACGCGTTCGCGAAAGACTGATAGCGATCGTAGTCCAGCGCAAGTCCCGGATTTGGATCGCCGTTCGAAGGCAGGGGCACAGGTATTTGGGCGAAGTCCGTGTACACCTGGCTCCAGAACGCCGTGCCCCACTTCGAATTAATGGCGTCCAGCGATCCGTACTTGTTGCGAAGCCAATCCTGAAAGCCCGCGCGGCAATATTTGCAGTAGCACCGGCCCCACCGCTGCAGCGTGAATTCGTTGTCGATTTGCCAGCCGATCACGCCGGGAGTGTCCGTGAACGTGCGCGCCATTTCCGATGCGATGGCCAGCGACAATCGCCGGTAGACCTTGTTGGTGGGGCAGGTGAACCGCCGTCCTCCCGGAGAAATCGTCATGCCCTCGTCATTCACCATCAGGACTTCAGGATATTTAGAGGTGAGCCAAGGTGGAGGCGCCGCGGACGGCGTGCCCAAAATGACGGCGATGCCGTGCTTCTGCAGAATGTCGATCGCGTGCCGAAGCCATGCAAACTCAAACTTGCCCTCCGACGGCTCCATCAAAGACCACGCAAATTCCGCGACGCGCACGTTGGTAATACCAAACTCCGCCATCATCCGCGCATCTTCTTCCCATAGCGACTCCGGCGTCTGATCCGGATAATAGTCCACGCCCAACAGCAGCGGAACGCCAGGAGTCGCAGGCGCCGCACTATCCCCGACTTCGCGCGACCAAAGCGCCGGACTTGCGACAGCGGCAGCTACAAAGCCGCCGGCATTTGCCAAGAATATGCGTCTCGTGAACACGTTTACTCGCTACCTCGCATCTAGAAGCTCATTCGAAACTACGGTCGGATCCACAAGGCAGACAGGTGCCTCGCCATCTTCTATGCCCCTCGCAGACTTGTCAAGAAAACCGGACGAAGCCGAGTGGGCGATACACCCGGAGTGGCATATGCTTAGCTTTCTCGGCGAGATTGGAGGCAGTCCATGAATGACGCGGTCGCTTCTAGACGTGCTTTTCTCAAATTAGCCGGCACAGTTGCCGCCGCTGAATTTCTTCAACCCGCGTTCACAGCAGGCGCGCTGAAGGCGAACGCGGCAAACGCGCTTCCAGAAGCAACGTCCCCGGACTACACCCTGCGCATCGCTGCCGCTCCGATCGAGATCGCGCCAAACCACATCGTCTCGGCAATCACCTACAACGGTCAGTTCCCCGGCCCTCTCTTGCGCTTCAAGGAAGGCCGCCAAGTCGTCGTGGACGTCCACAACGACACGGATACGCCGGAACAATTGCACTGGCATGGACAATTCGTCCCTGTCGATGTGGATGGGGCCGCTGAGGAAGGCACCCCTTTCATTCCCGCGCACGGCATGCGCCGCCTCGTGTTTACGCCGCGTCCCGCGGGCCTTCGCTTCTATCACACCCACAACCGCGCAGGCGCCGACCTTCACGCAGGCCAATACAGCGGCCAGGTGGGTCCGGTGTATATCGAACCTGCGCGCGAGCTCCGGAGGCTACGACCGCGAAGTCTTTCTGGTCTTAAAAGAGTTCGAACCGTCGTTGAGTCGCGGGGGCGATATGGCCATGGATTTCCTCGCTCCGGCCACGGAGGACAAGACGCTGAAGGAGGCCGGCGAGTCCGCCATGAAAGCGTCGCTAGCCAAGGGCACGCCGCATGGCTATGAGGTCGGCTATCGCTACTTCACCATAAACGGCCGCATGCTGGGTCATGGTGAACCGGTCCGCGTGAAAACCGGCGAGCGGGTGCTGTTTCACATACTCAATGGCAGCGCAACGGAAATTCGCAGCCTGGCTCTTCCGGGTCATACCTTCAAGGTCATCGCGTTGGATGGCAATCCAGTCCCGGTCCCCGTGGACGTTCCGGTGCTTTGGCTGGGCACCGCCGAACGCATTTCCGCAATCGTGGAGATGAAACATCCCGGCGTGTGGGTGATGGGCGATCTGGCAGACGATGACCGTTCCCATGGCATGGGCATCGTGATTGAATACGCCGGCCAGCCTGGCAAGCCGCAATGGATCAAGCCTAAGCCGTTTCACTGGAATTATGCGCGATTTGGCAAGACCGGCAACACCAGCCCTGCGCCGGATGAAACCATCGACATGCTTTTTTTCAAACGCAATGCCGCCCTGGAAGGTTTTAACGAATGGACCATCAACGACGTGGCCTTCTCCATGGACAAGCCCGCGCCAATGTTCCACGTACGGCAAGGCCGCCGCTACCGTCTGCGCATGCGCAACGCCAGCGACGACATCCACCCCATTCATCTTCATCGCCACAGCTTTGAACTGATCAAGCTCGCGGGCCAATCAACGGCAGGCATAATGAAAGACGTCGTCATGGTCGGCGGCTATCAGGAGGTTGAAGTGGATTTCGTGGCCGACAACCCTGGCCTAACTCTGTTCCACTGCCATCAGCAACTCCACATGGACTACGGTTTCATGGCCTTGTTCGACTACGTCTAAGCTCGTGGCCGCAAACAACAATGTGATGGCGTCTCAGGCGACAGCCGAGGAAATGCGTTCTCGCGCGTCTCCCTCAGCCATTTTTTGGAACTTCCTCCGCCTCGGCTGCACTTCGTTTGGCGGTCCCATCGCGCACCTGGGATATTTCCGCAACGAATTCGTCTTTCGCCGCAAGTGGCTGGACGAATCGGCCTATGCCGACATCGTCGGCCTCTGCCAGTTTCTACCCGGCCCGGCAAGCAGCCAGGTCGGCTTCACCATCGGCCTTCTGGAAGCTGGTGCTCTCGGCGGTCTCGCGGCGTGGGCCGGATTCACACTGCCGTCAGCCTTACTGATGTTCGCGTTCGCCCGCGGCCACAACCTATTCTCGGGCCGCTTGGGTCTCGGCATTGTGCACGGGCTCGAATTGGTAGCCGTCGCGGTTATCGCACAGGCTGCTTTTGGAATGATGCGCACGCTCGCGCCCGACCGCATCCGCGGAACCATCGTCGTCATCGCGGCAGCGATCGTGCTGCTTTCAACGCGCGGACCAAGTCAACTTATCGCCATCGCCACAGGAGCACTGATCGGCCTCTTTTTCTGCCGCGACACAAACACACCTGCACTGCAACCCCTAAGGGTCTCTATCACCCGTACGGCTGCGGTAATTTCGCTGGTCATCTTCGCCCTGCTCCTGGTCATTCCTCCGGTTCTTTTGCTGTTCGCCCCGAATCAACCCATCCGCTTGTTTCAAGCCTTTTATCGAACGGGCGCGCTGGTATTTGGCGGAGGCCACGTCGTATTGCCTCTGCTCCAATCCGCTACCGTCACCCCTGGTTGGGTCAACAACGATGTGTTCCTGGCCGGCTACGGTGCCGCCCAAGCTCTACCCGGGCCCCTCTTCACCTTCGCAGCGTACTTGGGCGCGGTTGTGCAACCAGAGCCGCATGGGACTCCGGGAGCAACCATCGCTCTCCTGGCCATATTTCTCCCGGGACTATTGCTCATCCTGGGCATCTTGCCTTTTTGGAATCGGTTGCGCTCAAGCGCCAGAACGCGCGATCTGTTCGCCGGCGTCAACGCAAGCGTAGTCGGGCTTCTCCTGGCCGCTTTGTACCAACCAGTGTGGACCAGCACGGTCCACAAACCGTCCGACTTCGCAATTGTTCTGGCGGCTTATATCGCGCTCGCAGTGGGGAAGGCGCCGCCCTGGGCCGTGGTCTGCGCCACCGCCGCAGTCGGCGGCGCCGTGTCTCTTTTTGCTTAAACTGATTCGCCTGCTTGGTCGCGCGCGGCCATCGCGCTGAATTCCTCCATGCGCTCTCGCGGCAGCGCCACCAGGTTCGCATCATAGGACGGCAGATCGCTCGACACCGGTTGAAGCTTGCCTTCCTCCCCCAGCGCGAACCACCGATACTCTGCCGACACCAGAAACCTTATAATCTCGCGCGCAGGATATCCCCAGGGCCGCGTGCGCAAATCTTGCACCTCGGCGAGGATCGCCGGCCGCGATGCGCTTCGCAGCACTCTGGAAGCGCCATGCAAAAAGCTAAGTTCCGCTCCTTCCACGTCCAACTTGATGAAATCCACACGCGCGATTCCCAGCGCGCCCAGCACATCGTCCAGCGGCCGCACCTCGACGCGCACGATGCAGGAGCGCTCATCCACCTCCGGCGGGCGCAAGCTGTTGCACCAATCCTGCCGTCCTTCGACCAGAAACAGATCCGCTTCTCCCGCATGGTCGCCCAGAGCCAGCGGTTCGACAAAAACATTCGAGCACCCATTGATGCGCAGATGCCTCAACAGCCGCCGCCGCTCTCTCGGTGAGGGTTCGAACGCGATCACTCGTCCCTCTCGCCCCACTCGCTTCGATGCCAGCAACGTATACATCCCGTGATGCGCTCCGATGTCCAGCACCGTCATCCCCGGCCGCAGCAGTCTTCCAACAAATTCCGTCTCCGCGCTCTCGAACCCGTCCCAGATCACCTCGTGATCGAGCGCCCTTTTTTCCGCCAACCACCAAGCCCCAAACGGCAATCGCAACGGAATCGGCATTTCCGGAAACACCGTCCTCGCACGTTGCGCCAACGAAATATATTGTGTCCGCGCAGGCCGCCGCAAAAATCTCTGTATCCGCCTCGGCAGCCCGACCGAAATCGTCCCCCGATTCTCCCTCGCCCAAGGGTCGCGGTGATCCTGCGGCTCCGCGACCCTTTCCAGACACGACGCCCCGACCGGCGCCGTCGACGCGAACAACACCGTCCGCCGCCGCGCATGCTCGGACGTCTCGCGAAAATCGTCATGGTCCGGCATCGCCGAGGCCACAACCCGGTACACCTCCCCGAATCCCGCCCGGTACAACATCTTCACCAGGCAACCCTCACTCGGACACAACGCCATGTCCGTCAAGCTCTGATCCTCCTGCGACGGCTCCGACCTCAGCATCATCCCTGCCTCCGCCCCCGGTACGCACATGCTCTCCAGCAGCAACCCTTTCCCCGTCAACGCCCGCAGGTGCCGGATCGCCAGCATCGGATTCTCCAGGTGGTACACCAGCCCAAAGCACAGCACCAGGTCGAACGTTCCCAGCCGCGCAATATCCGGATCCTCGATATCCCCTTGCCCGAACGGAATTCGTGGAAATCGCCTGCGCGCCTCCACGACATTCTCCAGCCGCCCATCGAACCCGCGCACGTACAACCCGCATTCCTCCAGCGCCTGCGCAAAAAATCCCACGCCGCAACCCGCATCCAGCGCATTTGCCAAACTCATCTCCGACTTAAGCTGCGCCACGACCCGCCGAATCGTGTCCCCTCGCGCCCGAATCAACTCCAGGTAATGCCTCTTGTCGAACGCAGTCAGCGCCAGCGAAATAGCATTGGCCGCTACTCTGCCATTCAATCCCGGGCAGCGAAGACACACCCGCCTGTACTGGTGCCATACTGGGAACCTCCGTAGAAGTCGCGCACGGCATCAAGTCCCATGCGGCCCCGGCGTATCGCAAATGTAAGTGTCTGTAGGCGCTGGCCTTCAGGCCGGCGACCCGTCTGACGGCACCAATTCATCGGCCAGACGCGCCAGAGACCACGCATCCTACGGCCGTCGCATAGTAGATAGTCAAGTATATTATGCTTTAGTTATCATAGGAAATTTGTGCAAAACGCAACTACCGGATCACGCTCACTCGTAAGACTTCACCGCCTCCAGCAAGCAACTCCCGTTACGAATAAACGCCAACTCACAAACCCACAGAACATCGTGCTTCGGACTGCGATTCAGGCTAGTGACATCCAGCACCTGGTATCCCGTCCCGCACATAAACTGCACCACCCGCGCAACCGAATTCTCGTTAGTCGGAGCAAACCGCAGCCTCCACCAGAAACACCTCGGTCTTCCCAAAAAGTTCCGAAGCCCCGGCAAGCACTTTCAGATCAAATCCCTCGGCATCGATCTTCACCATCTCCGGGAAAGGCAACCCGCTCGCAGCCACGATCTCATTCAAAGTTTTTACCTCGACGGGAACGCGCCGCAACCCCGCGTCAGCCGCCTCTTGCTCGCTCAAGCTAAGCGTACTGCTATCGTCCCGCGTCGCAATCGTGAACGGCAGCATCCCCGCGCAATCCCCGCCGCGGCGTTCACCCACACGATCTTGGACCCGCGCTCCACAAGATCCCGAATATCGCGCTTCAACTCATCCTGAGGCTCCACCAGCGTATAGTGCGCGTCGGGGAAAAAAGTGATTGCTTCGCGCGTCCACAACCCATGATTTGCGCCCACATCCACAATGTGCCGCGGCGCAAACCCAAGCCGCTTCAGCGCAGCCAGGAGCGGCCCGAGCCGTTCGCTAGCCCGAGGCGCGGCATCAGTCGCCGTCCTCGATGCGAACCACCCGGTACCCAAACGTTTTCAACAGGGAATGAATCGCGCGTTTCATCAAGTCATCGCTAGAACAGCAGACAAGTCCCCCATTGTATGAGCCAGATCCTTTGTAACGTCGCAGGACATCTGTGTCGCAGGTTGCCCGGGCGACCTAAACACCCCCATTCGAGTTTTCCCGCCGAGGGCACCCGATCCCTTTCGTTTTTTGAAGGGGTCGGTCTTTCCTTGTTTGTCACTCTTTCGCCGGATGCCCCGCTCACGCACGCCACGTTACCGCCCCACCGCGCCCTTACGCACTCCCAACCGATGGCGCGCCGGCCGCGTCAAATTCAACAACCCAAACCAAACCCAATACCACGTCCCCACCGCATACTGCCGCGCCAGAATCCATCGCGCCCCATAATTCCGCCGAATCCCCCGACTGGTAAGCAAATGCGAAGCATTCGCCAGAGTTGCGAATTTCCCCCTCATCAACCGGTAATTCTCTTGCGCTTCCTCACCCTCCCAAACTCCCTTTTCCCCCTCCGGATGGTACGCATAGTCATGATTCTGATGCACCGCCCGCACCACCCGCGAAGCATCCACCACCGGCACCCCAATTGATAGCGGGTACCACAGCAGCCAGTTATCCCAACCAGGCCGCCCCACCACGAAATCCGGTATCTGCTGACGTAGAGCCCCCGCGAAAACACAAAATAATCGATCCACTGAGGCGGCCGCTGCCGATCAATCTCCACGGCCAACCGATCCACGATCGATCTCCCAATCCGCCGACGAAAAATCAATCGCCCCAGTCAAATCCACATCCCACCGCCGCCCAGCCATCAAAAATCGCTTTTCCCCGGCAGCCACCCGCGCGACACCCT
Organism: uncultured Acidobacteriota bacterium; assembly: GCA_963729285.1. Taxonomy (GTDB): domain Bacteria; phylum Acidobacteriota; class Terriglobia; order Acidiferrales; family UBA7541; genus Acidiferrum. The sequence continues at coordinate 50,546 of CAVSNL010000029.1, forward strand.
GCAAAAAATCCGCCATCAAAATAATGTCGCAGTTCACATGACAAACAACCTCATGTCGAGCCGCCGCCTGCGCCCGATCATAAATATCCGCCAAATATTTCGTCCCATACCGGTTCCGCTTCACGTGCGGGATATGCCGAATCTCAAATTCCGCGCAAACCTCCGCCGTCCCCGCATCATCTCCCACCAAAATAACTTCCACATCCGGATGCAAGCGCATCCAGCTGGAAATAGCATTCCGCTGAATCACACCAACATGCCCAACAAACGGTTTCGGCGTAGCAAACACTGTCAACATAATTCCCCTACAACGCCCGCATCGTTCGAATCCCTCATCCTCCGTGGTCTCTGTGCTCCTATCTCCGTGCCCTCTCTGTTAAATCTTTTCCCCGCCCTTTTCCCCGCGTCAACTCCTCCGCATCAACCCCTGCAATCCCCCCAAAGTCCTCCGATGAATCTCCTCTGCCCGCCGATACCCCACAATCAAAGCCAACCCCGCCCCAACATAATTAAAAAGCGTATATCTCCAGTTCTGCAGACAAGCACAGACATAATTCCGCCGCACCATAAACCAGAAAGACCTCCACCTCCCCGGTGGATCCGCCAAAAACTCCGCCGACTGCATCTCCAAAAGCTGCGGCTCAATATACCCTCGCGTATCAATCCCATTCAGCTCATTCTTATGCGCACCCATCCAGGCGGCAACCTCCGCAAGCACCACCTGGTAAGCCGCCACCCGCCGCCGCGCCGCTTCCGGCGTAGACTCCGCCCAATCCCCATACGACAAATTTCCTCCATGCACGCGATACACTGCCAGCGCTTCGTCGAGCGCCAGCACCGGCGCCAGCAGCACCGCCAGCAGCTCGATAAAAGCATCCGCATTGATCCGCATCGATTCAGGCAAGGGCATCACCCGTTCCACCACCGACCGTCGAAACGCCAGGCTCGACGTCTGATGTGCCCTGAACCGCACCAGCTTCTCCTTGTCATCGGGAAGGAAACCAGAAATCGCGCTAAACGGAAACCGCGGCTCTCGCAACTCGCCCGATCTGTCGTCGAGATCCACCAACCGGTGATAAATCGTCCCCAATTTCGAATGCTTCTCAAATTCCTCCATCACCCGTCGCAGTTTGCCCGGCAAATAGTAGTCATCCGCATCCAGCGTGAACACAAACTCCCCTCGCGCCTCCGCAAATCCCAAATTGAACGCCGAAGCCTGCCCTCCATTCTCCTTGCGCAAATAGCGAATCTTCGCGCCGTACTTCTTCGCACGTTCCGCAGTGTCATCCGTCGACCCATCATCCACCACCAAAATCTCCACCCGCTCCATCGCAAAGTCCTGCGACAGCACGCTTTCAATTGCGCTCTCAATAAACCGCCCGTAGTTGTACGCGTCGATCAACACCGTAATCACGGGCCTCATCGCGCCTCGTCTCCTACGTCCGGCGTCACGTTATCCACCATCAATGAGTTGCTTACAGTCATGGCTCTCAGTCAGAATGCTCGTGGTTCAGCGTCCGTCCCTAATACAGGAATACAGGCCGCTGTCCCCAAAACCTCAAAACCCAATGATAGGTGCTCCCATTTCCCAGCGAAACTCAATCTACTGGTGCTTCTCTTTTCTCTGCCTTTCTCTTTTTGTCTACGGTTGCGGCGGCGGCCAATCACAGCAACAGCCAGCTAACCCAACCACGCCACCGGTCTCTATCACCGTGACGGTATCCCCGTCCCTTGCCGCTATAAACACCGGTCAAAGTACCCAATTCATAGCCGTCGTCACCGGAGGCAATTCCGGCGTCACCTGGGCCGTCAACGGCGTGGCCGGCGGCAACTCGACCCTCGGCACCATTGATCAGACCGGCAAATTCACTGCCCCCTCCGCCGCGCCAAGCAGCAAGGTCATGATCACCGTCACAAGCACTGTCGACATGTCCAAGTCCGCGTCGGCTTCCGTCGAAATCGTAGCACCCGCCACCGTCGCCGCCACTGCCAATCCGCAGGTTGCCCTGCTGACCATCGCTTCACCCGACAACAGCAACGTTTTCGTCCAGTTCGGCCCCACCACAACCTACGGCCTCACTACTTGGACGCAGCCCGCCGCTCCGGCCACCGGTCCAGCCAGCCTCTTCGTCGCCGGCATGCTCGCAAACACTCTCTATCACATGCGTGCCGTCATTCAGTTCAGTGATGGCACTCAATTCATGGACGCCGACCAGGTCTTCACCACCGGCGCCCTTCCTCCCAACCAGTTGCCAGCCCTCACCGCCACAACTACCCCGGGGATGACTCCGCAATCCGGCGTCGAGTTGCTGGACTTGCTCGCCACCACCCCTGGGTCCACTGCGCTTGGCGTCGTTGCCTCCGATCTCAGCGGTAACGTTCTCTGGTCATACAATCCTGGTCTTACCGGCGGCGTCGTCGCCAATCCCATCAAGTTGCTTCCGAATGGCCATTTCCTCATCAATTTCAGCGGCGCGGCCACCGACGGGCTCAATTCCGTCTTGCAGGAGGTGGACCTGACCGGAAAGCTCATCTGGCAAATGAGTGCTGCTGACCTCAACGCCGCTCTGGCCTCCGCCACCTGCACCGGTTGCAACATCACCGTAATCGGAACTCACCACGACTTTCAGTTTTTACCCAACGGCCATCTCATCGTCATTGCTTCTCTCCAAAAGGTTATCGCCGGCGTCACCGTGACCGGCGACTCAATCATCGACCTCGACCAGAATCACAACCCCGTGTGGCTCTGGAACGAATTCGACCATCTTGACACCAACCGCCAGCCCTATCTGTTTCCCGACTGGACCCACACCAATGCCGTGATCTACTCCGCCGACGACGGCAATCTAATCATTTCCATCCGTCACCAAAACTGGCTCGTCAAAATCGACTATGCCAATGGTGCGGGCGCGGGCGACATCCTCTGGCATCTCGGCTATCAGGGTGATTTCGCCCTGCAGGGTGTCGCGGATCCCACCGACCCGTCGAACTGGTTCTACGCGCAACACGGCCCCTCGTTCGTCACGTCCAACCCGACGGGGAAGTTTTCTCTAGTCCTCTTCGACAATGGCGACGACCGCGTATTCGCCAGCGGCGTTACCTGCGGTGCCGCTGGCCAGCTGCCTTGCCTCTTCAGTACCGTTCCACTGCTCGAGCTCGACGAAACCGCCAAGACCGCTACCGTTGCTTTCCACCCCACAACGTCCGCCTATTCCTTCTTTGGCGGCAATGCCGAGACCCTCAAAAACGGTAACGTCGAATACGATGAATGTGCCGCCACCGCGCTCCCAGCCAACAATGCTGCCATCTATGAGGTCACCCAGACCTCTCCCCCGCAGACCGTCTGGCAAATGCAAATTGCCGGTCAGTACGCCTATCGAGGTATGCGCATTCCGAGCCTCTACCCCGGCGTGCAGTGGTAAGCGGCGCCTTACTCGTAGGGTCGCTCATAGCTAGCTCTCTCCGCGCTCCCCCAAAGTCTTGGATCGCAGTCCAAGCATCTTCCGAATCGGCCGCGTAACATCCAGAAAGGCATGCCACGCCGGCAACCACAGCTTATACAAAAGGAACTCTTCGATTCCCGGCCGCCAACCGCGCGTGTAGTCGTGTGCATAACGAAAAACGTTCGGATAAATTCGCCCCCCACTTCCCAACCGATGCGTGGACGATTTGATGTCCCGAACTCTCCCCAGGCCGCCGATCGTTTTCAGGTTCACCATCGACAGCGCATCATTCGAATTTCCCCTGATTCGCCCGGAAGCCGCGCTATACCCATGGTTCTGATGCACCAGCGTCACAAACGATGTCCCGTCAATCACCCGCACGCCATCAACCAGCGCCTTCCAGATCATCCAGTTGTCCCAGTAGCAATGCCCGACAATCAGCGGAGGCATATCCAAATACATACCGCGCTTGAAAACGAACAGGTCAATCCAGAATTCATCTCGCCGCGATCCCCGCGTCCGAGCCGACGCCCGCAAGCGCTCGGTCCATCCAGCATCCCCAAAATTGATTGGCTCGGTAACATCAACGTCCCAGCGTCGCGCCACAAACAGAAACTGTTCCCTCCAGGCCCGCGCCAACTCAAAACCCCGCCGAAAATCCTCCACCAAAACAATGTCGCAATTGCAGTAGCAAAGGTACTCGTGCCGCGCCATTTGGCTCGCGCGCTGAAACATATAGTCCAGCCGATTCCTGCCCGACGCGTGCTGTTCCACATGCGCATGGTGCACAAGATCAAGCTCCGCGCACACCTCCGCAGCACCCTCGTCCTCGCCAAAGACAATGACCTCCACATCGCGATCCAGCAGCTTCCAACTCTTCAGCGCGTTCCGCTGGATAATCCCGTCATGCCCTCGGAAAGCCTTCGCGGTCGTAAAAAATGTCAGCATGCGTTATGAACCGTTACGAAGTCCGAAACACTCAATCGCAAACCACCCGTTCAACCGCGCCGAAAGCCCCACTTGCAAACCTTGCCCCATTGATATTCGATGACCAGCGGCCAGTCCGGTCCCCGTCGATGATAGAGGCTATCCGTCACCAGCAGCCGCCACACACCTCGCACCACTGGAATCGGTTTCACCGTTCGGCTGATTCCCCGCAATACTCGTATCCATCTTCCATGCGCGACGTGATCCAGCTCTTTCTCAACAATCTCCTCACACTCCTGAAGGTATAGATCCATGTTTCCCTGACCCAAACCTTCCTCGTGCGACCTCCAGCCGCCAATCGCGGTATCCACCGAATAAATCGCCGCGTGGCGAAAAAAACGCACCCACAATTCGAAGTCTCCGGCCGCTCGACACGACGTATCGACAAAACCCCCAGCGCGATCCCACAGGCTGCGTTTCCAATACGTCGATTCCTGCTGGATGTTCCGGTTAGCGCCAGCCAGAAACCGATACCGCGACCATCGCTTCGTAGCCAGCACCTGCACCGTCATCCCATGCTCGCTAAACGCCGTCGGTCTTCCCGTGATCCATTCCACGTTCGGCAAGTCTCGAAAAACGCTCGCGACCACCTGCAAGCCACCGACGTGCAACATATCGGTCGCATTAAGCCACCCCATGATCTCGCCCGAAGTGCGCTCGAATCCCTTCCGAATCGCGTCATACATTCCCTTATCCGGCTCGCTAACCCACCCGGAAATCCGGCTCTCATACTTTCGAATGATGTCGACCGTGCCATCCGTCGAGCCCCCATCCACAATGAAGTAATCCAGGTTCGGATATTCCTGCGCAAGCACCGACCGGATCGTCGCCTCGATATACTCCCTCGCATTGAATACCGGCGTCACCAAAGCGATGCGCGGCCATCCCGGCCCAAACTTAACCGCGTTCACTAACGAAACTCCGCGACCTGAAACACTGGGGAACTAGCAGGAATAAATACCATGTCCATCTGCCAAAATGCCTGATCACGTGGACGCACCAGAATGTCGAACACATCTACACAACGAAAGCCCCTTGCCTCTAGATAAGCGCACAATTCCGGAAAACGCAGACATCCCGAGCATAACGTGAAGTTATATGCTTCGACGATAAGCATGGCACAGTTTGCCAGAGTATCGGTCGCGCCCTCAAAGATCGAAACCTCAAAACCATGTGTGTCCAGCTTTAGTAGAAAAGGACCGGCCAAACTGTGCTTTCGAACGAGCCCATCCACCGTTTCCATCGGTACGACAATATTATTCCTGGAGTATGGAGTTGCCGAGGCCTGTCCTCCCATCGGGTCTCCTGCCTCGAAGTTTATTTCCCCTGGTTTGTTTCCTGCCGCACAAATCTCGCAGATCACATTGCTGTGTTCCGCTTGAAACTGACGCAGCATCGGTCCGTGGATCGCCTGCTGCGCCTCTACCAATAGATAGCGCGCCGACGGATAGTATCCCATCATCTCTCGCGACCATCGGCCGTCGGAGGCCCCGACATCAATCACCGTTTGGATCACAGGCGGACGTCGACGATGCATTACCGTATGAAGATTCGCTGGCCCTTGCGATGCCGGGATAAATCCGCGGTTTTCAATCCAGCGCCGCGCTATGCGCCTCAAACTTTTGGGTATCAGTTCTACCATTGATCATCGATTACAGAAGTCCTGTCTCCAGTTCGGGCCGAAAATAAGCAGCGAACCGAGTTACCCCGGATTCATGCCGTTCCACATGCGGTTCATGGTGCAACTCAAGCTCCGCACACACCTCCGGCGCTCCCTCAGCGTCAGCATACGTCCACGGTTTCGGGATTGCCAACGCCCACAAAAACCGCTTCCTCCGCATCTTTAGTTTCAAATTGATAGTCCTGTAGGTGCCCCTTCCGAACGAGCGGCTTCTCGAAATATCGCCAGGAGAGAGCGCAGACCGCAAATGTTGCGACCAGGGCCGCGCACGCGATCAGGAGATCCCGCGAGGTAACAATGCGTGGCGCTGACGCTCGAAATATCGCAAAGAACGCGTTGAAAATCAGGAAGTGGAACAGGTATGTTCCATACGCGATCGTACCCAGGGCCCGAAGCCAGTTCCATCGCAAACACCGGCTCAGCCAGCTTTCGCGCACGAGTAGTGCGTACATCAGCAGACTCAGAAAAAATAATGCAATCAGCGTGTATCCGCCAGCCGCCAGCAGGCCATCGCCTGCTTTTGGCAAGACCTTGACCATAGTTCCCATTCCCATAGCGAAAAAAGACAGTGGTACCCAGAGGTAGCGTCGTCTGTTTTCCAGCCAATTGCGCCAATCCAGCTCTTTCATCGCGTAAGCGCCAAGCACCCCGAGAAGCAAAGCATCCGCACGACACGGCATAAGCACCCGGTAATAAGCCCAGTTTGCGGGCTGCGACCAATAGAGTGCTACCCGAAGTACTTCCGCCAATCCTACGCCTGCCAGAAGAGCGGAAACCAGCCACCGCGATGGCGTGAATCGAATCAACAGCGGAAGGGTCAGATAAAACTGTTCTTCAATAGCCAATGACCATGTAACCCCCAGCGTAGTGCCACCAAGCGTATTGTGCGCCCCCATCCAGAAATTCTGCAGGAAAAGAAAATACGGCGCTACCGGGAGCGGGCAATCCGCAACCAGGCGAGGGCCGGCTTGGCCAGACGCCAGTTTGGATAAAACGATGTAAGTAAGAAGCAGAATCGAATACGCGGGAACGATGCGGAAGAAGCGCCGCGTGTAAAAAACGGGATAAAAGTTAGAAGCCCCGCGAGCGTCTAACAGGATGCCGCCGATCAGGAAACCTGAGAGGACAAAAAAAAGATCAACACCACTCCAGCCCAGCCTTCCAACAGTGAACAGGTACGACAGTGCTGAGCCTGGACGAACCTTCGCGATCAGGAAAAAACAGTGGTAAAAAAGAACCAGCCCGATGGCCACTCCGCGCAAGCCGTCCAATTCAGGAATGCGCCTCTGGGCTTGCACGTCTTACGTATCCCTGCTTTCGCAATCGATAGGTGCCGCTCTCGAAACGGCTCTCCGTCTGCAAAAGAATCCCTCACGATTTGCCCCTTTTCCGTAATACGAAGCACCCAAACGCGTACGAACAACCGTGCGGGTCGGAGGGGTCGTGTTGAGGCTGGAAGTCAAAGGCTGACTCCCGAGACGATACCACCCACTGGTTGTTTTGGTTTTTAGTACAATACTCTTGCTTCTCAACAGTAAACATTGCTAACAATCGGGGAAGACGCTGCGCGCCGTAAACGCGGCACCAGGGCGCAAGAACCGCATCATTTCCGCATGGAGCGGTCATCAAGAGCACACCATTGGCTTCAAACTTTGGGTATCAGTTCTACAGTTTATCATCGACTACAGAAGTCCTGTCTATAGTTCGGGCCGAAAATAAGCAGAATCGACAAAGTAGAATGGCAGCCAGTCATGGCCGACGCGCCCGAAGTCCAAGCACATTGCGAATCGGCCGCGTAATATCTAGAAACGCATGCCACACTGGCAACCACAGATCGTACAAAACGAAGCTCACGATTCGGGGAATCCAAACGCGCTTCAAGGCGAGCGGGTAGCGAAAGACGTTCGGGTAAACCCACCCCCGTTTTCCCAATCGGTGCGTCGAAGACTTGATGTGCTCGATTCGGCTGGTGCCCCCAGTTAGTTCCAGGTTCCGCAAGGAAAGTGCGTCGGTAGCAACGCCCTTCGCGCGCCCAAACGCCGGGTTATATCCATGATTCTGGTGGATGGGCATGACGAATGACGTGCCGTCCAGCACCGGTATCCCCGAACGCAACGCAGTCCAGATCATCCAGGTGTCCCAGTAGCAATGTCCGACGATCAGCGGGGGCATATTCGAATAGTGTCCCTTGCGAAAGAGAAACAGGTCGATCCAGTACTCGCTCTGCTGGAAACCCGAGGTCAGTGCGAACTGCCGCAGCCTATCGGACCACTGGCCGTCTCCAAAATCGATCGGCTCCGTGATGTCTGTATCCCACCTCTGCGCCACGAAAAGAAATTCCCGCCGCCAAGCCCGCGCCTTTTCGAAAGCCTTCAGGAAATCGTGCATCAAAACAATGTCGCAGTTCGCGAAGCAGCAATATTCGTGCCGGCTAATTTCCTGCGCGCGCAAAAATATGTAGTTAAGCTGCTTCGCACCCGATTCGTGCCGTTCCACACGCGGCTCGTGCCGCAGTCCAAGCTCCGCGCACACTTCCGCTGCTCCTTCATCATCTCCAAACAAGATCACTTCCGAGTCGGGATGCAGCTCCTTCCAACTCTTCAGCGCGTTCCGCTGAATAATCCCGTCATGCCCACGGAACGCTTTCCCGGTCGTAAAGAAGGTCAACATGCGTCATAGACTCTTACGAAGAACGAAGCAGCCAAGAGCGTAGGCGCATGCGTGGGCATCGGACGGATGGTTGCGCGGCCCGAACGACAATGCTTTTTCTGCTGCACAATACTCCCACTTATTTGTCTGATTCTTTACCCAATACTCCTGCTTCACGACGCTGAATGCCGCCAACAGCCGAGGAAGACGCTTGGAACCGTAGACCCGGCACCAAGGCCTCAGGATAGAATCCAAGCCGCAGGGCGTCGTCATCAGCAGTAGGCCCCCGGGCTTGAGGATTTGCGCAAGTCGATTCATCACATCGATGTCCCCGTCGTCTTGGTCCACCTCAATACCATATCTCCCGGCAACGCCCACATGCTCTACAGATGAGCAGTTTATGGCGAGATCAAAAGAATTCTCGGCGAACTCCGCCTTCAAGAAATCACCCTGCTGAAATTCCACGTTTGGATGTACCCACGTAAACGTCTGATATTGGAGATCGTTGGCGATAACATGAAAGCCGTTTTCGGCTGCCAAAAGACTCAAATAGCCTTGCTCGCATCCGAATTCAATAGCTTCGCCCGGACCGCTGGGCATTTCCCGGCTGAGAAATGACCACTCAACATTTCTCTCTCCCCATATATCGATAATCTGGGCTGCGTTGATGGCCGGGGCAGAAATCGCCGCTGGAGGAATAAATGCTCGCTTCACGCTGCGGATGGGATGATGCAGCCAACGAGGCAAGTAAACCGGCACAAGGAATTTTTCTGCCATCAATGCGTCTACCGTTCCTTCATAATTCGCTGGATGGTCTTAAGCTTATCAGGGAACGGTTTGCTGGCGAACCGCCTCAACCTTTGCGCCGCCGTGACCGGCACTTCTGCAACCCCCGCCTCCCACGGCCTGATCGGCGAGCTTGGCTCCGTCGCCAATTCAAGCTGATTCGATTTTAATGGCACAGTGGAAGCTGCTAGCATCGTCCGCACTCGCCTTGTTCCAGGAGTGTTGCTGTAATCGGGATGATCCGGCCGCTGTCGGAACCGATATGCACAGCCAAATCCCACTCGATAGAGCATCTTGATGAGACAAGCCTCGGTCGGATAAAAAGCAATATGTTCGAGGCCTTGGTCATCGTGAATTTCTTCATCGATTAGAGCCATGACCGGTTCGTCACCCGGAAAAATCACGGCCTCAGCCAGAAACAGCGTTTTCGTCATCGCGTGCAAGTGACGAACGGCGAGCAGCGGATTCTCGAGGTGATATAGCAGTCCGAAGCAAAATGTCAGGTCGAACGCGCCAAGCGACCGCAGTTTGCAATCTTCGACGCTGTTTGTATGAAAGGCCACCTTCGGATTCCGGCGACACGCTTCCTCAACATTCTCGCGCCGGCCATCCACGCCCGTAACTTCGAAACCCATCGATTGTAAAACGCCAGAAAAATGGCCGAGCCCGCAACCTACGTCGATCGCAGTACGCAGATCGAGCGGACCCTTCAGTTCGCTAAGCAGGCGGGTTACCACCTCGCCCCGCGCACGATTTAGCGCTGTATAGTGCTCTAGATCAAAGATTCGAGGCGCGCTCAAAGGCAATTTCCTCTCCTGCTTTCATCGCAAATTCCGTCGGTAAATTCAAAATCCCGTTCCACTCATCCATATGATGCTGATGCACATCGGTCGCGATGGTCATCTCCGGCAAGCAGTCCCACAGATCCAGCATCTCGCGCCGGTCCCACAAGCTCACCTGCCACTGGTAGGCTCCGGGCCGCAGCGGCAGCGACGCAAACGAATGCGAGAAATAGTGCACACCCTCTTCCAGCGTCAGGTCATTTTCCGCTCGCGCCCACATCAATTGCCGCTCCGCGTTGAAAAGCGCGATCCCGTACTGCGCGCCCTGCAACGGCCGCGCCACCTCCACCGCAAATTTCACCGTGACCCCATCCATCGTCCGCAGCGTATGCCGCTCTTCGTTCTGCGGCTCGGCGATCTCCCATCGCAAAAACTGCGCCTTCGTGCTGGACCCGCGCTGCAATCCCTGCGATCTCTCCCCCGCGAACATCGCCGACTCGTACCTCGCCAGCACATCGTGAGCGCCGCCAGTCATGCGCACCGCCCGCCATCGACCCACGCCACCCGCTGGCACAACCTCCGGATCTGGTTCATCTGGTGGCTCACCAGCACGATCGTCCGCCCCGCCCGCGCCACGTCCCCCATCTTCCCCAGGCACTTCTTCTGAAAATTGATGTCCCCCACCGCCAGCACTTCGTCGACCAGCAGAATCTCCGGCTCCAGGTGCGCCGCCACCGCGAACGCCAGCCGCACGTACATCCCGCTCGAATAATGCTTCACCGGCGTATCGATAAACTTCTCGATCTCCGCAAACGCCACAATCTCATCAAATTTCCGCGCGATCTCCCGCTTGCTCATCCCCAGAATCGACCCGCTCAGGTAAGTATTCTCCCGCCCGGTCAACTCCCCGTGAAACCCCGTCCCTACCTCCAGCAAACTCCGCACCCGCCCATGAATCTCCGCCCAACCGGTCGTAGGCCGCGTAATCCGCGACAAGATCTTCAACAGGGTAGTCTTCCCCGCCCCGTTCCGCCCAATCAACCCCAAAACTTCCCCTTCCTTCACCTCCAATTCCACATCCCGCAAAGCCCAAAACTCCTCCTGCGCGGGCGGCCGCAGCGCAGCCAGTGGCGCCCGGACAAACCGCGCCAGCGAATCCCGCAGCATCCCCCGAGGCTCCACCACCCCCCGCCGGTACCGCTTCCCCAACCCCTCCGCCCGTATCACCGCCGTCATCCCAACTCCACCTCTGCGCCCCTCAGCGTACTCCGCGTCTCAGCGTTATCTCTTTCCTTCTCGAGGGGTCAACTGTCGACTGTCAACCTCGACTGCTATTACAGAAATAAGTTAACTCTCTAGCCAATATATGCTAAAGTCTCCACAGTGACTCCGATTCACCAGCCAGTCACAAAATCCGCCCTGCCCCCGGTCCACACCCAAAACGAAATTCCCGCTAAACCCAGCAGAATCCGCACTTCCAAGAAATCCACCCGTAACCCCTGTAGAATCCGCACTTACAAATCATTAGACTTAAAGTCCCGCAGAATCAACACTTACAAAAGAACCAGGGGGGGCCCCGCAGTCGCCAGCCATGCCACGCTCAGACTCGGTCCGCCACAGTTCCCTCCACCCGCTGGAAGAATAACAACCCGCCCACCAGTACCACCAAAACCACCGCGGCCGAAACCGCCATCTGCGGACCAGGCGCAGACCCATGCCCAGTCAAAGCCCACCGGAACCCATCAATCACCCCAGCCATCGGATTCAACCCATACAGCCACCGCCACCTCACAGGCACCAGCGAACTGGGATACGCCACCGGTGAAGCCAGCATCCAGAACTGCACCACAAAAGGAATAATCGAAGCCACATCCCGATACAAAGCATTCAAAGCCGAGGTCCACAACCCCACCCCGAGCGCCGTAAGCACCGCCAAAATCATGAACACAGGCAAAAGCACCACAGTAACCGGCGGATGGATCCCAAAACTCAAAGTCAAAATAATCATGACCACAAATCCAATCGCCAAATCCACGACGCCGGAACAAACCGCGGCCAAAGGCAAAATCAGCCGCGGAAAATACACCTTGGTAATGACATGCTGGTTCGCCACCACAATATTCGTGCAATTACTGAGCGCCTGCGCAAAATAAGCCCAAGGCACCAGCGCCGCAAAATAAAAAACAGGATAAGGCAAACCCGAAGAAGGAAGCTTGGCCAGTCGCCCAAAGAAAATCGTAAAAACACCCATAGTCATCAAAGGCTGCAAAATCACCCAAGCCACGCCAATGACGGTCTGCTTGTAGCGCACCTTAACGTCGCGCCACACAAAGAAGTACAAGAGCTCGCGATACTCCCAAACCTCCCGCAAGCGCAGCTCAAACCACCCGCGAGGGGGCGCAATACGAGTGACCGGCGCCGCCCCAGCGGCAAGCGGCAAAGCGGCGGTTCCGGCGGAGGCCAGAGAACCAGCCGGAGGAGGTGTAGTAACCGAAGCCATCAATTTTTCAAGCGCAAAAAAATCACGCAAGCCTTGTATACGCTGGGAAATATAGGACTAGAGTAGCAGAGATGCCCCTGCAAGAAGCGCACCTCAACACGTTTTTCGTCGTCGCCAACACCGGATCTGCAATGTTCTGCTGCATAGTTACAAATGCGTCTCCGTGCCGTCTCTGCTGCATCGTTGTGACCTCGTTACGGCGCAGGCGGCTTGTCCATCTGCTCGATGTCGCGCTGTTCGATCTGCCGCATCAGGTTGGAGCGATGAAAAAGATAATTGCGCGCCATGCCTGAAACTTCGCGCGGCACGACAAAGAATTGATTGTGAATCATCTCGCTCCAAACGATGGGCCCGCGCGCCGGAACCAGGTGCGTCCCCCACTGAAACACGAACGCCATGTTCCACAGAATCAAGCACGCGACAAGCGAGGATGCAACGGCCAGCGCAGTGCGTGAAGAATGGAACCACGCGGCAGCGCGATCGAACAACACGCTTAGCCCGAGAATAAACGGAGCCGTCAGCGAAATGAAAAACCGGTTCCCATACGACGAGATTCCGTCCCAGTCGGGATAACACGCGATGAGCAAATAAAACGCCAGCACCGCCGCCAGGATCGGAGCTCCGACGCGCGGCTCGCGCCACCAAAAAACGAAAAGCCCGGCGACCGCAAGAATCACGACCGGAGTCCAAACCAGCAATCCGTGATCGGAGGAAAACAGCACCGACAGAAAATACGGCGACCGCCAAGCCCAGTAGCCGAGCGGAACATACCCCGATCTCCAGCGCACTCCCGTAAATCACATAGCGCGAAATAAAAGTAGGCAGCAAACAAACAACAACGATGAGACAGAAGAGCAGAGTGATTCACGAGCAGTTGCGCCACAGACGGAGAGCCGAACGATGAATCGCGTCGCTCCTGCGGTGCGGTGAGCGCCGCCCGGCGCGTGAGCGAAGTCGCCGAGTGAGATATTGCCGGATGGCTTCGACGACGAGCACGACCAGAATCGTGACATTGGCGTAGTACACGTTGAGCATCAAGCCGGCGATCAACCGCCAGGATGCACCATTGGCGCAAGGTGCGTTGGTTGCGGGTCTCGTGCCAATACCAGAGGAACAGCGCGACCGCGAATGCGGAATGCGCGTGCGACCACGACGGATTGAAATACATGTATACGGGAAGCGAACTGCTCCACCAAATGGCGATGGTGGCGAGAAACGCCCATCGCTCGTCAACATACTCGCGAGCCACGCGCGCGGCGAGCAGCAGCCCCAGAAAGCCATACAGCGCGGTTCCGAAGGCCATTGCGAAACGGTAAGGCGCAGAGAACCCATCCGCCGCGACGTGCGATCCGAACGCGCGAGCGAGCAACACGCCCGCGTGTGCGACCAGCAGAAATGGCGCCCAGAGAATCGCAGGCCCCACGGTGAAATGATTGTCGAGATGACCGGTCGACGTGACGAGGAAAGACCTAGGCTGGCCATTTTCGTCGAACCGCGCATCGCGAAAACTGGCGTTGCCGGACCGGTAGTCGCGCTCAAAATCGAGACTGTGCTCAATCAGCGGGGCGCGCGCGAACGCGTAGTAGCCAATGCCATCGCCGCGAACCCACGGATTCATCAAGGGTAGCGATACAAGGAAAATGACGAGAAGCCAGCGCTCGCGTCGCGTCAGAGACAAGGCGTCAGACGGCGAAGCCAGCGGCGGCACGCGGTGATGGAGCGTGGGCAGGAGTTGGCTCGGCCTTTTGCTGGAAGAAGGCGGCCACGCGGTCGATGATTTCTGTGAGGGGGGTGCGCGGGCGGAAGCCGGTGAGGGCTTCGAGTTTGTCGACGCAGGGGACGCGGCGCATCATGTCTTCGAACCCGGGCTCGTAGGCTTTGTCATAAGGGACGAATTCGATGGGGGACATGCTGTTGGTGCGCTGCTTCACGAGCTGCGCGAGAGCCTCGATGGAGACTTCTTCGGTGTTGCCAACGTTGACGACTTCGCCGATGGAATGCTCGGTGTCGATCAGGCGAACGAGCGACTCGACGGTGTCGCGGACATCGCAGAAGCAGCGCGATTGTTTGCCGTCGCCATAAACGCTGATGGGAGTGTTGTCGAGTGCGGCCTTCACGAAATTCGGCAGGACCATGCCGTAGCGGCCAGTCTGCCGCGGACCTACCGTATTGAACAGGCGCACGACGATGACGGGAAGCTGCTTTTCCTTCCAGTATGAGAGCGCGAGAAATTCGTCCAAAGCCTTGGAAGCGGCGTAGCTCCAGCGGCCTTTTGTGGTGGGCCCGAGAACGAGGTCGGCGTCTTCATGGAAAGGCACGTTGGTATTTTTGCCGTAGACTTCGGATGTGGAAGCGGTGAGGACGAGTTTGCGCTTCTTGCAAGCAGCTTCCAGGATCCGTTGCGTTCCGTTGACGTTGGTCTCGATGGTGCGAACCGGACTTTCCACGATCAATTTCACGCCGACGGCGGCCGCGAGGTGGATTACCGCGTCGGCATCATCGACGAGTTCGGCCACCAACTGGCGGTTCTCGATGTTGTCCAGGTGATATTCCATGCGATCGAAGCTCTTGAGATGACGAATGTTGTCCATGCTGCCGGTGGACAAATTGTCGAGCAACACGACGCGATCGCCGCGGTCGAGCAGCCTCTCCGCGAGATGCGAACCGATGAAACCAGCGCCGCCAGTAATTAGAAAACGCAAAAACCCCCCTTAGAGTTCCTGGATGTCGTCTTGATCGCCACGATTGTGGCGGCCATGAGATGAAGATTTGAAGGAAGCCTCGGCCTCATCGCCTTCATGCGGGGCGCCAGCCGATTCCTGCGGTCCGTAGCCATACGAGTACGGATAATATCGGTACGAGTAGTAGTAGTCGGGCGCGTGCGAATTCACCGCGTTCAGGACCACGCCGAGCAGGCGGCATTTCACGCTGACCAGCAAGTCGCGCGTGCGGGTGAAGGCTTCCTTGGGAGTTTCTCCACTGCGCACAACAAGGAGCACACCGTCGGCCTGCACGGACAAGATGACCGCATCGGTGGCCGCCATGACCGGAGGCGTATCGATGACAATGAATTTGAACTTGGCGCGAAGCTGGGCGATAGCGTCGGCCAGCCGGTGAGAGGAGAGCAAGTCCGCGGGATTCGGCGGCAGAGGGCCGGTGGGAATCGCGGAAAGATTGGGGACAGAGGGATGCTGGACGGTGACGAGGTCGAGGCTGGAAACGCCGGCCAGGTAGGAACTCAGTCCGGCATACTTTCCGCCGTTCATATTGAGGAGGCGGCCGACGCCGGGTTTTCGCAGGTCGGCATCGATCAGCAAGGTGCGGTCGCCGAGTTGCGCCAAGGTGACGGCTAGATTCGCGGCGGCGGTGGTCTTGCCTTCCCGGGGCAATGCGCTGGTGACCAGGATGACTTGCGGCGGGCGTCCGGCCTGCGACAGGAGCAGTGCCGTGCGCAGGGCGCGGAAGGCCTCGGACATCTGGGACTTTGGCAGATGCTGCGCGACCAACTCGACGTGCCTGGAGTGACCGTTGCCAATCGCCTCTTTCAGAGTCTTGGTGCGACGTCCCTCATGCTTGGAGTCCTCGAAAGCAGGAACCACGGCGAGGGAAGGCAAACGAGCGAGCGTCTCGACGTCGTCCGGCGTCTTGACGGTGTTGTCCATATATTCGCGCAGAATCGCCAATCCGATTCCGCCAACGAGGCCAACGAGAAAAGCGAGCGCAACGTTGCGCGCCTTCGCGGGACGCGAAGGAAACGAGGGAATCATGGCGGGATCGACGACGCGAATATTGGAAGACTGCAACGCCGCGGAAATGCCGGCCTCTTTGAGCTTGGTCAGCAGGCCGTCGTAGAGCGCTTTATCGGCTTCCGCGTCGCGTTTCAGAATGTTGTACTGCACCATGCGCTCGGACATGAGATTCGCTTCGGTTTTCTGCTGGTCGAGCGTGCGCGTCAGCAACTCTTCGCGCTGTTGCGCCTCGTGATATTCGCTTCCGAGACGCACGAGGACCGCGCGCTTTTCGCGGTCAAGATTCTGGTCAATCTCCTTCAACTGCGATTGCAGCCTCTGCACCTTGGGAAAATTGGGACCGTATTGATTGATCGCTTCGGTGTACAGCGAATTCAAATCGCTGCGCTTGCGCAGCAGGTCCTGAACACCCAGCGCTGTCGCGTATCTGGGGAACCAGATCGGCGTCGCCCTGCTTGGCGAATTCGAACAGCGACTGCTTGCGCATGCGATCGCCCTGCGCCTCGATGAGCTGGCGGCTGATTTCCGAAAGGCGCTGGGTGGTGAGGTTTTGTTTGTCGTCAAGTTCCCAGATCTGATTTTTGCGTTCGTAGTCGAGGCGGGCGTCCTCGGAATTCTTGACTTTAATCTTGAGCTCGTCGAGCTGGTCGGTAAGCCAGGTGGTGGCCGCGGTGGTCGCGTCGTAGTGGCTGCGGCGATTTTGGTCGATGTAGTTCCGAATATGCGCGTTCACGACTTGGGCGGCCAATTCCGGGCTGGTGGCCTCGAAGCTGATGTCCATCAGGCGGCTGTTGGGGACACGCCGGACGCCGAGGCTCCCGAGAAATGCGGCCAGTTCGGGTGGGCGCTTCTGGTTCGCCAGACTGCCGGTGGCGATGGCTTCGGACGAGGGATCGGAATTTTGAAATTGCGGCTGACCGGTGAGAACGCCGGTGCGGATGGTTTGCAGCGCGAGGGTTTCGCTGGTCAGGATCTTGGACTGCGTCTCGATGTAATTTTCGAGATCGAGCATGTAGTCGTAAGAGTCGGTGCCCTGGAAAGGAAGAATGTTGGCGTTCTCGCGGCCGAGCTCAATGCGCGTGGTGGCGACATAGACTGGCTGCATGCGGAAGGTGGCAATCGAAACGATGGTGACCACCGCGAGCATGAACGAAACAATGAGCCACTGATGTTTGCGGAGGATGAGCAGGTAGTCGTAAAGATGGGGCTCGCGAGGCGAGAGTTCGAAGGCCGGGCGCACGGTGCGAGAAACGATATCGACGGCTTCGTTCGATGGGTCGTCGCGAGAAATCAGTTTGAAATCGTCAGCCATAGCTTAAGGAACCAACCGGTAGATCAACACTCCCGTGCCGAGTGCCAAAGTAAGCTCCGCGACCCGGATTGCGGTCGTTTTGCCCACGCTTGTGGGGACGTAAAGAATGTCGGAGGGCCGCAGTTGCACATCTTCGGCCTGAAACTTCATCACTTTCTTGAGGTCAACTTCCACTTCGTGCTGCTGACCGGTGCCATCTTTGCGGACGATGACCGCATGATCAGATTTTGCGGTGCGATTCAAGCCGCCGGCGAGCGAAAGAACCTTGAGCGCGGTTAGCTGGGCGCGATCGTTGGCAACCGTGTAGCCGCCGGGCTTGGTAACCGCGCCGAGGACGTAGACGATTCCTGCGTGGGGAACGGTCACGACATCTCCCGGGAGGATCACGATATTGTTGCTCATGTCGCCGGTCTCAAGGATTTGATTCAGGCTGACGGTGATGGTGTTGGCTAGCGCGGGCGGAGTATTTTGTGACGGGTCGGATGGCAGGGCGGGCGCCGAAGGAGCCGCGGATGAATCCGCCGCCTGCGGAGCGGGATCTTGGGTCAGAGCAGGGGCATCGTTGTCGGTGCCGGTCCCAGAGGCATCGGAAGGATCGGACGAGGAGTCGCGCTCGGGACGAGTGATAATGACGTGATCGCCGGCATCGGGAGCGATTCCTCCGGCAGCGGCTATAACGTCAATGAGCCGGACCTGGCGGTCGGCTTCGTAGACCATGGGATGCGCAACGGCTCCAACGATGGTGATGGGCCGGTTTTTCTTTTCCTTTACGGTGACGGTTACTTCCGGGATGCGAGACCAGGCCATTGGCTTCGAGAACCTCCTGGATTTTACGTTCCGCTTGCATCTCGGTCAGACCCGAGATGTGTAAGCGCACAGGGATCAAAGGGAGGCCGATGGTGCCGGTCTGGCTGACGCGCAATTCACGGGAGATCTCTGGAACGTCGAACACCTGGACGGAAATCAGATCGCCGGAACCGATGACGTAGTCGCTGGGAGGCAGAGCGGCGTGGGGAGCGGCTGCGAGCGCACGAAGCCGGTCGTTGGTTTGTTGCGGTGTCTCAACTCGCTGCGCGCGGCTGGAAGGCGCCAGGGTTGCGAGCATGGCGCAAGCGGTCAGGTGAATGACCAGCGAACGCAGTCCTGCTGGCTGCATAGAATAAGACGGCCCCCAGTGTTGATTATACAGTTAAAGTGGAGAAGTCAATGAGGATTTCGGGGTTAGCGTTGAAAATGTTGGGATGGGCCATCGGCAGATGGAGACGGGGTAACTGCACCGGTGGCGAGGTGCGCCATCAAGAGAAAAAGGATGGCATTCGCAGGTATATGAAGGTTGAAATCCACGAGACTGTGTACTAGAAAGCCACTACACGCAACGAGACCGGAGAGGTGCAGCGCGGCAGCAAAGGGCTTGTCGCGTTGCAGCAATTGACGCAAAGAGACGAAGTAAAGAATGCCGAGGAAGGCGGCGCAGCAGAGGCCGCCGGCGATGCCGGTTTCGGCTAAGCCCTCGAGATAGTCGTTGTGCGTGTGATTGACGATCTTTCCGTCATAGTTGGTTTCGTATGCGGGAAAGACGGTTTGCAGCGTGCCTAAGCCCGTGCCGGTCCAAGGGTGGTCGAGGAAAACGTGCCACGTGTCGAGGCGCATGGACGCGCGTTTGCTGGAAGTCACTTCGAGCGATTGCAGCGAGGAGAAGCGTTCGAGGACCTGCTTCACGCCGAGCCACGAGACGAAAAGCAAGGCCAGGAGTAAGACGATGCCGCCGGCCAGGACGTGCTGTCCCCCGGTGCGGCGCAACAACATCATGAGGATGAGAACGCCGAGCTCGACGCCAAAACTTACAACGCCGCCGCGGGACGCGGACAAGAAAAGAGCGCCGATGGGCAGAAGCGCGAAAATGGCGACGAGGTACCAGCGCTCCTTGCGGACCTTGCCGAGAATGAGCGGCACCAATGCGACGGGGACGATCAGCTCGACGAAGCCGGCGAAGTGATTGCGATTGACGTACGGGCCGAAGGGGATGCCGCCGTAGCGCATTTCGCGGAACCAATAGAGCTTACCGTTGAAGGTGACCTGTTGCAGGATGCCGAAGATGGCGACGAGGAAACCGAAAATCATGATGAACCATATGAAGCCGCGCCAATCGTCGGAGTAGCGGAAGGCTTGAGTGGCGAGAAAGAGGAGGATGGCGTAGGCGAGCAGAAGATTCAGGTCCATGCGGGTGTCGTAGGCGGAAGCGGTAGCGTGCAGCAGTAGCTGGGCCAACGCGACGACCGCAAGCAGAATGAGCGGGGGCAGAAGCGGCGTGAGGACGATTTCCTGCTCGTCATCGTATGCGCGGTAGAACAGCACCGACCAGAAGAGGAAGAGGAGGCCGGCGGAGGTTTCGAGCACGGCTTTGGCCCAGTCTTCGACGGCGCCATGAGCGAGAACGGCGAAGGCGACGAGCGCGCAGATACCGATGCGGAGCAGCTTCATGGCTTCGGGCTCGCGGAAGATTCCGGAACGAGCGCCACATCGTCGATCCACGCGGTGCCGTGAATCCTGCCGACAAGATCGTCGCTGGGATGGCGATTGACGCAAACGCGAAGCTGGCGCACGCCGGCGACCGCGGTCCAGGGGAGGGAAAGCTGCGTCCAGGGTTGGGTGCCGTGCACTTCCGTCGTTTCCGTCGAGGCGTTTCGCGCATTCTCGAGCCATTCGAGACGGAAGCGGATGCCTTGATCCGTCGCAAGCCCCTGGGTGCGCACCCACGCTGAGAAACGATACGAGGTTCCCGGCTGGACCTGCGCGAGGTGGCAAACATCGGAAAAATCAACGTTGCGGCTGCCGTCGAAGCCCAATCGCAGGGAACGCTGGCCGGAGTGCTTGTCGCTTGAGTCGATCGTGACTTGAACGCCGGGGGAAGGTGGCGCGATGGTCCAGGCGAAGCCTCCGCCGAAGACGCCGGTCTCGAAGCCGCCGTCCCAGAGAACGGAGCCCGGCGGGTCTGCTGGGGGTGGCGAATCGGCTAGGGCGACGGCCTGGTCCCAGACGCGGTGAGCGTCGTCGATGCGGTGCGCCTGGATGAGGGAATCGATGAACGGGATGACTCGGGCGAGCGGCAACTGCGGATGAAGCGAGGCTAGCCGGTTCCAAACGGCGAGGGCTGGATCGATGGCGGCGTCGGCGTCGAGTTCACGGATGGCGTCGAGGTAGACCGGAACCGTGGGCGGGAGGGCGTGATCGAGGATCGCCTGAATGTCGGGATCGACACGCCAGCAGCGCGAGAAGGCTTCGGGGGCGCGCTTGGGATCGACGGAGACCGATTGGCGAATTTCGGCGAAGGCCGCGGGCAGCTCATTTTGCCGCAGCAGAAAATTGCCGTAACGCCAGGAGACTTCAGCGGAGACCGGATAGACGCGCTTGGCTTGCAGGAAAGCTTCGCGAGCGGCGGGGAGGTCGCCTTGCGATTCGTAGGCGGTGGCGAGATCGAGCCAGACGCTGGCGTCGCGCGGATCGAGAGACAGCGAAGTGCGGTAGGCGTTGAGGGCGCGCTGGGCGTCGGGATCTTCGAGGTTGTATTGCCAGTAGCGGCCAAGTAAAAACCAATGCTCGGGGTTGCCCGGCTCAAGTTGCGCCGCTCGCTCATAACCGGCCTGCGTTTCCAGACCTGAATAATAAGTGGCGAGTGCGTTGCGGATGCTCGAGTAGGAAAGCGTCGTAGCGAGAATGAGAGCGACAAAGACTAATGTGAGCCGCGCTGCGGCGCTGGAGAGTCGCAGAACCATTCACGGTACTGTGCCTAGCGGACCGCAGACTTGCAAGGTGAAATTAACGAAACAGGAATGGGTGTAAAGATGGAGAACGCGATGGCGGTCAAGCGATCGTTATTTGCCGATCGAGGCGGCGAGGCTTTCGTCGGCGCGGCCGCGACGCCGCACGTCGATGCCGAGGCGCTTGATTTTCTGATTGAGCGTGGAGAGCGGGATCATGAAGCGCTCGGCGGCTTCGGTCTGATTCCAGCCGGTGCGCTCCAGCATGTCGATGATGATGCGGCGCTCGATCTCGTCCATAATTTGAAAAAGCGACGGCTGCGGATGATCGGCGGCGGAACGCGAACCCGGTTCGCCGGGCATGGGCGGCAGAAATTCGGAGAGCTGGAGGCGAACGCCGCGAACGATTTCCTTGCTGCGGATGCTTTCGGGAAGCAGGTCCACGTCCACGCGCTCCTGCGTGGAGAGCACGACGGCGCGCTCGACAACGTTTTCGAGTTCGCGGACGTTGCCGGGCCAGTCGTAGTCCATCAATAGTTTGAGCGCGCCTTGCGTGAACTGGCGCAGGGTCTTGCCGTTTTCCTTGCAGTAGCGCTCCATAAAGTGAGCGAGCAAAGAAGGGACGTCTTCGCGGCGATCGCGCAGCGGGGGCAACTGCAGGTGAATGACGTTCAAGCGATGATACAGATCTTCGCGGAAGCGGCCCTCGCGGCACCAGCGTGAGCAAATCGATGTTGGACGCGGCGACGATGCGGACATCGACCTTGATCTGCTCGGTGCCGCCCAGGCGCATAAATTCGCGCTCCTGGATTACCCGAAGAAGCTTTGCCTGCGTTTCATGGCTGATGGTGGCGATTTCGTCGAAGAAAATCGTGCCTTGATCGGCGACCTCGAAGAGGCCTTTTTTCGAGGCGATGGCGCTGGTGAACGCGCCTTTGACGTGGCCGAAGAGTTGCGATTCGAGAAGATCGACGGGAATGGAGCCCGTATTCACGGGCACGAAAGCTTTGTCGGCACGCGTTGAGGCGGAGTGAATCGCTTTTGCGATCAGCTCCTTACCGGTGCCGCTTTCTCCACTGATCAGGATTGTCGAGCGCGACGGCGCGACCTGCGTGACGAGGTCGAACAGCGCGAGCATTTTGTCGCTCTTGCCGACGATGTTGGGAAAATTGAAGCGCTGCTTCAGTGCGCGCTTCAACTGCACGTTTTCTTCGCGCAGGCGGCGCGATTCCACCGCTTGGGCGACCTGGGCCAAGAGTTCGTCGTTGGACCACGGCTTGGTGATGTAGTCCATCGCGCCGCTCTTGAACGCGGCGCGCGCCATGTCGATCGAGCCGTACGCGGTGATCAGCACGACGGAGAGCTGCGGATCACGCCGGCGAATTTCGCGCAAAAGGTCGAGCCCATTGCGATCGGGAAGACTTACGTCGAGCAACAGCAGATCGTAAGGATGCTCTTCGAGTTTTGCCAGGCCGGAAGCGCCGGTGCCGGCGCTGGAGACACCATAGCCTTCGCTGGCCAGCAGCAATTCAAGACCTTCTCGAATTTCGGATTCATCATCAACTACCAGGATAGAGCCCTTAGACATGAACCGCTTTCCTTACTGCGGGGAATTCGACGTGGAAAGACGTGCCCTTGCCGGGAGTGGAGCGAACATCAATTTTTCCAGCGTGCTCTTTGATTATGCCGTAGCTGACCGAAAGCCCCAGACCAGTGCCGCGACCGCTGGCTTTCGTAGTGAAAAACGGATCGAAAATGCGATGGATGTGCTCGCGCGGGATGCCCGCGCCGGTGTCCACCACTTCCACTTCGACGCTGCCATTGTGCGCGGCGGTACGCACTTCCAGCATGCCGCCGCTGGGCATGGCGTCGCGCGCGTTCAGGAATAAATTCAGAAATACCTGCTGCAGCTTGTTCGCGGAACCCCGCACCGCCGGCAAGGTGTTGCCAAGCTGCTTGACTACCTGGATCTGCGAGGTCTTCAAAGGATGCGCGACCAGCGACAGTGTTTCTTCCACCACGCGGTTCACGTCGATGTCCGCCAACTCGGTGGCGCTGGTGCGCGAAAAATTCAGCAGGTTATTTACGATCTCGCTGGCCCGGAATGTTTGCTTTACGATTTTCTCGATGATGCCCTGCCGCGGGTCGCCTTCCGGCATCTGCTTGGCAAGCATCTGAATGTAGTTGGAAATCACGGCCAGTGGCGTGTTGACTTCGTGCGCTACACCGGCAGCGAGCAGGCCGAGCGACGTAAGCTTCTCGGTCTGCGACATCTGCTCTTCCATGCGCTCGCGCTGGGTGACATCGTCGAACAGCATCAGCCGGCCGATGCGTTCGCCCGATTTGCTGACCAGCGGGGTAATCGAGACGTTCAACGTCAAAAGTTTTCCCTGGTGATGCAGCCTCTGCTTATAGATGCCGGTGATTTGCTCTTCGTCACGCCGCGCGGCAATTTCCGATGCCAATTCTTCCGGCAACAAAGCGCGCAATTGGTGACCAACGGCATCCTGGCGCGACACGTTGAAAAGCTGCTCCATGCGGGTGTTCCAGGATTCCACGATGCCGCCCAGGTCCACCGCTAGAACGCCGACGTTCAGCGACTCAACGATGTTTTCGCTGAAGTCCTTGAGGCGCGCGATCTCCAGCGCCTTTTGCTCCAGTGAGGTATAAAGCTGCGCGTTGTCCAGCGCGACCGCGACATAACCTGCAATCGTTTGCACCAGCTCGACGTCATCGCTCGAAAGAAAATCGCCATCGACGGTTTTGCCCAGACCCAGGACGGCAACGGTGCGCTCACGAATGCGGCACGGAATGAAATAATTCAGGTCCAGTTGCTCGAGAGTCTGCCGCACAGAGTCGGTGACCTCTCTCGCCGCGCGGGGCGACTCAAAAAAGAGCGCCCCACGGGCGAACTCGGGCCGGGCCGGCTCGAGGAAGCTAAGATCCATGGGTTCAGCCAGGCGGACGCCCATTGAACGAGCCAGACGCAACTGGCCGGGCTGCAACGGGTCCTCCATAAAAACCGCCAGGCGATCGACGAGCAAGGTCTGCG
The DNA here is from genome assembly GCA_963729285.1 of uncultured Acidobacteriota bacterium. Classification (GTDB taxonomy): domain Bacteria; phylum Acidobacteriota; class Terriglobia; order Acidiferrales; family UBA7541; genus Acidiferrum. The sequence goes on from CAVSNL010000029.1 coordinate 75,245, forward strand.
AGATGCGGTCCATCACCGAACCAAGCATGGGGTCGAAGCGCACCTCATTGGTGAGGGTGCGGCCAAATTCAATCAGCGTGCGGCGATAGTCCAACCGGTCGCGGTAAAAGAAACGGTCGAGGCGCGCCTGAATCCATTCGCGAAACGGCTGAAACAGAAAGGCCGCGATAACGATGGCGATCATGCCGCCCACAGGGCCGGTCGTCTGCGCGTGAGAGATTTCCGCGATTAAAGCAATCAGCGCGAAATAGACCGAAGCAACCGCCGCGGTCGCCGCGGTATACGCCAAGCCGCGCTTGAAGATGATGTCCACGTCCATCAACCGGTAGCGGATGATGGCGTATCCGAAGCAAAGCGGAATCAGCACGAGGCTCAGCGCGGAAAACTTCGTCCACGACGGCGGCACCGCGTCGAGCACGAACGGAATCACATAGAGAAGAGCGAACGGCAATGCGCCTGCCAGCGTGCCACCCGTGAGCCATTTCAACTGCTGCCGAAGAACGCCGGAAGGAGCTTCGCGGTAGCTTTTGTAGAAGACGATGGCCGCAGCGAGAAAATAGATACCGAGGTAGCTGTACTCGATCTTGTCGATCAAGACGCGCGAGCCCAGCCAAGGCACGAAGCCTAGCGCGTTAACGGCCAGACTGATGTGGAACAGCAGCAGCAGGCACGGCGGCCCGTACACCAGCGCCAGCTTGGAGAAGGAACGCGCGGCGGCTTCCGCGCGCTCTGGAAACACCAGCGCGAAGTGAAACAACAGGGCCGGCGCAAACATCAAGGCCGCGATCTTGGCCCAATAAATCTCGTAGTCGAAGGCGTCCAGCTTCCCGCTGTAATGGAACGAGAACAACACAAAAGAAGCCAGACAGAACACATAGAAATGCACGGCTCGCGGAGCGTTCCACCGCCGAATGAAAATGAACAGGCCAATAAACAGGTAGAGAAGCCCGACAACGCGCTCGTAATTTTCAATGGAAGCGGGCTTGTCCGCGGGGACGGTGACCAGCGGGGTCTCAAATTCCCGGCCATCGCGAACCAGCTTGTAGCGGACTTGGGTCCACAGGCCCGCGCGCCACAGCCGCTTGGTGACCTGAACCTGGGTATCGACGGGCGCGTCATTGATGGCGATCAGGACGTCGTCAGGACGGATTCCGACGCGAGCCGCGGGGGAATTCGGGGTTACCTTCCAGGCCTTCGCGCCGTGGTTGGTATCCAACCACGCGACGCCATCATCCGGAATATCGTAGGTCTCGCGCTGGCGAAAATTGATCCAGGCGTAGATGACAGCGGTCAAGGTAGCAAGCGCCAGGACCACCGCACCGAGACTGACTCTTAGGTTCTGCTTCATGACTAAGCCCGACGACTGAGCCCTACGCCTCAGTTCGGTTAAGACACACTCATCCTGAGAAAAATCAGGTGCAAATTAGTGTCCAATCTTTTGTAGATGAGCTCGCGGAGAACTCTAATCTATTCAAGGCCTTACAGTACCCCGACTAGAGCCACCCCAAGGGCATCCAGTTTCTGGAAGGAAGCATACAGCTTTTAACAGGTAAAACTGTCTCAAAACTGAACGCTTAAACCACCCCGGAACGTGCGAAACGCGGGAACCAGTGTCGTTCGTCCATCCTGGCTACTCAGAGTCACATAGCCCTGAGCCAGGATGTTGTCGCAATCGGCGATCGCCTGCCAGCGGCCCGGGCCGAATTTCGGGAGCGTCTGCCGGATACCAACGTGGAGATACGGGTCCATTTGATAAACCGACTCGCCATAGCTGTCCAAACGCGAAACCGTCACACCCCCAACCCATTTGTAGCCTGCCGTGACCTTGGTCTTGGAACGAGGGATCGTCGTGGTAACCGAGGCCCCAACCGAATTGTGCATCGAGGTCTTCAACATCTCGCGCAGCGCGCCATCCGCAAAGTCCGACGGGGTTAGCGCTCCCGCGAAGGCATAAACGGCCGTGACTTCAACGTCGTCGGAGATCTTTTCACGCAGGGCCACGCGCGTACCCCAACTATTCATGGAGCCGCCGTCGTAAGCGAATGCATTGGAGAAATAGTCCTGCAGATAGTCAGCCGTGGGCAAATCGCCGCCGCGGCCGTAAACCGCAACGTTGCTGTCATCGTCATGAAACGCGGCAACTTGCAATTGGCCGTGCGAACCCAGCTTACGTTCCGCGGAAATCTCTTCGTGCCAACCGCCCTCGAGCACCGGGCTTCCGTTACGCCAGAGCAACGTGGGGAAAGAATCCAGATTATTGACCGTATCCGCCAGGGCGCTATCGCGTTCCTCGGGATCGATGTTGCCGGCACCCCCGGGTTCTTCGGAGAAAATAAGCGCCGCCTTCCAGGTGCCTGTAACCTTGGCGTCGAGTTCCAAACGGGGACGCAGGGAAGAGGCAGACTTGTCCAAGCCCACCATCACATACTCCCCGCTGTATAGAAGCTTGGCGCGATTGCCAAGGCCGAGCGTTCCGCCCTGTTCCATGCGGACGCCGTGGAAGGTCTGCCCATCTGGCCCGAGTTTCGCTTCCCGAAGGACCAGCGTTGAATGAGGTCCCGAAGCCAGAGAACCCGTCGGCAGCCAAACCGTCGCAAATCCTCCGCCGGGTGAGGAATCCATGTAATTCATCTCGCCAGCCATGAGCAGTCTGGCGGTACGACCCAATTTCTGGTCGTAAGCGAAGGCCGTCGCAGGAGCGGAAGGAACGCCGGAAGCCGAACCGGGACGCCGCGCGCCATCGGTGAATTCCATGCGCGCACGGGGCCTCAGGACCTGCTTGTCCAGAGCCGTGTTCGAGGTGACATCGCCGCTGTCGTCGTCATCCACCCATTGCAGCACCGGCCGGGTGGCCGAAGCGGAACGCAGCACCCATTTCCAGTCGTCGGATTCAACTGATGCGGCAGATGGCGCACGCCGCAGTTGATCGAGCGAAGCGAACATGGACTCGAGCTCGACGCGCACAACCGTCGTTACATGAGGGTTGATGCGCACATGCTGCTCAAGAGTAGGCAGGAAACCCGCCAAGGTGACGCGGACGGTGTACAGGCCCGGAGTTACCTTTTCGCCGTGGAAGACGCCTTGCGTGTTGGTCAGGAAATCGACGGCCGCCAAAGCTCCGGCCGACTCCGAAATTAATTGCACCGTGGCGCCCATCTGCGGAACGCCCAAGGTGTCGTTCACAACTCCGGCAAGTTTACCGGAATTGGCGGCTTTTACCTGTGCGCGGGAGGAGACGACACATATCGACAGACACGTCCCGGCCAGAAACAGAGCGCCAAAGGTTCGGAGACGTCTTTCGTTCACTGCGCGCTACCTCCCCGGTGCGGCTTTGCCGGAATTTGCGGCCGTCTTGGTATCGGCGGGGGCCTTGATGGAAAACTCAGCTGTCTTGGAAACAGTCTTATTGGAATTAGAGTCGGTGGCCAGAATCTCCAGCGAATACTTGCCTGCAGTCAGCGTGGCCAAAGGCAGAAGGCGCTCGATGGTTACCTGCTCGCCGGTCTGCTTCATTTCTTCGCTGGTTTCCTTGAACTGCATGATCTGCTGGTCGCCCTTCTTGACGGTATAGACGAATGTGGCGTTGGACTTGTGCGTCTTGTCGTCGGGCTTGAGGTTGTACACTTGCATGTAAATGCCGAGCTTTTCGGTGGAGGCGAAATCGGCGTCGATACGCGGCACGACTTTGGTGGAGCCCAGGACGAATTGGCCGGTCCCGATCTGCTTGGAAGGCACGTGCTCGAGCTTGGCACCATCGGCCACGATCAGGGAGCTGGCTTCCAGCTTGTCGTCTTCAAACCGGGGCACTTGCAGGCGGGTATTGACCACACCCACGTTGCCGCTCTTCACGTCTTTGATCACGATGTCCAGGCGATAGAGGCCGGGACGCAGCGGAATTGCCTTCTGATAGATAGACTGCAGCTTCACCGACTGCTGGTACAGGCTTTCGGGGAAGTCGCGGCTGACCGGATCCTCAAAGGTTTGCACGACGCGGCCGGTCAAAGAGCTCACGCGGCCAAAGACATTGAGGGTGGCGGAGTAGACGCCGTCCTTGTTGGCAAAAGAGAGCTGATTGTTGGGCACTTGTACGGTGACGGGAACCAGAACGGTGTCGTTGGTTACCTTCATGAAGTCGGTGCGGTAAGTAAACTTCATCTGGTCGCGCACGATGCGCGCGGTGACGATCGCTTCCAGATCCTTGTATTTGACCTCGGGCGGTTTGAAGGCTTTGGAGTACTGATCGAGGCGGTTAAATTCGTCCATGCTCGAGGGCGTGCCGCCCAGAGCCGTGGGCAGGTTGGTGCCGTCCGACCGCGTAAACCGGTCGGTCTTGGAGGCCATGCCCATTTGTTCCAGCAAGCTCAAACCGGCGCCCGGCACGTGCAGCAGGGCGTCTTTTTCGCTGGGATCCATGGTCAGGTGATATTCGCCCGAGCTTGTCGGATCGACGAATTCCCAGATGATGTTCTCGCCGATGCCTTCCATGTAGCGATAGCGCCAGGTTTCCCAGGGGTACGTCGTGGTCGAGCCGCCGCCTTCGTCCATCGGACGGTCATAGGTGCCGCCGGTGGGATGCGATTCAATCTCATCCGCCGGGCCCCACATGATGTACATGCGGCCGCGATCGGTTTTCCAGCCAGGTATGCCCGAAGCGAAATGTTCGTTGGCATAGGCGATACGCCGATAGTGCTCTTCTTTGAAGTCGTTGTCGGGCAGGTCGGGAGTGGCGCTGCGGCGTAGCCAGAATTGCTCGATGAATTGCTCGCGCTCTTCGTTGGTCTCCAGTTGCAGAAAGGATTGGCGCTCCGCGGGCGAAATAATGTAGATGACGTCTTCGTTGAGCCACTGCTTATACGGAGTGTCCAGTTCCTTCAGCGTTTTCTTCATTTTTTTCTTTTGTTCTTTGTCGAGCTTTTGCAGAACGGGTGCGGCGTTGGGATCTTGCGCCGGCTTGGCCTCGCCCTGAGGTTGCGGGTGGGCATTGATAGGCGGAATGGCGATGGCCAGGGAAAAGAATGACGCGACCAGGGTACGAACTACCCGTGACATAGGCTACACCTCAACTTCCGGCAGGACGTACGGATTCTACTCTGCGGGCGAGTGCGACGTCAATCAGCGAATGTCCTGCGTTTTGTGACACTTGTCCCCCGAGAGTGGTTAGGATGCGCAGCGTTGCAAGAGGTTGCCTGACAATTTTTGACCTGAACGGTCGTACAGGAGAAAGCTCGTTCACTGCACTCGCCCAATGGAATGGCGAAATATCTTGGATACCGCCAAATTTTTGGGGAGAACCGGGGCAGTGCGTGGTGGACGGAGGAAATGGGGTGCGACTCTAATCCGGTGGTTACTGGACGCGCTGCTTCTGGGCGTCCCATCCAACGAGGGAATCGAAGATGGCGAGTACGTGGCGCCGATATTCGACCATGCGATAGAAAATGTCGCGCAGTTCCGGGTCGCGCTCGGCATCGCGATGCCATTTCAGAAGGACCGCGGGAGGCACCTCGATATCACGGCGGAGTTGCTCGGGCGAGTGACCCCGCAGGAAGAGCCCGTAGAAAAACGCCGCTTCCCGCTGGGGAAAGGCGAAGTCTGTGGCGACTTCTGCGGGAACGATTTGTGCAATCGAGGCCATAAGGAAAAATGCAGTTTACCGAAAAGCGCCTCCGCGTCAAGTGGTACGGTGGATTGGATGTCACCTGCCGGGCAACCGGGCGCTCCGGGCACCCGTTCTGGAACACAGCGCTGACCAGAGGTTCAGGGTCGATGCAACGCCGGGGTTGCCAGGCGATTCTAACCGCCGTAGGATGCTGTAAGGTGCGACAAAGTTTCACGGTTCGGGTTGCATCGGTGAGGCCTCGTCACTGGGGTTTCATAAGAGGCTTTCATGGCAGGGTTTCGTTACAAGGGTTCACAACATGGGTAAACAGTCATTGGCGGGGCGGGGCGTTGGTCGAATCTTGCGATTCGGCGTAAAGAGCGGATTGCGCTCGGTGGAGGTAAATCCCGACGACTTTCGCAAGCACCTCGCGAACAAACATCGGCTGTGGGTGCCCAATTTCGCGCGGATGCATGATGTGCCGTTGGAGCAGCTCGACGAAATTGCCAGGTTGCTGATTCGCGATGCGGCGAGGCTGGCCCTTGCGGAAGGCGCGGGGTTTGGGCTCGGCGGGATGATGACGATGATTCCGGATGCGGGCTTGTTGACGGCCATTACGCTCCGACTGATCCAGCGCTTGTGTTTGCTGTATGGATTTGAGTCGCGCGGCCCGGACGATCGCATGGAGCTGTGGCTGGCGGCGGCGACGGCGAGTGGAGTGGACTTCGGCAAGGATTTGGCCGAGAAGCAAATGTTTGAGAAATTAGGGCCGCGGCTGGCTGAGCGGCTGGCGACGCGTATGGGCGCGGAGGCGGCGGAGAAATGGGTGGGCCGGTTGATTCCTCTGGCTAGCTCGGCAATCAGTGGGGCGCTGAATTATTCGTTTGTGCGGTCGTGGGGGCGGCGGGTGCAAAAGAACTTGCGCGAGCGGCACATTTCGACGCGGCCGGTGTCGCCGGGACCTCGGCCCTATGTTTCGCCCAAGCCGATATTGGTGTAGCAGGTTCCGGAGAGTGGATGGGCTTGCGATGACGCGCGAAAAAGATTGTGGTTGGCATCGTTTCCCTGGCGGGCCTGGCTTTGGTACTGATGGCGATTCCGCAGCGGGCATCATCGAGGAGGGGGCCGCAGGGATGAGAGCGACGCCGAGCCTATCCCGGCGTTCCATTCGCAGGTTCCGGCGGGGCCGTTGCCCGCGACTCTAAGCCCTGAAACGTTCAGCGATGTGGTTGTGCAGAATGCTTATGCGCTTGGCGGCGCGCGTCCGGAAAGTCTTGTATCAGCAGCCTTGTTACTGCCATTGCGACCGTAGCCAGGGGCATGGAAGTTTGCTGGATTGCTTTGCGGGGAAGCATGCGGCGGAGTGCGGGGTCTGTATCCGTGAAGGACTGTATTCCTACGAGCAGACGCGCAAGGGCAAGACGGCGGCACAGATTCGCGAAGGCATCGAACATGGCGAGTGGCGGCAGGTCGATCTGACCAAGTATCAAACTCCCGTTTCAGCGAAATAAAGCCTTTATATAATTCCGATCTGAAATTTCCGACGACACCTTTGTTGGCTTCCGGTAGTCTAATTCCCAAATTCGGAGAAGTCCGAGTCTCAGGCGGCCCCGGCACCCGTCGATCAACAGGAGAAGCCTAATGAGAATGCGTGGACGGCAGTGTATGTGGATCGTAGCGATAGCGCTGGCGATGGGCTTGACTGCCGCGCCGGGCAGAACACTAGGGCAGGACAAGCAGCACGTGGTTTCGCTGGAGGAACTAAACAAGGACGCGGCGCGGCCGGCGCAAACCCGGCAAGCGAACGAAGCTGTCGTGCGCGAATTGCTTTCCTCGGAGGCCGGGCAGGAGGCGCTGAAGTCCGCGAAGGTCGATTATCAGCGAGTGGACAAGGCGATCGGACAATTGAGCGACGAAGACCTGGCCAAAGTCGCCGAGCGTTCCCGGCAGGCGGAGAGTGATTTTGCCGCCGGGGGTCTTAAGGCCACGCTGATTATCGTGATTATTTTGATCGTCATTTTGATCGTCGTGCTGTCGCTGGTCTTTTAGTTTCTGCTCTGAGCGGGTTGACGCAGGGGACGGCTGTGGGCAACGCCGAAAAAACCGCCCCGCAACGCGAAGCCGACTACCACAGCGTCGAGGCAACGGAAGGACATCGCGGCGTCGGGCGCGGCGGAAGAGGACAATGCGCCGTTTGGCTGCTGGTTTAGTGCTGAGCTTGTTTGCGGTGGTGCTGGTTCAGGCGCAAACGGCGGAAACTGCCGGGATTTGGCTCGACGTTCCCTTCATCAAGCAAACTGCGGAAGGTTGCGGATCGGCATCGATTGCGATGTTGCTGCAGTATTGGGGCGCGCACGGGACACCCGTTGCTGCCGGACGCGATGATGCCGACGCGATTCAGAAGCTGCTTTATTCGCGCAAAGGGCATGGCATTTTCGCTTCGGACATGGAGCGCTACCTGAAGGAGTCCGGCTTTCGCGTGTTTGCGTTGCGCGGGACATGGAGCGACCTTCGCGAACATTTGGCGCAGGGGCGGCCACTGATCATTAGTTTAGAACCGGGAAATTCGCGGGCTCCGTTACACTATGCGGTCGTCACTGGGATGGATTGGCAGCGCGAGGCTGTATTTTTGAATGATCCGGCACGCGGCAAACTTTTGCGAATCGAGCGGGCGGAATTCGAGAAAGAATGGCTAGCGGCCAGAAACTGGATGCTCCTCGCCGTGCCCGCGCCTGCGGGATAATTTTCTTCGCTCTGGTCTTTCTTCAGGTTAGCTGCTTGGCGAAAAGGCGCCCGCTTCGGAAAGCGGCCGCTACAAATTCCGCGCAGGAATTTTCTTCCGAGGCGGCGCGACTTGCCGCGGCTCAAAAAGCGTTTGACGCTGGACAATATGAGGATGCTGCGCGGCTGGCGCAGGGTTCCAGCGATCCTTCGGCGGATTTGGATTTTGTGGCCGGATTGTCGCTGGCGAAGTTGCAACGGTGGGGCGATGCGCGCGGGGCGCTGGAAGCGGGTCACCGCAAGTCTCCGGGTGAGGCGCGGTTCCTGGTGGAACTCGCGGGCGTCGACTACAAGCTCAAAGATTTTCGCTCGGCAAAACGAGAATTACGCGCTGCGTTGAAGCTCGATCCGCAGGATAGCTACACGCGCGAATTTCTTGGCACGCTTTACTTTCTCGATGGCAATCTGGAAGCGGCGCTGAAGTATTGGAACGCGATCGAGAAGCCTCGACTGCGCAACGTTTCCGTGCAGCCACCCGCGAGAGTCGATCCAGCACTGCTGCAAGATGCGCTGGGATTCAACGCGCCGCAGATTTTGACCAACGATGCGCTGCTCGGAGCGGAAGCGCGGCTCGACAATTTGGGCATCTATCCGTACCGGCGCGTGGAGTTGGCGCCGGCCGGCGGGGGAAGTTACGACGCGACCCTGCACATGCCGGAACGCGATCTGTGGGGTCAGCCGTGGTGGGAAGGCGCGCTTTCGTTGTTGAGCGGCCTGCCGTACCAGACGGTTTATCCAGAAATCTACAATCTTGGATATGAAGCCGTAAACGTCACATCGCAGTTGCGATGGGATTCCGAAAAGCGGCGGGCGTATGTGGACGTGTCTTCGCCTCTTCTGCATCAATCGAAGTACCGATTTCGAGCCTATTTTGACGGCCGCAATGAAAACTGGAATTTGACGAATACTTTTTTCGGTGGGGGTCCGGCTCTGAGCGACCTTAATGTGCGGCGTGTGGCTGGAGGCGCCGAGTTGCGTTCCGTCATGAACGGCTATTGGAGCTGGAGCACGGGACTCGAAATCGCGAACCGGTCGTTCCGGAATCTTACGGCGCAGGCTTCGGTCTCGGGCAAATCATTTTTCACGGATGGCGATTCGCTGGTTTACTGGGGGCGCGTCGACCGGTCGTTGCTGCGCGTGCCCGAAGAGCGATTCACCGTCGATTCTTCCGTCGAGGGACGAATCGGGCGTGAGTTCGCGAATCATTTGGGATCGTTCGGTACGGTGCGCGGGTCGCTTGGCGCACACTGGTTTCCGCGGGCGAAGGGCGACGACTACGAGATGCAAGCGCGGGTGCGCGCCGGGGAATCCTTCGGTGATGTGCCCTTCGACGAGCTGTTCCAACTTGGGATCGAGCGCGACAACGACCTCTGGCTGCGGGGCACCCCCGGAACCACCGATGGCCGCAAAGGCGCCGCGCCTCTTGGACGGCGATATTTCCTCGCAAACTGGGAAATAGACAAAAGCGTTTACGGGAATGGCTTCTTCACCGTGAAGCTCGGGCCGTTTGTAGATAATGGCGCGATTGCCGATTCTTCAGGTCTATTCGGCTCGCAGCATTGGCTGTGGGATACCGGGGCGCAGTGCAAGATCCGCGTTCTAGGAACTATGACGGTGGTGCTGTCGTATGGGCGCGATCTGCGCGGCGGGCGCAACGTGTTGTATGGGACTGTTCTTCATTAAACGCGGGCCGAGCTGCCCCCCACCCCCCTGTTTTTTGTGCAGTGATTTGAAAATAAAAGACTTACTACACAGAATGGCGCAGTGATTTGATTCTAAAGGCTTTATCTGAATCAGGGCTATCTTCGGCTTGGATTTGGGGCTTGCGGGGTCGCCGTCAATCTCCTTGGCTCACTGCCTCGGTGGGTCGCATATATATATTAAGGTATAGTAACTGAAAAGAGAATTAAAGTCAAGAAGATTCTGGAGATGAACTGGAGGCTCTGCACTGGACCACGATTGTTTCCGAGCAGAGTGGGAAAGCTTGCCAGTTCTTAAGGGAACGAGCTTGACACAGACAGGAGTCAGGCTTCGGAAAAACGCAACAAAACGAGGAAGAATCTTCCTTCAGGGGCTGAAGCCCGTTGAGAGCAGGCAGCTTACATCGGCGTCGAGGCTCTGAAAGCACCGACCTCCTAAAGAAAAAGACTTTTTCCGCAGCCTGAGGAGTGTCTGTGCTACTTCAGAAACGGTAGACGATACCTAGCACGGCTTGTCCGTTATTTTGGGATTGTCCGAAAACGTAGGTTCTTACGTAGTCACCTTCCAGGCGTAGTGCCCAGTTTGGGTTCAAGGTGTAGTCGAGGCCGCCGCCAACGAGCACTTCAAATCCGTTTTGCGAGCCCAGGGCAGTCTGAGGAAGAATATGCATTCCGCCAACGATGGCGTGAATCCAAGGCTGGAATTTGTCGCGCATGAAGTAGTACTTCGGACCCGCGCCATAGCCTACGTATTTGACCTTCTCATAGCTTTGAAAGACCGCGGGCGCAAATGCCGAGGTCACCGCACCTTCAATCGCCAGCGAGTCGTTGAAGAAATACGATACCGAGGTATTCAGGCCCACCGCCGTTGCGTAGTAGACCGACGAACGGAATCTCACGAGCGCAACACCCAAACCGATTTGCCAGCGGTAGTCACGCCCGGTGTCTTTAACTTTCGGAACAGGAGCTGGTGCCGCGGGGGGATATGCCGGGGAGGCCAACGATGGTGCCAGGGGAAATAGTTCGATCGCCGCCGAAGCAAACGGATCGGGAGAACGGGAGGAAGCGGTGAAAGCCAAAAGGGAATCTGGGGGTGATGCGGCCGCCTGGCTCGAGGCTGAAGTACGGGAAAAGTCCAACGCGACGTTCTGACTGGCTTGAGGGTCGCTGGCTAGTGGGGCACCGCCTTGAGCGTCATTGGCTTGTGGTGCTGGCGCCTGCTGAGCTGGAATTTCAGTTTGCGCGGGCACTCCACTCGCTGTGCCTAGCACCAACAACGCGACCGCTAGCAGCCTCTTCATCGGTTCCTCTCTGATGGATCGACACTCAGGGCTCCGGGCAAGCCACTTTGCTACGGTAAACAACAGGCTGTACATTTGTCCACGTTCTTTCGCGCCATGATTACACGAATGGGACTGCCGCCGGGTATTTTGTTGGAACCCGGCCGGCCGGAAAGGTTGTTCTAGCGGCCGTGGCGCAGGTAGTCGTCGGTTTTGTTCAGCCAGTCTTCGCGGGGCGGATTAAAGACATCGAGATCCATGGTGTCTTCGAGGGCCCAGGCTTCGTGGGGCATATGCGGGGGGATGCACAGGACTTCGCCGGCGTTTACGACGATTTCTTTGCCGTCGATGGCGAATTTCAGCGCGCCTTCCAGGATGTAGGTGACCTGTTCATTGTGGTGATGATGAAGGGGCACGTGCCCGCCTTTCTTCATCAGCACGCGGGCGAGCATAACCTGGTCGCCGACGATCATTTCGCGATCGATCAGCGGATTAAGTTTTTCGCGCTCGACCTTTTTCCACGGAATGTATTTGAAGGCTGCTGGCGTGCTCATTTTGTTCCCCCGTAAAGTTTGGCGGCGTTGTCGTGCAGATACATGCGGGCTAGCTCGAGCGCTTTCGGGCTCGGTGTAAGCGCCTTCGGAGACGAGTTCGGCCAAGGCTGCCGCGAGCGCGGTGCGGGGGCTGCGGGCTGAGAGCCAGAAGCTTTCTTCCGCGCCCAGCGCTTCGTTAAAGGGGAAGGCGTCGGAGCCGAACATCATTGTTCCGGAAACAGCGAGAGCAATTGTTTCAGGACATCTTTGAATTCGGATGGGTAGAGTAATGCGGATAGCGAATGAATGTCGAGGTAGACATTTTTCGCCGCGGTCATAAGACCATTTCCATTGTAGTAGGGACATCCTCCGTGGAGCAGGACGAAGTTTGATTTTTGTAACGGGCGTCGCGCAAGACATTTTCGAGATTGAGGACGTCGCCTTTGCGGAGGCTGAAGTAGTCGCCAATGCCTACAGCACTGTGAAATGTATGTGGGTAGATGGAGTTTGCCGGCCTGGTCGATCAGCACGCGGAAGATATAATCCTGAAAGATGTGGTATTCCTCAGCTGAGGGGACGCCGCCAGCGTGATATTTGGTCGTAGATGGCGGCGGCTGTGGCGCGAGGCGGATCGGTGAAATAGAGCGATGCGGAAATAGGCGGCTTCAAACTTCATGGCCACGCCGCCGCGCTTGCTTTGATTGTCGGCCAGCGTGCGGCGGAGGAAATCTTCGTAGCCGGCAAGATCGGCTGGGAGGCCTTCGACACCTTCGTGTTTCTTGTAGCGTGGCCAGCATTTTTTCCTGGAGGGGGATGTATACACCCATGTCCGGAGTGCTGGCGGTTTGTCGCGGTGTTGTCGAAGGGGTAGAGGAAGGAATCGACGAAGAAGACCCAATGGAAACGTTTGGGATCGAGATAGGACGGCATCATGGCGCGATTGGCCAGGACGGTTTCGGTGTTGAGTTTGTCGAGGATGCGTCGAAATATCTGGTGTCGCCGGCTTTTTCGGATTCTTTTGATTTGTCGATCAGCCATTTGACGTGTTCCGGTGAGAAATCGGAGTAGGGATAGCCGAGGAGGGATTTCGCGGCGGTAACAAATTCGGGGTTAGTCGCTGCGCGTGCGCATGAAGTCGGTTTCGCCCGGGGGGGCGGCCATGGCGTCTACGTCGGAGTCGTCGCCGAAAGCCGGCGTGGGCGTGATTGTCGTAGAGGGGGATCTTTTCGATCTGGGCCAGGAGGCGGTCGTAGGTTTTCTGGAGGTCCGGGCCGGGGAAGGGCTTGGCTTGAGCGGCGGTCGGTGGTGGCGAGCGCGAGGGCCGCGAACAGCGGTAGTGCCAAGTGAAACAGATGTTTCATTTTTCGTTTTCTCCGGGCGGCGTTAGTTGATTTACGCGCCGCGCTCCGGCGTGTTCGGCTGTGCCGGCTTGTGCTCTAAACCCCGCCCTCTAAAAGACAGAGGGCGGCTACAGGATCGTCCCACACGCCGCGGCTTATCGCGATACGGCGGCGCGCCAACGAACGGATACGCGCTCGATGCGCTCCAGAGCTTCCTGGAGGAGGTTGCGCGCGCTGACCAGCGAAAAGCGCACGTAATTCTTGCCGGCCGGGCCGAAGGCTGCGCCGGCGATCGCCGCTACTCCGGCTTCTTCGAGAAGGACCCTGGCCACTTCTTCCGCGGGCAGTCCGGTGTCTTCGATATTCACCCAAGCGTAGAACGCACCTTCCGGCGATTGGCAACGAAATCCGGGAATCGCGTTCAGCTTGGTGACGAACAGGTCGCGCCGCTTGCGATATTCCGCGACCATGGCATCGACTGCGTTGGTGGAGTCCTGCAAGGCTTCGATCGCCGCGACCTGCGTGAATTCCGCGGTGCAGGTGAAGGTGTTCAGCACCAGCAAATCCATCGCGTCGATCAGCGCTTTCGGCGCAACCGCGTAGCCCAGGCGCCAGCCGGTCATGGCGAAGGTCTTCGAGAATCCGTCGATGATGATGGTGCGCTCCGCCATGCCTGGCATCGCGTAGATCGACTTGTATTCACCGCTGAACAAAATTCGCGCGTAGATTTCGTCGGCCATGACCCACAAGTCATGCTTCACCGCGAGGGCTGCGATTTGCGCGAGCGTTTCTTCGCTGAACACCGTGCCGGTGGGATTGTTGGGCGAATTGAAGATCAGCACCTTGGTGCGGTGGTTGATGTTCGCGGCGATTTCGGCGATGTCCGGTTGGAATTGATTTTTCTCTTCGAGGAAGAACGGAACGGCGGTGCCGCCCAGTCCGCGTGTGAACGACGGATAAATGGGAAAGCCCGGATCGGGGTAGAGCACTTCGTCCCCCGGTTCAATCAGCGCCATCATCGCTAAGGAGAGGGCCATCTTACAGCCGGGTGCGACCAGCACATGTTCGGGCAGCGACATCGAGGCGGCGAGTGCGCTTCAAATAGGCGGCAATGGCCTCTCGCAGAGCGGGGATGCCGCGTGGCGAGACGTAGCGGTCGCGGCCTTCCACGACGGCGGCGCGGACGGCGTCGACGATCGGCGCCGCCGGATGAAAATCCGGTTCACCGAGTTCGAGATGAATGATCGAGCGGCCTTCTTTTTCGAGTTCTTTGGCGCGCGCGAAGACCGCCAGCGCGCCTTCGCCATTGAGTTGTGAAACACGGGTTGCGAGTGGTCTCATGGTGGCCCCGGGGAATCCTATCATTTTGCGGCGGGAAGCGGCGTGACCGGGATGTGAAGCCCGTCGATGAAGCGCGGAAACATTTCGAATGCGGCCGCGGTGAGGAAGAGTTCGACGAGTTCCGTGTCCTGGAACGCGGCTTTCAACTCGGCGTAAAAAACATCGTCCACATCGCGCGGTCCGCGATGCAAGCGATCCGCCAGCCGGAATCCGAGTTTTTCTTTTGCGCTGTAGGGCCCGCGCTCGTAGTCGGGTACGGCTGCGATCTGATCGTCGGTGGCGCCCTTTTTTCTGGCGGATGCGTTGTGGGCGGTGATGGCGTATTGCGATTCGAGCAGGATGGAGATGCGCACGGCGACCAGTTCCTTGTACCAGCCGGTCAGCGCGCCGTCGCTTAGCAGCGCTCGCAGAAAGCCCGCGACACCTTGCGCGATTCCCGGCGCGTAGGCCAGAACCTTGAACATATTCGGGACGACACCGCGTTGCGCGAGGAGCGCGTCGTAGAGTGCGGCGGTCTCTGGCGCCACGGTGTCACGCTCCAGCAAAGCAATTCGTGAAGTGTGCTCGGTCATGAATCCTCGGTGTAATTTGACGACGGGCGGGGCAAGCCCCGCCCCTACAAGATTGTTCGCATACGGATTAAATCGTTCGCATACGAATCGGAGCGTGCGCACACAAGCGCATACAATTTGGACGGCTCGCAGACGTGTTTGAGGGTGCGTCAAACACGTTGGTCCGCTATCACAAAACGCAGGGGCGCAGAAAGTGCGCCCCTGCGGTGCGAGTATAAAACAAGCCTAAGCGCTTAGAACATGTAGCGCAGTGAGAACTGAATGAGCCGTGGTGTGCCCAGGTCGCTGGTGATCTTGCCGAATGGACTGTTCGCCAAGCTGATGCTTTCGACGTCGGTGACGGCCGGATTGGCGAAATTCACATGGTTCCAGATGTTGAAGAAGTCGGTGGTGAAGCGCAGGCTCTGCCGCTCGGTGATCTTGAAATTCTTGATCAGCGAGAAGTCCCAGTTCTGCTGGCCCGGTCCGCGGTAGGTGTTGCGCCCCAGGTTGCCAAAGCCGGTGGTGCAGAAATTGGGATCGGTGAGGCACTGGGTCAGGATAGAGCTGAGGCGCCGGGGTGAAAGCGGCGGGATTCAAGTACCCGTTAATGCGGGTGCCAATGCTGCCAGTGCTGAGCCCGTCCGACATCGTTTCGCCAGGCGCGAGGCTGGCTGACAGCACGCCCGGTGCGGATCCGGAACCCAGGAACGCAGTGCCGGCGCCGGAATCGAGGACCGAGAAGGGAGCGCCGGACTGAACGATGGTGATCCCGCTAATGGCCCAGCCTCCCAGCAACCTATGCTTCAGGCCCTCGGCTGAGGAAAAGAATGGCAAGTCGTAGCGATAGCTAACGGCCAACCGGTGCGTGCGGTCGAAGTCGGAAAGCCCGCGCGAATCGTTCAGTGTGGACTCGTCGTTGAACGCAGTGTTGAAAGCGGTGTTACCGGTCGAAGTGGCGTCGGTAGAACGCGCGAATGTGTAGGCCGCCTGGAAGTAGCCGGCGCCCCAGCGACGCGACAGTGTGGTCTGCAGTGAATTGTAGTGGGAGTAAGCGTCGTTGGCGAACAACTGAAAGCCACTGTACCCGTTGATGCCCTGGGCGCGCGAACGAGCGATCGCGTTGTCGAGAGTGTTCGTTGTGATCGACTCGCCGCCGACCACTACGGGATTCGTGGGTGTGGCGTCCTGGGACTGCAACGCGTCGCGAGTTTCGCGCAGGTGTACCGAATGAGTGCCAACGTAAGCGACCTCCAGGACCCATTGTTTGCCGAGGGCGCGCTGCACAGACAGATTCCATTGTTGCGTGCTGGGCACGACGAAGTGCCGCGGCTCGGCTAGTCCGAAAATTCCCAGCGTCTGCAAGGGGACCGGGGCAGCCATTGCCGCCGGCCGTCCCGTAATTCGCTGACTGCGTGGTATCCCCACCGGGGAAACCCTGGAAAACGTTCAAGCACGGAACAAAGTTCGGGTCCAGGGTGCCTGCCTGAGGCAAGGCGTTGGGATTGGGGTTAGGGCAGCCAGGTAACGGCGTAGCCGAAAAGTACGTGCCCAGGCAGCCAGGGGATCCTCCACCAAATGCGACCGGAAGAAAGGGCGTCTCGAACGACAACTGGTCGGTGGCGCCGACATCTTCGCGAACGTAGTAGATGCCATAGCCGGCGCGAATCGTGGTGGTGTGATGACCGCGGACATCGTAGGCGAGGCCGATGCGCGGTCCGAGGGCTGTCGAGTAGTTGTTGTTGAAGGTTGTGCTGTTGGCGTCGCCGGTCAATCCCGTGAGGTTTAGATTGTTCACGCAAGAGGGATAGATGAATGGGAATTCGCCGGCATTCGCCAGTGCTGGGTCGAGGTTTCCGATGTGGCACAGGTCATCGTGGAACGCCCCGAAGACTTCGGTGCGCAGTCCGAGATTCAGCGTCAAGTCGTGGCGGATCTTCCAATCGTCCTGCGCGAATACCGCGAAGTTGTTGGAGCGATATTCGTGATTGGAAAGGCCGCCGCCACCGAAACTGAATTCGGGAGTTCCCAGCAGAAAGTTCTGGAAATCGGTATGGCCGTCCGGAGTATTGGTGAAAAAGAGCTCGCCGTTAAATACCTGTGGGAAATTCTTGTTCAGATTCACGCGCGTGGCCTCGCCGCCGAAGCGGAAGACATGGTGGCCTTTTACCCAGCTAACGGTGTCCACGAAATTGATGTTGTTCTGGTCTTGGGACTGGTTGCCGAAAGGAGCGGGCCCGATTTCAAAACCGGAACTCTCGAAGATGAACTTGTAGATGGAGTTGGTGACGCTGTTGGTCGGGCGGTCGATTCCCAGGTCGGTGGTGGTCACCGGAGGCACGTTGCTCAAGACGTCGTTGATGTGCACGAAGCCAAAGCGAAATTCATTGACGAGGGTCGGCGAGAACAAGTGAGTCTCGGTAATATTCAAGAACCGCGACTTGACCGGGGTGTCGAACGGGAAATTCAACGAAGAAGAGCTGACGCTGCTGGCCAGGGTGCTGCCCAGCGATTCCTGCAAGTCGCCTGCGCCAAAGGGAAGAAAGCTTTCGGAATTGGAGAAGAAAAACCGCACGGAAACTTTGTCCTGGCCGCCACGGAATTCGCGGTCCCAGTTGGTGGTGAACTGATCGTCGTTATAGCTGCCTTGACGGCTGATGGCGAAGGCACCGGTTGCGGGGTTGCTGCTGGGAATCAGGAAACCATTGGTGGTGCCACCGAACTGGTTGCTCTGGAATTGAAGCAGCTTGAGCACCACCGGATCGATGGGTGTCGTGGTATTGCCGAAAAACGCCTGGGAGATCGAGGCCTCCGAGCGGTCGGTGGGAAGCGAGGGAATGGTCGTGCTGATGAAGGTACCCGGAGAAAGGCCGCTGACCTGCCGCGTGCCCTGATAGTTGGCGAAGAAATATCCGAGCTTTTCCTTCACGACGGGCCCGCCCACGCTGCCGCCAAAAATATTCTGTTTGACCGCGGGTCGAGCGAGGCCCTGGCTGTTGAGGAAGAAATCGTTGGCGTTCAGCACGTCGTTGCGGAAAAACTCGTATACGTCGCCATGAAAGGTTCGAGTTCCGGACTTCAGAATGGCGTTGATGTTGCCGCCGCCGTTGCGTCCCTGGCTGGCGTCATACAGAGAGGTTTGCACCTTAAATTCCTGGATCACATCGGGATTCGGAAGAGGCACGTAGGTCGCCTGCGCCACGTTGTAGTCCGTGGCGCTGATACCTTCGATCAGGTAATTGTTGTTGTCTTCGCGCTGGCCGTTCACGAATAGCTTTACGGAGCCGCGCCCCAATTGGGCCGCGGCGTTCAGGTCGCTCTGCGCGCCGGTGGAAAGGGTCAACAATTGTTGATAGTTCTGGGTAGCCAGGGGCAGTTCGCGCACCGTTTCGGTGCCGATCGATTGGCCGGTGGTCGCGTTGGTAGTCTCAACGCTGGCGACTTGCGCTGAAATCTCGACTTTCTCGGTTATCGATCCCGGTTTTAGCGGAATGGTCACGCGCACGGTCTCGGTGACGTGCACTTCGATGGACTCGCTCTTGGCCTCCGCGAACCCCGATTTGTTGACCACTACCGAATAGGTGCCGGGTGGCAGCAGCGGGATTGTAAATGCGCCGTCCACGTTGGTGGACCCTCGCCGAGCCAGTGCGTCGGTGCGCGTATCGATGATCTGCACTTCGGCGCCTTCGATTGCCGCGCCGCTGGTATCCAACACCAAGCCGCTGATGGCGCCGGTCGCCCCACCTTGCCCGTAGGTGCGAACTCCCGCCAGGGCACATGTCAGGAACACGCGGCCAGAAACACTTTATGAATACTTCGCATAATCACCCCCTCAGATTCGTGGACCGTTTCGCGGTCGCAATTAGAATTCAGTACGAGGACAACGCGAGAAAGTTCGTGAATCGCGACACTTGTTCACGAACGCATTGAAGAGCGACCCGGATTGTATGTGGATATAAGGCAACACTTCCCCCGATTATGAAACTAGCGTTTCACTTTCCGTCTGTCAAGCCAAGCAGCTATGAAAGTTTCCACTGAATTCGATCAATCCCGCCACCCCAAGACCACGCGCCAGTTGACGCGGGTCACCCCAACCGAGAATATGGAGTATGATGCTGGTGCTTAGACTTTGTAACGTGCTTTGTGTTAAATCCGTCTCATTGGTAGCGCGTCCCCGGTAGGGGGTGACCATGTTGTCTCGGCTTTCGGTTCGCTCGGCTTCGCTGGCTTTGTTCTTTTTGCTTTTCGCCACTGCAATTCCTTCTTTCGCTGATTCCAGTCACGCTCGCATCATTCGCCTGAGTCTCGTTCAGGGTGACGTGCGGTTCGCGAGCGATGTTAAAGGCGACCCGCTGGCCAGCCAAACCGCCACGTGGGAGAACGCGGAGCTCAACCTCCCCATTCGCCAAGGCTACGTTCTGGCGACGGATAAGGGGCGAGCGGAAGTCGAATTCGAAAACGGCTCGATGGCTTTTCTCTCTGACAACACTGTTCTGGAATTTTACGATCTCTCGCTGGAGGACGGCGCTAAGACGACCCGCCTGATCCTGCGCCAGGGTACCGCGTCCTTCTATGTCAATCCCGCAAATGGCGATTATTTCAGCGTTACCGGCGGGGACTTCAGCGTTGAAGCCAACGGGCGCGCCAGTTTCCGGCTAGACAATTTCGACGACGGCAGCATTGTGAACGTGCACAAAGGACATGTGTCGGTGCTACGCAAAAATCAAACCAGCGACCTGGCCAAGGGCCAGTCGCTCTCCATACGCGCCGCGGATTCGGCATCGGTCAGCATCGGCCAGGCGACCGATAATGACGACTTCGATCGCTGGGTTTCCGGACGGAGCGACTCGGTGCAGGCCGGAAACAGTGCCGCGCAGCAATACGTTACGTCAGGGGGCTACACCTCCGGTTTGGCCAGCTTGTATACGTATGGCGGTTGGTATCCCTGCGTCGGCTACGGCAATTGCTGGCGTCCCTATGGCGTAGGAGCGGGTTGGTCACCGTTCGATAGCGGTTTTTGGATCACGGATGCCTCTATCGGAGGACTTTCGTTCATCGGCAACCAGCCGTGGGGCTGGCTGCCGTATCACTACGGTGGCTGGATTTCGGATCCGGTCTATGGCTGGCTTTGGACTCCGGGAGGCAACCTCTACGGTAATTCGCCGTGGTTGCCTGTGACCGGTACTTGGCTGCACTCGAAGAGTGGACCGATCGGCATTGTGCCGGTGCATCCCCTGGACGTACGCGGCAAGACGCCCATCAATCTCGCTAAGGGAGTATTTCCGGTGAGCGGCGGTGCGATTTCGAGCCTCACTCCCGTTGCCGCGAACCAGGAGTGGAAAGTCCTAAAGACCGCGCCCGGCAATGCGCTGAGCACCAATCTAGTCGCTACGGGAGCGCCGGAACGAGTGTCTAGAACGCTTGTTGGCGGGAACCTGGGCGCCCACGTCGTTACCCTGGATCGCAATTCGTCCATAGCCTACGACGCGCGCGAGCACCGCTTCGTGAACACCAACTCCGCTCCGATGCGCACGCAAGAAGGTGTCGTCGCAACGGAGACCAGGGGAAAGACCGGCATTTCTGCCAACCGCGTTACTGGGGACGCTGCCGTTCCGGGCACCCGAGCTTCCGCGACGACCGCTCCGGCGCGCACGTCTGTTCCTGCTTCTCGTGCGATGGTTCCGCCCCCCGCGCCGCGCTCCGCGGAATCGGGACGCAGCGGATGGAGCGGCGGCTTCGAGCCATCCTCACGCTCCGCGTCTTCATCGGCTACGTCAACGTCAGCACCACACTCCGCCACAGCGGCGTCGAGTTCGGCGGGAAGCTCTTCAGGCGCCCGGCCGCACTAAATATTCGGGCGTCGCTGCAATCATCGTGCAGGGGCGCTGCACTGATGTGCTCCGTGTTGGCCGGGCGAAACTCGACGTAGCGAGTCGAGAGTTTCTCTTTCCTCCGGCCTCATCTGAAAACCATCCCCGCATAACCCACTACGCCGCTCGTATCCCCTGAGACATCCGCGGAAGTCGCGTACCGTACCAATTCCGCGTGACTCGCTTGGAGCCTCCGGAGAGCGGTAATCATCGCCACCGCTGGTCCCAACCCGCACATGGAAATCCGCTCATTCCTGCAAGTGTCGTAGAGCCCCCGCGCATCCAACGCCAACAATCGCTCGATCGCTCTTCGGTCTTTCACGCGTGTCGTGGAATCATCCTCGTAATGATTCAAGTCCGAGGTCGTCAAGAGGAGTATTTCCTCTCGAGACCCCGCCAGGACCTGACCGACCGCTTCTCCGACACTCACCAAGTCTTCAAATCGCAGCGTCCCCAACGCTACCGGCACAAACGTAAATTGCGGCGCGAGCACTTGCAAAAACGGAACCTGCACCTCCAGCGAATGTTCCTGGCTGTGCGCGACGGAATCTTCATGCAACAACGGACAGGCCGCGAGCAATTCCCGCGCCAACGGCTCGTCGATCGGTGCGTTGCCCAGGGGTGTCCGCCAGGCGCCGCTCAAAAGAATCGCCGCGGGCTCTCCGCGCGGAAAATGCCGCACGCCCAAAATCAATACTTTTCGCGGCAGTGCCATGCGCGAAAACACGGCCCCGGCCACGGCTCCCGAATACACGTAGCCCGCGTGCGGCAGCAGACAAGCCTTCACCGCAACTTTTTCTATGTTGGATTCTGTTTTTGTGAAGCGATCGATAATGGCGATCAGTTCCGCTGGATTGGAAGGATAAAAGCGGCCGGCAACCGCAGGCAGGCGGAGCACAAAAGCTCCCGTACATTCGCACAAACTCTTACAACGACTTAGACGGCTTACCCTTTACGCGGACAGCCCTCAACAACTTCGGGTCGTATATCACGCTAACTTTATCGCCGTACTGGAATCCGCCCTTATCGATAATCTGCTGCATCTTCGTCGCGGCTTCCTGTGAAAGCGTGAAGGTCTGAATCGTTAGATCGTTGCCCTTCGCGCGTACGGTAATCTGGGCGGTATTCGCATTCATCACAAATCCGTCGAACTTCGCCAAGCCCTCCGGTATCGGCTTGGGCTTCACCGCATTCACGATGATGGGTACAGCGGTATCCACAATAATGGGCGTGATGATACCCGGATCTTGAGCCATCGCAGGCGAACACCATAACGCCGCCAGCACCATCGCCGGCACGCTCAGCACCGAAAGTGAGCGAAACATTTTCATTCGATATCGTCCGTGGCGATTCGGAGTGACTTCAAAAAGCGAACATCCTGCGGCGTCATCGTCAACCGCGCTACAGGCTTGCGGTCCTGGTCCTGCTCGAACGATTCCTGATCCACCTGAATGCGCAACGATTCCAGAAAGCGCTTGTCCTGCGTGGTCAGCGCGGTTGTCTCGCCGGCCGAGCCATCGCGCTTGGCCAGTCCGATGGTCGCGTCCAGTTTCAAGACAATATCGTAGCCATGCGCGCGCACCCCGGCGATTGCACCGGTGATGCGCTCGGACTCCGACACGGTGTCGTTGATTGCGTGACCCAATTCACGCAGCAGGTTTTTCAGGTTATCGTCGAGTTGCAAGGTTGGTCTCCCCTAACCTCATAGACATTTTAGGCTCACGTTAAGTCGGATACAAGAGACCTTGCACCTGTTGTCTCCAAAGTGTTCACAGCCCCTTTGTTCAGGTAGCGGAGACACCAAAAGCGAAGGCCCTGGCAAGCTGGGGCGCAGCGGTGCCGCGCCCCTGGGGTATCTGCCGCCGATTGTGCGCTAAACTGTCCCGGTGGCCACATCCGTCCGCACCGCCGAAGCTCCGCCGCAGCAAGGTTTCCGCCGGCTCTGGCGCACCCTCAGACAACTTTTCTACGAAGTAACCGGCGCACTCTTCGCCATCCTGGCGTTCGCTTGGCTGAACGCCACATACCGCGCGTGGACCACCCGCGATGTAGCCCATTGGTTGATGGCAATTCCGCTAAGCGTCGCCGCGCTATTCATCTTTTTCGCCGTGACATCATTTCGCCGGGCTCGAAAGTTATAACCATGGCCAAAACAGGAATCCCTGACACATCTTCAAAAGAGCGAAAGGCCCAATTCGCCACGCTGTCCGGACATGCCATTGATCGCCTCTACACCGAGGAAAATCTCGTCAACTGGAATCCAGAAGATGCTCTTGGCTATCCCGGCGAACCTCCGTATACGCGTGGTATTTATCCGTCGATGTATCGCGGGCGTCTGTGGACCATGCGCCAATACGCGGGCTTCGGCTCCGCCTCCGAATCCAACCAGCGTTACCGCTATCTCCTTGACAAAGGCCAGAGCGGCCTGTCCGTAGCATTTGATCTGCCTACGCAAATTGGCATGGACTCCGATCACCCGCTGGCCCTGGGCGAAGTGGGAAAAGTCGGCGTAGCTATCGACTCTCTCGAAGACATGGAAACGCTCTTCGATGGCATCCCGCTCGAAAAGGTCTCCACCTCGATGACCATCAACTCCACCGCCGCAATCCTTCTCTGCCTTTACGTAGCGGTAGCAAAGAAACAAGGCGCCAACCTCGCAAGACTTTCCGGTACCGTGCAGAACGACATCCTCAAGGAGTACATTGCGCGTGGTACCTACATCTATCCCGTCCGGCCGGCCATGCGCATCGTCACGGACGTCTTCGCATGGTGCCGCATGGAACTTCCCAAGTGGAACACCATCTCCATCTCCGGCTATCACATCCGCGAGGCAGGCTCGACCGCGATTCAGGAAGTCGCCTTCACGCTGGCCAATGCGATCGCGTACGTTCAGGCCGCGGTCGACGCTGGACTCAGCGTGGACGAATTCGCCCCGCAGCTCTCGTTCTTCTTCAACGCGCACAGCGATCTGCTTGAGGAGATTGCCAAGTACCGCGCGGCCCGCCGCCTATGGGCTCGAATTATGCGCGAGCGTTTCAACGCTCGCGACCCACGCTCGTTGCTTCTACGCTTCCACGCACAAACCGCCGGGTCATCTCTAACGGCGCAGCAACCCGAAAACAACATCGTCCGCGTGGCCATTCAGGCCTTAGCCGCGGTCCTGGGCGGCTGCCAATCCCTGCACACGAACTCCATGGATGAAGCTTTAGCCCTCCCGACAGAAGACGCCGCGTTAATCGCGCTGCGCACACAACAAATCATCGCTCACGAAACCGGCGTGGCGAATACGATCGACCCTGTAGCGGGCTCGTATGCCATCGAGACGCTAACCAACGAAATTGAAAAGGGCGCGCTAGCCTACATCGAAAAGATCGACGCCACAGGCGGCATGTTGCGCGCCATCGAATCCGGCTTTGTCCAAGGCGAAATCCAGAAAGCCGCCTACGAATACCAGCGCGCAGTAGAACGGCACGAACAAATTGTAGTAGGCGTAAATGAGTTCGTCGCCGAGGAAGATCGATCCATTCCGACGCTACGCATCGACCCAAAGATCGAGCAGACCCAAATCGCCCGCCTCCAATCTCTCCGAGCCAAGCGCAACGCGTCGCTCGTAACCGCTGCGCTAGCGGAACTAAGCCGCCGCGCCACCACCACCGAAAACCTGGTCCCCGCCATCCTGAGAGCGGTGGAATCGCTCGCCACAGTGGGCGAAATTTCCGACACCCTGCGGCGCACCTTCGGCGAATACCAGGAATCCGTGGTCATCTAGACGCCCACGCGCGGCCGCGTGAGTCACGGTGTCTCTCAATCTGTTGACGGGTCGGGGACACCAAGCAGTGTCGCATCTGGCCACAAGCACAGGCTGTTTCCCAGTCGCGCGTGTAGTATTCTGGCCGCGACGTGCCCTCCACCAAACTCATCCTCGCTTCCGCCTCCCCGCGCCGCGCAGAGATCCTCCGCGACGCCGGTTTGACCTTCACGGTTCTCTCGTCGGCGGTAGACGAAACCCCTATCCCTGGCGAATCGGCTCAGGATCTCGTGCAGCGCCTCGCCGACGCCAAGGCCGAGCTCGTCGCCGCACGCGCCGTAGGCCCGGCCATCGTCATTGCTGCCGACACCGCGGTCCTGATCGACGGAGAAATACTCGGCAAGCCTCGCACGACCGACGACGCACGTCAGATGCTGACACAGGCTTTCGGGCCACGTCCATTCCGTCGTAACCGGTGTCACGGTCATTCGCCTTCCCGACGCCGAGCGCCGCACGTTCGTCGAAACCACCCACGTCCATTTCGCGCCGCTCTCTCCTGAAGACCTCACCCGGTACCTCGCTACCGAAGAACCCTTCGACAAAGCCGGCGCCTACGCCATCCAGGGCCGGGCCGGACGCTACATCCCGCGCATCGAAGGCTGCTACTACAACGTAGTTGGCCTCCCGCTAGCGCGCCTGTACCACAGCCTGTCCGAACTAGGCTGGTCCGAAGATTAGCGAGATCGAGTGGTTGGGAGTTGCCTCTGGACGAACGGGGTTCAGAAGTGGAAAAACAAAGCCCGAAAAGAAGAGAAGCAGCTAGGGTTTTGGCCCTAACTGCTTCCCGGGGTGTGTCCTCGAAGTGGTATTACTAGAATAGACGCAGGACAGTGCGTATCGGTTACTTCCCAAAAGGCAATAGATTTCCTGGTCTTTAGAATCAGGCACTTACGGAACGTTTTTCGCGTTGGTTTTGGCTCTGGTGTTCAAGTGCGGAACCGACATGTGATCGATATGTGAAGGGTCGATTCTAGAAGGCGCGCGAACTCAAACGAAAAGGCGCCCCGCGGGGAGCGCCTCTGTCGGAATTCGTGATTTTCGAACGCGATTGTTGGCTCGCTTTAGACTTTCTTTTCTTCCGTCGGACGTTCCGCCGGAGGAGGTGGCTGCACTGGGGGAGGCGGCGTTGGCGTGTGCGACGCTCCGGACATGCCTTCTTTGAAGTTGCGAATTCCTTCGCCCAGTCCCTTCATGACTTCGGGGATCTTGCGGCCGCCGAACAAAATCAACACGATGGCCAGAACGATCAGCCAGTGAAAAACGCTAAATTCACCCATGAACAACCTCCACGCAGTCCTACTGCCACGGAATCGCTATCGTCCAACCCTAGCGCAGGACACCTCGCACGGCAAGCCTCGGGCTACACGTGCGGATGGCTATAGGATAACACGCTCGTCCCCTGCCCGGCGCGTCACTCGCTCGCGGTCTAGGTACTCCAGCAAGGGGATGGCGTACTTGCGGGTGATCCCTGTCAACTCCTTGAAAACGGGCACGGAGATGCGTTCACCCTTCGACTTTTTGTACGTGGAAAGGCGCTGCTTCAGATGAGCGAGCGCATCGCGGTGGAAAATGAGTTCGGGAGTGATGCGCACGAGATTTTTGTCGCGGAGCAGCATTTGGAGAATTTTTTCGGCGCGCTTGGTTTCCACCGGCAACTTGCCCAGAACCTCTTTCACTGCCGGGACGGTTAGCCCCGCGGCGGCAAAGGCGGTTTCGATCTGTTCTTTCGCGCGCGCTTCCTCCGGCTCCAGTGTGATCGCCGAACCGGCGCGTTTCACGATTTCGCCTTGCAGTTCGAGCTTTTTCTGCGCGACCAATTCCTCGAGTGCTGCGCGGAAAGTTTCCGGCCGCACGCGCCTTCCTAAACTAGACCGCAGATCTTCGCGCAAAATTCCCGGCAACAGCGGATTTTCTTTGTGAAATCGCTCCACGCGAGCCGCAATTTTTTGCCGCGCCTCTTCAAACGCTTTTGCCGGAACGAGGATCAGCGGGTCTGCTACGTTCCTGGCGTGACCCGACGCGGTGAGTTTCTGAGCCACATCGCGGATTTCGTCGTCCAGCCAGCCTGTTCGCGCCGAAATGTCCTGGAACGCGATTCCGCCGAGCGAGCGGTCTGCCATAGCTTGCCAATATTTCGACTCTGTCGCCGCGTTCCAGCGTTTCGAGAAACGCCACGCGGCCCGTATCTCGCGTTAGCGGCCGCCGAGCCAGCGCTTCCAGAACCACACCACCGCCGATCGTGGTGACCGGAGAAAATTGCCGCACGATGAATCGATCGCCTGGTAAAACCAGTACCTCGTCTTGCAGGCGCAATTGGGCGAACGCGCTTTGCCCTGGCGCCAGTTCGCTGCGTCCGAAAAGAAACATCTCGGCGATCGTCTCTGACGTTCCGGCGTGAAAGTGAACGCGGCTGCGCTGCTTTAGCTTTGGCGCCGATGGTAATAGTTGGAGCCGCGTGTCGATTCTACGGGTGGCGAGAAATTTTCCGGGCGTGGCCAGCACCATACCGCGCTTCAGCGCCGTATGCTCGATCCCAGCAAGATTCACAGCGGTGCGTTGTCCGGCAACCGAGCGCTCCACCGCCTTTCCACCGGACTGCACGCCGCGCACGCGCAGCAGCTTGCGCTCCGGCAAGAGTTCGACTTCATCGCCCGGGCCGACGCTACCGGAAATCAGCGTTCCGGTTACGACGGAGCCAAACCCCTTGATCGCAAACGCACGATCGATCGGCAAACGAAAATGATGCGCCGCGTCTTTGCCTCGAACGTCGAGCGCGGCGCGGTGCAATTCCTTCTTCAGCTCGGTCAGTCCGGCTCGCGTTTTTGCGCTGACGGGAACAATCGGGGCGTATTCGAGAAACGTGCCGCGCAAATATTCCTCGACTTCGAGCCGCACCAATCCCGCGGTATCCGCATCGACGAGATCGCTCTTCGTGAGCGCGACCACGCCGCGCTTCACTCCGAGCAGCCGGCAAATATCGAAATGCTCGCGCGTCTGCGGCTTGATCGATTCGTCCGCGGCAATCACCAGTAGCACCAGGTCCAAGCCAGCCGCTCCGGCCAGCATGTTGCTCACGAACCGCTCGTGCCCCGGCACATCCACAAACCCAAAGCGAACACCATCCTCTTCGAGAAACGCAAATCCGAGATCGATCGTGATCCCCCGCCGCTTCTCCTCTTCCAGGCGGTCGGGATGCGTCCCTGTTAGCGCCTCAACGAGCGCCGACTTGCCGTGATCGATGTGCCCCGCGGTTCCGACGATGATGCTCTTGGATGTTGTACTCATGCGATTTAGGAAGGTGACGCGCTCGATGTGACGGGAGACAGAAATTTACCGTCCAATATGAACGCGCAACCGAACACACGTGACCTAAGACATTTAACCATATCCCCGAAGTTCACATCCTGGAGCGATGTAGACGAATGGCAAGGACAACTCCGAAGGAGTCCTCGACATGCGCGGCAAAGCAGATTTGTTGCAGCGGTTGCTTAGGGATCTATTTCGCGGCGGCGATTTCGTCGACGATGGCTTGCGTGGCGGCGCGGGGGTCGGAGGCCGCGGTGATCGGGCGGCCTACGACCAGGAAATCGGCGCCGGCTTTGATGGCCTCGGTGGGAGTTGCGGTGCGGGCCTGGTCGTCGGTGTTCGTTGCAGTTGCGGCGTCCTTCTCTTTCGGGCGAACGCCGGGAGTTACGATCAGAAAATCGCGGCCGCAAGCTTTTCGTATGGCGCGGGCTTCCTGCACCGAAGCAACTACGCCGTCCACACCGGCGGTCTTCGCCAGCTTTGCGAGTTTCACTACGCGGGTTTGCGGCGGTCCACCGATTCCCACTTCGCGCATCGTTTTCTGATCCATGCTGGTCAGGATTGTGACGGCGAGCAATCGCGGGCGGTCCGCACCCATAGGCTGGCCGGCCCCAATGGCTTGCACTGCCGCATGAAGCATCGCGTGGCCGCCAAGCGCGTGTACGTTCACAAGCTGCACGCCAGACATCGCGGCGGTTGAAAGCACGGCGCCGGCAACGGTGTTCGGAATGTCGTGGAATTTCAGATCGAGAAAGATGCCGGCACCCAGCGCCGAAACTTCACGCACCGCAGCTGGACCTGCCGCCGTAAAAAGTTGGCTGCCGATCTTGAACATGCCGACCAAGTCGGCAACCTGCTTGGCAAATTTAACGGCGGAATTCAGCGAATCAAAATCGAGCGCGACGATCAGGCTGCTTCGCGGATGGGCGTCGAAGGTCAAAGTTATCGTTGGCGCCGACTATGTTGGGTCTGATGTTCGCGACCGCCAGAGTTTCTAACGCCGCTCGGGCAATTGCATCAATTCGAGCCGGACCTGGCTGACGCCCGAGTGAATCAAGCCAATCTTCCGGGCGACACGATAGGATACATCAATTTCGCGTCCTTCCTGATAGGGACCACGGTCATTAATTCGTACCACTTCAAACTTGCCATTTCGCGGGTTGACAATGCGCACCAGGGAGCCAAACGGCAGGTTGGGATGAGCGGCGGTCAGAGACTCGGAGTCGAAACGCTCCCCGTCGGCAGTCTTTTTCCCATTGAATTCCGGCCCATACCAGCTGGCGTTGCCGACCCAGCTCTTGATCGGCTTGGGGGGATCGCTCAGGTGGGCCACCAAGGGGGCCTCCATCGCCGGAGCGATGAGGAACATCAGTGGCACCCAACGGATTGCAGCCCAGAGAAAGAAGAGTCGTCGTCTCATAGTGTGTTCTTTATGCTACGAACATCCAAAAAAGTGTAGCAAGAATACCTCGGTCTGTCAATCGATTTCTGCGTGAAAATTGGCCACTATCTCTCTGATAGTAAATGCTTTAGCTCTGGAAACTGCCTCCTCAAGACCGTCAATCAGGTGCTGGGTCGCCATCGGGTCGGCAAAGCTAGCCGTGCCTACCTGGACCGCCGACGCCCCTACACAGAGGTAATCAAGCACGTCTTCCACCTTCTCCACGCCTCCGAGCGCAATTACAGGGATTTCCACAGCCTGTCTAACCTCCCATACCAGCTTGAGGGTGATGGGCTTAATGGCGGGGCCCGACAGGCCCCCGGTCGGGTTCCCGAGCCGGGACCTGCCCGTGCGAAAATCGATGGCCATCGCAGGGTAAGTATTTGCCACGGTAAGGGCGTCGGCCCCTGCTTCCGCTGCTGCACGGGCTGTAAGTCTAATGTCTGTAACGAGAGGCGAGAGCTTGACCCATAACGGGCGCCTTACGGCGGCCTTGCGGGCGGCACTCACGACCTCGGACACCATGCCGGGGTCGCACCCGAACTGCATGCCTCCCCTCTTGACGTTAGGGCAGGAGATGTTGAGCTCGTAGCCAGCTAGACCCTCGTTATCCTCAAGGGTTCGAATGACCTCAACATAGTCTTCTATGGTGTATCCGAAGACGTTGGCGAGTACCGGGACCACGTATTTTCTTAGTACCGGAAGTTTTTCCGCGACGAAGGCCCGGACACCCACGTTTTGTAGTCCAATGGCGTTCAACATTCCGGAAGGTGTTTCGACAATGCGGGGTGGGGGAGCACCTTCGATGGGCTCGCGGGAGAGGCCCTTGACGACGATGCCGCCGAGGAGATTGAGATCGACGAGGTGGGCGAACTCGATGCCGTAACCGAAGGTGCCGCTGGCCGCAAGGATGGGGTTACGCAGGCGCAAGGCGCCTACTTGCACGCTCAGGTCGACAGCGGCTGCGGTAGTCACTGCGCGGGAGAGGGTATCACGCGAAGGTGCCGTAGCGAAGCAGGAAGTTGGAGAACGACGCAGCAGCGGACGAGACCCATCTTCGCGATTTTGACTAGAGATGTGCTGGCTACAGGTCGAGTGGGCCTGTTGAAGGAACCGAGACATGTTCACTCAGAAGGCTGTCCAAGTCTAATCGGCGAGTGTACATCGCCAGGTTTCCCTTGCCATCCCGCGGCCAGGAATCGCGTGGCCTATCCCAATAGAGCTCGACGCCGTTTTCGTCGGGATCGCGTAGATAGATCGCTTCGCTCACGCCGTGGTCGGCTGCGCCTTCGAGCGGAATGCGCGCAGACAATACTCGGTGCAGGGCTTCGGCTAGCGCGGGGCGGGTGGGATAGACGATGGCTGAGTGGTAGAGGCCGGTCGCGCCGGGCGGCGGAGGATTTCCGCCCAGACTTTCCCAGGTGTTCATGCCAAGGTGATGGTGATACCCGCCTGCGGACAGAAACGCCGCGGAGTCACCCATGCGCTGCATGATCTGGAAGCCCAGCACCCCAGAATAAAAGCGGAGAGACCGTTCCAGGTTCGCAACTTTGAGATGGACGTGGCCGACGCGGACTCCGGGATTCGCCACAAAGGATCCGATTGGTTCTTGAGTGTGGTTTGGAGGGTTCATGCTCGCCTGCTTTCTGAATCTACAAGGAAACCCCGTGAGTGTTGGCCTGGTTGCTCTTGGCTACGCCGGGCTAAAGCCCAGCGTCTACAAGGATTGGTGGTGGTTATTGAGATTGCGGGGTGGCTCGGTTCGGATGGGCGGCGGGTTTTGCTAACGCTTCGGCGAGTATGTGACCATCGCGCGGGACGAGAGTGATGCCGCAGAGCGTGGCGAGTGTTGGCGCGATGTCTGCGGGGGTGACTTCGCGATAGTAATCGCCGGGCCGGATGCCGAAACCCATCAGGAGAATAGGCACGTGCTGGTCGTAGTTATACGGTGTGCCGTGGCCTGTGCCGTAGGTGCGCACCTTTCCGCCGGGCGTGCCATCCACCAGCCAGTACGGCTTCGGAACGATGAAGAGGTCGCCGCTGCGTCCCTGGAAATAGCTGTTGGCGACAGAGGTGCGAATGGGATTTTGCGTCGCGGGCCGGCCTTGAACCTCTTCCGCCCAATAGACTGCGGCTACACCCGGCTGCGATAGAGCCGCATTGGAAACGGCCTGCAAGGCGTCGCCCACATCTTTCATGCGGTCATAAACGCCTGGAGCAAAATAGACGTCGCTGCTGGCGATGCGCGCGACGGCTGGCTTAGCGAGGTTGAATGGCTCGAGCGACTTCTCGATCTTTTCCTGCAATTCCGAGACGTGCAGAATTCCAGCATCGGCCCCGGTCTTGGCCATGTCCTCCGGAATCGGTACGACGCCGTGGTCGGCGCTGAAGGCGACGACGTAATTTCCCCGGCCGACCTTTTTATCGAGGTGCGCGAACAACTCGCCGAGATCCTTGTCGAGCGTGATCAGGATGTCCTGGATTTCGCGGCTGCGCGGGCCGAATTCGTGGCCGACATAATCGACCGAGGAATAGCCGACGCCGAGGAAATCTGTCGCGCCACTTTTACCCAGGCCGAGTTGGTCGACTGCGGTCTCCGCCAGTCGGGTGAGATAGGTGTCCGCGAAGGGACTGCTTTCCCATTGTTCGTAAAACTCGGCGTCAGGTTCGGCGGCGTCGCCTTTTCCTCGCAGCGAATGGGGAAAGGCAGGCCCCCAACCCGCTGGAGGACCGGCGCCGGTAGCTTTCTCGTCGTACCAATAGGAACTTTCAGGCAACGAGAGATTCCACGTCTTGCCGTAGTCGGCCTTGACAGAATGCGCCTTCACATAATCCTCGATGAACGGCATGGTGCCGTAGGCGCTCGAAGTCATCCATCCGCCGTTGTCGAACCAGGTGGCCGCGTCCGCTTTGTGTCCGGCCATGGTGATCGCGGCGCGAGCTTTGAGAGAGAAGGTAACCACGCGGGTGGCGCCGCCGGTTTGAAATTTCAGCTCTTCCGCGAACGACGGTACCAACATGCGCCAGGCAGTATCGCCACCCTTTGCGGTAGCGCCGGCATAACCGGAATTTTTGGCGTTGGGATCGGCGGTACAGGTCACCATTTTCTGCGTTTCGCGGTCCCACCAGCCGTTGGCGATCATTCCGTGCGTGGCCGGGAAAGCGCCGGTGGAAATCGTGGCGTGGCCGACGCAGGTTTCCGTCGCGGCGTAGGGGTAGGCGGCTTCGCGGAACCACGCGCCTTCCTCAACCAGACGCTTAAGGCCGCCAGTCCATTGGCTGCGGAACTTGTCGACGTAGTCGCCGCGCATCTGGTCGACGACGAGAAGGACGACGAGCTTGGGGCGCTGCGGGGACTTGGGGGTTTGGGCGGCGGCCGGGGAAATCGCGGCGAGAGCAAGGAATACTAGGGCAAACGACGGAGTTTTCATCGGGAGTGAGATCGGAGATTGTTTGGGATTTTGCGACTGGCGATGCGGTTGATCCCGATTGGGCATGTGATCCTCTAGGTTTTTTCTGGCGCGGAAGTTTACCACGCGAGGCGTAGGAGGACAGTTGAGCAGGGTTCGGCGGGCGCGTGGAGTTCTGTTGACTCGGCGGCAGCTAGCCGCCGCATTTCATGACGGAGTCGCGGGCCTAGGCCGCCGATCAGGGGTCGTCTCCGAGAGTTGCGCCGGCTTGTGCTAGGATTACGCGGACATGCGCATCGTAGAGAAGGCACAGTTGATGTCGGCGTCGGAGATTGACCGCACTTTGCAGCGGTTGGCGCACGAGATTGTGGAGAAGAGCGGCGGGACCAAGCATTTGGCGATGATCGGGATTCGCCGGCGAGGCGTGCCCTTGGCGCAGCGTATCGCGCAAGCCATGCGCGGGATTGACGGCGTGGACGTGCCCGTGGGGACGCTGGACATTACGCTGTATCGCGACGATTTGTCGAAGGTGGCTTCGCATGCGGTGTTGCAGTCGTCAGATATTTCGTTCGGTGTGGACAACATGAACCTGGTGCTGGTCGACGACGTACTTTATACCGGGCGGACGATTCGCGCGGCCATGAATGGCTTGTTTGATTTGGGGCGGCCGAAGCGCGTTTCGCTATGCGTACTGATCGACCGCGGGCATCGCGAGATGCCGATCGAAGCGCAGTTTACCGGGCGCGTGGTACAGACGAGCCCAACGGAAATTATTGAGGTGCGGTTGCGCGAGATCGACAATGAAGAGCGCGTCGTGTTGGTCGACCGTGTAGAATAACGTGCGGTGTAGGAGCAGAGGGCTCGGGCAACGAGTGAAAATGTGACGCACCGTTTTCGTGACCTACTGGCGCTGGAACCGCTCAACGCGGACGAACTGACATTTCTTCTCGATCAGAGCAAATCCTTCCAGGAAATTCAGCGGCATCCCTTGAAAAAGCTGGCGGTGCTTCGCGGTAAGACGGTGGCACTGGCGTTTTTCGAGACTTCTACGCGCACGCGCATCAGTTTCGGGACGGCAGCGTCACGGCTGGGCGCGGACACCATGAATTTGCAGGCGGAAGCGTCGAGCCTGAAAAAAGGTGAGTCGCTGCTGGATACGGTGCATACGCTGGACGCGATGAAGCCCGATTGCCTGGTAATGCGGCATGCCGCTTCGGGCGCGCCGGAATTTGTGGCCCGGCACCTGGAGATTCCAGTGATCAATGCGGGGGACGGAACGCACGAGCACCCTTCGCAGGGATTGCTGGACGCGCTGACGATTCGCGACCGCAAAGGCACAATCGAGAATCTCAACGTGACGATTCTGGGCGACATCAAGCATAGCCGCGTGGCGCGGTCGAACATTCATCTGCTAGGGAAATTTGGATGTAGGTTCACTCTGTGCGGGCCAGCGATGTGGGTGCCCAAAGAGTTGGAGGAAATCGGAGCGAGCGGAACGCAAGTACGGCGCGTTTTCCGGATCGAAGAGGCACTGGAGGATGCGGACGTGGTGCTGGCGCTGCGAGTTCAGAACGAGCGGCTGCACGAACCGGCGCTTTCGTTGAACGACTATATTTTGCTGTATCAACTGAGCGCGAAACGCATGTGCCACGCGAAGACCGATGCGATCGTGCTGCATCCGGGTCCGCTGAATCGCGGCATTGAGATTACGCCAGAGGTTGCCGACAGCCCGCAATCTTGCGTACTGGAGCAAGTCACCAATGGCATCGCCGTGCGCATGGCGCTGCTGTTTCTTTTAGCCGCCGGAGGCTCTGAGGACGACGGCCAGCAAGCCACGGAGCATCCCCGCCCCGGAACCGGCGGTCCACCGATCAAAAAGATGCAACCGATCGAAAGGACGTAAAGGATTCCTCGCATGCTTCTCATTAAAAATGGCCGCGTGCTTGAATCCGGCGACGAAAACGGACGCAGCAATGGATGTGCTGCTCGACGGTGAACGCATCGCGGAAGTCGCAGAGGCCGGAAAACTTTCCGAGAGGGCGAAGAACGCGGAAGTCTTTGACGCTGCAGGATTGATCGTTGCCCCCGGTTTCATCGATATGCACGTGCACCTTCGCGAGCCCGGGCAGGAAAATTCGGAGACGATCGAAACAGGAACACGCTCAGCGGCGCGGGGCGGCTTCACGGCGGTGTGCTGCATGCCAAATACGAAGCCGGTGAACGACAATGCGAGCGTGACGCGATTCATTGTGGACCGCGCGAAAGCGGCTGCAAGCGTACGAGTCTGGCCGATCGGCGCGGCGTCCGTAGGCAGCAAGGGCGAGGCGATCGCCGAGATCGCCGCGATGAAAGAAGCCGGGATCGTGGCCGTGAGCGATGATGGAAAACCCATCGCCACGGCGAAGCTCACACGGCAAGTAATGGATTATTGCCGGTCGCTGGATATCCCGGTGATCGAGCACGCGGAAGATGTTTCGCTCGCCGCGGGCGCGGTGATGCGCGAGGGCGTTACATCGACACGGCTGGGGCTTGCGGGAATGCCGGCGGCGGCGGAGTCGGTATGCGTGGCGCGGGATGTGCAGCTTGCCGAATTGACCGGAGCGCGATTGCATATCGCGCATCTATCGGCACGCGGCTCGCTCGATCAAGTGCGTTGGGCGAAGTCGCGCGGGCTGCACGTGAGTTGCGAAGTGACGCCGCATCATTTCACGCTGATTGACGAGGACGTGCAGTACGATTCCCGCTTCAAGATGAACCCACCGCTGGCGGCGCGAGAAGATCGCGACGCGTTGCTCGCCGGATTGGCCGACGGAACCGTGGATGCCATTGCCACCGACCACGCACCGCACGAGCCAGCGCTGAAGGATGTGGAGTTTGATCGCGCGCCATTCGGGATTCTTGGATTTGAGACGGCGATTGCATTGTCGCTCGAACAGCTTGTGCACCGCGGGCGAATCTCACTGATGCGCATGGTGGAGTTGTTTACGACGGGGCCGGCTCGCGTTTTGGGAATGGAGCGCACGCTCGCGGCGGGTGAGCCTGCTGACATCACCATTTTTTCCACGGATCACGCCTGGACTTATGACGTGAAGGACTCACCGAGCAAATCGCGCAACTCACCGTTTGATCAGCGTGAATTCAAGGGCGCACCCATGGCTACCGTGGTTGCCGGGCGCATCGTTTGGAAGCGCTGATCGTCCCGCCGATTGACGGCTTCAGCCGCCGAGTGCCGGCTTTTCAAACTGCGACGCTGAATTTCCTGTGGAGCACTTACGGCATGGCTAAAGCCGTGCCCTGACGTTGACACCTGACCTGTGAACGTCGCTAGTGGGCTTCGGCTGCGGGATGCAAACCGTGCTGCGGGACTTCATGGATGCCGCGAGCGGGTGGCTCGATCCTCTGGCGGTAGAAATGATCGAGCGGCGAGCGGCCTTTGCCGGTCGGGTAGCTTTTCTCGATGGCCTTGGTGACGTAGGCCTTGGCCAACATCGCCGCTTCCTTCAGCGGGCGCCCTGACGCAAGCTGCGCGGCGATGGCGGCGGCAAACGTGCAACCCGTGCCGTGCAAAGTTTCTTCTCTTACGCGATCACCTGCGAGCGCGACCATCTCGTTGCCATCAAACAGTACATCGACGGCGCGCTCCATATGGCCGCCTTTGACGATGACGGCATGTGCGCCCATCTCCACGATCTTGCGAGCGGCGGCTTCCATATCGGCGATGTCCTTGATGGTCATGCCCGTCAGGATTTCCGCTTCGGGGATGTTCGGCGTGATCACGGTGGAGCGCTTCAGAAGTTCCGTCGCGACGTACTTGATGCCCGCCGCGTCGAGCAGTTCCGTGCCGCTGGACGATTTCATCACCGGATCGTGCACCACGTGCGCGAATTTGTGCGCGTCCAGAAATTCCGCGACCACCGCGGCGTTCCCGCGGTTGCCCAGCATTCCGATTTTCACCCCGGCAATGTCGGAGTCATTGGCCAGAACTTCGAGTTGCGCGCGAAGCGTCGCACTCGGCGTATTCTGCACGTCTTCGACCACTTGCGTGTTCTGAACAGTAAGAGAAGTAATCGCCGCCACACCGTAGCAGCCATGCGCGGCAAAAGTTTTCAGGTCGGCAGCGGTTCCTGCGCCGCAGCTCGGATCAAATCCCGCGATCGTCAAAAGAATCGGAGGAGTTGCGTTGGCGTGATTGTTGTGACCGTTATGAGTGCTCATGATTTCGTGCTGGTTGCCCCACTGTTTTGAAGAATTCGCTGGGCCGTCGGCTTTCTCGTCTCACGTTCACGGCGCCAAGCCGCAAAAACGCTCGTGAAGCGAAAAGTGCCGGTACGCCCCGCGAACGGGATGTACCGGCACTTGCGAATGTACGCGCGTTTGTTTCGTTAGCGCAAGAAAATATTTCGTCGTGTACGGTGTCATGTTGCTTACGGGAAGAGACCGCGGACGAGAAGCGCTTCAGCGACGCGACCCACTGCGAGAATCATCGCGCCGGCGCGCGGTGGAACGTGATGTTTGCGCATCGTATCCACCATCTCGTGGAAGGAACGCACCATCGTTTTCTGGAGGCGCGCGCTCACTTCCTCGGCTTCCCAAACAAGACCTTGCTGATTCTGCACCCACTCGAAGTAGCTGACGGTGACGCCGCCGGCATTCGCCAGAATATCCGGCAGAACGGTGATGCCGCGCCGGGCGAGAATTTCGTCAGCGTGCGGCGTGGTCGGCCCGTTCGCGGCTTCTGCGACGATGCGAGCCTTGATGGCTTCGGCGTTGTGCAGAGTGATGACATTCTCGAGCGCCGCGGGAACCAGGATGTCGCACTTCATGGTGAGCAACTCGTCGTGAGAGATGCGCGACGCGCCCGGCATGCCGACAACGGTAGCGGCGCGCTCCTTATAGCGGATCGCTTTGATGGGATCGATGCCGCGAGAGTTCGTCACGCCGCCGCGGGTGTCGCTGATGGCAACGATTTTCGCCTTCTTTTCGGCAAAAATGCGCGCAGTGGCGGCTCCGGAGTTGCCGAATCCCTGAACGGCAACCGTGGCGCCGCGGAGTGCAATCTTTTTCAGCTTGCAAGCTTCTTCCACAACGGCGACCAAGCCCCGCGCGGCGGCCTCTTCGCTTCCAAACGTGCCTCCGATGGATTGCGGTTTGCCGGTGACCACGCCGTGCGACGCGCGACCAACGGTCATCGCGTAGGTGTCCATGATCCACGCCATGGTTTGCGCATCTGTGTAGACGTCCGGCGCGGGAATATCCTGATCTGGCCCGATGAGCGGAAGGATCTCGCTGGCATAGCGGCGCGTCATCCGCTCGAGTTCGCTTTTGGACATGCGTTTCGGATCGCAGATAATGCCGCCCATCGCGCCACCCAGAGGCAAGCTCACAATCGCTGTCTTCCAGGTCATCCAGGTAGCTAGCGCCTTGATTTCATCCAGCGTCACGTTGGGATGGAAGCGGAGGCCACCTTTACCGGGTCCGCGCGCGACGTTGTGTTGCACACGGAAACCGGTGAGGACTTTCACCTGCCCATTGTCCATTTTCGTGGGAATCGACACTTCCATGATGCGCTTGGGCGTGCGCAAAATTTGCCGCAGGCCGGGATCGAGCTTCAGAAATTCCGCAGCCATGTCGAATTGAATTTGCGCGATGCGGAATGGATTCAGATCCTCGCGCGGGGCGATGCGCGGAATCATCGGAGGAACGGCGGGCTTGGCGACCGTGGCCATTAGCTTTCGGTCCTTTCCTGTACGGGACGTCACTCGAACTCGATCGAGTGTGCTTTCTTTTACGTCATTCACTTGGCCCGATAGCAACCGCAAAATCTGTTCGTCGACTTATCCCGAGGCCGCGATCTTTTTTATGTTCGCGTCTCTATTCTTGCCGGCGTTGGCAAGCAAATACTCGTCGCGGCACGCAACCGAGCAAAAGTGAAGCAGCTCTCCGCCCTCGCGCAGCGGAATGGCGAGCACTTCGGCCACATGCGCTCCGCAGACCGGGTCGCGAACCAGCCGCCGAGCCACCCCGGCAGCTTCGGAGCCTCCGGCCACGTCCACACCTTGTGTTGGTTGCGCAGCCGTGCGGCCGCGCAGCATCCAGGCCACCAAGCGTCGCAGCAATGCGACGCTCCAGGACAAGACGAGAAGCCAAAACAGAAATCGTATGACGCGGGAGATAAGGTTCATCGAATCTTTGTTGGCCGTAACCCCAATCGTGGGAACGCTCTTTATGGTTGCCGCGACCCGGGGCGACATCCCTCGAACCCGCAAGAAGCGGTTAGGCGAGTGTATGCAAGGGGAAAAGGGTGAGTCAAACGAAAAGGCGTAAATTCAACAGCTTGCACGACGGGGTGTCACGCTCACAGCAAGCAAAAGCCAGTCCATTAGTTAGCTAAAGTGTTTAAAATGAGCACAATAAATGTATATGGCGCTGGAAGGGGCCGGCGCCGACCTTTTACACATCTCTATCGATTATATCGGTGAAATGCGGTCGATGCCCATATATGGACGCAAGGCGTCTGGAATCAGAATGGAGCCGTCCGCCTGCTGGTAGTTCTCGACGACCGCAATCCACGTGCGGCCCACCGCCAGGCCAGAACCGTTCAGGGTGTGGACGAAATCGCTCTTACCGCCAGCCTTTGGCTTGAAGCGAATGCCCGCCCGGCGCGCCTGGAAAGCTTCGCAGTTGGAGCAGGAAGAAATCTCGCGAAATTCCTGGCCGGAGGGCAGCCAAACTTCGATGTCGTAAGTCTTCGCGGAGGCGAAGCCCATGTCTCCAGAACAGAGCAGCATGACGCGGTAGTGCAAACCTAGCTTTTGCAGAATGCTCTCGGCGTCGCGCACCAGAGCTTCGTGTTCCTCGTAGCTCTTGTCGGGATGCGTGAACTTGAAAAGCTCCACCTTTTGAAATTGGTGCTGGCGCAGGATGCCGCGCGTATCTTTTCCCGCGGCACCGGCTTCGGAGCGGAAGCAAGAGGTCCAAGCGGTGACCCGGATGGGTAGTTCTTCTTCGGGAAGTGTTTCATCTCGGTGCAGATTGTGCAGCTCGACCTCGGAAGTAGGTGTGAGCCAAAAATCGGTGTCCTGAAGCTTGAAAAGGTCCGCGGCAAATTTCGGGAGTTGGCCGGCGCTCATCAGCGAAGCGGTGTTGACGAGAAACGGAGGCAGAATTTCCGTGTAGCCGTGCTCGCGTGTGTGCACATCCAGAAAGAAATTGGCAAGGGCACGCTCCAGGCGAGCACCCCAGCTCTTGTAGACGGCAAAGCGCGCGCCAGTTATTTTTGTGGCGACGGCAAGATCGAGTATCCCGGCGCGCTCCCCGACTTCCCAGTGAGGCTTGGCCACAAAATCGAATTTCGGCGGTGTGCCCCAGCGGCGTACTTCGACATTGTCAGCGGCGCTGTGGCCCACGGGCACGCTGGAGTGCGGGATATTGGGAATCGCCAGCAGCAATTCACGCTGCGTGGCGTCGAGCTGAGCGATGCGTTCGTCGCCTTGCTTGATGCGCTCGGAAACCTGCTTCATCTCCGCGAGCAGCGCGTCCGCATTCTGCTTTTCCTTCTTCAGCCGCGCGATTTCCTCGCTAGCTTTATTTCGCCGAGCCTTGAGCTGCTCGGTCGCGGTGATCAATTCGCGGCGCTCTTTGTCGACCGTGCGAAACGCGTCAAGATCGAGCGTCGTGCCGCGTTTTGCGGCCATCTCGGCAAACATATCCAAATGTTCCCTGAAGTAGCTGAGATCATGCATGGTCAAGAAAGAATAGCGTACTCCGCGATGGGAATGTAGTTCCCACAGAACAGCCGGGATTCGGAGCGATTAGGATTTCGGAATGCGGCTCGTGGCCACGTACTTGACCCCGTAATGGAAATTGTTGTTCGGCAGCACCAGCGAGTGGCGGACGGTGGCGCGGACGAAGGCAGGCTGCGTGCCAGGGTAGTACGGCAGGGCAACTTCAATGTCGGAACCCGCAAGATACGACTTGCGGCTGCGGAACGAGAAGCCTCCTTTCGAGATGTTGCCGCACTCCACGATCTCGTCAACGCCATCCTGGCGCACACAAGCGGTAAAGCTGACCCGCGTGCGTACGTCATGCCTTCGATTGGCACTATGAGCGACCACAGCGGTAGCGACTGGAGATAGTGGCTCGGGCGCCAGTGCTTCTGGGACAGCAATTTCGACTCCCGCGAATCCCCGATGCTGGGACACGGTCAATAGCGGTTCACCCGATTGAGCTGACTCGACGTGAAGCGGACTCGCAGCAAAGCGGTTCGGCGGTTCGAGACTCCTTGTCGTAGGGTTGGCCGGCAGAAGCACGTCATCATCAATAGCGCGACGCCATTGCGTGGACGTCCCACAAATCGCGCAAGGCCGCAGAATGAATTCCGCGAGGGCGTAGACGTCCGCCTCCACCTCGCTTTGATCGACCACTTCACGTTTTTGGCACGACGTGCACTGCAGCGGGGCCTCAAAGTTCACTTGCCACTAGCAGTC
Source organism: uncultured Acidobacteriota bacterium (assembly GCA_963729285.1). GTDB lineage: Bacteria > Acidobacteriota > Terriglobia > Acidiferrales > UBA7541 > Acidiferrum. The sequence goes on from CAVSNL010000029.1 coordinate 116,688, forward strand.
CGTGGCGGAATCGCATTTTACTGAGTGGCGAAGTCTGTATCTGAAATAGCGATGATTTTTCCGCCGATCGAATGGTGGTGATGAAACACAAGGTTTTCTGGGACTCGAGGCCACGGAAGGGCGACGGAACAGAAAAAGCAGCACACAAAGAAACGAGGACTGACGATTTCTCAGCTCCCGTGGAGTACCCGAGCCCAAGAGCGAGCGAAAAATTAGACTCAGATTGAATGCCCAACGTGAATCAGCAGTCGCTTGAGAATGTTTCGGTGTCCTCGTAGATGCGTTCGTCTCATTCCGCCCGTATCGTAGCAGTGCGCGAAGTTCCGCTCGATCAACTCGCCTCTCTTCCGCAGCAGGCCTTGGCCATAGGCTCCCTTCACTCGCCGCCGATTGGCATAGACCGCTTGCTGTTCCTTGGCTTTGCCTTCCCAATGCCGTTGCCCGGGCTGCTTCTTCTCCGAAATGTAAGCCCGCACTTCCGCACCCTGCAGATTCGCTACCACCGCTCCACTGTGGTAGCCCTTGTCGGCCACCACTTCTTCGATGCCCTGCAGATGCACTTGCGGTTTCTGGCTCGGTTCTTCTGTCCCAATCAACTCCGCGACGTTCTCACCGGCCTGCGCTAGAGTCTCGACCACCGTGGTGGTGTCCCCCGAATCGGCTTCCTGCAGCGTCACCGCCAACACCGCACCGGTCTTCAGATCCACGGCATGCTCGGCTTTGTGTGCGAGATGCGTTCGCCCATCTTTCATCTTGGCGATGCGCGCATCTCCATCATGCGGATTCACCCAATCTTCGTTACTGGCCTTGTTCTTCCGCGTGCGATCCACTCGCGCTAGGTTTTCCCGCGTGGGCGTCTCGATTCCCGATTCCTTGGCCAAGCCCTGCAAAAATTCCTCGTAACTCTCACCCGTATCGCGCCGCACGATCGAACGCATCGCCGCGTTGGCCTGCAGCGTGGTCGCGTCGATACCCACCGTCTTGCCCTTCACCAGCCCCTGCTCTCGCAGCACTTCCAAAATCCAGAAGAACACTTTGTGGTGCGTCTCCACATCGATCAGCCGCCGTGTCCGTGAAATGGTCGAATGATCCGGGGTGGGCTCGTCTATGCCGATTTCCAGAAATCTCCGTAGGCCCAACGAATCCGCCACGCGCCAGGCGATGCCCCGCTCGGAATCGAGGCCCTCAAAATAGCCCACCAACAACAAACGAAAATAGATCCCTGGCGCCAAAGAGGGTCGTCCAATGTTTTCCGCGTAAAACTTCGCGCACTCCCTCTCGGCAAACTCGTCAAACTTCCTCTCTTCCAACAATTCATTCACCCGCTTGTAAAAAGGATGTGCCGGCCCCTTCGCTAGTTCCTGCTGTGCGATCCACATCTGCTCTTGTCGCTGTCTTCGCCGCCGCGTTCCCATGCCCATCCGCAGTTCTCCTCAAATCTGGTTCCGCATTCTACAGAGATTTCCGAGGCAGGGAATTACTAGGGGGCGGCGGAAACTTGAGCTCCCAGAAATCCAGATTAGGATCCACAAAGGTCACGCCATAGACATAGCCTCGAAGGTCTTCGCCAAGTTCACCGACCAGGCGTATGGACGCCTCGCTGTTACCGCCCAGGAAACGCAGGATGAGGATGCCGTCGGCAGCCAGTTTATGCTTGGAGATGACCCCCGCTCCGTGGCGGCTCAGCGTCACGGTTTGCGTTTCTTCCGCAAAAACGCGTCCCGAAGTATCCGTGCCGATCAGCAGGATGCGAATTTCTTTGGCAATGCGACCGCTTCGACGAACAAATCCCATAAGATGGCCAAATCCGCGCGGACGGCCAAAGGAGTTATCGGACCGAAGACGCTAGACCTTTAACCACTCACCGGTTTGCCGACCATTTCTAGGCGAGTTGTGTCAGGCTTAGGACATTCCCATCGGGGTCCTTGAACCATGCCACTTTGGCGCCACTGGGCGCTGACCAGATCCCCTGCACATCTTGGTCCGCGAACCCAAAATGCTCGAAAGTGACTCCTTTTGCGTGGAGGTCGGAACCGCTTCCGGAATGTCGGGAACTTCCCGATGGCGGCACTGTCAGAGTGACCTTCCGCGTGAAACCACCCTCAAAAAATTCAGCCTGTGACGAACGTGTTAGACTTCGGCTTCCCAGCAGTCTTTTGACAGCATAGGTAAGAAAGATTTAACGGTGCGCGGTGATCCAAAACGGCCAGAAACTCGAGTCGCCATCAATCCGCCCGCTGCGTGGCTTGGCGCTCGAAATGCGATCCTGTGGGGCAAAGGGAAGCAGTACCACATTGCGAATTTTCGCGGGCCGCTTTCGATCAAGAGTGTCGTACGAGGGTCAGCGCGATGGAGCACGAGCGAGGCCGAGCGCCTCGTGGACGAAACCTGCTATCTGGTTCTCAACTCTAAGCAAAATTACTCGATCACGATCGATTCGCTCGCAACGGTCGAAACGTTTTGCCTGTTCTTCCGTAATGGGCTGGTCGAAGATGTTTCCCGCGTGATGGAGTCTGAACCCACCGGGCTGCTTGACGACCCCATTTCCGGAGCAAGTCACGCGTCAGAGTCCGCGGCAAGCGCCGACAATTCCAGCTCCTCATTGGGCACCAGCGTCGAGTTCTTTGAGACGTTGCACGCACACGATGCGGCCGTTAGTCCCCTGATCCAACGAATCTACGCCCGCCTCAAGGACAACGCGGCGAGCGATCCTTGGCTGGAAGATCAATTCCTGGGTGTCGCCGGCGCTCTGTGCAAGCTTCGCCAAGAGGCGGACAAAAATGCCGAGCTAATTCCGGCGAAGAAATATTCATCACGCATGGAGCTGTACCGTCGTCTGCTGCGGGGGAAAGACTACATGGACTCATTTTCGGGAACTCCCGTCCATTTAAGAGAAGTCGCCGAGAACGCTTGCCTTTCTCCGTATCACTTCCACCGGTTGTTTCGCAAGGTCTTTCGCGAGACACCTAACCAATACCTGCAGCGAAAGCGGCTTGCAAAAGCCCGGCGGCTCCTGGAACGCGGCGAGCAGAGCGTAACCGATGTTTGCCTGGAGGTTGGCTTCGAGAGTGTTACCTCCTTCAGCGGGCTTTTCCGGCGCAACTTTGGGTGTTCGCCACGCGAATACCGTCTACGGAAAGGCGCCTCGCGATAGAGTGGCACAGGCACCCTTGCCTGTTCTCCGGCGATCTCCAGGTCAATCCCATTATCAACGAACGACAGATTTGACAGCATTCGGGCACGGAAGTTTTCTGTCCCTGACGCGCGCGCACAAACATGGTTTTGTCGGAAGTACATTGGTACTGGAAAGGCTGTGCTACGCGTGTCCCTAAAGTACTGGAAGAAATGAACCTCGCGGCCTATCGACCACTACACGCGCTTTCGGCAAAATCACAAAGTGATCGGAAGTGAGTTCGGCCTTCGGAGCCATTCGGATGGTTATCGGGTGTCTGCTCCTGTGCATCGTCCTGCTGCTCGCGAGCGCAGCGGAACGGCCTGCCCCTCGCCTTGCGCGAGGAGATGAAGAACCGGACTGATTTCAGGCCACGTACCCTCCATTCCCACGCCCGAGCGGCTGGTCCCCCCACCAGCCGCTCCTTTTTTTGGCTCAGCGTCAGCACGGCGACAAAATAGCGCGACCACCGTCCGTGTACGTTACCGGAGTAGTTCCCGAGAAATCCTGTTGAAAAAAAAGAGACGCAGGGGATCACCCTGCGTCTATCGTAAGAATTTAGACTCACCCGCGGGAAGCAACGTTCATCAAAAAAGCCAACCACCGAGGAAATGAAAAAGGGGGCTGGTGCAAGCCCCCTCTTTCTAGAACTGACCCCCCAAAACCAGAATCCCAGTCGAGGTTGGGTTCTGGCCACCCCGGGAAGCCAATCTTGTACTATGTTGGCGCTCTATAGAGCAAATGGTGTGCCAGCGAACTGTGATATTCTTGCGGTCTGCTAGGTATCTGAAATAAAGCGGCTTAGGGCGCGCTCCAGCTCATGCAGTCGTTTTTTTGCACGTTCACATCTACAAAATCTCACAGGCAAACCGATGTTACATCCATTCTTTGGGAGACTGGGGCGCCTCTAACCTCGACGTCTGCTTTCGAGATGCCTGCAAAACAGCCGGACATCCCGGCAAATCGGTCACGAAGTCAGCGACGTGGCAAGCCTCCATCGGCGACGCAGGAACCAAGCCAGCGGCGCGAGAAAGGCGACCCAAATCATCGCCTCGGGGCCATATTCGGCAAAGAAAAGAATGATGCCAACCACACTTTCGACAGCACTTCGATAGCCCGCGACCATCGCGTTATGGAAGCGCGTTGCAATCGATGGTGATGGCGAGCCGATCTGCGCTTTGTACTCTTCCGCGAGACTCAGCTCGATGCTCGCGAAGTCCACGCGGTGCTCCAATGCCTTTTGTTCTGCTTCCATTTGCTCGATTTCGCCACGCACACGGGCGATCTCCTGTTCCACGGCAAGCACATCGCTGATCTTGCCGGTCCGCTGCAGGAGGATGGCCTGCAGCCGCTGTTCGGTTTCGCGCGAATTCTTAAGCCGCGCGACCAGGTCGGCGTGCTGCTGGGTGACTTCCTCGCCCGCTTGCGTCTCGTTTTCGACATGGCCGAGCGATTTCAGCTCCGCGACCACTGCGTTCAGCTCCCCGGCGGGAATGCGAAGCGAGGCTTGCAACGAGCGCGCCGCATTCTGCTGGGTGCTGGCATTCAGGCTGGCGGCGTAGCCGTGGTGACGTGCCAGGATGGCGTCGAGCGCGGTCCGGGAAAAGCCAAAATCCTTAACCATGATCGACAGCGTAACCGTGCGCGCGATCATGGGGGTTTGCAGATCATCCGTTCGGCTGAACCGATCCTCAGGTGAAACAAGTCCGTTTTCATCAAGAGTCCGTCGGCCAAGGGATTCGGGCAGATTCTCAGACACCTCGGAAGCGGGTACTCCCGGGACTGTTGCCGATTTTTTTGGTCGAAAGGCCTCTGGCGAATTGGTCCAGTCGGTTAAATCCGCCGCCGGCTCCTCCTCGGTCGGTGTGAGCCATATCCACCGGCATGCTCGTCGGCGCTGCCGTCCGTGAGATGAAGTGTACCGCAACTGCCAGCACTATTGCTGTCACCGCTGCGATGCTCATCCAACGGCGGCCAAGGAACGCCGACCATTTATTGAGTTCAGGAAGTCGTCCCCGCGACGGCACCTGAAGGGCGGCCTCAGCTAGTCGTTTCTCGAACTCACCATTGGGGGGCAAGACCGGGACCGTCCACTTCGAGACAGTCATGGAACCGTTTCGAAGAATTTCGACGAATTCACGGCACTCCGCGCACTCGGCGAGGTGAGCCGAAACCGATTCAGCGCGCTCGGTCGAGAGTTCGCCATCGAGCAAGGCCATGACTTCCTCGGGAGCTGCGAAGTGAGTTTCGGCGATCATGTGCTTTGTCCCTTCGTGGCGATCATTTGTGGGTTGCCGCCTACGGAAGCGGCCTGCGTTACGGCAGCAACTGCCGTTGAAGAAGGTGTCAGCAATTCGCGCAGGGCAACACGGGCGCGGAAAAGGCGCGAGCGCACGGTATTGACGGGTATATGGAGAAGGTCCGCGATTTCGGCATAGCTAAGCTGCTCGAATTCACGCAGCAGCAAGATTTCGCGGTCCGTCGCTTCGAGTTGCCCGACCGCGTGGCGGACCCAGAGGCCCGTTTCGGTGGCGTCCTGCTTCGCAGGATCAGAAATCATTTCGGGGCGACCATGAAAAGCTGCTCGAAAAATGGCCTTGCGGCGATACGATCGCAGGATTTTTAGCGCGATGGCGTATAGATAAGTTCGGAACAACGCGCGGGGCTCATAGCGGTTTGCGGCGCGGAGCAAGGCTAGGAATGTTTCCTGGGTTAATTCCTCAGCGCGCGATGCATCGGTGATGCGACGCCGGAAGAAACCGTGGATGGGTTGCTGGTAGCGCCGGAACAACTCGGTTAAGGCTTCCGGGGAGCCTTGGACGAAGGCCAGCATGAGTTTCTCGTCGTTGGTGGGATTGCTGGGTCTTTCGCTCATGGCGTTAAGTTGAAAAAAGCCTCCGAGCTTAGAACGAATCCGGCAGCGCGCCTTGCATCTTCCCGGCTACTCATTAGAGGTAATGTCGCGACACGAGGAAAAGTTCCGGACCCTCACCGATCTTGCTCATTCTACGCAGGCATGTAGTGAAGGGCGGAGTCCGCGAAGGCCTGCGGCGTTGCCGTTATGCTTGCTGGCCCTTTTCGGACGCTCAAACCCTTGGTTAGACACCGATGGAGGAGCGGAGGGCGTTGGCGACCGATTGGCTGAAGCGCTGGACGTCCGCTTGATGTTCGGCTTCGACCATGACGCGGGCGAGGGGCTCGGTGCCGGAATAGCGAAGAACGATGCGCCCGTTGTCGCCGAGCGCGGACTGGGCTTCAGCCAGGGCTTGCGCGACCTCCGGGATGGTGTCCAGCGGCGGCTTGGAGTGCACTTTCACATTAACGATGACCTGGGGGTAGTCCTTCAAGCCTTCGACGAGCGATTCCAGCCGGCCATACATGGAAACGAGCGAAGCGATTTTGACGGCGGTCAGCAGGCCGTCGCCCGCCGGCGAATCATCCAGAAAAATGACGTGGCCGGATTGCTCGCCGCCCAAAACGTTGCCGCTGCGGAGCATCTCTTCGAGGACGTAGCGATCGCCGACCGAAGCGCGGGCAAGTTCGATGCCCTCGCGGGCAAGCACGCGTTCCAAACCGAGATTGGACATGGACGTCGCGACAACGCGGGTGCCTTTGAGCTTGCCCTGCGATTTCAGAAACCGCGCGACCGCCAGCAGCACGCCGTCACCGTTCACGATGCGCCCCGTTTCGCAGACAAACAGGGCACGGTCGGCGTCGCCATCGAATGCCACGCCGAGCGAGACGCGTTCCTTGCATACACGGCGCTGCAAGCCTTCCAGATGGAGCGAACCACAACTCGCATTGATATTGCGGCCGTCTGGCGCGTCGCCCATGGCAATCACTTGGGCGCCTAGCGATCGGAACAACTCCGGGCCCAGCTTATACGCGGCGCCGTTGGCGCAATCCAGCAAAATACGGAAACCGGAAAGTTTTGCGCCGGGGATTACGCGACTGCGGAGAAAATCGAGATATTTGGCGTCCAGGATATCGTCCGCAACCAGCAGGGGCGCGTTTGTTGGTGGAGCTTCCACGCGGTGCTTGAAGATGTCCTGTTCCAGCACTTCCTCGACAGAATCTGGAAACTTCATTCCCGCACTGGAAAATAATTTCACACCGTTGTCGTGAAATGGATTGTGCGACGCGGAGATCACCACGCCAGCCTGGAAACCGTTTTCGCGAACCAGGCACGCAACGCCGGGCGTCGTGATCACACCGGCAAACGCGACGGAGGCTCCGGCGGTGCGCAAGCCGGCGGCAAGTAGCGCGGCGATGTGCGGGCCGGACTCCCGGGTGTCCATTCCGACGAGGACGCGAGCGTCGGGATGCTGGCCCGTCAGATAGGCACCCAACGCGCGGCCAGTAGCAAACAAAGTAGCATCGTCAAGTGGCGGCTTGCCGGGTTCGCCGCGAATTCCGTCGGTGCCAAAGAGTTCTTTCGCCATGTTCTGGGAACCTTAATGAAGCTTATCGAGCTTAGCACAGGGCAAAATGGAGTATTTGCGTGTGTTGGCCGGAAACATCCATCGAGTAACGTAAGCGACTGGACACAAATTCGTACCTGTGAAAAACAGCGATTGCCGACGTCGAAACGGACTTTCGCGACTTGGCAAGATGGTTGCATAGATGTGTTACCGTGTTTGGCACGGAGCATTTTGTGTCGTCAACCGAAACGCCGCCGGCGATCGTACGGATCAGCGGATCCAATTTCAGTATGCGCGTGATCGCGGGCGCGATCATTCTGCTGTTTTGTTACTACGCGCAAGGCGTGGTGATCACGCTTCTGCTTTCCATTTTGCTGGCTTATTTTCTGGATCCTGCCGTGGAACTCCTGGAACGGACCGGTCTTCCAAGAACCGGCGGCGCCATGGTGATGGTGCTGATCCTGATCATGGTTTTGGTCGCCGTAAGCTACGGGCTTGGATCGCGGATGGCGAACTTTGCCGAGAATTGGCCAAAGTATGGCAGCGTGCTGCGTAGCGCGGCGGACACCGTGGAAGGAAAAATCAACGGCATTGAGGGGCGCGTAGCCCCGGGCGGCGAACCGGGCAATCCCCCTGGAGAGATTCGGCAAATGGAGCCAGGGCTGGTGCGCACCATGATTCTGCGCGGCGCCGGCTCGGTGTATGCCATATTTCTGGAGGTTACGTTCGTACCGTTCCTGGTGTTCTTCATGCTGGCGGGAAAGCGCGAAGTATGGCACGGAACGCTGCAGTTGTTTCCCGTGACGCGGCGCACGCAAGTGAAAGAGACGCTGGAGGATTTACGCGAAGTCCTGCGCGACTATCTGGCGGGGATGAGTATCCTCACGGGCATGGTGATTGCCGCGAGCAGCTTATTCTTCTGGATGATCGACCTCGATTATCCCATTTTGACCGGGATTGCGTCCGGGCTGTTGAACATGGTGCCCTATATCGGTGCAGTGATGGCCTGGTTTCCGGCCTTTGTGATCGCGCTGGCGAAATTCAAGTCGATCGGCTCGTTTTTTTTGATTGCCGGTGTGCTCACAACGATTCACATCGTGGCCGCGAATTTCATCGCTCCCGCGCTGATCGGACGTCGGGTTCGACTAAACGCCGTCGCGATCACCGTTGCTCTTCTATTCTGGGGATGGGTATGGGGCGGGATGGGGTTGCTACTGGCGATTCCGATCACGGCAACCTTGCGCGTGATTTGCGACCACACGGAGTCCTGGCGGCCGATTGGCCGCTGGTTGAGCGCCTGAAACTGACACTGGACCGATAGCGTCTGTCTTTCCGTTGCTGTATTTATCCATAAACCCGATTGAGGCCCTGCGATGAGAATCTGCCCGTGTGCTGCATCTAAAACCCTCCGCCCCGAGACGACGGCTACAGGTGATTTCCGTCGGGATTTCAAGATGGCCCGCTTCGCGATCAGATTTGGGTGTTTCTTAGCAACGCTTCTCATCGCGGTGCTTATGGGCTCGCTTGGGGTGCCCACCGCGAACGCTTGGGGTTGCAAAGGCCACCAAACGGTGGCGCTGATCGCGGAAAAACATCTGACGCCGGAGGCCAGGGAGCTTGTTCTCAAGCTGCTGAGCGAGAACCCGATCGATCCTCAGCTCAAACGCTACTGCGGATCAGCCGTCAGCGACGCGATGGGTGATGCTTCGACTTGGGCGGATGATGTTCGCGGGGAACGAAAGAACGGGCCGTGGCACTACATCGATATTCCGCGTGGCGCGCCGCGTGGTTCCCTGGAAGGTTTTTGCGGCAAAGAAGGCTGCGTGGTCAGCGCCATTGCGGAACAGGTCGCGATCTTGAAGGACAAAAGCGCGAACGGCGCAAAACGGGCGGAAGCCGTGCGCTACATCATTCATTTCGTAGGCGACTTACACCAGCCGCTACACTCGACGACGAACGCCGATGAGGGCGGAAACTGCGTGCCCGTAAAGTATTTTCGACGTGAGCCCCATGAGCGCGGGCATGGCTTTAGCCCCAATCTGCACTCCTCTGGGATACCGCCATCCTGGAACGCGATTCGGAAGGCGCGGACCCTGGCGAATATGCGGAAATGCTGGAAGGCACCTTCGCCGGTTCGATCGAAGGATGGCAGAAGGCCGGTGTCCACGTGGACGACTGGGTGTGGGAGAGCCACGAGTACGCCGAATCGACCGTTTACGCCGGCCTGGCACCCAAGATCGCCATCGAACCGAATGTGCCGGTGCACAGCTGTACCGACGACAACAATATCGGCCAGCGGCTATTACACCAACACATCATGGCCGGCGAGGCGTATCAAGAAGAAGCTGCACCCGTGGTGGAGCGCCGGGTGGTTCAGGCTGGAATCCGCCTGGCGATGGTCTTAAATGATGCGGCCAAGTCTACGACGCCATAGCCTTCGCTTCGTCAGTGGCTCGTAGAACTCCGTGGCTGGACTCCGAGCGACTTGATGTAGGTCACTAACTGCCAGCGCTGCGGTTCAGGCAGCTTCGACCATACCGGCATCCCGTGCCACACGATGCCATTCGTCAGCACCCAAAAAATAGCGCCAGGTGGCGCATCTTGCACCTCCGAGTCGCGCAGATTGGGGGCCCTGCGAGTGCCTTCGGCGGATTCACCGTGGCATTCGGCGCAGTGCATGCCGAAGAGCTTTCGACCAGCCGCTGAAGCGTCGGGATCATTCACAAGCGGGTTCCGCTTGGCGCGCACCTTTAGCGGCGCTTTGTCCAACTCGCTCTCCCCGGAAACCTTTTCTTTGACATTCTTCGCAGGAGGCTTGACCGAGTCTGGAGTTCCTTGCTGGCCGTAACTGATCGACACAGACAGCAGGACCGTCGATGCGCATAAGCATGTGAGCCAGGCTTTATTGGGGATTCTCATGGGCGGCCTCCAAACAGGTGACCGACCAGATCGCCGAAGCCGGAGAATTCTCGAGACAGGCCCCAGCGAAGAAGAAATCGGTGGCTATTGTCGTTCAGGCCGAAACCTGCGGAAAGTCGCACGGTCCAGTCGGATGGCAAATTCCAAGCCGCCACCGGTGCTAGATAGTGAGAAGTGTCCCTCAGACCGAAGCTGTGGCGGTCGCCGAGCCCCCCATACATCTCTGCTCCGGCGATGAAGTTTTCCGCGCAAAAATTACAGCGCTTGGGCGTGGCTTTGAGCTTCAGAGGGCGACTCGCACCCAGGGCGTAGCCGAACTCCCACGGATCATTTGAGAGGTTTTTTGTGGCAATGGTGTTTTCGACGAAGTTCCAGCCTTTGTGCGTGCTGGAGAGCAACAACTTGAATTCGAGTTCGTGGTCGTGCTCTTGCCGAGCCACCGCATTCGGCTCCCCGTTGTCGGCTTCGACGTCGTGGCCCTCGATTTCCTTCAGGATCTTGTCCGCGCCGCTGGTGTTTTCGTACTCGATGTAGATGACCGGATTTATGAAGTGCTCGTGCTTCAGTGGGCGGAAGCGATTCTCCCAGCGGAACCCGGTAAATAGCGTGCTGTCGTTAAAGGTGGTTTGTGCGTCGAGATAGAACTCGGTGGTCCACCAAGCCCTAGCGCCGTACTCGAATTCGAGCCAAAAAGCGTGGAAGTCGTTGCCGCCACGCTGGGTGCCGAAGGTGGAGAAGTACTCGACCTCGAGGCTGCCGGGCTCCTCCATATAGTGATCGTACGCGACGATATATGGGTTTTCCTGGGCTGAACAGCGAGAGGGAAGAAGAACAGCAAGTAGTGAAAACAGTAAAAGGCCGAGGGAAAGACGAGAAAGCACGCGATCTCCTTGCAAACGATTTGCAACAAGCTATAATAAGACTAAATCAGTCGTGTATCTATTGCAACAAATTTGCAAGTACGTTTTTGAGAACCCGCCACCCGGAGCAGTGGGCCCGGGTCGTCCCCCGACTTGGCTCCCAAGACGCGCTAACTACTTCTGTACGCCAGCGGTCTTTTATAGTGCAGGGTCCCCACCGTTTGATAGCATGGGGCATCGCGCGAGACCCCTTCTCGCGCGACGCTAACTTGCCCGCCCGGGTTCGACCCTCTTGCCCGCGGGAAACAACCTCTGTTCAGCGCGAACGCTTCCCGTTCGGAAAGTCTGTCAGGTAAACATGGCGACCTGTGTGCGGGCCGAGGATTTGCTCGCAGCGATTCTGTCCTCAACGGAAGATGGGCTGCTCAGTTTTACGCTCGATGGCATCGTGCAGAGCTGGAGCCGGGGAGCGGAGTTCTTGTATGGCTACCGCGAAGCGGAGATCGTAAGCAGCCGCTAGCGCGACTCCTGCCTTCCAATGACGCACGCAAGTTCGACGGACTACTTCACGCGGCCATTCGAGGCGAATTTCCGCAATGCGAGAATACCGAAAGGCTGCACAAGGATGGATCATCCATTGTCCTGGCAGTTAGCTGCGCGCCGATCCGCAATAAACATGGGGACATCGTGGGCTTCGTGGAAACCGCGAAAACAAGGGCCCCGAGCTCCGTCGAAACCTATGATGACGGGCACCTCAAAGAGATCCTTGAGCAAATGCCCATGGTGCTGTGGACCACGAATCTGCACTTGCGGGTTACCTCTTGCCTTGGCGCAGGATTCCGTAGCATGAAGAGTCGCAGCGACGAGATCGTGGGAAAATCAGTATACGAATACTTGAGATGCCAGGATCCCTACACAACGCCTATCCCACAACACTTCGAGGCGCTGCGAGGCGTCTCGTCGCAATTCGAATACAAGCGAAATCATCGCGTGCTGGAATTACACCTGGAACCGCTGCGATCTAAGTCTGGGGACATCATCGGATGCATCGGGGCCGGAATGGACATCACCGCACGAAAGAAAACGGAAGAAAAGGTGCGCTACCAGGCTACACATGACGCCCTGACGGGACTCGCAAACTATCGAGAGTTCTTGGATACGCTGGAGCGGGAAATTCGCCGTGGCGAGCGAAGCAATCGGTCGTTCGCCGTGCTGCTGCTGGACCTCGACGCATTGAAGTCCATCAACGACCGCCTGGGGCATCTGGCAGGAAACCGCGCGCTGAAGCGATTGTCTGAGGTGATGAAAGAGCAGTGCCGCTCGACCGACCTTGCGGCGCGCTATGGCGGCGATGAGTTTGCCGTTCTGCTGATTGACGCAGACCCGGGGATGGCGCGCCAGATCGCCGGCCGCGTGCAAATCGCGTTGCGCACCGGCCCGGAGCAACCTCCGCTGAGCGTGAGTATCGGGGTGAGCGTTTATCCGGATGACGGACGCAGCGCGCAGGACCTTCTCGAGGCAGCAGACCGAGAACTATACCAGCGCAAACGAGCATCGCGCAGTCGCGGCGTTGCAGCTCGGGCCAGATAACCTAACACGTTGGTAAGCCCGGTCGCGTTGACTCCTCGTGCCAAAACGCGCGATTCTGACACGTTTTCCATTGCCCATGAAGGGCGCCTATACATTCCTGTCACCGTATTATCCGTAACGCTTCCACCGTGGCCGCGGGATCCGGTGCATCCTGAAATAACCGAATGGCGGCGATGCCCGCCGCACCAGCCGTGAAACAGGTGGCGGCATTTTCGACGGTGATGCCGCCGATGGCCAGCACGGGGATGGACACCGACCGGCAAACTTCAGCGAGACGTTTGACGCCTTGAGGCTCGCCGAACGCGGCCTTTGACGGCGTGGCAAACACTGGACCAAAGAATATGTAGTCCGCACCGCCGGCTGCGGCTGATTTCGCGCCTTCCAACGAGTGGCACGAGACACCCAACAAAAAATCTGTCGTCGACACCCGTGACTCGACCAGTCGCTTTACTTCGTCTACCGCTACAGAGTTCTCGCCGAGGTGAACTCCAGCCGCACCTTGCGTCAGCGCGACGTCAGCGCGATCGTTGATGAGAATACGTGTTGCGCCGGAGTCTTTGCCGGGCTGGGCGGGCAAACAACGAGCGGTCTCCTGCATTAGCGCGATGAGTTGCCGGGCAGACAGATCTTTTTCACGAATCTGCACCCAGTCCACGCGAAATCTCGCGAGTTCCGCGATCTTTTGGGGTAGCGCCGAAAATTCCGCGGAGGGCGTCGCAAGAGGCAGACTCCTGCGATCGGTCACGTAGCAAAGAATTGGAAATTTGCGAGTGCCCGGCGAATTACTGCGGACGGACACGGGGAGTTGCCGACGCTGCGGGACTAGATCCGATCATGCGGATAGCCAGGAAAATGTCCAGAATGCCGAGTCCACTCACCGCTCCGCGGAACGAAGGATGCAGCAAGATTCGCATCAGCGATGGAAAATGACTCAGGAAATAGTTCTGCTCCCAGATTCCGGTCCACGGCAGATAGAACAGGACAGCCCCCATCATGCAGCAGACCACCACCAACACCGCGCTCAAGATCCGATTCATCGATTAGAGAAGTCCCCTGGACTCAGCGAGAGCGGAACGTTAACGAGCTGGTTTTTGCAGCGCGGCGATGCGCTCGCCCACGTCGCGATAGTCAATGTTGACCGCGTAGACCTGGGAGAAACTCTTGAGTGCCGCATCCGACTCGCCCGCCGACTCCTGGGCCATCCCCAAATCATACCGCAAGGCGAGTTCGCTTTCCGGCTCGATGTCCGGAAGATGCAGCGCGCGCTCGTACCACATCGCGGCGATGGAAGGCTGGCCGCGATCCATGAAAGCCAAACCGAGCAGCGTATAGCACTGCATGGAGTACGGAAACGGGCGGCCCTTCTCACTGGCCTTGGCGACTTTCTGGAATTCGCTGATGGCTTCTTCCAGCAGGCCCATTTCGCGGAAAGCAATGCCGAGATTGTAGTGCGTCTCCAGATCCTCATCATCAGCGCCCATCTCACCGAGTTCGGCGCGAAATTCGTCGAAGACCTCCTTAAGGGGTCCTACGTCAGCTGGGGAAGCCGCTTCCGCCGTGGCCGCGTTTTTGTTCGGCGTGCTGGCGTGGGGACGCGGAGCAGCATCGGAATATCCCGGCGAGAGCTGGTCCCCACCCAATTGATCGATTTCAGCGGCCAGATCCGACAAGAACTGGTCGGAAGCAAAGCCGTTTGCAGGCGCGGCATTGTGAGCAACCGCTTCCGGCTCAGGCTCCAACGGAACGATGGGAATTTCCGGCGGCCTCTGATCGTGCGCAGGAACCAGCGGCTCGGGATCGAGAACCAGCTCGTAGTCCTGGTCCAGCTCAAATTCTGGCTCTTCGATCTTCGGCGCCGCTTCCGAGACCTTGGCCGCGGGCTGTTCTACCGCTGGCGGCTCTACCACGGGCGGCTCAGGCGCCGCCCCATGATGAGCGGGTGTTTCGACGACTGGCTGTACGGCCGATTCCTCAACTGCAACCGGAAGCTCCTGGACCTCTTCCGGACCTTCAATCGCAGGCTCGTAAGCAGTCGACTCTTCAACCGCAGGCGTCTCGATGGGGATTTCAACGGCGGAGTGTGCAGGTTCAGCCGCTGCCGGCTCCAGGGCCGGCTCTTCCAAAATCGAAAACTCTTCCACCGTCGGTTCCGCCGTCACTGGCGCAGAAGCCTCGGCAGGCAGCTCGAATGCCGGCGGCGCTTTGGCTTGGACGTGCGGCTCAGGTACTGGCGCTGGCTTCGCAGCTTCTATGGGCTGACCATCCTCAAGCATCGAGGCCCACTCGTCGGAGAGATCAACCTCGTGGACTTCTTCCGCCGCCGAAGTCGTTGCGATTTCTTCCTCCGCTGAGGCAGTTACCGGTGCAGCGTTGACCTCTTCGATCTCGACAGATTCTCCCGCGATGGCAAATTCAGTGATGGCTTCCTCGGACGCTATTTCCGGGAAAGACTCTTCGACTTCGGCTTCCGCCACCGGGGCAGGCGCGGTTGCCTGCGCCACCGGTCCTGCCAACTCCTCGTCAGAAAGCCCCGCAGCGCGTTGGAATCGACGCCGCAATTCCCCAAAGCGCTCGGCGCCCCGCGGGTCGCCGCGCTCACTGTAAATCTGTTCAAGTTTGGCCGCCAGTTCCGCGGTGCGGCGATCGTCCCCCGCACCCAGCACGAAGTCCAGGAGCTTTTCCAGTGTCGGTGTGTGCCGCGGAGCCCGGCGCAGAATGGCTTCGAGCAAGCCGATCGCTTTCTGTGTCAGCCCGTAGCTGGCGAACAGATCGACGTCCGTTAACGACTGCGCGATGAATTTCTGCGTATCTTCGTCAAGCGCAGCCTCGACCGGCGCCGACGGCGCGACCGGCTTGGCCTTCACCTCTGGGGCGGCGGGTTCAATATCGGGTCTTACTTTCGGCGCCGGCGGCATGGCCAGTTCCACCGCCGCATGTTCCTCGACCACCGGCTGCGTCGTATCCGGCGCCATCAACCCCATCTTGCGAAGCACATCGTTGAGTTTGCGCTTCGCGGGATCGCTCTCCGGTTCGCGATCAACCAGTTGTTCGAAGACCTGCTTCGCCCGATCGTATTGTTTCGCCGCGACCAGTGCGTCACCCAAATGTGCGAGCGCATCCGGCAGCCGGAACGAATCGCTGGTCCGCCCATAGGTTTCCACCAGCCACTCCAGCGGCTCGATTCTTCCCGGCATACGCTCCGCGAGCTCATTCAGCAGTTTCCCAACGACCTCGTGTTCCCCGGCGTCGATCATGGGAATGCGGGTCCGGTCCAGGATCGCCATGGCGCGATCGCCCTGACCCGATTCCAGCAGCGCTTCCACGATCTTTTGCGCCGGCCCGAAATTTTTCGGGTCCGCATCAAAGATGCGCAAAGCCAAATTCGAAGCCTCATCCCACTTCACGCTCTTGAGATAAAGATCGAGAAGCAGCTCCGCTTGTTCGCCGCCCTTTTCAAGGTCGGGAACCTGCTCAAGAACCTGAGCCGCCTGCGTGAAATTGCCCTGCGAAGAAAAGACCCGCGCCTTGACGATAAGAGCGGCGAGGTTTCCCGGTTCTACTTTCAGTACCTTGTCCGCGAGCTTTTCGCACTCCGCCTGATCGCCACGCGCTAGCGCTCTCTGACTAGCGGAAATGTACGCTTCAACAGCCTCGCGATTCTGACCCATCGCCTGGTACAGATCAGCCAGCCGCACCTGGATGCGCAGGTTGTCAGGCTCCGCCATCAACAGCTTCTTGAGCAAAGCGACCGCTTCGGGCTGCCGGTTGTTCTTGAGATGAATCTCGGCCAACTGCACAAATAGCGGCCGCGCCTCGCTCATCACCCCTTGCTGAACATACAGATCCGCAAGTTTCTCGAGCGGGCGTATCTCTTCGGGAGCCAGCTTGGCAATGCGCTTATAAACCGCGATGGCCTTGGTGAGGAACCCGTCGCCGACGAACAGTTGCGCCAAACGTTCGAAGTAATCGATGGCCTGAAACGTTTCGCCCTGGCGGATATACAGCTCGCCGATGGTCATCAACGTGACCTGATCGCGCGGCTCGTGCTTCAAAATTTGCTGGTATTCCGCTATGGCCTGGGCGACCTTGCCCTGGTTGAGAAGTTTTTGAGCGGCTTCGACAAACTTGCTTTTGTTATAGGCCATTCGCGAGCTCAGACAATAAGCCGTCCCCACTTGCTGCAGAGCACATCAATGCGCCCAAGCGGCAAAGGCCGGCAAAAGTCATGCTTGACTACGCTAGCAGGCGGAGAAAACCCAAGTCAACGAACCCAGCAGCCTGTGTGAGCAGCCAGTTATCCCCGTCGTAATCAGGAAACTCAAGGCGAACCCACGGCGAATGCGTATCGCCATGTAGGCGCTGGCCTTCAGGCCGGCGGCCCGCCCCGCGTCCTTTGTAGGGGCGGGGCTTGTTTACGCTGAGCTTCGAAGGGCCCCGCTCGGGCCGAAGCGTCTTGCCTCACCCTTACGTAACCGACACCGGGATTGCGGCGGTTTGATCTGGGTTCGGGCCGGACGCACCTGACGATCATTGCCTCAACGCGAAACTCAAGGCGAGACCGGATCCGGAATCAACGCAATTTGTATAGCCCCCGTCGACCAACACCCTGCATCCCGCACCGGTGCG
>CAVSNL010000030.1:0-94406 GCA_963729285.1 uncultured Acidobacteriota bacterium
GCCGCCCGCGCCTTGCAGCACACGGAAAAGAAGCAGAAACCCGAGACTCGGCGCGAAGCCGCAAAGCAGGGAACTAACCGTAAAGATAGCTAAACAGGCCATGAAAAAGCGCTTTCGTCCGAAGGTGTTGGCGAACCAACCACTGATCGGGAGAATGATGGCGTTTGATACGAGATAAGACGTGAGGACCCACGTGCTCTGGTCGTTGCTCGCCGCCAGATTGCCGGCCATGTAGGGCAAGGCTACGTTGGCGATGCTGGTGTCCAGGACTTCCATAAAGGCCGCCAGCGCCACGACAACAGCAATCAGCCAAGGATTGTACTTGGGCCGCCAGACGTCCTGGTCGATAGTAAGAGCCGCTGTGCTCATTGCAGGTAAACGTCGGGCACGACATTCATGCCGGGCCGAAGTTGGCGGTCGCGATTCTCCCCGGGTTCGAGAACAATTTTTACGGGAATTCTCTGCACAATTTTTACATAGTTGCCGGTGGCATTTTCCGGCGGCAGCAGACTGAAGAGTGGGCCGGTGGCACCCGCGATGCTATCGACATGTCCTTTGAGCCTTTTCCCACTGGAATCGACGTGGATTTCGGCGCGCTGTCCGACGCGCATGTGCCGAAGCTGGGTTTCTTTGAAATTGGCAGTGACCCAGACTTGATCGAGAGGGACCACAGTGAGAAGTTGCTGACCCTCCGCTACGTTTAGCCCAACGACGACAGTCTTGTTCACCTCGCCGTCGACAGGAGCGATGATTTTTGTGTATTGGAGATTGAGTTGGGCTTGTTCCAGAAGAGCGCGCTTTTCCTCTACATCGGCGATGGCGGCGATGGCGCGAGATTTTGAGGACGAAACCTGCTGCCGCGGTTTCGCGCGGATTGGTGGTTGGCCTCGGCCTGCACGAGGCGGCTCTCGGCCTGCTCGACGAATTGCTGGGCGGCTGACTCGTTGGCGCGGGCGGCCTCGACGGAGGCGGTGCTAGACCTCGCAGTGGCGAGGGCTTGATCGTAGACCTGCACAGCGACTTCGCGCTTGTCGACAAGCAGTTTGTAGCGTTGAAGATCGTCCTGGGCTTTGATGTCGTTGGCTTCGGCGGCTTGCGTCTGGGCATGAGCGGCGGCGAGCTGGCGTTTAGCGGCGATAATGCCCGCCTGCGCGTTCACGATGTCTGACGAGGTGGATTTGAGTTGGCTGCTGGTAGTGGTCGAAGTGATAGGCACAGTGATGTTCAGGGATTTGGCGGTAGCTTCGGCGCTGGCGAGGTTGGCTTGGGCCTGGGCGACGGCCACTTCATAATCTTTCGGATCGATTTCGACCAGGACAGTTCCCATTTTCACCCACTGGTTGTCGTCGACGTTGACCCCGATGACGTAGCCGGAAACACGGGAGCTAACAGGATAGAGGTGAACGTCGGCCTGAGCATCATCGGTGGATTCGTAACTGCTGAGATAACGCCATAAAAGAAAGCAGGCGACCAGGGCGACGAGAACGGCCGCGACAATGAAGATTTTGCGGCGGCGCTTCTGCGTGTCGGTCTGGCGCAGAGCGGCAGAGCCGCGCAGAGGCGAGGGATCCATGGAAGCATCCTGGCCCGGGTTCGGGCGACGAGCTGGGAGGTTTCGCTTCCGCCATCATTATTGTCCCTTGAAATATTGCTTTACGGCCGATTCGGCGATGCCGAGAGCACGGGCCAGAGAGATTTTTGCAAAATTGTAGCTGTAGAGGCTGGAAATGTATTGCTCATGGGCGCTGGCGACGAGTTCCTGCGATTGCACGACTTCGACGGTGTCAGTGACGCCAGCGGTGAAGCGATCCCGCGATTGGAGGAGCGTTTCCTCGGCCAGATCAATATTGCTGCGGGCAACTTTCACCTGCTCGGTAGAGGACTCCAAGTTGAAAATTGCAGCGCGCACGTCGGCGTCGATTTGTGCGCGGAGATTATCGAGGCGCTCGCGGGATTGTTCGAGTCTCGCGTCGGCTTCGAGAGTTTCGCCGCGAACGCGTCCGCCCAAAAAGATGGGAATGGAGAGCGTGCCTTTGACGTCATAGACGGACGTGGAGGTGGAGGGATGGGCGCCGCCGGTGCCGTAATCGGCATTGAACGAGAGCGTGGGCAAATAGTCGGCGACAGCGGCTTTGCGAGCGAATTGTGCGGCGAGAACGTCGGTCATGGCGGCCAGATAATCGGAGCGGGAAGCGTAGGCGCGTTTAAGTGCATCATCTACGGGCACACTCTCGAAGGGTTGATATGGCGACTTGTCGGTGAGGTCGAATTCCTGTCCGAGAGCAAGACCGATGACGCGGGCGACGGTGAGTTTTTGAATCGCAAAATTGTTTTTGGCTTGGATGAGTTGCTGCTGGCGGGTCTGGAGTTCGACTTTGGCGCGGAGGCCGTCGATTTCGGGCGAAGTGCCTGCGGTGACTTGATCCGAGGCTTGTTTGTAGAGGGCTCCGGCGGTCTCGACTTGGGCTTCGGCGGTGGCGATTCGGGCTTCATCGGCGATGGCTTGCAGGTAGGTGTAGCCGACGGCGAGGACGACGAGGTCGCGCGCGTCTTTGAAGGTGTATTCGGCGGATTTGAGATTTTGCGTGGCGGCGCGCGTGGCGTTGATGGACTTCCAATCGAAGAGCGACTGGCTGACGGCGACGCGGGCGTCGAAATAGGAGAAAGGACCGATCGATACAGGGATGTTGAGGCCACTGATACTCGTGAAGCCGAGCTGGGCGAGATTGATTTTGGAGTCTGCGACGGCGGGCGCGGCGGTTACTTGCGGGAGCAGAGCGCTTAACTGTTGCCATCGCTGGCCGCGAGCGGAGTGAATGTCGGCGTTGGAAAGGAGTGCGCCTAGATTTTGCTTCAGGCCCAGGTCGATGGCGGTTTGGAGCGAAAGCGGGATGACGCCGGGAATAAGTTTTTGCGAGACGCTACCGGCGAAGGGGCTGACGCCCGTAGTGCCGGGAATGGGCTGGCCCGGAATGCTTGGACCAGTGGACGATTCGGATTGCGCGTGGGTTGGCGGCGCGGCGCAAAGGACGAGTTCAGCGAAGAGGAACGGGAGAACGGCTCGGGATATTGGCGCCAAGGAGCCTCCATTCTGTAGTTACGCGCAAAAAACGCGAAAGCGGAAAACATCCTAGCCCCACCTTGAGTTCGTGGCAAGATTGGTGAGTTGGCACGGGCGATGGCACCAGGTGCGAGGCCATTTTCAAATCTTTCGACCAACGAGTGCCAACAGGTGCCAACGAATACCGCCCTAAAATTACGAATCTTGCGGGCCATCGGTAATCCTAAATACGGTTCGACTTTCGCCACCCCTCGGCGGCAAAGAACAAAACTGGGCCAGTGCTGCCGGCTCAGTCGGAAGGAGTGAACTGCCCTCTCGGTTGGACCCAACTTGGACCTAAGCTATGGGGTGAACCCCTAAGATGGCACAGTTTTTTTGGACACAGCTTCCGCTTTCGTAAAAGCGTTCTTGCATCTCCTAGCAGGAGAAGGGGTCTGGGGAAGGGGACGGCATTTGAGTCCCTTTCCCCAGCAGCCCTTTAGAAATCTTTTTGTTGTTCTCTTTGTTCTCAAAAAACACCATCGTTGCGCTTCGAGATTCGGCCTGGCTTTCGGCCTGTTGCTCGAATTCTTCCGGAGGTCGATAACCCAGGGCGGAGTGCAGCCGCTGCCGATTGTAATATTCCTCGATGAACTCTTCGATGTTCGCCCGCAAATGTTCCAGGTCGTCGTATTTGTCGTGGGCGTAGATTTCTTCCCGCTTTAGCGTCTTCATGAAACTCTCGCAACTGGCGTTGTCGTAGGGGTTCGCTGGTCGGCTCATGCTCGGAATCATGTGGTACTTCTCGAGGATGGCGATATATTCCCCGCGAGCGTATTGCAAGCCTCGATCCGAGTGATGCACGAGGCCGGGTTTCGGTTGTCGGCGCTCGATGGCTTGTTCCAGCGCTCCGACGGTGAGCCGCATCGCCAGGGTACGATCCAGCGCCCAGCCCACCACTTTGCGAGAGAACGCATCGAGGATCACCGCCAAGTAGACAAATTCCGCCTTCAGCCGAATGTAGGTGATATCCGCTACCCAAAGCTGATTGATCCCGGTCAGTTTCATCCGAGCCGCTAAGTTCAGATAAATCTCGAACTTGTGGTTCGAGTTCGTGGTGACCTTGAAGCACTTCGGTTGTAGGGCCAGCAGGTTATCTTTCCGCATGATCCGCACCACGCGTTTGTGGTTCACCTGCATTCCCCGGCGGCGGAGTTCCGCGGTTGAGGAATCCCAAATAGACGAGAACCACTGGGATGCGCGATCCCAATCTGTACGACCGCTTATGGCAGATTTTGGCGACCAACCAGCGGGCGCTTTCTCAGGTGGAGAGGAACGGAATCCTGCCAGCAAACACCCTTTTCTACGGCACAGCAATTCCTGTCCCGAGGGTGCCATGTTTCAGCGCCCGTTCCCGAGAAACACAAGCTCGGCTGAGGGCTGAATGGTTCGATGAGGCATTTAAGAAGCTCTCGCGGAGTGACCTAGTTTTTCTCGACCCGGACAACGGGCTGGCTCCGAGGAGATGCAGAAAGCATCTGTACGGCAGCGCGAAGTACATCTTTGAAGATGAAGTCGCGGCGTTTCTAAAGCGCGGTCAAAGCGTCGTGCTTTATCAGCATCAGCAACGCAGAAGCCTAAGTGAACAGGTATCTGAGCAGCACAAGCTTCTAGCCGCAGGGAAACCCTGGCAAGCTGTCAGTTTCCATCGACGCGCAGCGGGAATCTACTACGTCCTTCCCGCAGAAGATCACAAACGCAGAATCTCCGAGCAACTGACCTGCTTTCTCGCTGGCGAATGGGGCAAGCACTTCCGTGCTTGTAACGCGGAGTTTCAGTCGTGATCGCCTGCATCGGCTGGGGATCGCTGATTTGGGACAGGCGGAACCTCGACGTGGACGGGCTGTGGCGTGCTGACGGCCCCATCCTGCCCGTTGAGTTCGCTCGCCAATCGAGCAACGGACGGATCACGCTAGTTCTCGGTCGGGGCTTCGCGCATGTTCCCGTGCTGTGGAGCGCTTTCAACACTCACGAAAAGCCTTTTCTGAAGGACAGAAAATCCGAAAAATCGCGGTGCTTTCGATCAATATCAGAGTGATACCATCAGGTCTCCTCACGTGATGAAAGGAGATTCGCCATGAACTCAAGGTCACTCAAGACCACGTTGGCAACCATGGCTATGACTCTGTTTGCGGTTTGCCTGTTTCAAACTCGGTCAGCACAATCCAGTTCCGCAACCACATCTCAGGTCTCCCCTAAACCTCTCCTGCTGGAGAAAAATGAGGGTGAGCGGCGGATTTGGCGAGAGCCTCCTCCCGGCGACTTCATACTGAAGGTCAGCCCTAGAAACAATGGTTCTCAGCACCTTGTTATGGGAACCGAGGACATGGCTCCGGGAGACGAATTCCCAACGCACAGGCACCTTGAGCAGGATGAAATTCTCTATATCGTAAAAGGAACGGTTCACGCTCACGTGGGAGATCAGGAAGGCGATCTGCACGCGGGAGGAACGGTGTTCATCCCGGCGAATACTTGGGTAGATGTAAAGAACGCGGCAAGCGAAACCGCCAGCGTGGTGTTTGTATTTTCAGCGCCCGGATTTGAGAACTACATGCGGTGCGACTCTGTGCTGCCCAACGAAAAGGTCATACCTCTCTCGATAGAAGAACAGAGAGCGTGCAGTCATCTGGGGCATGTCATTTACACAGACCTAGAAGAGAATCCCAAGAAATAAAGGCTTGGGTTGTATTGCGTGCCCGGTGGCAAGATCGCGGAGCACTTCACCAGTGGACAGAAACATAGTCCCTCTCGTGTAGCCGACGGTCGCCACATTCGGACTGGCATGCGCATTCATGAGACCGGGACGCGGTCAGGTGAAACCGGATCATACTGTCGCACCCCCGCTCCGACGTTCCGCCAGAAATAGATGGAAATCCGTCGCCGCAGGCTCGCTTGAAAGCTGGCGCATCATCAGTGCGATTTGACCTCGATGTTAAGTGGAATGGTTTGCCACATGTTGCATTAGGTGAGCTAATCTGACTTCTGTTGTGCGGAACGGGAGCTTTTTCTCTGAGAGTTCGTCCGTTACTTGATCCACGAACTCCGTTTGTTCCTTCTCGATTTCCGACAATTTCAAACGTACAGCAGCAAGGTTGGGGAATGACTGGGATTTGAACAGAGCGTCCCTCCGCGTCATCAAGTGTGCCAACTCGGCGGGGGTACCAGGCGGTGTCCTCCAATACACAAGCGAAATCCACTCCCCACCTATGATGTGTATGAGCGTGTCTCTCACGGAACAGAAACTTCCGCCCAGATCGCGGGTAAACGTCTCGGCGGTGAGCGCGGTCGCCGCTTGCAAGACTCTGTTGTTTGCCCAGCGGTCGTACTCGTAGAGAAGCTGAATGTCCTCTCTGGTTATAGTGTCGGCTGCTACAATCCTTTCGCCTGTAGAATCTTAGCGTGCGATGCGGGAAAATGGGAGAACGACTGGGTACAGGAGGCGTTCCTTGGACATCACCGAGATCAACCGAAACATAGCCCAACAATTCAATGAAGCGTTCAATCGTGGCGACCTCGATGCGGCAGCAAGCTGCTTCACCGAGGACTGCCAAAACCACGGCAGAAGGGTAGGTCGTGCTGGCGTGAGGAGAGTGCTGGAAGAGATTAAGACCAACTTCCCCGATGCGAGTCTGACGACATTGAACTCTGTCGCGGAGGGCGAGTGGGTCGTTGTCCGATGCACGTATAGCGGAACCCACCGGGGCACGTCACGCTTTCCGGTCGATGGCGGAATGCTCGTGGGTGTGCAGCCCACCGGGCGCACTTTCGAGGTTCAGCACATCCACATGTATCGGGTGCTCGATGGCAAGATCGCCGAGCATTTTGCTAGTCGTGATGATGTCGGAATGATGCGGCAGCTTGGTCTGCTTCCACCGCCATCATCGCTGTCAGGTCAGTAGGCTGGCTTCATTCCTCGCTACGCAATCGCCACGATTACGCGACCCGGCTTTGCAGGGTCTTCAACTCCGAAACATGCGAAGGCAGCTAAGGCTCGCGAAACTGGCATAATTGCTCCATCGTGGTCTCTATCCCACAAATTGCGACCAACGCTGTTCGACGTATCCAGCGAGTTCAGGCAATCACGATTGTCTGGATGAGCGCGGAGGCTGCGGTATCCCTGTTCGCTGCATGGCGGGCACGGAGTCCTGCGCTACTTGCGTTTGGTGGAGACAGTGCCATCGAACTCGCATCGGCGGTTGTTGTGCTCTGGAGGTTCCACGCCATTGCAGCGCAAGAGCACGCTGAGCGGCGAGCAGCCAGAGTCGCGGGAGTGCTGTTGTTTGTGCTCGCAGCATGTGTCGTCGCCACTTCCGTCATGGCATTGCTCGGATACAGCGAACCCAAACCAACATTTCTTGGCATCGCCATCCTAATAGCGGCAGCCGTGTTCATGCCGTTGCTTGCGAGGGAGAAACGGCGGCTGTCGGCAGCAACAGGCAGTGCTGCGTTGAGGGCGGACGCCGTGCAGTCGGCGTTGTGTGCTTACCTTTCGCTGATCGCCTTGACGGGTTTGGTGATCAACGCGATTTGGCACATCAAGTGGGCAGACCCGATTGCCGCTTTAGCGGTTCTGCCGCTTATCCTTCGGGAAGGTTGGGAAGCCTTGCGCGGGAAGACCTGCGACTGCTGAAAGCAAACGCCGTAGATGTCCCATTCTGTCGTCCGACCTAACGGCTCGCTGGCGGAACGATGCCGTTCATGCGGAGGTATTCAACCAGTTGACCGTAATGGTCGGAAATGTGCCACAACGCCGAGTTCAGCACCTCAAGCCGATTGTCCCCCGCGTAGAAACCCTGTGTGGGAGCCGTTAGATTATCCAATCTGGTTTTTGCGATCTCGCTATCCATCATGACGAATGATTCGTGCAGGTACGCCAGAATTTCAGCTTTTGTCTTTGCCGGGCTTGGCCCTCCCGTGTCGCAGTGATCTGGCGGTGTCTCTCCGCGCAACTTCTTCGCCCATGCTTCGTTCGCACACGCGACGTGCTTCACCTGCTCGGCGAAAGTGCGTACATCAGTGAACGCGCCTTGCGTAGGCTTGAAGCTCCATTTCTCTTCGGGCATAGCCTCGGCTAGCGAGGTAAAGTCGCTCTCCACCATCTTCCACATGTAGTTGATCGAGTCGGGGATTGTCTTCGGCATTGATGGCTTCTGCTGAGCGATTGCTCGTAGCGAACCCAGTAACACGACAACGCTGATTAGCGCACGGAGTGGTGTCTTCATGACGCCTCCTGTCTTTCAGTAGGAGCACGTGCTAACCTGCCCGGATTATAAGCTCAGTCCGCATTCAAACCGAACGTTGACCTCCCCTTCACTCCCACCTAACATGCCTTCTCAGTGGCCACGCCCTCCCAACCAATCGGTCAGACGGTTTCGCATTACCGCATCCTCAGCAGGATCGGCGGCGGGGGGATGGGTGTTGTGTATGAGGCGGAAGACCTCAAGCTCGGCCGCCACGTCGCCCTGAAGTTCCTTCCCGACGAACTCGCACACGACTTACAGGCCCTCAGCCGTTTCCAGCGGGAGGCTAAGGCTGCGTCTTCTCTGAACCACCCGAACATTTGCACGATCCATGAGATCGACGAGGCCGATGGGCGAACCTTCATCGCCATGGAATTGCTGGAGGGGCAGACGCTTCGGCAGCGGATTGCTGGCAAGCCGCTGGAGATCGAAACGGTGCTCGACCTCGGCATCCAGATCGCCGACGCCTTGGACGCCGCACATTCGAAAGGAATCATTCACCGAGACATCAAGCCCCCGAACATCTTCGTCACGAATCGAGGTCAGGCGAAGATTCTCGATTTTGGGCTGGCGAAAGTCACCCTCAAGCCGGAGAGTGTTGCCCTGAGTGCCACGACCATCGAGTCCGAGCAACACCTGACGAGTCCCGGCAGTGCACTGGGAACCGTCGCTTACATGTCCCCAGAGCAGGTTCGAGGGAAAGAACTCGACGCCCGCACGGACCTGTTCTCGTTCGGGGCGGTTCTGTACGAGATGTGTACGGGGACGCTGCCGTTTCGGGGCGACACGACAGGCGCGATGTTTGATGCGATTTTGAATCGTGCACCTGCGTCAGCAGTTCGCTTGAATCCCGACATTCCAGTGGGGCTGGAGCACGTCATCAATAAAGCGTTGGAGAAAGACCACGACGTTCGTAGTCAGTCCGCAGCCGAGTTGAGGGCCGATCTGAAGCGACTGAAGAGGGACACGGAAAGCGGGAAGAGCGCAGCTACGGCTGCTGCTTCACTCGGTTGGAAGCGACACCTCTGGCTTGGAGTTGGTGTCCTCCTCGTTGTGTTAGTCGGAGTCATCGGTGGGGCTTATTACTGGCTTGTCCCTAAGCCCGGGCCGTTCCAGAAAACGGAAATCACACAACTAACCACTAGCGGCAAGGTGACATTAGCGGCCATCTCGCCGGACGGAAGATACGTGGCGTATGCGACGGGTGAAGTTTCGTTCGTTGGCGGGGAAGCCATCGGCGGGGAACCTCTCGACAGAGAAACTCTTTGGGTGCGGCAGGTCGGGAGTGGGAGCGACGTACAGATTGTCCCTGCTGCCGACGTGCGATATGGCGGGCTGACTTTCTCACGTGACGGAGATTTCCTTTATGTTACGCAGTCGGAAAGCAAGGACAGTTCACTTGGCGTCCTCTACAAAATGCCCGTGCTGGGAGGAACCAAGAAAAGGTTGATCGTCGATGTGAACATTGGAAGGTATTTCGTTAATCCGGTAACGCTGTCGCCGGACGGGAAGCGTGTGGCATTCCTGCGGGACTCCAAAGCGGGGAACGAGACAGCACTGATGGTAGCAAACGAGGATGGCAGCGAGGAGAAGCAACTGGCCGTCCGCAAATGGCCCAACGACTTCGGAGACAGCGTTGCTTGGTCACCCAACGGAAAGACCATTGCCGTGGGTGTTGACAACTTCGAAGCGGGTGTCACGTATGCGAGTTTGGTTGAAGTGCCCGGCCAAGGCGGGGCAGAGCGCCCTCTAACACAGAAGCGGTGGCTTGCGGTTCCGGACCTAGCATGGGTTCCCGACGGCCGAGGATTGGTCGCCCAGACGCAAGAGCGGCTTGAGGGGCTAGCACCAATCGTCTACGTCTCGTATGCGAATGGTGAGATTCGCAGGATTACCAGCGATTTGAACTACTACGGCAACGTCAGCGTAACTGCCGATTCCCGCGTTGTAGCGACGATACAATCCGAATGGCCGTTCGATGTTTGGGTCGCGCCCATAGCGGCATTGGACAGCGCCACGCCGATCACATCGGATGGTCGTGGGGATTGGCCGACGTGGAACCCGGACGGCAGGGTTGCTTATTCTAACTACGCAGACGGGAACATCTGGCTGATGGGACCGGATGGAAGCAACCGGAAGCAGTTTACCTCGAACGCAGAAAGCTTCTACCCTCGGGTTTCACCGGACGGTCAATACATTGTCTTTAATTCAGAGCGCTCGGGGAGTTTGCAGATTTGGAGGATGGACAGCGACGGCAATAACCCCAAGCAGTTGACCGACAGCCCGTTTCAACATCCGCGATCAGACTGTTCGCCGGACGGAAAGTGGGTGGTTTACGGCAGGTGGGGCTCGGAGAAGGGAGTCTGGAAGGTCTCCATGGAAGGTGGCAATGCCGTTCGACTTAGCGATACAGATGCACATGTTCCGACGGTGTCGCCTGACGGAAAAATGATCGCTTACTCCTACGAAGACGCTGCGGCAAGTCCCCCGCGTGGAATCGCAATCATGGCATTCGAAGGTGGGCCACCGACAAAGCGTTTCGATATTCCGCACGGAGAACTAACGGCGTTCCGGTGGGCCGCTGACGGTCGCTCGCTTCTTTACAGCAAGAGCGAAGGCGGCGTCTCGAACCTTTGGAGCCAGCCGATTGCGGGAGGGACGCCGAAGCAGATCACTCATTTCAACAACGAAGAGATTGATGATTTCGATGTGTCACGAGACGGCAAACGGCTCGTTATGAGTCGTGGCACACCAAAACAAGACGTGGTGCTGATCCGCGATCTCAGGTAAGACGCACAGATCATTAGTCGGATAAACCGGGTGCGCCGTGAAAAGGTGATGGTCCACAGCGGGAGTTAAACCCGCCCGGGAACTGGTTCGCTCCACCCGGTAGCAATCGAAGCAGCGGCGGAGGCAACGAAGCTGCTGAAGCCTTCGGTGCAGAGAGTCGCTAGGCGACTTGGCGAGCGTGCAGGCCGTAACGTGAGTGAAAGCTGAGCAGGCCTCGAAAAGACTAATGCAGGAGCCGACCCGCCCCGGTTTCGGGGAAGGCCGAAGCGAATGGAATGGTACGAGCGAACAAAACAATTCCATCCGACCTGCCGGGGTATTGGCGACGGCATGCAGGCAAAGGGGACCATACGCAACACGGGAAGTCCCAGCGGTGATCGCGGTTCGGATCAACTGGCAACTCGTGAGAGACCGGCCGGGCTGACTGGGATGGCGGAGAGGCTCGTAGTACCGATGAAGTCGGGTAATTCCGGCGGAGGGAAGGGGCTTCAGTTGAAGGCGGACGCAAGAAGCGACGACAGAAAGGGAGATTGGCGATGAGCCTGACAACTCCCCAGCTGTTTTCAGAAGTTGCAGACGGCGTCACAGGCAATGGCCTCGGCGATTGCGTGAGTCTTCTCCGAGAGCCGGATGCGGCAAATCCGCACGTCCGGTTCGATGAGCGGGGTGTGGAAACGGCAGCATGGCGGGGATAGTGAGGCACCGACTAACGAAAGGGTCGGCAACCGATAGGCTCCACCTAAACCACCGCGCCACACCTCGACTCCACAGTAACCGCCCTAGTCTGGTTAATTCATGAGCTGTCAGAATCGTAGCGCCGATTGCTAACTCGTGATGCGGGATGGGGATCTCGCGCTGTTGGCGATGCTCAAGTGGAAGGGTCACGGTGATTTGTGACTTCCGTGAACTGATTTTTAGATAGCTCCGCCGGGTGGTTCCGAGAGTGTATTGTCGAAGGACCAAACCAACTAAGAAGAGTTGCAGAGCGCAGCGGCTTGGAAGAGACCTTGAAAAGGCCAGCCGCTGGCCAGGTGGACGCGGACACAACGAGCTGTTTCGCGAATCCGCGCACCGAGCTTGAACAATTGGGTGCGCAGAGTTTCGATTTGTGCTGAGCGCATCGACAATGGCAACTGCAGGCGAAATAGGTTGACCAGGTTATAGGCGAAACTGTGGAGCAAGAGGCGAAATGCATTGGCTCGGAAGCGGTGGCAACTCAAGCGGTCAGCAGCAAAACCGTTTTTGAATTCTTCAATGCGATTCTCACATTCCCCGCGATCGTTATAGAAGGAAAAGACGGAACGGCTGCGGCCTGCCAGGTTGGTGACCAGGAAACGCAGGTTGGTACCGGCAGAGGTGTGTTCCGCTTTGTAGCAGATGCGCCGCTGATGAGACCAGGAGTGAGCGCGATAGCGAAAGCTGGAAAAGGAGCGCTGCGGCTCGGCGGTTCGACGATAGCGTCTCGCGAGACGACGCTGCAGCCGTTGCGCTGGACCCTGCAACCGGGAATTGGTGCCGATGCCGATAGTGTACTGGATGCCGAAAAACTCGCAGAATTCATAAAGCATCGGCGTGGCGAAACCAGCATCAGCGCGTAGCTTGATTCGGGCCTTAGGAAATTCACGCTGGAGTCGCGGAACGATGCGCAACAGCAAGGGGATAATGCGGGCGTTGCTCGCAGCCCGGCCCTGACGCAAACGGGCCGCCAACAAACAGCCGCTGTGACGCTCAAAGATCAGCAAGGGGTGATACATGTGCTGGTCATAACCACCATTGAAGAAGCTGAGCTGCTGCTGCCCATACGTGGGATCGTCGGTGGAATCGACATCGAGCAGGATCTCTCCTCGTTTCCGGACTTGTTTCCCACAGATCTTCACAAACCAATCGAGTAGGGCATCCTGCAGCTTGAGCAGGTCGCGAAGGGAGGGTGAATTCTCCCAGCGACTGAGGGTCGGTTGCGATCCGAGAGGTTGACCCAGTGGTTGATCAGCAAGAATCTGAAAAGCCGGATCGTGTCGTAGTCGGTCCGCGTCGTTGGCGTCTTGGTATCCAGCGATGATCTGGTAGAGGCGCTGTCGGAACAACGACGATACCGAATGGCGAACCCGTTCCTCTTCGCGAGGGTCACAAACGCGCTGTGCTAACCCGAGAGTGAGACCATGCCGGTGATCAAAGGCCCGCAACGGTAGAAGACCTGCGTCAGAAGTGATCTGCCCACCGGAAAAATCAGCTCGAATGGGTCGGTGTCGGTAGAAGGAAAACGACAGCTGTGGTATACAACAAGATGTCATTTCTGGGGTGCTCCGAAAGAGAACGCCGGGTTCTGCAAAAACCCAGTGTTCATCAATCTTTTAGAGCACCTTTTCTTTTTCCGCCACTAAAATCTTGAATAATCCAGGCTAGCCATGATCGGCCAGACTATCTCGCACTACCGCATCGTCGAAAAGCTTGGGGGCGGCTTGGAGCACACTCATGAGATTCACACTTAGATTCTTGTCTCGGAACGCCGCCGCATACGCTCTCTTCGCCCTCGCCCCGCTTGCCGCCTATTCGCAGGAAGCGAGCACGCCAGAGACTCACGGCATTGTCGTCGCTAACATGGATCGGTCGGTCAAGCCCGGTGACGATTTCTTCCACTACGCTAACGGCGACTGGATCAAGCGCACCGAAATTCCCCCGGACAGCGGTTACGTTGCCGTTGGCGGCTGGTCAAACGACAACTCGACTGAGTTGACCCGCAAGCAGACCGCAGGGCTGATAGAAGAAGCGGTCAAGGCCAATGCGCCTGCCGGTTCCAATACCCGCAAAATTGCCGACTTCTACCGCTCCTTCATGGACGAGGCCGCCATCGAAGCCAAAGGCATCGCTCCGCTGCGCCCGCACCTCGACGCAATTGCCGCCATCCGCAACAAGCACGACCTTGCACTAGCTTTGGGTGAAACCCTCCGGTCGGATGTCGATCCCCTGAACGGCAGCCAACTTTCATACACCCAACCTCTTCGGGCTGTGGGTAGCGCCCGGCTTCAACGACCCAGAGCGTTATACCGCGTATCTGCTGCAAGGCGGCCTCGAAATGCCTGACCGCGAATACTACCTTTCCGATAGCTCCGAAATGCGCGACATACGCAGCAAGTATCAGACGCACGTCGCGACGATCCTGAGGCTCGCGGGATTCAGCGACACCGACGCTCGTGCAATGCACATCATCGAACTGGAGCACGCCATCGCCGAAAAGCATGTCCCATTCGCGGACGAGCAAGACATCTCTAAGGCTAACAACACTTGGAAGCAAGCCGACTTCGCCTCCAACGCCCCCGGCCTCGACTGGGCAGAATATTTTCGTGGTGCGGGTCTCGGCCAACAAGCGAGTTTCATCGTCTGGCAGCCCACCGCCTTCACTGGAGAGTCTGCTCTTGTCGCTTCTATCCCGCTGGATACGTGGAAAGACTGGCTGGCGTTCCACCTGATTGACACCTACGCCGCCGTCCTGCCCAAAAGGTTCGCCGACGAGCGGTTCGCCTTCTTCGGCAAGGCGCTTTCCGGCAAGACGGATCAACTTCCGCGCTCGCAGCGCGGCGTCTCACTGATCAACAGCCCGTTGGACGAAACTGGAAACTCTATGCTCGAAGGCAGGGGCGTGCTCGGCTACGCCGTCGGACAAATGTACGCCCACCGTTACTTTTCACCCGAAACCAAGGCGCAAGTGGAAGCCATGGTCGGGAACATCATCGCCGCCTTTCGGCGGCGCATTAATGCCCTCTCATGGATGGATTCTGCGACCAAGGCTGAAGCCCAAGCCAAGCTTGATACTCTCTATGTAGGAGTCGGTTACCCGGAGACTTGGCGCGACTATTCCGCCTACGAAGTCAAGGTGGATGACATTTTCGGCAACCTATGGCGCGGCAGCCTGTTTGATTACCACCGCTATGTCGCCCGTCTCGGCCATCCTGTTGATCGCAAAGAGTGGGTATTTACGCCGCAGACTGTGGACGCGATGCAACTGCCTCTGCAAAACGCACTCAACTTTCCCGCCGCATTTTTCCAACCGCCGTTTTTCGACCCGCAGGCTCCCACTGCGGTGAACTATGGTGCCTCGGTCAACTCATAGGGCACGAAATCAGTCATACTTTTGACATTGAAGGCAGCGCGGTTGATTCTACAGGGCGTGTGCGAAATTGGTGGAAACCCGCTGATCTGGCGCATTTCAAGGCGGCCACCGCCAGCCTCGTCGCGCAGTACGACGCCTACAAGCCTCTTCCCGACCTTGCCGTGAACGGCAAGCAGACGCTTAACGAAAATATCGCGGACCTCGGCGGTCTCGCCGCCGCCTACGACGCCTACCACGCCTCGCTCGCGGGCAAGGCTGATCCCCTCCAGAACGGCTTTTCCGGCGACCAGCAGTTCTTCCTTGCGTTCGCCCAGAGCCAGTGCTCAAAGTCGAGCGAAGCGTTCCTTCGGCAGACAGTGATGACTGACGTTCATTCCCCCGACGAGTTCCGGCCAGCTACTGTACGCAACCTTGACGCGTGGTATGCGGCATTCGATGTCCAACCCGGAGAAAAACTGTACCTCGCTCCGCCCGACCGCGTGCGCGTCTGGTAAGGCAAGCGCACTCTTGCTGGAACGCCGTCCTCCGGAAAGACGCCAATCCCGACATTCCCATCCTGAAGCAAGCTAAAGCCGAGTACGCGAAGCTAAAATAGCTGTTCGGCGATCATATTCTTGCGGATAATCGCACTCGCCCATGCCAAGAAGTACAATCAACTTCGACACTGTACGGAAGGTCGGCTTGGCGTTGCCCGGCGTGGAGGAGAGCACTGCATACGGATCGCCCGCGCTCAAAGTTCACGGAAAACTCTTGGCATGTGTGCTTGCTCATCGTTCGGCTGAGCCGGGTTCACTTGCCGTTCGCGTTGACTTCGACGACCGCGCTGAACTGCTCGCAGCAGACCCGGATGTCTACTACGTGACCGACCACTATCTCAACTACACCGCCGTGCTGGTTCGCCTGTCCTGCGTCACACCCGATGTCCTGCGGGACTTGCTCGGCATGGCTCACAAGTTTGTGACTGCGAGGAGGCGATGATGAGGCGAGAACGTGCGCTTAAGATTGTGCTTGTACTTGTCGGACTGCTCTTCTGCGCTGCCGTTTATCCGCTTGTGCTGATGGCAAAGCGAGACCCTGCTCTGGCGATGATGATGAGTCTCTACGCGACACTCGGCGTCTTCCTGCTGGTCGCTTCCCGCAACCCCTCAGCGCATCGCAGCCTGATTGCCTTTGCGGCATGGTCGAGCTTGGCGCACGCCACTGTCATGGGAGTGCAGGCATATCTAAGCTTCATCGCTCGCAGAGAACTGATCGGGTCGGCTGTGTTCATCGCCATCGGAGTAGCCCTCATCTCTCTGGCTCCGGCAAAACCTATGAGGCAACCAAGCGAGAGGGTATCAGCGGCTGCGTAGGCTGCTCGCTCACCGCTTGGGTTTCGCCCACTTCTTATCCCAATGCTTGTAGTTCAAAAAGTTTTCGATGTGCAATCGGTAGTCGCCAGCACGTCGCGTGATCTTGCTGATTAGCACAGTTACTTCGGGAACTGGAGGGTTAATGCCGTTGAGCAAGCGCAGTTCGAATGGCATTGAGACCTTCGCGAACCGTTTTGTCCAATATGGCTTGATCTGGCGGTACTCGATCTTCTTCGTGCCAGCGATGATCTGCGCCAGCCACTCGCGCTCGATGGTCGTCGTGATTCGGTCGTAGTTTAGCTTCTTCATCGGAATTCGTACACATTGCACGCGCTGCGTCACAAGTATATCTTGCGACCTGATGGAACTTCTCGTGGTTGGCAGTTGCACGGGCCATCGTGCCCGGCAAGAAGTTCTGGCGAACGCTCTATGTTCGTAGCAGGCGTCCTCCGGCTCGCGCATCCAGTGCCTGCGGCTGGTCGCCCGGCAAAGGGGACAAGTGGTTTTGCACCCGCGGGCATGAATGGAACACGTTCGACACGGGAGCCCGAACAACATCCTTAAGGAGAGACACGATGAAGCGAATACTCGCGTTGATTCCCGTTGCGGCTCTATCTCTGTTTGCCTCGGGCGTGTTGCTGGCACAGCAGGAGAGTTCGTTCGTCGGCACATGGAAGTTAAATGTGGCGAAGTCTAAGTTCACGGGCTCCCAACCGCCCAAGAGCGAAACGCGAACCGAGGTCGCACAAGGTGACGGCTGCAAGGTCACCTACAAAGGGATTGCTGCGGATGGCAGTCCGATTTCATGGGGTTATACGTCCAATCTCGACGGCAAGGATGCACCGATTTCTGGCAGGCGCCCAAATGGCGCAGACACCTTAGCAATCACCCGCGTGGACACAAATACGCGCACAGCAGTCGAGAAAAAAGCAGGCAAAACTCTTTTCACGGTGACAGGCGTAGTCTCCAAGGATGGCAAGGTCCTAACCCAAACGACGAAAGGCGTGAACAGCGACGGCGTGCGAATAAGCATAACGATGGTCTGGGACAAACAGTGAGTTCTGCGTTAAGCTGCGGTTTTAGGAGGGCGAGTGGGTCGTTGTCCGATGCACCTATAGCGGAACCCACCGGGGTACGTCACGCTTTCCGGTCGAAGGCGGAATGCTCGTGGGTGTGAACCCCACGGTTCGCACTTTCGAAGTTCAGCACATCCACATGTATCGGGTGCTCGATGGCAAGATCGCTGAGCACTTTGCGAATCGGGATGATGTGGGAATGATGCGGCAGCTTGGCCTGCTTCCGCCACTATCAGGTCAGTAGGCTGGCTTCTTCCAGCCGTCAGAAAAATTGACCTGCCCGAACAGCCTGATGTGGCAACTTCGACCTTTGGCTACTACGCCGCCTCTCTATCCCGGTGTGGTTTTTGCTGGCAACGACCAGACCGCCTGTGAATTCTCAATCACTGGAACAATTCGTAGTGCGTCACCGTTGGTTCAAATTCGAGCAAGTATTTCTCATCTTCTGCATAATACTTGGCGACCTCTATGTTGGCTCCAGCAAAAGCCACGATTGCGTCGCGAGATTCCCAAAAGCTAAGGGTGATGAAATGCGCTGTATCCCCATCCATGCGGCGTAAAACCCAAGCCCCTCTATTGCCAATCGTTGTACGGTAGGCGGGAATGCCAGACTTAAAAAGATAGTCGAGATACGCATCGGCATCGCTCGCCTTCGTTTTGCCATGCCAAATTCGGGCTATCATCTGCTCTCGTCAGCTTGGTCGTCGCCAAACCATTTGGAAAGAAGTCTTTCCTGAGTTCCGTCCTTTTCCATATCTGCGAGTGCTCTATTGATTTCTGCCCGCAGTTCAGCGTTCCCCTTCCGTACCATAATCGCGTAAGCGCCTTCGGTTCCTTCCAGCACACCCGCGAACTGAAGACCTGCCACGGACTGAGAAAAGTACCTAGCAATCGTTGAATCGTCGATTGTGGCATCAAGTTCACCAGCCGCGAGTAAGGCATAGAGTTCCTCGTTGGACTCGGATACCAGCGCTGGCTCAGGAGCGCCGTACTGCTTGGCAAACGCCTCTGCGGTGGTTCCGCGCCTCACCCCGACCCGAAGTCCTTTGATCGCGGTGTCTCCGGCGATTCCGTCACGCTTTACTACCGCCAGTGCCAACCTAAGATGAGGGACGCAAAAATCAACTTCGCGCTCCCTCTCCGGGGTGACGGTCGCTGCGCTGCAAACCAGATCGACGTCGCCCGCCTTGAGTTCATGGATGATTGCACTCCATAACGCCCGCCGAAAACTCAGCCGAAAGCCGACCCGCCGACCGATTTCTTCCAGTAGGTCCACCTCGTAGCCGCGAAAATCGCCCTCGTCCGGATTGCCGAGTTGCATGGGAGCAGGCGGGGCATCGTCGATGCCCACTCGGACTGTTCGGTTACCGCCTTCTCCGCGACGTACACGGCTTCCAACCGATCCCACCACAAGACATTCATCTGGGGGTCAGTGACGACTCTAGGATGCTGCGCTATACGCTGAAATTCTCGTTCACGAGTGAGAAACAGACCGCATGCTTCTTCCATGCGTCGGGCGTCCTCTTCCCGTTCCATCTGGTCGAGGGTCGCCTGATCCGAGATGCGTGGCTTGCCGTTCACCATCTCGACTTTAGTAGTCGTAACTTCGTCAAACAGTTCTGCGATCTCAGCATCCAGCGCATCCTCTTTTGTCATTCCGGCTCCTCATTCATGGAATCTGCGAGACGCAGTCCTTCTATGATCCGATCTACTCGGTACCATGTCCCACCGGATACGCTCCACAGAGCGGCGATTCCCGCAGGCGCGTAGGCGGCAAGCGGCAGCAGGCGCAGCGAAGTTGGAGACCGGGGCAGCAGGAGGATGACGGCGAACTCGAAGGCGTAGCTCGCGAGCAGGGCGATGAACATCAGCGCAGTGGACTTGAGGCTCGACATCACGTAACCGCCTCTAGCGGCACGCCACGCGAGTACGTACTCTCTGCCTAGCCAGAAGCGCGAGCCGATGAGCACCGAAACGAGCACCGCCCAGACGGCGCATGTCCAAGGCGACAGCCAGAAGAAAAGCTGACCGCCCAAGGGGTCGCGCACCAACCAAAATGAGGCGAGCGGAAGGGTCGCCGAGGCGACGACCAGCACGAGTAAGATGAGTAGCCGTTGCAGCACGAATTTCAGCAGCCACTTGAACATGGGGCCTCCTTTCTCACGGCATCAGCGGGAAATTCACATGAAGCAAAACTGGAGGCGGTCAGGCGCATAGAGCCTTACCATGCTGAGATCGGGCAGCGGCGTAGACCGTCCCGACCGACAACCGCATCATTCCAGCAATCGTGCGCCAAGAATGCCCGGAAGCTCGAAGTGCGCTGATCCGGTCAACATCTACGCACTTTGTTGGACGCCCGAGGCGCTTGCCCTTCGCACGTGCGTTCCTAAGCCCTGCCCGCACGCGCTCCGCAATGAGATTTCGCTCTCCTTCCGCGACCGCTCCCAAAATCGTGAAAACGAGCTTTCCCGTGGGCGTGTTGGTGTCCACCTGCTCGCAGAGCGAAACGAATTGAATGTCGAGGGCGTTGAAAGTCTCCAATGCTCGGCACAGGTGAGACACCGAACGGCTGAAACGATCAAAGCGCCAGCAGACGACCACCTCAAAACGACGAGCATGAGCGTCTTCCATGAGGCGATTCAGCGCGGGTCGGGAATCCTTCTTGCCGGAGACACCGTTATCAATGTAGGAGCCGTAAATTTCCCAGCCCCGACGTTGGCAATAGTCGCGGAGTTCTCGTGTCTGCATCGCAGGGTCTTGCCCGTGACCCACTGTCGAAACTCTCGAATAGACTGCTGCCAACATCTTCCGAGGAGCGCGTTCATCACTTCGAACGACTTGCAATCCCATGTAGCCTCCATTCGTGACCTAGTCGCCTGTAGAATCCGTTCAAAAAGCCTATGCGGGGCGTTCAGTGAGCCGCTCCAGTCTCCGGTAGACCCGATCCCTTCTGGTGACCGGTAACTGCCCGGAACGTCCCGTTCAGCTACTCACTCCCTGACCGTCAGCGGAATTCGCATTCTCCTTCGAGCGGATTTGGGCACCGCAGGCGGGACAACGGGCGGGGAGACCGTTACTGCCGAAACTCAAAAGCGGTTGGCTCTCGCAAACGAGGGAATACTGATTCCTCTCCTGCCTGACACTGTCGATGAAATGGAGGTAGCGGGTGGAGCGGCCCGGTTGCGAAACCAGAGTCTTTGCGGAGAACAGCGGCAGTGATAGCTTGCGAGTAGCCATGCAGCCTCCCATAAAGGTTGCGGTCGGTCAGGGGCGTCGCGGTGCTCGTAACACCGTGGCGTCCCGCTTACTTCAGTTCCTTGGCTCGCTCCAGAAGGTACTTGTCAATCGCACGGCGGATGAGTTCTGCCACCGGAGCGCCCGTCTTCTCGGACAGCTTTTGGAGCTTTTTAAGTTGCTCTTCTTTGAGGAAGAGTGCTGTCCGCCTCATGACCGGGATAGTCGCATACAGGCATACATAGGGCAATAGGCCGTTCGGGCTAGACCTGAAGCGACTTCACATCCTCTCTGGGCGGTCGAAAGTGAATTGCCGAATCGCGAAAACTGATGCTTGCGGCTCTACTTCACCAAGTTGGTGTTATCTGCGTGCAATCCGTGCTATGGTTTCGTCCGTTGGTTACATTTCTGGTTACATTTTCGGTCGAAAATTGTGCCACTTTTGAAGGAAAAATCGAGGTCAATACTTGTAAGTGGTTTGTTTCCAGTGGCGAAAGAGAATCCCCCCTCTCCGCCAGTATCTTGATAGTTTCAACCGGATAGCCCCAGGTATTGCCGATCGAACTACCTTTGATCCCCAATGATTCAAGTTCCCACCAAAAACGCTATTATCCCCCTACTCGGTAACTTGTATGGGACCAGGAAGCTGCCCACGACGCGAAGCGTAGGTCAACGCGGGCAAGAATGGGATCGGTCGCAACAGTTTGTCAGGCTTCGGCGGAGACGGTATCAGGTGTAACGGTTGCAGCCGGACCTGCGGCAAAGGCCGTTGCTGAGTACAAAGCTACTGGCCAGACGAGATTCGCGCCGACGACGCTCAACAGGAAAGCAACATTCATGATGCCTAGGAGCGCAAAGACAACGAGCGCATACGGAAAAAAACATCGGCGCACGATGAATTCCAAATGCCGCGCCGCGTAGAGCAACGGACTTGAGGATCGTTTCTCGAGATGGCCGTGCCAGATGCCCAATAGCTGTTCTGGACGCCCCGTTGCGAGACGCCGACGTTGCCAGCCAACAGCGAGGAAGCTCGCCAGGGCGCCGAAAAGCAGAACGCCGCCCCAAAGCAAGTAAGACTTCGATCCCGAAGTCCGCCACTGCCCGATGGTCATTCCGATAAGAAGAAAGAAATAGAACACATAGTCGCAAACCGTCTCCAGCCAGCATCCGAAATCCGATTCCAGCAATTTCAACCGCGCGACTTCGCCATCGCATCCATCCAGGATACTGGCGAAGAGACACAGCAATGCGCCAAGCACCGTGTTCCAGTAACCGCCAAGCGCGAAGAATGCAGCAGATACAGTTCCGACGGCGAGTGTGAAGATGCTGACCATGTTTGCAGAAATCGGAAACTTGATGAGTTGCCGGCTAATCGGGATGGAAATGCGACGATTCAATCTCGCATACATTCCGTCCGTAGACTTGACCAGCCAGCGATCGAGTTTTCTTTCAGCGATTCGACGACCTTTTTCCGAACACACTCGCTGCCACAGGAGATCGCTGACATTAACGGACACGACGGGGTGTGAAGCGTTGATCGATGCGAGCAGGCCGTCCAGATTGCGGGCTGCGCAATATTGAGCAATGGCACGCAGTTGGTCGGTGCTCAGCGCGTAGAGTCCGACGGGTAGGCCATCGCTTGTTAGAGCGAGCGTTGCGCTATCGCTGCTCCATTCACTGACCAGTTGAATTACGGACCTGTGATAGGTGGCGCTTCCATCGACGAGGACCACACGCTGGCTGCGGACTTCGTTGGCGGCCCTACGCACTTGTTCTTGGAACGGAGTGCCGCGATCAACATCAATCCAGCGGACTGAGGAAGGCAATCGTCTTGTACGGACGAGTCCCTGCGCAACGCTTTGCTTTCGGTCAGCAATCACAAGAATCTCGTAAGGATCATCTCTTTGTGCGATGAGGATGCTCCGCAGCGGAATCGGCAGTGAACCAACTTCCGCGAGAGACAGGCGCGCGTCTCGGTCAGACAGAAAAATGACGAACGTCACATCACGGGACAAGAATCCGGCCGGAACATTCGCTGGCGTCTCTGGGGGCGACACTGGCTCTTCCTTGTTGATGCTGCCGAGATCTTCGAACCTTCTCGACCTTGTCAACAACACCAAGCTAATGCAGCCCACCGCAGTCCAGAACAGCGCACGCAGGCGCCTCGTCAATGCCAGAGCAAGCCCGGTAGCGTTCGTGACGCCGAAGATTTTGACGATGAGCATGTTTCCTGTTTCGTAGGTGCCGATATTCCCCGGATTCAAACTGCCTACGGCGTTCACGAGCTTGGTCAGGGCCTCGATGACCAGCGCTCCGACGACGCCAATGTGTGTGCCGAGCAACCAGAGAACCAAGCAGACTTCCAGGATGGCCAGGAAATGCGCCGCAAGATTCAACGCAAAACTGCACCAAAACAATCCAGGCGTCACGTGATGAAAGTCGAAGAGCGCATTTTCCAGCGACTCGATCGAATGGAATCTCTGTTCGATCCAGGTCTTCAACGGCGGCATGCGGCCGACGAGGCGCGCTCCCTGAGACAGCAGCGGCGAGCGCTTTCGCATAGCCACCAAAGCGAAGAGCAGGAACGCGACCGATCCCACGATCAGGAGCACCGCGTAGAAGTGCAGCGCATGTGAGCGCGACAGCAGGGGCAGTGCCG
Source organism: uncultured Acidobacteriota bacterium (assembly GCA_963729285.1). Taxonomy (GTDB): domain Bacteria; phylum Acidobacteriota; class Terriglobia; order Acidiferrales; family UBA7541; genus Acidiferrum. The sequence goes on from CAVSNL010000030.1 coordinate 23,560, forward strand.
CCACGAGACCGCCGATTGTGACGATCATGCCAGTCACAAGGTAAAGCCCGCGATCGAGAGTGACCGAGGCAAGGCAGCAGGTCATTTGTATTAGGCGGCTCAAGTGCGAGACGCGGACGGAATCTCCAAAGGTCTGCCCGAGAATTCCAAGTTGACCCGAAGCTTCCGCGCCGAGGCGAAGTCCCACCAGGTTTGGAAAAGAGATCTTGTGCCGCTCCGTGCCCAGAGTCAGTTGCCAGGCCCAGGTCCTCACAAGGTGTGAAATCCCAGCCAGGGCTATGACCGCCGTGAAGCCCCATCCTAGCCTTATCAGGTTTTGCCAGAGAGCTGCGGGACCCGCGTGCCAGACCAAGTAACCAAGTAACGCCACGCTTCCGAGAACCGCCAAAAGGCGAAGCGCGGGTCGCGCGCGCGACGGCGTCTTAGACATGGGCGAACCTTTCGAGGATCGGGCTGTCCAGGAAGTCGCGTTCAAAAATGCTTTCGGTGAAGGCAAAGGCCTCGGGCGTGTCAACGTCTTGCCAGCGGCCATCGCCGACGTCAAAGGCCTTCAGTTTTCGCTCTTGGGCGAGCTGGCGCATGCCATCCGATAGCGAGCAATTGCCGTTTTTCTTTGCGGATTCGAGTCTTTCGAAGAGAGCTGTGCTGCACAAGAACATGCCGGTATCGAGGGCGTCGTACTGGATAAGGTCTTTGCCGATAGCAACGACCTCATTTTCTTGAGTCTTGACCTTGGTCGCGTCCTCCAAGTCAAAAATGCGATGAATGTTGTAGTCCACCCCAAGAATAACCTCGCCGTCCGCGACGGATTGCCGGAGAAGCGCTTTGGCGGTTTTTGGTTCGAAGATGTGGTCCGCCATAAGCAGCAAAAATGGACCCTGCAACAGATCCCGTGCGGCGAGGGCAGAAAGGCCGTTCGCTTCGTGGTAGTCAGGATTTTCGACTAGGGTTACGGTAATGCCCTCGTGTCGCCAGCCGGCAAGCCAACGGCGGATCGCGTCTGCGCGATATCCCACGACAATCACAAATCTCTCGATGCCGGCGGCCCGCGACGATAGCAGAATGTGTTCGAGCAGCGGCGCACCCGAGAGACACATAAGTGGCTTCGGAGCATTGCCTGATAGGGAGGCAATGCGGCTGCCGTAACCCGCCGCGAGGATCAGGCATTCCTTGACTGTAGCCATAGGTCGCCTCGATTAACTTGGGTCTTATTTGTCTTCATGGATTGAACGTTCCCTCTATCGTCGCAAGAGTGATGTCGGAAGAAGCTCTACCCTGCGGCGCGTAGTCGAAATACTCGATATTCACGTCGGTGGTGCCGAAGATTCGCGCTTCGGTGACGCTTTGCGTCGAGAGGGGGAACCACAGTGGCCCAGCTTTTTTGTAGAGCTGGACGAAGTGTGTGCTCTTGGTCCAGAAGGAGGGATTTTTCGCAGGGCTGCCTTCAGCGCGGACCAGCGCATAGTCTTCGGCGTCCACCCAAATGAGGCCCTGGAATAGGTATTTTTCGCTGCGTTTGGGTTTGACGTTCAACACGTACGCCATGCGGCCGGCGAGTGCGTCCACGCGAAGGATCTCGAACTCGTAGTTTGTGGAATTGAGTTTGGACGTGGCTCGCACCTGGGGCCGCGATGTCTCGCTCTCCGACTCGAGCATTTTTCGCAGGACATGACTATTCGCCGACTTCCATCCATCTTCCGAGACGATTTCGAAATGCTTTGTGCCGTCCGCGTCGCCTTTGACTTTCACGAGCATTTCGGCGCGCTTCTTCAGCTTTCGATTTTCGAGGATGTACCGCCGCATTCCGGCGTATCCGTCGATGGAGGATTGCCGGTGGAGATCGGAAGCGGCCATTCGGCTCACGACTTCGTCGGCCGTGGGAAGACCATGGGTTGCGGGGTCGTCAGCAGCCGCCGCCGCAGATGCGCAAATCAGGTACAAGGCACTTACCAGCAATCGATGTTTCATTTCAAAACTCCAAGACGAATTTGCCGCGGTATTCTCTCCACGAGGAGTTGAAGAACCCGCCAAACCGCGCGCTGGCAAGATTGTTCTGTACGTCCCTCGGATCAAAGTGATTGAACAGGTTGAACACCCCACCGCCTACCCGGGCGGGGATGCGTTTCCCGTGAAGAGGCAACCAAATCCGGCGGGTAACCTGGAGATCGAACGATGAAAACATCGGGAAACGATCTGCGTTACGGGGCCCGACGAAGGCGCGGTACTGGTCTTCGATCGAATAGGGAAATCCGGTGTGCAGGTCGTAGACTGGAACGACGGTAAGTTTCAAAGGCGCTGCGATTGAGCCCCAAAACAAAAAACGATTTGGCGCGTCGAAAGGCAATCGACCGCGCGCGTCCGGCTGGATCACCGGTTGCGCGAGATTCCCAAAAAACTGATTCACGTCGTTGAGGTCGCCGAACGCGCGGGATCGCACATAGGACGCGTTCAGAAAACTCTGGCGCATTTTAAAACGTGCGGCCACCTGGAACTCCCGGTAAGAATCAGAGCCGTTGTTTGACAGCCCAAGTATTCCCGTTGTCCCTCGAGAGACCGGGGAGATAATCAAATCGTTGCTGGTATTGCGCTGCTCGTAGGCGAACCGTAGGAAGAGATTCGACAGAACCTGCCGGTCGAGTTCCAAACTCCACGATGTGCTGCGCGGACTTCGCAGTCCGCCGTCTATCTGATTCTGGTAGGACACGGAGCTGGTTGGCTCGCCGTTCGGGGCGAGAACGGTGACCGTGCGATCGGGAAGATCGGGGAAGGTGGCCGCCATGAGGGGAACGCGGTCATAGAAAATGCCGACACCGCCCTTCAGTAAGGTCTTTCCGTCCGGTGTGAGGGCCAGGAGAAATCCCGCGCGAGGAGCGGCATGGGTCGAGTCGGTGATCGTATCGTGGTCGAAGCGGACGCCGAGGCTGAGCGTCAATCGGGAGACGATGGACCACTGGTCGCCTGCAAACCAGGCCATCTCGTTGTCCGCGACTGCGAAAGAGCTGGGAGACGTGAATGTAATTCGTTCGACGGGGAGGTCGGAGACGCCATCGAGTTCGACAGGCAAGAATGTCTGTCGGCCGTCGTAATGGGAATGCTCGTAACTTAGTCCGACGGTGAACTGGTGCGAGCCGGCGAACTTCCAAGGGGCGAAGTGATAGTTTTCCTGCCAGCCGAGGCGCGAGGTTCGACGCGTCTGGCGATTGAAGAAACCACCTTCCGTCGTTTCCAGCAAGATACGGTACGGATCGTCGCTTTGTGCCGTGATGTCGGCATCAAATCGCTTGTAGCTGAACTGTGAGTTCAAGACGCCGCCCGGGCCGATCGCGTAGCCGTCCTGCACGTTGATTTGGTATCCGCGCTGGTGAAAATCCGGGCTCGATTCTTGCGTTGTAAAGGTGTTCAGGCCGAGATAGTCGAGTTTCTGAGGATAGACGGCTACAGAAACGTTGGCCGTTTGTTTCGAACTGATGGCAAAGTCCAGTTGCGTGTAGGAATCGAAGCTCTCGAGTTTCGTATCCCGGTGAAAAGGTGGAAGGCTATTCACCGGCGCTTCATTGAAGCGGTATTCAAAGGATTGGGTGATAGCGATCTTGTCCTTGAGGAGCGGCCCGGTGAAGGTCATCCGGGGCGTTGCGGCGTCGATGCCTCGGATGCTGCCGCCTTCATTTCGCAATCGGGGGACGAAGTTCTGGAAAGAAAAGTGAAATTTTTCATAGTCGCTGGTTTTTGTTGCGACCGTAGAAACTGCGCCGGTGAACCTGCCGTATTCGGGATCATATGGATTCGAGATGACTTGCACCGAGGCCACTACGTCGATCGGGAGATTGATCGCTGGACTGCCAGTTACGGGGTCGGTGACGTTCGCGCTGTTGACCAGAGCGCCGCTCTGCGTGCTGCGAGCGCCCTTGAGATTGATATGCCCATCGGGCCCGCGAACAACTCCAGGAATAAGTGGAAGCGAGCTTTCGAATCGTTCGTCTACGTTGGGGGCATTACGCAGAGTTGTTTCCGAGACGGTCTCAGACGGGGCAGGTTCTCTTCTGTCCGCTTCATCGTCTTTGACGACCACGGTGCTGGTGATTTCGGCGGGTTTCAGCTCGAGAGACAGCCGGACATCGACATCGCCGACTTGCAGCGTCTGTCGAGCTTCCAACCCCGGAGCCGAGGCGGTGACCTCGTAGGTGCCGGGAGACACGGCCGCGAAGACGTAGTCGCCGTTCTCGTCAGTTTCTGTTTCGAGCGCGGCAGGCCCGTCGAGTTTCACTGCTGCGCCCGCAACGCTCGATCGATTGCCCTTAGAATCCTGAACGAATACGGCTCCTTCAATCCTGATGCTGTGCGTGCCGAGTTGCATGCCGTGCGCCATGGACGCAAATGAGCAGACGATGAATAGAAGGCAGAGGGGCAAGAAGAGAACGCTTCGGATCGTGGAACGACTCTTCCCGCGTTCTCCTTGAAACCGGACGCTTTCTGGCGTCCGAAGAATTTGCTTTAGACTTTCCAAGATTGCCCCGCTCCTGGTTGAGTGGACTTTGCGGACTAGGACGCGGCGTTCTACGACAGAACATGTGCCTCCAGATCCATCGGGGTGAATAAAAGCATCGGACCTTCCAATCGGCGGGCGGTCGAGACTGCTCCGGATCGTCCTTTCAAATCAGTCCTTTGAGAACATCCGGAGGCGAGATGTCTTGCGAAGTGAATCGCGCAGATGCCTATCGTTCGACGGTTAAGGCGGGTTGTTGACAGCGGGCATCGGCGTTCAGTGAGGATCCAACACTGGCGCTGCCGCGGACTGCAGAACCCGTTCTCCGCGGAAGAGTTGGAGTTCGAAGTGCAGTATTCGAAGGCTGTAAGATTTTTCCCTTTTGATCTCGCGCGCTGCCGACTCGAAGAGCATCTATTCTGTGATCGCATGTGGGAGCGGCAACGGTGTTGCACGCGTTTCTACGCCAGGTCCTGAACGGTTATGACTGAGATGAAGGAAATCGAAACTGGAAATTTCGCGCCGGCCCGGTGGTTGCTTTGCCCGCCGGATTCCATCCGGGTCGTGAATTGGAATATCGACCGCGGTTCGCAGCTGCAACGTGTCATCGAATTCCTCGCGAGCGCAAGAGCCGATATCCTTCTCCTCCAGGAAGCAGATTTGAACGCGAAGCGGACGCACCACGCCAATGTTGCGCGGGAAATAGCACAGAAGCTGCAGATGAATTACGTGTTCGGGCGCGAATTTCAAGAACTGACCCAGGGCACTCACGCCTCGCCGGCCTATCATGGCCAAGCCACACTCTCTCGTTGGCCCTTGTCGAACTTCCGAATCATCCGTTTCCAGAAGCAATCGAATTTCTGGCGCCCACATTGGTTCCTTCCGGAAATCTCGCCCTTCCAGGAGAGAATCGGAGGACGGCTCGCGCTCGTCAGCGAAGCGAACATAGCGGGCAAGACGATAGCCACCTACAACGTGCATCTGGAGAGCAAAGGAGACGATTCGCTGCGCTGCTCGCAGCTCGGCGAGGTCTTGGCCGACGCTGCGCAGTACGCCCCGAATACGCCGGCAGTCCTCGCAGGCGATTTCAATCTCGACGCCTCGACTGGACCGGCTGCTGCTGCAATCCGCGATGCCCAGTTTGACGACGCGTTCTTGAATCGCCACGCGCCGTCCACACCTGGCTCGTTCTTCGGGTCCGGGCGAATCATCGACTGGATTTTTACCCGGGGGCCCGTTCGTCCGGGCAAGCAACAGGTCCACCGCTCTGTCTCAGCTTCCGACCACTACCCGCTTTCGATCGACCTGGCTTTTCTGTAATGTCCGCGCTAGTCCCGTGATTCTCTGTCGGCCGGAATACGAGCCGCGAGCGCGACCCTCAAATTTCCGACAGAGTCCTGAAGCGATTCCTGTCGATTTTCAGCGACTTAATCTTCGATTCCAGCGTCGACCGCGGTATGCCCAACTTGGCCGCGGCCCCCGTGGGTCCAAACACACGCCCACGGCATGCTTTTAGAGCCTCCTCAATCATGTTCTTTTCTTGCGCTTCGAGTCTTCGAGGGAGCTCAACTTGCTGTTTCGACTCTAGTGTCAGAGGGGGCGGCTGAGGTAACCAGTTTTCTTCGATCGAGAAAATCTCGGTTTCGCAAAGTATCACCGAACGCTCGATAACGTTCTGCAGTTCGCGAATGTTTCCCGGCCAAGGATAGGACTGTAGCAATTCCAGCGTCTTCTTATTGACACGTTTTATCTTCTTGCCAGCTTTTCGCGCATTGCGATCGATAAAGTATTCGACCAGCAGAGGAATGTCCTCTCTTCGTTCTCGAAGAGAGGGTATCTCGATCGGGAAGACATTCAGCCGATAAAACAAATCATTCCGAAACGAGCCACCACTGATGGCGGCCTGCAAGTCACGATTTGTGGCTGCAACCACCCTAACGTCAGCGCGGATTCGACGACTGCCGCCGACACGCTCAAACTCGTGTTCCTGCAAAACACGAAGCAGAGCAACCTGAGTCTCGGCTGGAAGTTCTCCGACTTCGTCGAGGAAGATTGTGCCTCCATTTGCCAGTTCAAACCGACCCAGGCGCTGCTGAGTCGCGCCCGTAAAGGCGCCCTTCTCATGGCCGAACAATTCAGAAGCAATAAGATCACGGGGGATTGCTGCGCAGTTCACGCTGACGAACGGACGCGAGGCCCGATTTGACCGTCGGTGGATTGCGCGTGCAACTAGCTCTTTGCCCGTTCCTGTTTCACCCGTGATGAGGACCGTAGAATCACTCGGTGCGACTTTGGAGATGCGCGAGAGAACATTTTTCAAAGCGGGAGATGTTCCAACGATCTCTTCAAACATCGAGGCTTTGTCAATTTCTTCACGCAGAGCGACGTTTTCGCGGCGAAGACTGTCCTCTTTCTGCTTTCGGTCTTCGATGTCCGTCAAGGCAGCATACCAACGCGTGATCTGTCCCTGGTCGTCGCGCAATGGGTTAAAACGAACCAAGAACCAGCGATAAGTCCCATCATGTTTGCGTAGTCGAAACTCCAACTCGAAAGCGGAGCCACCGGAGCGAACATTATCGGAATAAGTACGCGCCGCACGTTCCCGGTCATCAGGATGAAAAAACGATGGGAACGAAAGACCACTCCCGGGTGATTGCCGCCACTCTTCAAGACTAAGGCCGATGTAATCGAGCCCAATCCGGTTGGCATAGAGACGTTCGCCATCCGGTCCGAATACAGAAACAAGTTGAGGAACGAGGTCGACTATCTGACGGAGCTCCGATTCCTGCTCGCGGATCTTGTCTTCAGCAGCCATGCGCTCCGTGACGTCGATATTAGTACCGATGTACTCGATGAGATCGCCGCGCGGGCTGAAAACAGGATGACCAATGCTGTGAATGTTCCTGACGGCGCCACCCGGATGCACAATGCGATAATCGATTTCTTCGCGTAACTTGTCATGCTTGGCCCTCTTGGCAGATTCCCGGAACACCGATTGATCGTCGGGATGAATCCGCTGGATGAGTTGTTCCATTTGGGGCACACCATCCCGTGGATCAAAACCCAGAACGCGGTAGCATTCCTCCGACCAGTACCTGATATCCTGGTCTGGACTCCATGCCCAACTGCCTGTCTGGCTCAGTCTCTGTGCTTCCGCCAAGTACGCTTCACTGCTCCGGAGGGCTTCCTCGGCCGTCTTTCGCTCGGTGACGTCGGTTACCGCGCCGACAAACTCGCGATTGCCAGATGCATCCTGTAAAACGTGAGCTATGGCGTGGACGTACTTGAGTCGCCCGTCAGGCAGTAGCAAGCGGTAGGCATGCTCGAAATCGGTCGCTCCCGCAAAGGCGCGATTAGTGACTTCCTTGACGTCGGCACGGTCGTCGGGATGGACGCGCTGCACCAGTGAATCTATTGTTGGCTTGACAGAGCGGTCGTACTCGAAGATACGGTAGGTTTCATCTGACCAGACGATCTCGCCAGTGTCAGGTTTCCATCCGAAGCTGCCTGTGTGACTGAGTTTTTGGGCTTCAGCCAGGTAGGCTTCGCGGCGCCGCAGTTCCTGAGTCAGGAGCTCTTGCTTCGTAACGTCCATGACGGTGCCGATGACTTCCGTGACTTCACCCGACTGCGTAACAGGATGAGCAACGGAATGGAGGTACTTTATGGTTCCGTCTGGAAGAACGATTCGGAAATCACCGTAGGAATCGATCCACTCGTTCCCGGTTGCCTCCATTCTCGCTCGCTGCTCGATCTGTGGCCGATCCTTTGGATGAACCCTTTGCAGGAGCTGCTCCCAAGTGGGACCTGTTTCTTGAGGGCTATAGCCGTAAATCCGAAAAATCTCTTCCGACCAGAACAGCGCGTCGGTCCGCACATTCCAGGCCCAACTACCTGTGTGACTGAGTCTTTGGGCCTCGGCCAAGTACGCTTCACGTCGCCGGAGGTCCTGCGTAAGGAGCTCGTGCTCCGTAACGTCTATGGCGCTGCCAACGTACTTTTTCAGGCTCTGGTTTTCGACAGCAGGAGCACCAACACAGCGAATGTACCGGACCTCACCATCGGGACGCACGATGCGCTTTGTGGCATCGAAGGGCGAAGCTTTCGCCAAGATTCCCTTGATCAGGTCTGCCATGGAATCGCGATCCTGTGGGTGGACACGATCGAGGTATTCCTGAACACTAGGCGCCTTGCCCGTCGCGAGGCCGTACATTTGAAATAATTCAGGCGACCAGTAGTCGAATCCGTCAGGACCTAAGGCCCAGCTTCCCATGTGGGCGAGACGCTGCCCTTCTGAAAGATAGAACTCGCTCCTTCGCAATTCTTCTTCCGCCCGCTTGCGATCCTCGATATCTACATTGGTTCCGTACCATTTGACGATTTTCCCGGATTCGTCTCGCAATGGGCTGGCTCGAAACAGGAAGCAGCGATATGCGCCGTCAAAACGACGAAGGCGTGCTTCAACCTCTCCTAGTTCTCCACTAACGAGAATTGCTTGCCAGGCATCTGTGAGCTGGCTCAAGTCGTCAGGGTGAATTGCTGCAGTCCATCTCCAATCCCGCGACTGATCCGGAGAGAGGCCCGTATAGTCGAGCCAGCGCGGGTTGAAGTAGTCGACAGAGCCGCCCGGAGCAGCCGACCATACCATCGTTGGGATCGTCTTGATGATCGAGTGCAGGTCGCGTTCACTGCACCGCAGCTTCTCTTCCGCCGTCTTGCGCTCCTCAATATCGAGGCTCGATCCATACCATTTGACGATGTTGCCGCTCGCATCGCGAAGTGGGACTTTCCGGTGGAACATCCAGCGGTATTCTCCATTCGCGCTGCGGACGCGAGTTTCGTATTCGAAGACTTCTCCAGTCGCGAGGCAGGCTCGCCACTTGGCCACAATCCCCTCAACGTCCTCAGGGTGAACGAAAGCTGTCCAATTCCAGCCGGCCACTTTGTCCAAAGTGACGCCCAGGTATTCCAGCCAAGGCTTATTGAAGTAATCGAGGTAGCCGTCGGGCCTGGCGGTGTGAATCAGCGCAGGAATCGAGTCGACCAGGAGTTGGGCATTCAAACGCTCGGATCCCTGTCCTGAGGAGGCCATGGCGGGCATGATACACCCACACATCGGCGCATCCATAAGATCGGTTGACCGAACTCTCTGCAGTCGGGACATGGCCGGCCGCCTCACCAACATGCCGTACTTTAAGGCCCATCACCCAGCCCTACGACCATTCGATTCATTGTGGAGCGCGTGGATAGTCCCTCCTTTCTCGAAGTCCGACTTTGAAATTACGCTACGTTTTGTCTAGGCGCTCGCCAATTGTCGAAAGTTCGGCGTTGATCCAGGTACGAAGGGTCTCTCTTTTCAACCACTTACGATTGGAACGTCGATTGCGTTCTACCTGGATGCGATGTCGACGAGGAACAGATGCTGAGGATCACCAGAACGGCAAACGGAGAAGTGGTCTTTAAGGTGAGCGGTCAACTGACCGCGGAAAACGTGGCGGAGATGGAAGCACTCATTGCGGCAGAAAGAAAAGGCAAACGAATTGTCTTGGACTGTGCAGATTTGAGGTCGGTGGACGGCGAGGCCGTTAAGTTTCTGGAGAAGTGGGAAGCCGACTCGATCAAGCTGAGGAACTGCGGCCTTTACATCCGAGAGTGGATCAGGAGAGAGCGGCTGGAAAGAAAATCTGGTAAGAGTCTGGAGACATAGGTAGTGAACGGGTCCCGTTTGATTTGAGCGTTTGAAGTCGAAGGAGCAGTTATGGTTACAGCAATACAATCGGTCCATATGACAGAAGTCGGTGCATGCCGGGGGAAACTTGCCGATCACGGACTCGCCGGAGTTTTGGACACGGAGAAACGGAGTTCAACAGCTTGCGAGTTTGAGCGTGCACTGCGGGAAAAAGTCGTGGGGCAAGATCAGGCCGTGCAGGCCCTGGTCGACCTGTACCAAATGTTTTGCGCTGGGTTGCAGTCACCTTCCCGGCCGATCGGAAACCTGCTGTTTTTAGGGCCGACAGGCTCTGGGAAGACGCGTATCGTCGAAGCGGCGGCCGAGATTCTGTTTGGAGACAGCCGAGCAGTTGTGAAGGTGGACTGCGCGGAATTCCAACACTCTCACGAAATCGCTAAATTGATTGGTTCGCCGCCGGGATATCTGGGGCACCGCGAAACACACCCACTCATAACGCAAGAAGCGTTGGCCGCAAGCCACCGCGATCACATGAAACTGAGTTTTCTGCTGTTCGACGAGATTGAAAAGGCGAGTGACGCATTATGGCAGTTGTTGTTGGGGATGCTGGACAAAGCGACGCTGACACTGGGCGACAACCGGCGAGTGGACTTGTCGCAAACAATGATTTTTCTGACCTCGAACCTCGGCAGTGGACAGATTGCCGATCTGGTGCAAGGCGGGATGGGATTCATCCAGCCGCACGACAAGCCGACAACTGGATTGCACGAAAAGGTGGAGAGGACGGCTCTCGAGGCTGCTAGGCGCAAGTTCTCACCTGAATTCATGAATCGCTTGGACAAAGTTGTAGTGTTCCATCCTCTGAAGCGCGAGGACCTGGACGAAGTGCTGGAGATCGAGTTGAGCAGTGTGCAGAGGCGCGTGTTGGACACAGCTACGCGACCGTTCCTATTTCGAATCACCAAACAAGGGCGCGCGTTCCTCCTGCAAGAAGGTACCGACCAACGCTACGGAGCGCGCCACCTGAAGCGAGCCATTGAGCGTTACGTGGTCCACCCAATTGCCAGATTGCTGGCCACGGCGCAAGTCCATCAAGGCGATGTGGTGGTAATCGATCGGAACCCAGCCGATAGGGCTTTGGCTTTTTTACGAGACCCGGAAGGACGAACTCCGGATCCAAGCATTTTTGCGGGCAGGTACTCAGGTCAACCCACGCCGCAGGTGTTGGAAATAACGTAGGAGCAAAACTTGAGCTCAGCTTTTAATTCCGTGATGCAAATTAACGAAAATGCAGGAAAAATGTCAATGAACGGCATTGCGTATCGTAGTGACGAGCTACGCTCTCGTAAGGACGACCGCGAGGAACTTCCTTTTGTGGAGACGATCGTGGGCCGACGTGGGAGTCTCCGTGGCATCCTCTCTCTGGTCGAAGCGGTTGCGCCCACGAATATGACAGTTCTGATTGCCGGCGAAACTGGCACCGGAAAGGAAGTCATCGCTCGCGCGATTCACGAGTTCAGCCCCCGCCGGAACCGAAGCCTGGTGAAGGTGAATTGCGCGGCAATCCCCGCCGGCCTTCTTGAAAGCGAGCTCTTCGGGCACGAACGCGGAGCCTTTACGGGCGCCTTCAACTCTCATGTCGGCCGCTTCGCGTTGGCCGATCGCGGGACTCTGTTCCTCGATGAAATTGGAGACATGCCATTAGAGCTTCAGCCCAAGCTGCTCCGCGTCTTGCAGGAGCGGGAGTTTGAGGCAGTTGGCAGCACGCGCACAACGCGAGTCGATGTTCGCGTTGTTGCTGCGACCAACCAAGACTTGAAGCGAATGGCTCAGGATCGTGAATTCCGCGAAGATTTGTACTACCGGTTGAATGTCTTCCCGATTTATTTGCCGCCGCTGCGCGAAAGGAAAGCCGACATTCCCGAGCTCGTGGAATATTTCGTTCAACAGTTCGCTGATTCGATGGACAAATCGATCGAATCGATTCCTCAGGAAACCATGCGCTCCCTGGTGCGCCATCACTGGCCCGGCAACATTCGAGAGCTCCAAAACTACATCGCGCGGGGCGTAGTTCTCTCCAATGATGGAGTCTTTGAACCAGCGCCTCTCGAAAGCTACGAGCATTCGGAACCCGATATTTCAAATCCTACCCTCGAAGACAAGGTACGTAGAGAAATTCTGGCTGCTTGCCAACGCGCTAATTGGAAGCTCGGAGGTCCGCGAGGGGCAGCTGCAAGACTTGGCTTGAAGCGCACCACCCTGTTTTACAAGATGAAGCGCCTCGGTATTGCGCCACCACCAGACCATTCGCAGGACTGAGTCGAAAGTGCGTAATTCCCTCAGGAACAGCACTCATATTCCCATCGGTCTCCAGCATGCGCTTCTGCGCTGGCCGAACCTATTTCTGGATTTATAATTATTCCATCAGGAAAGTGCGGCGCACGTTTCGTCGGGCATCGTCCGGGCATGGAGGTGCGCTGGCATGCGAATCGTCACCTGTGGTTTCAAGCCGACCACAGAATTTTTTACGCGGGCAAGTTTGTCAAAGAGAGTCAGCCAGGCCGCAACCTCAACTACTGGGCGCTATGGGCTGGTTACAAATTCTAAAGCCTGTGCGTGATTCGACCGACGCGCTCTTGAAACCTAAGAGAAATGCGGACGGCAAGGCTATAGACAATTCCCCCTTTCCGCCAGATCCCCTAACTGCCTCTAGCATCGAGACTTGCAGACTTCTCGTACGATCAGCTTCTACATCACACGCGAACCTTCGAGCCTCCTTGTTTGCTTAATGGTTGCACACGTCATTTCCAAGCTCGGCCCAAGACTTCGCTTTTGAAACGGAACTCGCGCGCATCTGATACCTGATGATGGCCAGTCGTCGGCTTCGCTACAACATCGGGTTGTTTGCCTGAAGGCTAGGCCCCACTGGATCTTCGATTCTGCTTTCCCGGCTTGTGAGCCGGGCCGATTTGATCCAGCCGGTTTGAACCTTTACTGCCAGACGTCCATACATGAAACACTGTAGGGCCTAAGCCGCTCCTCCCGTGGTATCTCATCTCATTGGAGCTTTTCTTTTAGGGTCGCGAGCCACTATTTGACACGTAGCTGCTTGGCGAGAAAGAGCAGTGTCAGCTTAGGTCGCCGTGCTCGAAAACTAGATTCGGCCGACAATTAACCCGTTATTCGGTTTGGAGATGCGCATGAAGAGAAATATTCACAACACATCGGCCAGCATTGAAAACACGCCACTCAGGGCCGGCTCGGACGGCGGCGGCGGCCTGTCCACTGTCGTTGCCGAGGTTTCGCAGCCTGACTTGGGTGTCATCCTGGCGGGGTTGCAAACCATGCGCGACGGCGATTTTTCTGTCCGCCTTCCCGGATCGTGGACCGGTCTGGCAGGAAAGCTCGCCGACACCTTCAACGACATCGTTTCTACCAACCAACAAATGGCCCAGGAACTGAAGCGACTGGGGCAAGTTGTCGGGAAAGAAGGCCGAACGCGAGAACGCGCGCGCTTTCACCGGTCGAAAGGTGCGTGGGGAGAGATGGAGGGCTCCGTGAACAACCTCACCGAGGACTTGCTCCGTCCGACGACCGAAGTCACCCGTGCCATTGCCGGGGTAGCCCAAGGCAATTTGACACAAACGGTGCGGCTGGACGTCGACGGGCGCCCTTTGGAGGGTGAATTCCTACGATCAGCCACCATCGTCAATACAATGATTCAGCAGCTCGGCGTTTTTACTTCGGAGGTCACGCGCGTAGCTCGCGAAGTCGGTACGGACGGCAAGCTGGGGGGCCAGGCTCAAGTTCCCGGAGTCGCGGGCACCTGGAAGGACCTCACCGATTCGGTTAACTCCATGGCTAGCAATCTGACGGGCCAGGTGCGGAATATCGCCGAGGTAGCAACCGCGGTCGCCAGCGGTGACCTTTCCCGCAAAATCACGGTCGATGTACGCGGGGAAATTCTGCAGCTCAAAGAAGCCATCAATACGATGGTTGACCAGTTGCGATCGTTCGCTTCCGAGGTCACTCGCGTAGCCCGAGAAGTGGGCACGGACGGCAAACTTGGGGGTCAGGCTGTCGTTCCCGGCGTGGCTGGAACTTGGAAAGACCTTACCGACTCGGTCAACGCGATGGCCGGAAACCTCACCGCTCAGGTGCGGAACATCGCTGAAGTTACCACCGCGGTCGCGCGCGGCGACTTGTCTCGAAAAATTACTGTGGACGTGAAAGGCGAAATCCTGGAGCTAAAAGACACCATCAATACGATGGTGGACCAGCTGAATGCGTTCGCGGGCGAAGTCACCCGCGTGGCGCGCGAGGTTGGTACGGAAGGCAAGCTCGGCGGCCAGGCTCAAGTACCGGGCGTTGGCGGCACGTGGAAAGATCTCACCGACAACGTGAACTTTATGGCCAGCAACCTGACCGGCCAAGTCCGCAACATTGCTGAAGTCGCGACGGCGATCGCCAGCGGCGACCTTTCCCGCAAGATCACCGTGGATGTGCGCGGCGAAATCCTGCAGCTCAAAGAGACGCTCAACACGATGGTGGACCAGCTGAATCGTTTCGCTGGTGAAGTGACCCGCGTCGCGCGCGAAGTCGGCAGCGAAGGCAGGCTTGGCGGCCAAGCGAATGTGCCCGGCGTGGCAGGCACTTGGAAAGACCTAACGGACTCGGTCAACTCAATGGCGGGGAACCTTACGGGCCAGGTCCGCAACATCGCTGAAGTGACTACTGCCGTCGCGCGCGGCGACTTGTCTCGCAAAATCACGGTGGACGTAAAAGGCGAAATCCTCGAACTGAAAAACACGATCAATACGATGGTGGATCAACTGAACGCTTTTGCGGGCGAGGTAACCCGCGTCGCGCGCGAAGTCGGCACGGAAGGCAAACTGGGCGGCCAGGCGCAGGTTCCGGGCGCCGGAACGTGGAAAGATCTCACCGACAACGTGAACTTCATGGCCAGCAACCTGACCGGGCAGGTGCGTAACATTGCCGAGGTCGCCACAGCCGTGGCGCGCGGCGACTTGTCCCGCAAGATCACCGTAGACGTAAAGGGAGAAATCCTGGAGCTGAAGGACACCCTCAATACCATGGTGGACCAGTTGCGGTCATTCGCGTCGGAAGTGACCCGCGTTGCGCGCGAAGTTGGAACTGATGGCAAGTTGGGAGGGCAGGCACAGGTTCCGGGCGTTGCGGGCACCTGGAAGGACCTCACCGATTCCGTCAACTCGATGGCCAGCAACCTTACGGGCCAAGTCCGCAACATCGCTGAAGTTTCGACGGCGATCGCTAGCGGCGACCTCTCAAAGAAAATCACGGTCAATGTCAGCGGCGAAATCCTGCTCCTGAAGGAAACCATCAACACCACCGTTGATCAGCTCAACGCGTTCGCTGGCGAAGTAACCCGCGTCGCACGCGAAGTCGGCAGCGAAGGCAGACTTGGGGGTCAAGCCAACGTGCCCGGCGTGGCCGGCACGTGGAAAGATCTAACGGACTCTGTGAACTCCATGGCCGGCAACCTCACGGGGCAGGTGCGAAACATCGCTGAGGTCACGACCGCCGTAGCTCGCGGCGATCTGTCGCGCAAAATCACCGTCGACGTGAAGGGCGAAATTCTGGAGCTCAAGAACACCATCAACACCATGGTTGACCAACTCAACGCCTTTGCGGGTGAAGTGACGCGCGTGGCGCGCGAAGTCGGCACCGAAGGCAAGCTGGGCGGCCAAGCCGAAGTTCCTGGTGTAGGCGGCACGTGGAAAGACCTCACCGACAACGTGAATTTCATGGCGAGCAATCTCACTGGTCAGGTACGCAATATCGCTGAGGTGGCGACGGCCATCGCCAGCGGAGACCTCTCTCGCAAGATCACCGTGGACGTGCGCGGAGAAATTTTGCAGCTCAAAGAAACTCTTAACACGATGGTCGAGCAGCTGCGATCGTTTGCCGCTGAAGTCACGCGCGTAGCCCGCGAGGTCGGGAGCGAAGGCCGACTCGGCGGACAAGCCAACGTGCCCGGTGTCGCGGGTACCTGGAAGGATCTAACGGACTCCGTCAACGCGATGGCCGGTAACCTCACGGGCCAGGTGCGAAACATCGCTGAGGTCACGACCGCCGTAGCTCGCGGCGATCTGTCGCGCAAGATCACCGTCGACGTGAAGGGCGAAATTCTGGAGCTCAAGAACACCATCAACACCATGGTCGACCAGCTCAACGCGTTCGCTGCCGAAGTAACGCGCGTGGCGCGCGAAGTCGGCACAGACGGCAAACTTGGTGGCCAAGCGAAAGTCCCAGGTGTAGCAGGCACATGGAAAGACTTGACTGACAATGTGAACGTGATGGCTGCCAACCTTACCGAGCAGGTGCGCGGCATTGTGAAGGTCGTCACCGCGGTCGCCAACGGCGAACTGACGCAAAAGCTGACGGTGAACGCGAAAGGCGAAGTCGCGGCGCTCGCTGAAACCATCAACAACATGACGGATACGCTAGCGACCTTCGCCGATCAGGTGACCACTGTCGCGCGTGAAGTAGGCGTCGAGGGGCGGCTTGGCGGTCAAGCGAACGTTCCCGGCGCTGCCGGCACTTGGAAAGACCTCACTGGTAACGTCAATCTTCTCGCTGACAACTTGACCAACCAAGTCCGAGCCATCGCGGAGGTCACGACTGCCGTTACCAAGGGCGATCTCACGCGTTCCGTTCAGGTCGAAGCCAGCGGCGAGGTCGCCGAGCTAAAAGACTACATCAACACGATGATCAACAACCTGCGTCTCACAACCGATCGCAACAACGAGCAAGACTGGCTCAAGACGAATCTTGCGCGCTTCACCGGTATGTTGCAGGGGCAACGCGACCTGACTACGGTCGGACGAATGCTCCTGTCGGAGTTGGCTCCGCTGGTCAATGCCCAGCAAGGTGTGATTTATCAGATGGAAGCGGAAGATTCGTCCGACATGGTGTTGCTCTCGGCATTTGCAGACGGGGGGCAAGAACGGGCATCCTCACCGCTTGGGTATCGGCGAAGGTCTCGCGGGTCAGTGCGCCGCAGAGAAGAGGCGCATGCTGATTTCTGATCTACCGTCCGATACAACGCCGATCCGGTCCGGCCTGTTCCAGGCTGTGCCGCGAAACGTTATTGTTCTCCCGATTCTGTTCGAAGACCGCGTTAAGGCCGTAATCGAGCTTGCCTCGCTGAGCGTCTTCACCGCTTCGCATCTATCGTTCCTGGAACAATTGACTTCCAGTATCGGTATCGTCCTCAATAGCATCGAAGCAACCATGCAAACGGAAGGATTGCTGAAGCAATCGCAGCAATTGGCGATCGAGCTGCAAACCCAGCAAACCGAACTACAGCAAACCAACGAGCAGCTCGCCCAAAAAGCTCAGCAGCTCGCTGAGCAAAACGTGGAAGTGGAACGCAAGAACCAAGAAATCGAGCAAGCACGCCGGGCGGTCGAAGAGAAGGCCACGGAATTGGCCCTCACTTCCAAGTACAAGTCCGAATTCCTGGCGAACATGTCCCACGAATTGCGCACCCCGCTCAACAGCATCTTGGTCTTGGGCCAGCAGTTGACTGACAACCCAGACGGCAATCTCACACCCAAACAGGTTGAGTTCGCCCGCACCATTCATGGCGCGGGAACGGACCTCCTCAACCTCATCAGCGACATCCTTGACCTGTCGAAGATCGAGTCCGGCACGGTTTCGGTCGAAGCGGAAGAAGTCTTTTTCGCGAGTCTGCTTGAAATGATCGGTCGCCCGTTCCGCCACGAAGCGGAGCACCGCCGTCTTACGTTCGAAATACATACCGATCCTGCTCTGACGCGCAGCATGGTTACCGACTCGAAGCGCCTGCAACAAGTCCTCAAGAACTTGCTCTCCAACGCATTCAAGTTCACCGAACACGGTGGCGTGCGTCTGACGGTATCCGTTGCCGCAGGTGGTTGGACCGCCGAACACCCGGTGCTCGGAAGGACAGCGTCGGTAGTTGCCTTTGAAGTCGCGGACACCGGCATCGGTATTCCGCCCGAGAAACAGAGAATTATTTTCGAAGCTTTCCAGCAAGCGGACGCCGGCACGAGCCGCAAATACGGGGGCACCGGCCTTGGACTGGCGATTAGCCGCGAACTAGCCAGTTTGTTGGGAGGCGAGATTCAGCTGCGTAGCGCGGTACGGGTCGGAAGCACATTCACGCTCTTTTTGCCTCAGACGTATGTCGGGCCGTCTACCGGCACCAGCATGTTGGAGCGACAAACTTCGTCGCCAGCCAAGCCTCTTCACCTAACTGTTGCGAGTGTGGCGGAGCAGGTAGCAGAGCAAGTCCCGGACGACCGCAACAACCTGCAACCAGACGATGCCATCCTGTTAATCGTCGAAGATGATCCGCACTACGCCCGGGTTTTATGCGATTTGTCGCGTGACAAGGGATTTAAAGTGCTGGTAGCAGGGCGAGGCAGCGAAGCGCTCGCATTGGCACGCGAATTCCACCCCAGCGCCATTTCACTGGATGTTTTCCTGCCGGACATGGTCGGCTGGACGGTGCTCAATCACTTGAAACAAGATCCCAATACTCGGCATATCCCGGTCCAAATGCTGACCATGGACGAGGACCGCCGCCATGGGTTGTCGCGTGGCGCATTCGCGTTTGTGACCAAGCCGACTACTCCCGAGGGGCTTGAGACAGCGTTCGCCCGCATCAAGGAATACTCGGCCCCGCGTCTCAAGCGGTTGTTAATCGTCGAAGACAACCCTGCCGAGCAACTCAGCATTCGCGAATTGCTCGGCTACGACGACATTCAAGTTTCCGTCGCCGCGAGTGGCACTGAGGCGCTCGCCGCGATTACCGAGCAGCCGTTCGATTGCATGGTTCTCGACCTGCGACTCCCGGATATGTCGGGTTTTGAAGTACTAGAACGCGTCCGCGACACGCCATCACTCAACGACTTGCCCGTAGTCGTATTCACCGGAAAGGATTTGTCTTCGGAGGAGGACGCCCGCCTCCACACGTTGGCTCGCAGCGTCGTGGTTAAGGGTGTCGAATCGCCCGAGCGCCTTCTTGATGAAACCGCGCTATTCCTGCATCGCGTCGTCGCCCACCTTCCTCCCGAAAAACAGAGGATGCTCGAACGGCTTCATCGTTCAGACGATGCGCTGGTCGGCAAGAAAGTGCTGGTCGTCGACGATGATGTGCGGAACATCTTCGCTTTGAGCAGCGTTCTGGAACGCCGGGGCATGGTTGTGGTTACCGCCGGAACCGGCCGCGAAGCGATCACCATGCTTGAATCAACGCCCAGCATCGCGATCGTCCTGATGGACATCATGATGCCGGAAATGGATGGCTACGAGACCATGCAGGTCGTGCGGCAGAACCCTTCATTCCGGAGGCTGCCGATTATCGCCTTAACCGCCAAAGCCATGAAGGGAGATCGGGAAAAATGCCTCGAGGCTGGCGCTTCAGAGTATCTCGCCAAGCCCGTAAATACAGAGCAACTTCTGTCAGCGCTGCGTATGTGGCTGCACCGGTAGTGTTTGTCTTTCCCTGCGAAGGACCAATTTTCGGCCGCGCGCAAGAGAACCACAGTCGTGTGAGGTGAGAAAAACGATGGGCGTAAATGATAAAGTGAACATCCTCATGGTGGATGACCAGCCGGGCAAGCTGCTTAGCTATGAAGTCATCTTGGGGGAACTGGGCGAGAACCTGATCAAGGCCAATTCGGGGAAGGAAGCCCTGGAATGGTTGTTGAAGACCGATATCGCTGTTGTTCTGATGGATGTCAGCATGCCCGAACTCGATGGCTTTGAATTGGCGGCTCTTATCCGTCAGCACCCTCGCTTTCAACAGACCGCCATCATCTTCATTTCCGCCGTGCACCTCACCGATTTGGATCGCCTCCAGGGATATCGACACGGGGCCGTAGACTACATTTCCGTCCCCATTATTCCCGAGTTGCTGCGAGCAAAGGTTAGTGTTTTCTCAGAACTCCACCGCAAGACCCGACAGCTGGAAATGCTGAATCATGAGCTGCGCCGCCTCTCAAGCAGCTTGATGGCCACGCAGGATGAAGAGCGCCGCCGGATTGCGCGCGAGCTTCACGATGGCCTCGGACAAGAACTGAGCGCCGCCAAAATGATGATGGACGGAATTCTCAGGCCCGACCTGTCCGCCGAATGGAAGGAAAGGGCTGTCACCGACAGTTGTTCCACGATCGATCGAGCCATTAAGCAGGTTCGTAGCATGTCGCATCTGTTGCATCCTCCATTGTTGGACGAAGTTGGCTTGTCTTCTGCCCTAGAACAGTACTTGGACGGATTTACAAAGCGCAGCGGCATCGAGACTTCTATTGAGGTACCTTCGCAGCATTTTCCTCGCTTCAAACCCGAGCTAGAAACCGCCATCTTCCGTATTGTTCAGGAGGCGCTCACCAACGTCTTTCGCCATTCGGGTGCACGCAACGCGAGGGTCGGTCTGCTGAAATCAGACAATCAGATCGTGGTTACTGTCCAGGATGATGGCAAGGGAGTTGCCGAACACATTATCGAGTTTCGGCCGGGCAGCATTGGCATCGGCATCGGAGGCATGCGCCAAAGGGTCAAGGAATTTGGCGGAGAGGTGAGACTGCGAAACTCGAATCCTGGCACACTCGTAGAGGTGATGATTCCCATAAGCTCCGCGGTGGCATCATCCCAGCCCGCGCATATTTCCAGCCGATAAGGGTAAGCGAGCGCCAGCGTTTCGTGCCGCGCGACGCATCTGACCCTGAGAAGTTCACCCGTTCTGTTAGTTCAACCTCTGTCCGTTGACCACGCTCTCGATGCTCTTTATGAGATCCCAGGCCTGGGCCTTCGAAACAATCGCACTTATACCCGCCTCGCGAGCTGCCTTTTCCAGTCCTTCTAAATCCAAAATCGTAAACAGAATAAGCGGCACTCGCGGGTTAAGGGTGGACATCCGCTTCGCGGCTTCGATTCCGTTGATATCAGGCATGGCCAAATCGATCAGCACGAGGTCAGGCCTCAATTCTTGAAATTGCTTGATCCCTGACCGTCCGCTCTCGGCTTCCCCGCACACTGTCCACGCACGCGACCGCACTATGGCGCGTAGAATGCGCCGAGTGGTCTCTGAATCATCAACGATGAGAATACGCAAATTCATGTCTTGCCACTACACCTTACATACCCCAGCGCCAACCGGAAGAGAATACACATTGTTACCTATATTGGAGCATGCTACTTAAGTGGAGCGTTAATAAGGAGTTACCAAAGTCACTAGGCACCGCGGAATGGCGCCACTGGAAAGGTGAAGCGGTCGACGTTTTGTAGACCGGCATGGGCCGCGGCGGGGCTAGCAGCGAGCATGGCCCAGGCCATGCTCGCAAGTTTAACAGTTTCAGGGTTCGGAGCTTTGGTCCGACATAAAGCGCTATCAATGGGCTTCAGCTCCGGGGAAGCGCGCACAAAGAGATGCGTTTGAATTCAGCGATGAACAAAGGAAAAAAGCGCTTCCAACGGCCGGCGTCGTTAAGACATCAATCAACACATGGCAGCCGACAACCGCCCCGGTCTTAGGTAGTTAGGGCTGCGATGCCGATGCCGAGCGCCTAGAGCCATGTGTCAACTTCGGGAAAACAAACTCTTGAAGGACACCGGCGAGAGACGTCTCACCAAGTCGGATTAGCGCCGAAGAGACCACGAACCCGGATCCGCGGCGATCATTCGCGGGAAGGTAGAGAGCTTGCAGTCCGGCGCCAGCAAAACTTCCGATGACATTCGAATAGTTCGGCTGCCAGTGCCCATTATCCCCTTTGCATATAAACGAGCTCGCCGCGGCGTAGAGAAATCTAGATCGCTTGCTGCCGCTTCCTTTGTAGAAGTAGCGTGGATCCTGCTTGAGAACCGAAGGCATTATCGCGCCTCCGATAAACGTTGCGGCAAATACATTGGCGTAACTCGCGCCGTAGCGCTTCGCATATCCTTGCGCTCCCTGTCCGTACCCGCCCCAACGATCTCCGGCCTGGCCAATCCCCGCCAGGACCCCAACTCCGACAAGCGTGAACGGATCGCTAGCCGATTTCCACGCGAGCTCAAACTTGTGTTTCGCCGTGATAGGAGCGGGATTCGCGTCGTAGCTGACATAAAAGTTCGGGATCACCCCCAACACCCGCTGCTTTTCTTGTTCCTTGATCTGCACGTCCGCCAGTTCCTCCGGCGGGAGTCCGACGTGCACCTCTGTTACTTGGGTGGTGATGATCAACATAATCAGCGGAGTGACGTAGGCTTCGCCAGATTGAAGAGTCCCGGAGAAGTCCTGCGACGCGAGGCCTGGCGATGAAATTGTCAGCTGGAAGGGGCCCGGGGCGATATTGGTAAACGCGAATAGCCCGTCTTCATTCGACGTTGCCTCCAGGTCCGAAGATTGGCCTTCACGCGTAAGTTTCACTACGGCCCCGGCAATGTTGGCGCCGGATTGATCAACAACCTTGCCGCTGATGCTTCCCGCCTGGTGCTCAGCGTGTTGCAGCCCACCGGAAGCCTGTGTCGCCTGCGAGTCAGCTGGTGCATTATTCGCTGTTTTGTTTATCGGAGGCTGTTGAGACCATGCGGAAAAACTGCAAAGCAGCACTGGGAGGCTCAGCCAAACCAGTCTTCCGAGGCCACGAATCAAGCTTTTTTTCACAGAACCTACGGACATCTCTTGCTTTCACCTCCCACTTCGATGTCGGTCGCTTAATTCGATGTTGCTGCAGCCTTCCTCCGATACGTACTTTTCACGCTCGGAAAATTTTGGGCACAGACTGATGGTGGTTCCGCCGCGACACTGGGAGCGGTAGGTAAGTTGCTTCCGCCCCGTGCCATTGCTGGGTTCTAGGACTTGGTTAGGACTTGGTCAAGCTGTCGGACTGTAGGGCGCGCTAGATTTTTCATGTATCCCGTTTGGCTTCGAGGTGCATCAAAGTTTCGTAGCATAGTTCGATCTCCCAGCTCGGTGTCCCGGGGTTCGGATGGCGTCTGTTCGTAGACCCGAAGCAGTCGAGCGGACTCATGTTCCGCTTTCCGCCGCGCCTTGCTGTGTAAAAAAGTCACCGGGTTCCCAGTCTTCCTTTCTTCCACCAGTTCCAACACCGCTGCAAAATTCACTTTCAACTACAAGAATTCAGCACACCGGAGGACTTTATGCCGTCGAATTTCGTCCAGATTGCGACTGAATCGGAAATCAGGGAACGCTTAGAGGCGGAACGCGCGCGTCTGCGGAAAATCGCGGGCTTGGACCAGGCGAAGCATTTTCACCGGCCAGTCGAGCGAGCCTTTACGGCAGACGAGCGCAGCCGTGTCACGATTCTGTTTGGGGGCTTCACGTGGAAACACGAAGATTTGATTCGCGCGGTATTTCAGGGGTGTGGGTATAACTGTGAAAAGCTTCCTGTCCCGGATGTCGCCGGCTTCCAGACGGGAAAGGAGTTCGGCAATAACGGTCAGTGCAATCCGACCTACTTCACGGTCGGAAACCTGGTGCAGTATCTCCAGTTTTTGGAAAAACAGGGTCTCCCACGCCAGCACATTCTGGATAACTACGTGTTCTTCACAGCGGGTTCCTGCGGGCCCTGCCGATTCGGCATGTATGAGGCGGAATATCGCTTCGCGCTGAAGAATGCCGGTTTCGACGGCTTCCGCGTGCTGTTATTCAAAGACAGCGACGGAATTAAGGCCGAGTCCGGAGAGCCTGGGTTGAAGTTCACCGTTGATTTTGGCTTCGGAATGCTGAACGCCATGCACTTGGGCGACGTGATCAACGATCTCGTGTACCAAATCCGCCCCTTTGAGGCGAAGAAAGGCGAGACGGATCAGCGTCTTTCGCGAGACCGTGGATGGATTATGCGAGGACTTGAAGAACCGCCGGGCTTTCGAGATCGAACAACTAGCACCGGACTGGGCTAAGCCTAAGTTCAAGAACAATAAGATCCTGCGAAACACCGTCAACGTGTTTGGCAAATGGCATGAGCACATGTGGGGCAAGGATTACTTGCATGCGTTGGAGACCGCCCGTGACAAATTGAATTCGATTGAAGTCGATCGCACGCGTGTAAAGCCGGTGGTCAAAATTACCGGCGAATTTTGGGCGCAGCTGACCGAGGGCGACGGAAACTTCCACATGTTTGATTTCCTGGAACGCGAAGGTGCGCAAGTTCTGGTGGAGCCGATTGCTACATGGGTCGCTTACTTGATGTACCAGGCGAAGGCTCACGCCATAGCAAAATGGCCGGTAAATCGTCCGCATGCCAACCCGAAGTGGTACGAGGCGAAGAAACATTTCGGCAACTACATTGGATTGCGCAAGAAGCTATGGGGTATCGGTGCCGGGCAGCGTATGTGGAATTTCTTCTACCATCGCACCATTAAGCAGCTTGGTGGAATTAGTCACCAACTCGTGCCACAGACGGAACTGGCCGACATGGCGCATCCTTTCTATAACCAGTTTGCTCGTGGCGGAGAGGGCCATCTCGAAGTCGGCAAAAATGTGTATTACACCGTTCACAAGCTCTGCCACATGGTGCTGGCGCTGAAACCCTTCGGGTGCATGCCGTCGTCGCAGTCTGACGGAGTGCAGTCGGCGGTAATCAACAAATTCAAAGACATGATCTTCTTGCCCATCGAGACTTCGGGCGAAGGCGAAGTCAACGCACACAGCCGCGTGCAAATGGCCCTCGGCGAAGCTAAGGTCAAAGCCAAAGCTGAATTCGAGCAATGTCTCAAATCGACAGGCAAGAGCCTCCAGGAAATCCGCAGCTACATCGACGAGCATCCCGAGCTTAAGCGGCCCTTCTATCACGTGCCTCACCGCGAAGGTGTCGCGGGCACAGCTGCGCAATTTGTGCTGCACGTCAGCGATCGGATCAACCGGGACACGCGGTTCTGGAAGCGGGCGCGCGCAACAGGAGTCGCGATTCCGGCGGCTTCCGGCGACTAAAAATCAATATCCCGTAGAAATTCCCAAGCCCTAAGCGGGCCGAGCAGTTGCCTATCTTGAATGGTTATAGCCCTGTTGCCACCGAAGACCGGCCGATAGGCGGATATGCCGACTTTCTAAAAGAGAGGAAGCAATGCACGACCATAAGGCTTCGCAACTAGTTCAGATTGCTCCGCTTCGGCCGCAACTAAAGCAAGTCTCTCAAGCGCAGAAGCCGCACGATCACGTCACCAAGTTCTTCGTAGGGCTTGACGTAGGTTCAACTACGGTGAAGGCAGTGGTCGTCGACTCGTCGACGGATCGAGTGTTGTGGCAAGACTATCAGCGCCATGAAACCAAGCAGCCCGAAAAGACGCTCGAGTTCCTCAAGCGCATGGAAGCCGAAGTGGGAATCGATCGGCACAATACTCGCATGTTCGTGACCGGCTCAGGCGGTGGCGCGATTGCTGACCAGGTCGGCGCGAAATTCGTGCAAGAGGTTACCGCCGTTTCCTTGGCTGTAGAGAAGTTGCATCCCGAAGTCTACTCGGTCATTGAACTCGGCGGTCAAGACGCCAAGATCATCGTCTTCAAAGATGATGACGAGACTGGGCGCAAGAAAAAAATCCCCTCGATGAACGATAAGTGCGCCGGAGGGACCGGCGCGGTCATCGATAAAATCAATGCCAAACTGAAGATCCCTACGCAGCAGCTGGCCGAACTGAAATACTGCAGGGATCAAGCTCCACAAAGTCGCCGGCAAGTGCGGCGTATTTGCGGAAACCGACATTAACGGCCTGCAGAAGGTCGGCACGCCCCCGGACGAACTGATGGCGTCGCTGTTTGAAGCCATCGTCCTGCAGAATCTGAGCGTACTGACTCGAGGCCACACCTTACGGCCGCACGTGTTGCTCCTGGGTGGCCCCAACAGTTTTATTCGCGGGATGCGCGAAGCATGGCAGGCAAACATCCCGCGCATGTGGCAGGAGCGCAAGGTCGCGGTTCCAGACGGTTCGAAGCCCGAAGATCTGATCAAGGTCCCACAGAACGCGCAATACTTTGCCGCACTCGGTGCCATCGAGTTCGGCCGCAGTGAGGACGACTGCATCGGCTGCTATCGCGGCTACGCAGAACTGGTTCGCTATATTGAATTCGGCCGGCAGGAGGAAAAAGCCAAGGCTGGAGGAAAAGGCCTGGTCGCCGATCCCACCGAGCTCACCACTTTCCGAGAATCCTACCGCCGCAAGAAGTTCACGCCAGTGACTCTTCAGAAAGGCAGCACCGTAGGGGGATTTATCGGCATTGACGGTGGGTCCACGTCAACCAAAGCGGTCCTGCTCGATGAAAAAGGCGACATCCTTTGCAAGTCCTATCAGCTGTCCAATGGGAATCCCATTCAGGACACGATTGAAATGTTCGAGAGCCTGCGCGGCCAGGTCGAAGCGCAGCATGCCAAGCTCGAAGTGTTGGGTGTCGCGACCACTGGCTACGCCAAGGACATTCTGAAAGATGTCCTGAAGGCCGATGTCGCCTTGGTGGAAACCGTGGCACACACCGAATCCGCGCTCAAGTTTTACGAAGACCCGCACGTGATCGTCGATGTCGGCGGCCAGGACATCAAAATCATCATCCTGCACAACGGCCGTGTAAAAGACTTCAAGCTCAATACACAGTGCTCCGCGGGGAACGGATACTTCCTCCAATCCACTGCTGAGGGTTTCGGACTAAACGTTAATCAGTTCGCCGACCTTGCCTTTTCCGCCCAGGCCATGCCCGTCTTCGGTTACGGCTGTGCTGTTTTTATGCAATCCGACATCGTGAACTTCCAGCGCCAGGGGTGGCAGGCCGAGGAGATCCTGGCGGGCCTCGCCGCCGTGCTTCCGAAGAACGTCTTCCTGTATGTCGCCAGCATTCCAAATCTTGCCGCGCTGGGTACGCGGTTTGTTCTGCAGGGGGGAACCCAGAACAATCTTGCCGTGGTGAAGGCCGAAGTCGATTTCATCCGCAACAGCTTCCGTGCCTCCGGCAAGCAGCCGGAAATCATCGTGCATGAGCACTGCGGAGAATCCGGGGCAATCGGCGCCGCGCAGGAATCGCTGCGGCTATGGCGCAACGGACAGCAATCAACGTTCATCGGACTCGAGGCCGTCCGCAAGATTGAGTACCGCACGACGCGCAATGAAGGGACCCGCTGCTACTTCTGCAAAAACAACTGTCTGCGTACCTTCATCGACGTAAGAACCGAACCGGTAAAGAACCTCGTGCCCATCGAGCGCATCACCAAGGTTCCACTGATGCACGGCGAACAGCGACTGATTATCGCCACCTGCGAAAAAGGAACGGTAGAAGATCTGAGCGAAATGAAAGACATCAAAGCTGGATTGGACCAAATTCGGGACAAGCATCCGAATTTTGTCGATGTCGCCTCGAAGGAAATCTTTCGTCCCACGAACGCCAAGAATGTGGCCGACTCGATTCCCACACGGGCATGGACTCAATCGGCCAAGCAGCGCATCGCGCTCATGCAGAATCGCAGCAAAGTCCGTATCGGCATTCCACGCGTGCTGAACATCTACACGTATGCTCCTTTGTTCAACGCCTACTTCGAAAGCTTGGGCCTCCAACCGGAGAACGTCATTTATTCCGACTATACGAGTTCCGAGCTGTATCGCGCGGGCGCCAGCCGCGGCGCCATTGACCCGTGTTTCCCGGCGAAAATCGGAATATCCCATGTCTACAATCTGATCCAGGAGAAACATCGCAAAAAGCCGCTAAACGTCATCTTTTTCCCGATGTACGACGTTCTGCATTCGCCCTTGGTCAAAATTGTAGGCGCAAACGCATGCCCAACCGTGACGGCAACTCCAGAAACCGTGAAGGCCGCTTTCACCAAAGAGAACGACGTCTTCGCCGAAGCCAATTTGAAATACATCGACCCGGTTCTCAATTTTGCGGACCGCAAACTTTTCGCCTACCAGATGCTGCAGGCCTGGCAGTCCGTCCTGGGCCTCTCTCCAGAGGAAAACCAGCGCGCCGTCGAATCAGGATTCGCCGCGCTCAGTGACTATGAGACCAGCATTCGCAAGCGCGCTCGCCAGGTTCTCGACCAATTGGAGCGCGAGGACCGCATCGGCATCGTCATGCTGGCGCGCCCCTACCATCACGATCCGGGACTCAATCACGAGATTCTCGATGAATTCCAAAAGCTCGGCTATCCCATCTTTTCCCAGAATACGCTCCCGCTCGATGAGGACTTGCTCGAAAGACTTTTTGGTGAAGAAGTGAGGGCCGGCGTAGTCAGCAGCCCGCTCGACATTACCGACGCTTGGAAAAACTCCTATTCGTGCAGCACCAACCACAAAGTTTGGGCCGCCAAGTTCGCAGCGCGCCATCCCAACCTTGTGGCTCTGGAAATCTCCAGCTTCAAGTGTGGGCACGACGCGCCGATTTATGGTGTGGTCGAAGGCATCATCGAGCAGTCCGGCACGCCTTACTTCTGTTTCAAGGATCTCGACGAGAACAAGCCTTCCGGCTCCATCAGGATCCGCGTCGAAACCATCGACTATTTCCTGCGGCGTTATCGCGAGGAGGTCATCCGCAAGCGCAAGACCGAGCAGGATATTCAAGCTCAACTCGCGGCCCTCGAAGCGCAGTTGCGAAACGAACACCGCGAGGTCCTGCCGGAACTCGCGCAAGCGCAATTGGCGGCCAATAGCTGGCAAGGCGAGCCGCAGGGAATCGCTGGAGATTGATTCAAAAACTTTTCAACCTGCTAGGCGTGATGCGCATCAAAGCCCTGCGGGCTGTCTAACAAACTCAACTACCCCTGGACGTTAGTTTAAAGGAGCAGAGTTCATGGCTACGGCACCAAAATTCCGCATCGACGTCGACATCCACAATTTACTGATGCACTCCGCACCCGGACCCGTGGCGCTCCCTGCTGCAAAAGGCATGAAACTCCCGGACCCGGTATTCCCGCGCTTTCCGGAAAAGCTTTTGGACCCTGGCCCCGAACCTATTCCTGAGAAGCGCGACTGGACCGTTCCTGAGATTTATCGCAAGATGCGAGGCTGGCTGTTCCCGTACATCCGCTCGCGCGTGTTGCCGGGCGATTTTCATCCCATTACTGCGTACCTTTTTCTTGAGTACAAGTGCAATCTTGATTGCTGGTATTGCTGGGCCTACAACAACAAGATCAAGGGTATGACCGAAGACGTGGCCCGCCGTTCGATCGATTGGCTCCATGATCACGGCTGTCGCGTGCTGGCCCTGATGGGCGGTGAGCCTTTGTTGCGCCCCGACTTTGCGCACAAGGTCATCTACTACGCGGCCAAAAAGGGATTTTGGATCTATGTCGGCACCAACGGGCGCCTGCTGCGCCCCGATGTCGCCGATCGCCTGGGCGACGCCGGAGTCGGTGTTTTCAACTTCGCACTCGATTCCTGGGACGAAAAGCCCAGCTTGCCCAAAGCCGTCGTGCCCGGCCGCAAGCATCTCGAACATCTGATGAAGAAGCAGTACGTCTACGGCTACATGGTCTTTTTCAATCTGAATATATGCCGGAACAACACACAGGACGTCCGGCAGATCACAGAGTTCGCCCACGACAACCGCGTCGCGACCGACTACCACATCAACGAAACGCCGATGCTTGAGCAGGATGAGCACTTCAAGCATCTCAGCGACAATCCAACCTACATCCGGCCGGAAGATTGGCCGGAAATTGATTCTCTCGTGGATTGGCTCATTGAAAAGAACAAAGCTGGATATCAGATGGTTAATTCCGTGCAGCGTTTGCAGGAGATCAAAGCGTTTATTCGCATGGCAAGTGGAAGTGACCTCAAACGCCTCGGATGGAACGGCGATGGAACCGGGACCAACGGCGATATCGCCAAGCAACTTGCCGGAACGCCCGGCTTTGTGCAGGATGCCAATGGTGAGTTGCATTTTGCCGAATGGAACTGCCGGGCTGGCCAGAACAACGTCATCATCCGCACCGACGGCACCGTGGCTCCTTGTTTCCCGATGTATGCCTCCACCTACGACTGGGGAAACATTGATGGCCACAAGTTTGACTCAAAACAGTTGGCTGGCATGAAAACAACCTGCCAGCAGCATTGCTTCTCCACCCTAAATCACAACCTCGCCTATTGTTACAACGACGCACGGGTGATCAAGTTTGTATGGACCAACTTGGTGAAGCATCGGATGAAGGGCGGGGCGAGAAGCTTCGAGGATTAAAACCGTCGACGAGCATGCGGACGGAATTAGGTTCGCGCGTAGCCATTTTTTCGATTTCTCTTGAGGTTCACAGCGCTATGCACATTCTTCGCACAACGAAGGGATGCTTCCTGGCGGTTCTCCTGTTTGTTGGAATTACTGGCGCACCAGTTCCAACCGTCGGGCAAACCAGCCCAGGGAGTGAGCAACTGGTGCCGTCAGCGCCAGCCCTTCCGCTGCAGCCTTCCGCCAGCGGCGACCGAATATTCGCCGACCTCGTGAAACACAACGAGCTTCGCAGTGCCGGATTGCGAGAATATTCCGCGGTGAGGACCTACGCCGTGACGGATCCCAACGGCAAGGTCCACGCGAAAGAAATCGTGCAGATGGAATATATCGCCCCGGACAAAAAAACATTTGTGACGGTCGCGGAAGAAGGATCAGGTGTGATCCGGAGTCTCGTCCTAAAGCGACTGATGGAAAGCGAGATGTCCGACCGCCTCAGGAAAAGAACACCACGACAGTTCGATCACGCCTGCGAACTACACCTTCCGTGTGCTCAATGAAGAAGACTTGGGTAAGCATCATTGCTTCGTGGTGGAGGCGATTCCCAAGCGCAACGATAAGTATCTCTTCGAAGGGAAAATATGGATTGATAGCAGTGAATTCGCCGTTGTCAAGATTGCTGGCCATCCGGCGAAGAAGCTGTCCTTTTGGGTCACGCGAGCCGATTTCGTGCGCCAGTACGAGAAAATTGGTGATTTTTGGCTTCCGGTCAGGGACGAAACGTTCGTCGAAGTGAAACTCTACGGCAAGAAGATTCTTAGCATCGAGCATCACATTAACAGCGTCAATGGCGTGCCGAGTACTGCATTGGTCGGCCAAAATCCGCACAAGGCCGAGTCCACGACGCACGGCAGTTAGCTTGCCCCTCATTTGCAACAGTCTAAGCGACACAAGAAATGCATTTGTTCAGTTTGGGTCCAAAGTTGGGACCATCATTGAGAGTGGCGCGCCCGCGTTGCGGAGGAGCGGAGACTAAGCTCTACTACAAGGGAGCCCTCCCGTGTAGACTTTCGTTGAAAAGCTTGAGAGAGTCGAAAGGAAACAAAACGACACTTGGTCAATCGGAGATATCTCGATGCTCAGCGAGGAACGCCGCCGGGAAATTCTGGAATTGTTGCGCAAAGACGGCCGAGTCCTCGTCCGCGATCTGTCCAAGCGTTTTCGCATATCGCTCATTACTATCCGCAAGGACCTGGAATACCTGCATCACCAGGGAATGCTCGAACGCACGCACGGGGGAGCGTTGCCCCTTCGCACCGGGGCGCTTCAAGATCAAACTCTGCGTGAAAAGGAGCGACTGCATCGGCAGGAAAAAATGCGCATTGCTGCCGCGGCATTGCGCATGATCCGCCCCGGACAGGTGATTATTCTTGATTCGGGTACCACGACGACGGCGATTGCGCGAGGGTGCCGCCATTTGCGCAGTCTAACGGTTATTACGAATGCGACGAATATCGCGGCGGAACTGGCGGATAGTAACGTCGAGGTGATTCTTACGGGTGGGTTGCTGCGGAAGAGTTCGTTTTCGCTGGTGGGGCCGCTTGCGGAAGAGTCATTGCGAAAACTCAGCGCGGACATGCTGTTCCTGGCTGTGGATGGGTTCGACGTGGGGTATGGTCTCTCGACTCCGAATCAACAGGAGGCGAGGGTAAACCGGGCAATGTCGGAATCGGCGCGGCGAACGATTGTGGTGTGTGATTCGTCGAAATTCGGGAGAAGAAGTTTATCGTTGATTATGGACGTTTCGGCGGTGCATGAAACCATCACCGACCGGGGAATACCGAAGCAAGACCTTAAGGCTCTGCGCGAAGCGGAAGTTGAAGTCACACTGGTCTGAAACTCTGCCTGGCGAGGACGTCCGACCGTACGGCATTTCTCGCTTGACTTGCCAAGTGATAGTAAGTAAAAGATCTAAAGCGAAATAAAGCGTAAGTATCGCTTTCCCGTGCGCCGTCAACTGTTTCTGGAGGCACCGTGGCGATCGCGCCGCCAGTTGCCCAACTTCAGGATACCCAATAGACTTTGGCATCCTTACGGAGCGTGTTTTGTCCCTTTCACCCGGAAAACAAAACGGTTTACAAGCCCTTGCGGACGATCGCGGCGTCATCGCGGCGCTTGCCATTGACCAACGCAGCGCCCTGCGCAAACTTTTCGCAAAGGCCAGCGGGCGTGATGCAAACGAAGTTCCCGCCGCATGGCTCGTGCAGTTCAAGGAGAAGGTCAGCCAGTTCCTTACGCCTTATGCCAGCGCCATTTTGCTTGATCCTGAATACGGGCTGCCTGCGGCAGACCGACGCTCCAAGGATGCGGGGCTTCTACTTGCGTACGAGCAAAGCGGATACGACAAGACAATTCCGGGGCGGTTGCCACGATTGCTGCACGATTTCACTGCGGAACGCCTGAAGAATTCTGGAGCCGATGCAGTCAAGGTGCTTCTATACTACTCTCCGTTCAGCGAAGCGAACATCAATGCTCACAAACGAGACTGGGTTACCCGCGTCGGAGAGGAATGCCGCGAGGCCGATCTTCCTTTTTTTCTCGAAATCGTGAGTTACCACGATCAGATGGACGAGAAGAGCGCCGAGTTCGCGCGCATAAAGCCCGACGTAGTTACTCGTTCGATTGAAGAGTTCTGCAAAGCAAGCTATGCGGTCGATGTGTTAAAGGTGGGCGTGCCCGTTAACATGAATTTCGTCGAATCGGCCACCTTCCCGCACTCGCAAGCGATTTACTCGCGCGAAGAAGCGAGGTCGCACTTTAAGCGTGCTTCACAGGCCGCCTCGATTCCCTTCATCTATTTGTCGGAAGGCGTCTCCAACCAGAAGTTCGCGGAAGCATTGACGCTGGCGGCCGAGGCGGGCTCCGATTTTTCCGGCGTACTCTGTGGACGCGCAATCTGGCAAGACGGCGTGCCCATCTTCGTAGAACGGGGTATTCCCGCACTCGATGACTGGCTGCAGGAGCACGGGGTGCGGAACATTCAGAATGTGAATTCCCACCTCGCTGCGGCGCGGCCGTGGTTTGAAAGGGTCGGCGCTACTCCAAGCGCAAAAGATTAACGACGGAATCGCGCCATGTTTCTCTGCGTCAGCCCCAACCCGGCGATCGACAAGCGGCTCATCGTGCCGTCACTTTCGCGCGGCAAAGTAAATCGAGCGCGTACCATCCAGGCTTATCCCGGAGGGAAGTCAGCACACGTCGCAATGGTGCTGCATACTCTGGGAGGAAAACCCCGCTGGATCGGTCCATGTGGCGGTGAGAGCGGCCGGGAACTGTTGGCCGGGCTTTCTGCTCTCGGCATTCAGGCGACTGAGTGCGCAACGCATCAGCCAACGCGCACGAATCTGGAAATCGTCGAAGACGATGGCACCGTGACGGAAATTCTGGAACCGGGTTCGGCCCCCGATCCAGCCGAATGGGAAGCATTCGAAAACGCGTGCGGAAGTTTGTTCGCAAAGGGTGCCGAAAACGGCCACGTTATTTTTTCCGGAAGCTTGCCCGCAAACAGCACACTTGGGGCGTATGCGGGTCTTGTCGCGAGCGCCCGGAAATTCGGCTGCAAGACATTCCTGGACACTAGTGGTAAGCCACTCCGGTTGGCGCTCGCGGAAAAGCCGGACTTTGTGAAGCCAAATCGCGAAGAGGCTGGTCAGCTTCTTGGAAAGCCACTCGGCTCCCTTTCGGATGCGATCGGTGCCCTCCATAAGCTGCTGAGTCTTGGCGCACACAGCGCGGCTTTGAGCTTGGGTTCGGAGGGACTTCTTTTCTGTTCCGGCACGGACGCGCCCGTGCTCTTCGCTCCCGTCGTTCCAGTCCAACCGCGTTCGACGGTTGGTTGCGGAGACTCAGCCCTGGCCGGATTTGCTTTCGCCATCGCGTCCGGATATTCGCCCGAAGACACGTTAAGGCTTGCCGCAGCCTGCGGTCAGGCAAATTGCTTGGCCGATTCTCCGGGTGCCGCCCGGCTCGAGGATATCCAAGACCTTCAGAAGAAGATCTCCGTTCAAACGCTTGGTTCTGTGCTGGAAGCGAATCGAGAGTGATGACCACCCAAAACAATCTCCGCATCAGTGTCGTCGGCGAGTTGAATCTGGACCTGGTTCTCTATGGGCTTCCCGGACGTTTTGATCTGGATCGGGAGTATCTGGCCTCGGACTTGAGCCTTACGCTCGGCAGCTCTTCGGCAATATTTGCTCATAATTTCGCGCTGCTCGGGAATTCTGTCGGGTTTCATTCAGCGGTCGGCGACGATCCGCTCGGCAAACTGTGTCTCGAACGCCTTAGGGAAAGCGGCGTAGACGTATCGTCCGTTAAGGAATTTCTCGCCAAGAAAACGGGCCTCACGGTCATTCTCCCTCAGCCCGAAAAGCGGTTTATTCTTACCTATCCTGGCGTAATGGCAGAAATGCGTTTCGAGGATCTCGACCTCACACGGATATTCGGCGCTCGCCATTTACATCTCTCTTCGTATTTTCTTCAAAAGGCTCTTCGCCCGCGCGTGTCGGACCTTTTTCGGTTGGCAAAGGAAGCCGGACTCTCTACGTCTATGGATACCAATGACGATCCCGACGATCGCTGGGACCGAGAAGTCCTCGAAGTTCTTCCTTGGTTGGATGTGCTTCTGCCAAACGAGTACGAGGGCTGCCGTCTCGCCCGAACCGATGATCCGATGCTGGCGTTGGAATTTCTCGCGGCAAGAGTTCCATTGGTGGTTATGAAACGCGGAGAAAAAGGAGTGGTCGCTCGCCGCGGAGCAGAAAGTTTTGAAGCTCTGCCACCAAGAGTCGCGGCTGTGGACACCATTGGCGCCGGTGACAGCTTCGATGCCGGCTTTCTTCATCAGTTCATTCGAGGCGCAAAAATCGAAGAGTGTCTGACGATATGGCAATCTGACTGGTGCGCTCTCTACGACTCGCAGCGGCGGCACCGAGGCATTTCGAGAAGCCCATCACAGGGAATCATTCCTCGCTCAGTAACGCTTCAGTGATCCGCAGGATCCCGGAAGCGCCGATTATCGAGAAGATTTGGATACGCATGTAAGTTGCCAGTGACCCTGACGGAGAAGTCTTGCTCGGCCGAAAGCCCATCTATGCCTTGGACGACAAGATGGACCGTGAAATTCGCTGACCTCGTGTAGGCGTGCGACACCTTGGGGCCTTCTGCGCTGGTCCCGTCACCGAAATTCCAAACATAATTGACCGCGGGGACTCGGCTGGATTCTGCTTCAGCCGACAACGAAAAAGTCTCACCGGCATTGACGACTGACGGCACACTTGCAGTCACCATCGGGGCGGCCGGTGAAACGTTGTTATCGACGATCTTGATCACTCTGACGGATTCCGGTTGATTCTCAATCTGCGCAGTGTCACCCGCGAGGGCCACCGGTGCGTTCTGATTTAGAACATCGAAAGCCGTAAAGGAATGTGCCGAAGACAGGCCGAGGTCCTCGAGTTTCAACGTGTGCGACCGCGAAGCCTTTGTCCAATTGAAGATCGTCAGGATGGCCTGGCGCGGGCTTTCGCGCAGAAAGAAGATGCTGGGCTGCTCATCTCCAGGTTCATACGTCATCAGGTCGACAGGTGTCGATGCTCGTCCAAGTTTGGGCATGTTCAGTAGGTCCTGGTTCTCGATGAGTGCCAATCGATCCTTCTGCGAACCCATAAGCAGCATGTCATCGCCAATTTCGTACATGCCTCCGGAGACCGCGGAGAGAGCGATCGATGCTTGCGCGGCGGACAGAGGATACGAGGCAGAAGCGCGTGTGTGTTCGCTGAAAAATTCCTCCGTGGTGTTGAAGGCATCCGGATCATCCAGGAAGAAATTGCGATGCATATAGAAGCGGGCGGCAATTCCCGCGGCGGCAGTCCTCGTCCCTTCGAACGAATGGGCGGTGTCCGCGGAAGTTCGCCCTGTGTCGACCAGTCCGACCGGAGTGAGCATGGGGCTGCCGTCCTTATCCAGGATCACGTCTTCGCCCACGGCATCGCGAATGATTTGCAAGCCGATCCGCAGCGCTTCCAGCGCCGTGGTGTTCGGGCGATACATAAATCCTTCGATGGCGCTGCTATCCATAAAATCGAGTTTGATGAAGCGAACGCCCCATTCACGAACCAACGTCCTGTAGGTCTGGCGTAAATATTCCTGTGCGCCGGGGTTGGTGGTATCGAGCACGTAGATCAAGTCGGATTTCTGATGCCAGAGTTGCTGTGTGTAGATGGGTTCGCCCTTGGCGTTGTGGACCAGCCAATCCTTGTGTTGCTCGTACACCCAGGCACGAGAGGTCACTTGAAACGGGGCAGTCCAGACGCCAAAGGTCAGGCCGTCGCCAGTGACGTGGTATCCGACAGCGCGCATCCCATTCGGGAACTGCGTGGCATTCGCTGTTACATATTCTCCGCGGGCATACTGGTAGCCTTCATCCACCTGGAAAAATTTGTAGCCGAGCGCTTTTAGATGTGCGGCTTGCCAATCGGCATTGGCGAGGGTCTCGCCTTCGTTGATCGCGGCGTAGTAGGCCGTCCAGCTCCACCAACCGATGGGAGTCGGCCCGGAGACGCGAGCGTGGTGTAACTTGCGAATCACATCGCCGTAGACCAACAACTGGTTGTGATAGTCGGGTCCAGCTTCGAGCATGAGGCGCTCGGAGTCGAGCTTCCCTCCGGGTTCGATCGGGAGATTCAGCTCGAGCTGATTTTCCGCCGGATCATTTTTCAAATCGAATTCCTTTTGAATCTCCGTGGTTCCCGCGAGATCAACGCTATAAGACGCGATCTTTGTTGTTGCGCCTTCCGGTGCGGTTTGCAGATGGAGGTACGTCAGAAGGCGGTCGGCAGTAAGCGCACCAATGAATAGGCTTTGTTTGCTCTCGCGGTTGTAAATGAGCTGGCTTCCTACGGCCCGATGCATCCCGCCGGGCGCCTTTCCCAGGTCGTAGAGCCGCAAGTCAGGCCGATCCTCGCTGTAGCTGTCCGAGAGAATCCGATCGGCAGAGGCAGGCGCACCGAGGTTCAAAAGGGGATCTCCGACTAGTTCGAGGTCGCGGAAGGCCTGCAATGTGAGCATCTTTCCTGTCGTGTTTTGGACATTCACCTGCACCGTGGCGTACGAGGTCAGGTCGTAGAGCTGCATCGCAAAAATGAGATCAGGTTTGCCTGGAAGTCCGGAGTTCGTAACGGTGATGGTCCGGCCCGAGCCGAGATCATCTGTGAATCTGGATTCGGACACCACGTGACGCGGATAGTCGGTCGAACGCACCCACTCGTGATCAATTTCTGCGGCAGTGCGACTCGTAAAGATGGGCTGGCCCCCACGCAACGCCAGTTGATACGTTCCGTCCTTGGCGTTCACGCTCAGGGAGACCCTGTCGTTCCCAAACTGCTGGGCCGCGCAAGGCGCGATGAGAATCAGCGCCTCGAAAACGATCGCGATTGCGCCGCTGCACCACAATTTATGACTTCTCTTTGACACGGTATGCATCTCCTTCTCATCCAGATGGAAATAGACCGATACAATGTGAGGTTCGAAGGGCTACGCAACGTAGACACGCCTGTCCTACCTTATGGCTACGGCAGTTTGAGGAGTGTCGTATCCATCGAGCCTCACCCACGCGGCTTTTGCAGAATGTGGAAGCATGCCGTGAATCTCAATAGTCTCTCTGGGGAAAACGGTGACGTAATTGTTGTCATATTCGATCGGAAGAAGCTCGTCGCCGTCCTTGGAATCGGTGATTACGGCGCGTTCGAAAAATCCGATGTGTTCGGAAGGGTTGTGGACGCGAATGGATATCCGGTCTTCGCCTGCTGAAGAAGAACGCGTGGCGCTGAGTTCCAACAGCACTTTGGGCATGTCATTCAGGGCGGTCATGTCCGCCCAACTGGCGGGTTTCAATCCGAACGCACGATCGTTCTTCGGGTCGCCGACATCATCGTCTTTTTGAGACTGCCAATAAACATTTTCCGTGAGTAGCTTTCCCTTCGCGTCCAGCAACTGACAGCGTACGAAGAAGACGTCAGAAGCATCCGGGAAGCGCGGTAAGGTCATCGCCTCCACCGCTCCTCCGGAATCGACTTGCAGATTCTCTGCGTGGCGCTCTGCGCGCATCTTCCCCTGCAGGTCATACACCAGCACGCGCACTCGTAAGTTGTTCTGTTGCGTTTGCGTTTGATTGACGACAGTAATCTTGGCCTGGCCGTGATCACCGGTCGCATAGGAGTCGAAAACCACAGATAGAGGGCGCAGTCCGGCCTTGGCACCGTAATAGGCGCCGCCGGGGCTCAGGTAGTAGTCGAAGATATTTCCAAAGAAGGAAGGCCAGTGGCTATTGAGCATCCAATAGATGGTCATTTTGTGGTTCGCCCATCCGTCGGCGGCGAAAGCCTCGAATTGGGCGCGCGTGTTCTCGTAGTGCGCGAGCTGCGCCTTACGCGAAAACTCCTCCGCTCCGTTTGAACTTCCGTACCGCTGATCGACAGCATGCCGGATGTTGATGAGCGTATCGTTTCCCAAATTTGCGCCGGAATGGAAATACCAGGTGTCGTTAATGGGCCAGAGTTTGTCGGCAGGAATGAACTTCTTCAAGCTTTCGTAGGTAGGTATATGTTCGTTGTCGCCCTGCTCCGCGCAGGATCCGCGTGAAGCGGCATACCGTCCGCTAAACCAGTAAGTCGGAGGTCGCCAACTATAGGGACCTTCCATGTGGATGCCGTTCCACTTACGCTCGCCTTGAGCATCCTTGGCGAAAGACGAGACCGTGTCCACGGTGGCGTTCTGCCAGTGCAGGTCGGTGAGAATTTTATGATACGTATTCAGGACCGGATCTGGAGGCAACCCGTCGCTTCCGTTGGCCCAGATCGTCACGGAGGGGTGATGGCGGAGCATCAAAATCTGCGACCGAAGACTCTCCTCTGAAACCCGATGGTCCTCTTCATCCCACTGATCCCACATTTCCCACTGGTTGCAACACATCCACCCAAACATCAGCGGGATTCCCTGCTCGTCGGCAAGTTCGATGATGTGTTCGCTGGAAATCTTCGATTCCCAGCGGAGCATATTCAGACCGAGGTCTTTTACGTAACGCAGAATGGCGGCTTCGCGGTCCGGGTCATATCGATACAAGAGATCGGGCGTGTAGACGCCACCTCGTACCAGGAAATCCTTGCCATTGATTTTGAGATAGAAGTTTCCACCTTTGCCGACATTTGAAAATTGCTCATCGTTGTCGCGATATTGCGCGATCGAACGGATGCCAAATCGGATCTGAGCAACATCGGACAGCTGGTTGTTCTCGAGAAATTCGAGACGAAGGTCATAGAGACTCGGGTTCCCCATGGTGTAAGGCCACCATAGATCGGGATTGGTGATTACCAGCTGGGGATATTGCGGGGGAACGAAGCTCGCCTGACGTTCCTCACCAGGAGCAAGGCTCACGGGCTGTTCGATTTGAATGCTGGGCTTACCAGGCCGCGAGATTGTCCCTCGAAGGATTCCATTTACTTGCCGATTCGAGGAATTTCGGACGGCAGCGTACACCGTCAATTTCGCCGACGTTTTTTGCGCTAAAGAAAGCTCGGTGTTGACGAGCGGATGACTCACCGTGACGTCGCCGGAAACCTTAAGGTAGACCGGTTTCCAGATGCCCGCATTGCGGTCTGGAACAAAGGAGATTCCGTGGCTCTTCTCCTTTCGCGGCCCTTGGTAGCCCAAATATTTCCAGTTCAACCAGTCAAACCAGCTGTCGGCCAACTCAATGCCGTTGACATCCTGAATCGCTCGTTCCGGCGTGACCTTCACCGCAAGGACATTGCGTTCCCCCGGCTTGATCCATTGCGTAACGTTGAGTTCGTGCGCGGCGTACATGCCAACTACTTGCTTGCTGTCCGCGATTTGATGGCCATTCAGCCAGATCTCGGCGCGGTAGTTAATACCCGGAAACCTGAGTGAATAGACTGCATGTCCAGAAGGCGCTTCAAATGTGGTTCGATACCACCAATCCTGCGTATATAGGTCTTGGGGAACATTCTCCGCCATGTTCTTCCCAACGTAGAGATTGGGATAGACGCCATCCTCTTCGAGGATCTCGAGAACAGTGGCTGGCATTCGACGGATCGCGTTCCAGTCCGCATCCTTGAAGTCAGGCAGCGAGACGGCCGCTCCGCTCTGTTGCAGTTTACTTGCCGAAATCAGCTTCCAATTTTCCGCGAGCTCTATGGTTTTGGGAGATTCCGCTGCCGCACACGAGAGGTGACCCGCGCCGATGGACAATAAGAATGACGCGAATAGTCTCAAGAACCTCATGCGGCTCCTGCCTGCCGAATCGACGCTGCGCATCGACTGATGAGATCCGATTTCAGCAGATTGCACGTTGACCTCCGACGCCAAACCAAAACGGACTGAGCTACCATGGGCGGGAACCTAAACGAACTTCGCCCACCGGCCATCGTTCCGCCCCCAAGCACTTGACCATCGAAATAAGCGGGAGCAAGACAGTTCCCTGGGCCTGCTCCACCCACACGGGGCTTGCAACGTTTGCCCAACCCAAGTGTTCGTAGAAACTCTGCAGCGCCGGCCTGCAAAAGAGCAGGAGGAAATTCACGCCCATTTGGCTCGATGCAAAAGCTTCTGCCGCTTCCATCGCAATACGGCAATATCCGCGACCCCTGCATTCGCGCCGCGCCAGCACTCCGCCAATCCCCGCGACGGAAACAGGATTCCCCTGAACTTCAACCGTCTGTCCGACGAGCCCGACATGACAAACTGTCGCCCCTTCTTTGACAACGAAAACGTGCTTTTCTGTGGGCCTCCACTGCAACTGGTACGCACTGGTTTGGCTGGGATCCTTTTCCCCTCCAGCCAAGCCACTCCGGTCTGCAGCGGAATAAGAATCCACGACTTGAACTTCGAGACATTCCCTTGAGCTGGAGGATTCTGGTTGCCCAACTATTTCCATCGCGTTTTCTAATCCCAGAAGTCGTGCGCCAACAACCGCGGATAGTCCTTCCACTAGTGCAACTGAAATCGTTGCACCACTCTGGTAATCACACCATCCGGACTCGGGTTATCGGGGTCCAGGTGCGAGGCCAGACTCAGGTGATAGGCGAGCAATTGAGGAAAGACAATCTCGAACGGGCCGCGCAAATCATCCGGCAAGTCTGGCGCCATGGCAGGGATGAACTCGTGGCCAAGTTCGCCATCGGAAGTCTTGGATCCGACCACAATCACGTGACCCAGCTTCTTTTGTCTTAGTTCCCGAAGCACATCTTCTTCAAAGCGGCGCCTCTCGGCATCCGACGAGAGCACGCACAGGACCAGGGAATCGGGCCGAAGGAAGCTCATCGGGCCGTGGCGAACACCCAGAAATGTCTCGTTCATGGCTACAGTGCGCCCCGCAGTCATTTCAAGAACCTTAAGGCTCGCCTCCTTCGCGAGCGGAGTCATGCCAGCGGAGGTCAGCACCATCAGGCGAGAAGACGGTTGAGAAGACAAACGCTGCGCTACTTTTTCAAGGCCAGGAAAGGCTTTATTCACCGTAGCCGCGATGCCAGCGAGATGCTTGGTCAAGAAATCGCCGCGTGCGATGGCCATGCCCGCCAGGAGCAGGTTAGAAAAGGAACCCGTCATCACTAGACTGCGGTCATTTGTTCGAGGGTCGAGGATAAGGGGAGTGACGCCCGGCAGCCGCGCAAGCTGGCCATGCTCATTGCAAGTAATCGCGAGATGGACCACCCTCGGGCACGCTTGTTTGAAACGTGCGATGACACCAACACTCTCCGGGCTGTCCCCCGAGCGTCCCAGGGATACGAGTACGCCGTTCGAAGCAAAGTCTGGAGCCAGATGAGACAGTTCGCCGAGAGAGAAGGTAAGAAGATCGGTAGTCGGGATGGCAACAGCGTTCGTCCAGGTGGCCGCGACCGCTGACGCCGCGTACGCCGAGGTCCCGGCTCCACAGATCACCGCCGGGCGACCCTGCACAAGGGAATGCGCGTTGGAAGACGCGACGCGTTCGAGCGTCGTGGGCCAGAGTTCTGGCTGCTGACGAATCTCTTTGAGCGTGATTGCTCCGCGTTGGTTATGGCCGTCGGAACCCGAGTCGAGCCTCGCCGTCATGTACGGTCATGCCTTTCTGCAAATTGTGGTTCACTCAAAAAATCGCGACGCCTGTTTTCACAAACGCGCAACCTTCAGGACAAGATCCGCCACAGGTGCTCACCGTTCTACCCGACTGCTGCTTGTGACCACCGGTGACGCGCTCGGGGGACATTCGGGCTTCGCGCTCAAACGGCCACTATTCATCTAAAAATACAGTTTGAGCGCAAATTGTATCTCGCGTTGATCATTTTGACCGTCGCGCGTTGAGGTGATTGTTCCGAAGCTGCCGCTCGTGTAGTCGAGAGAGCCGGGGGCCGCCACAACGCCATTGCCCGAGAAACCAGGATTGGAGAAGTTAGGATGGTTGGTCAGGTTGAAGAATTCGGAGCGGAATTCCAGACGGAACCTCTCCGTGATCGCAAACTGTTTGAAAAGCGAAAAATCGAGACGATGGAACCCCGGGCCACGGAAATTACTCGGCCCTCCGCCAAGGGGACTGTAATCGGTTTGGCCGATCGTGGTCGCCACCGGTGGAGTAGCGAACGCCGCTGGATTCAGCCACTGGTTTACGTCATGAGGACCTGCGTTGGGATCCTGTCCCGGGACCCTAAGCGCGTAGCAGCCGAATCCGGAAGTAGTGGACGTTGCGCACGGAACGGTTCCTGGTTGCCCGTCCTGCAGCGTGAGAATCCAGTTCGTTGCCCATCCCCCAAGCACGGCGTCCACAATGCCGGCCACTGTCATGCAAGAACTTTCTTCCTTTACCAACCGGCAGCTCATAACTTCCGCTCAGATGAACTACTTTATTAACGTCAAAGTCGCACCGGCCGTAGTCCGGATGGATACCGAAGCCCGGCAGGAACGGTGCTCGATACGCGGTAAGCGAAGTAGCATTCAGAACGTCAATCGCGTCAGTCAGACAGCTCGACCATGTGAAGTTGGCCAAAACGTTGAGTCCAGCGTTGAATCTGTGTTCATAGTTCGTCTGCAGTCCGTTGTAGTGGCTATTGCCCGCAAAGCTGGTGTAGGTAGAGCTCGAAAAATCGGGATAGGGAGAGAAGGAGAGCGAGTTCAGGCCCAGTGGAAGGATCTCCCGCGGAGTATTCGGATTGACGTACACCGCAAGGTGGCGAACTGTATTGCCGACGTAACCCACCTGCACGGTATCGTTTTTCGTGAGCTGATACTGCGTGGTCAAATTATAGCCCTGCGTATACGGAGTCTTGTTGTGGAAGTCCTCGCCGATCAGCCCGACACCCCCGGGCTCAGCCGCCGCTGGAGTAAGCGGAATCCCGGTTAGCCCGTTGGAAAGCGTGCCAATCGATCCGTTGGCAAACGTTATGGGCGCGTTGGGCGTCAAATTGGGGTAGAGCAGATTGTATTGAAATGGGAAATCGTTGTAGGTCAAGAGCGCGGAGTTTTCAAAACCTCCGTAAAAGATCCCGTAACCTCCCCGAACAACCAGCCTTGGCGTAATTTGATAGGCGAATCCGACCCTCGGAGAGAAATTTGCTTTTTGCGATACTCCCAGGCCGGGCTGCCCCGAGCAGGTTATGTTGATATTGTCTGCCGCGGCGGCTGCCAAAAAGTCTGGTGAAAATGGAGTATTGCAGCGTTTATTGGTCAACAGGAAGGTG
The DNA here is from genome assembly GCA_963729285.1 of uncultured Acidobacteriota bacterium. GTDB lineage: Bacteria > Acidobacteriota > Terriglobia > Acidiferrales > UBA7541 > Acidiferrum. Next base: position 67,677 of record CAVSNL010000030.1, read on the forward strand.
GAAACACCACCCACTGTGGCAGCGGGCAGAAAATTGGACTGTGCCCCATAATTTTCGGTCAACTGTCCGAAGTACTCGTAGCGAACTCCCAGGTTCACGGTCAGCCTCGGCTTTACCTTGATATCGTCCTGAAAATAGCCGGCATAATAATTCCGTTTCATCGAGGTGGTCGCGATATTGGATGCTTGTACCTCGTCCGCGCCGCCCACGAAATCAGCCGCGCCCGGAACGGTACCCGGAATCGGGGTGAGTAGCATTTGCGCGAGCCCCGTGTTGCCTCCCCCTCCGGTACCGATTCCCACTGTCGAAGGAACTTCGGTGTAGACACCGCTAAAGTTCCACGCTCCGCGGCCAGTAAAAGGCTGCAGGATATTGAATCCCAGCCTTTGGTATTGAAAGCCAACCTTAAACGTATGCCGGCCTGCCGCTTTAGTGAGATTGTCCGTAACCTGCGTCGTCGTGCTCAACTCGATCGAGGGAAGAAACTGATTGCTTCCAAGGGTATTCAACCCCGTAATGAACAGCGAGCCCAATCCACCATTCGAATCACCTTGAGGAACTCCGGGAATTCCAAACTGAGCCGGAATGCCGGAGGTGTTCGCGTTGGGTTGCAGGCGAGAGGAAGAGATACGATTGTAGCCCGCGCGCACTTCATTGATGAGCGTAGCCGTGAACATATGCGTTTCGCTCACCACGGTGTTGAGCGACTTCGCGTCCTGATCCCCGGACGAGAAAGATCCCCCATCCGCAATCCCGCCAAACGGGCCCGGAATAAATGTCGGGTTCTCGACGTAACTGAAACGCCCGAAGATGCTGTCCTTCTGACTGAAATTGTGATCCACGCGCACGTCAAATTGGTCGACGTTGTTGCTCAATTTCGGGTTTGCGGCATAGTTGTTGAAGAGGCCTGGAAGGTTGGGGGCGGGATAGAGGTTCAGAAGCTTAATCGCATTGGCGTCGAGGCGACCTGCCGGAAGCATGTTACCGGGAAAAGGCTCGCGAACAAAACCGAGTTGGGTTCCAGCAGGCATGCTCCCACAGGGAGCGGTAATGCCCGAAACCGGGTCCGCAACTCCGCAAGTCACCGCTCGGGTGGTGGAAGGATCGAACACCTGGCCCAGCGCAAAGGTGCGCCCCAGAACGTCGGTTCGTGTGCCACCCTGCGTCAGTAGCTCAGACAGGTTTGTGTATCCACTGCTCCGCTCGAGAGCCGTAGGAACCGTGTTTGTCGACGGGATCGCCTGGCGGATGCGCGTGCCTTCGTAGTCCATGAAGAAAAAGGTTTTGTCCCTGCGAATCGGACCTCCAAACGTAAATCCAAATTGATTCTGGCGGTACTCTCCCTTCGGGATGCCTCCCGAATTCTCAAAGAAGTTGGCGGCGTCCAGTTTGTCATTGCGGAAAAATTCCCACACATTTCCGTGGAACTGATTACTTCCTGATTTGATGGTGGCATTCAGGACGGCGCCCGCCGAACGGCCGGACTCCGCGCTATAGTTGTTGGTTTCGACTTTAAATTCCTGGATAGCATCCACCGGCGGACGCACCGCGTAAGCAGTTCCGTTCAGGAAATCCACAAGATTGGCATTGTTGTCGAGTCCGTCGAGCAGGTAGTTATTCTGCGCTGGCCGCAAGCCGTTGGCGGCAAAGCTTCCGCTTGCGCCCAGGCCGCGCGTATCCGCCTGGTCCTGAGTCACTCCCGCCGAGAGCTGGGCAAGGAACGTGAAGTTACGTCCATTCAATGGCAGCGCGTTTACCGCGCGCTCTTCGATGACCTGTCCGACGGAGGCATCCTGCGTCTGAAGCGCGGGTGGCGCTGCATTGACGATCACTACTTCCGAGGGTTGACCAGGCGGCAGCGCGATGTCCACCAGTACTTTCTGTTGGACTTCGACTGTGACGTTCTTTTGTTCCACTTTCTGAAACCCAGTGAATTCCACGGAAATCGAGTAGTCACCGATCTTCACCGGTGAGAAAGAATATTCACCGTTCGAACTGCTGACTGTCGTGATTGACACCCCGGTACCTTCATTGGTGAGCGTTACCCTTGCGCCGGCGACTGTGCCTCCACTGGTGTCCTTGATCGTTCCGGAAATGGCGCCGGTATCCACCTGGCCCAATATCCGGCAGGGCAAAATCAGTCCCAGCAACACCAGCGCGAAGGTTAAGGGCAGCCTGCGATTCAGAATAGAAGTAAACATGGCGACGATGTCCATCCTTTCGTTAAACAAGGACCCGATCCAACAGTTGACCGACTGCTCGGTGTGATTCCATAAAAGCGTTCCGGTGATCCATGGCGCCGGTCAAATCCGAATGTGAGAACGCAACTCTGCCGAACGGACCATTGCGCAATGCGTCGCGCGCAGCGGGCTTTCCATCTAAGCCAAAAAAGAAACCGGGTTGTGGATTAATGAAGGCATGGCCGAATCGATTCATCACGATGCCCGCGATATCGCGTTTGGCATCAAAACCCGAACCGCCAAACATCTCCGTCATTTGCTCGCGGATTTGCCGCTCGTAATCGACAAAGGGAGTGGACATCAATTCCGCGCGACCCAGCTGCCCTTGTGCGCGCGGCGTCAGCCCGGGTTTCGCGAAGTCCACAAAGAACGTAAGCACCGTGGGCAGATCTGGGCCCACGACGTCGGTATCGACTCCAAACAGCGCGTTTTTCCGCACATTGACGTAGCGCCCGAACCCATCAAACCATTGCGCGCTGGAGATCCCCAGGTTATAGAGGAAACGCCAATTGCGCACCGCCACGTTGACGGTCATGTATGGGGCGTAGTTGAACTGGTCGTAGCTGTTCTTGCGCGTTTCATCCAGGTCTCGCACTACATGCTTGGTAATCCAACCGCCGCCAGCCATAACCACCGTTTTCGCTTTGACGCGCGACACGCTGCCGTTTTTCGAGTACGTGACGGAAACAAAATCCGCCTTGCTCGGTTCGCCGATGTGCTCAACGCGGACCACGGTGGAATCCAGCCGCAACCGCACTCGCTGCCCCGGCTGATCCAAAGCTCCGTAGTTCACCGGATTCTTCCACACCGCTTCCATCGTGCGCGGACCCTCGATCGCCCCGGGAATCATGGTCTTGACCATCAATCGAGTCATTCCCGAATTTCCGCCCGGAAACATCTGGATACCCGTCGCCATACTGTCGTCGACGGTCGGAATGATTTTTGACCATTCGTATAGGAGAAATGCGGACAGCGCGTCGGGACCCAATCCAAATCCGCCGGCGGATTCCGAGGTGTGATACAGGCGGCAGGTCTCGCGACTCACGCCGTAGGTGCGCATGAAATAATCCTCAAGACTCATGCCGTCGAGTTGTCGAGAGACGGCGTCGCCGGGATAGTCGTAAACCAACGGTGGTGCGACAGTCATCTCGTTATGGAGCGCCAGCATCTCCTTGCGCGTCGCCTCTGAAAACGGAACGCCGTCTAGGCCCTTACCCCAGGGATCGGTGACCCAGATTCCCGGTTTGTGCCCATACTTTGCGCCGAAATAAAAACCCAGCGCTTCCTTGCCGTTGATTTTCCCTTCGCCATAAGGGCTTCGCGGCAGCTCAATTTCCGGCGAAGGTCCCTGCCATTTTTGATAGGACTTGAAGGCGTCCCAGTCCAGCCCCATCGTGTCGTAGATGGTTTTCAGGATGCTGTCGGGATACGGTGGCTGAAAATGGACGGAAGCCTGCGGTGCATAGAGGCGATGGCCATCGACGACGAATTCATTTCGTTTGGCGACGCCGCCGAAAATGTGCGCGTTATCCAGAATCAGGCAGTTGCGTTTCGCATCAGCCTGTTTGTTGAAGAGCATGCCGGCCGATAAACCCGCGTGTCCGCCACCGACGACCACGCAATCGTAGATTTCGCCGGTTTCCGCTACATCCGGCGGGGTCTTGTCAAACTTGCCGTCGCGAACAGCATGCGCGTTCTGGATGACGGCTTCCGTATTACCTGCGGAACCCTTGTAGTCGCCTTCGCCGCTGTAGCCGCTCCATCCTGCGGCCGGCGCTGCGGGGGTCGCCCCGGACGATTGCGCCTCGAGACTAAATGGGCAAGCGGCCCCAACCGCCATGGCTGTCGAAGCAATCAGCACCCCGTCAAGAAAATCGCGGCGAGAGATCGGCTCGTTCAGTCCAAGGATCTTGTCGGAGCGAGGACAATGGGCCACTGCATTCGTTCCTTCCTGCGGCCTCCAAATCAAGCCGCAGGTCCTGAAATCGTCTGGAATATAGGTACTAGCCCCGAATTTCCTTTATTACCTATTGCTTTCGTTTTATTCCGATTAGAATGGACCTTATTGGACCCCCATCCAGTTGTCAAGGGGAAAAGCGCGGGACGTACTCGCGTACTTTTGCTGGCTTGCACTAGGAATTTGATTCGTACCGGCGCCTATATTCAGAAACTCATGCGCGGCTATTGAATACTCGCATCGCGTCAGCGCATGGTTGGAACGTGGTAGGATGCTCCGCCCAAGGAAGGTGCGGCACACCGAGGAATTGCCGAATCGCGAAACGTTTTTCAATCGAGTGTAAAGCGCGTCGAGATCAAGCGAGGTCCCATGAAAAAATCCATCGGCGACAATATGATCCCCAAGGGCTGGAGTTTTGAGCAAGGGCTCGAGCTCGTCAAGAAATCAGGATACGACGGCATCGAACTCTGGCTGGGCGACGTCCCATGGTTTCAAATGAACACTACAGACGCGGCCGTCAGCGAGTTGCGCCGCAAAGTGGAAAACGCCGGGCTCGTCGTCTCCAACGTTTCCACCGGCCTCCACTGGGAGACTCCTCTCTCCTCGCGTGACCCCAACGTCCGCGCAAACGCCATTCGCATCGTCGAGCGCCAAATCGAGACCTCCCAGCTCCTTGGTTGCGACGCCGTACTTGTCGTGGCGGGTCTCGTGACCCAGGAAGTTCCTTACAATGAGGTCTACCAGCGCTGCCTGGACGCGATGAAACAGCTTGCCCCGGTGGCGGCAAAAGCGAAAGTCAAGATCGGCTGCGAGAATTGCAATTCCGAACAACGCTTTTTGCTGACTCCACGGGAGTTCTGGACATTTCTCAATGAGGTCGACAGCCCCTTCGTCGGCATTCACCTTGACGTTGGAAATATCCACGACACAGGATTCGCTGAGCAGTGGATCGAGATGCACGGGCCGCGTATCACGCGCATCCATCTCAAAGACGTCATGAAAAAGCGCGGTCGCTGTTGCGACACGGTCTATACCAGCCTCTTCATCGGTGACAACAACTGGCCCGCGATAAGAGCCGCCATCACCAAGGTGGGCTACGACGGGTGGTTGATTCCCGAAATGGAAGCTCGCTACCGTTACGCGAAGGACCAGCAATTTTATGACACCGCGGCCGATGTAGACCGCCTGATTTCCGGTCGTCTGTGAACGGCGGGGCACGGTGCTCGAATGAACATTTCGCGCCGATATTTCCTGGGTGCCGCGGCTGGTTCTGCCGCTACTCTCTGGTCATTCCGATCGATTGGATTAGAAGCGCCAGGTTCTTCACCTGAACGCGCGCGCGATTGCGCACTGCTCGACCTGAACGCGCATTGCATCCTTCGCGAATCGCTGCAAGGCTATCAGGCAGCGCTCGGCGACAAATACAATCACTTCCCGGAAGCTGGTCTCAACTCAAAACGCCTTTGCCGAATGGCCATCATTCCAGGCCTCGGGTCCATCGACCCTGAAATGGCGGAGACGCTATCGAGTCTGCTGGACGCCGGGACTCACGTCTTATTGGAATCCGGCGCGGCGTTCTTGAGCCCGCCAGAATTTACTGCTCATCAGGAAACGCTTTTTCATTATTTCGACATTGAGGTCGGCGCCCCTGTCGATCTCTGGTCGAGAACGTCTGCTGACGACGCTCTCCTTGGGCATCGCCCCCAGCGACAGCCGAGCAAAAAGCTGAACAGTCCCGAATCCATTCCCTTACGTCAACTACTCTTGGCCAGGCCAGACATCGGTCCGCGACTTCAGTCGAGTGCTTCCCGTGTCGGCGAAAGCGGGAGATGTAATCGGCAGGGTCGGAGAATTACCCATCGCGTTAAAAGGCGCACGTCCGGGGGCATGCTGATTTTTCTCGGCTCCCCGCTCGGCCCGGCGCTTCGCGCGGGCGACCCCCAAGCCCGGTCCTGGTTGCTGTCGGTTACCGCCTTATGACTGGGCGTCGCTAGGTTTCTGGCTTAGAGGCAACGAGTCGTGGCCTTCCTGATTTTTCTAGCCCCTCGACCGGGAGGTGTGTGTTTGCTCTGCATATTTCGTTTTACTTCTTTTCCTTTCGTTTATTCATCATCGGGTTTACACTCTGCGTGCGCATTTCCCGCAACAAGACCAAAGCTCACCAACGCGGGTGGAAGACTATGACCAACAAACTGTGCTGGAAGCGACGCCTGACACACATTACGGCACTCGCCACCGTGCTCGCCGCCAATCACGCCCCGGCCTTCGCGCAGGACATTCAGTATCGTGAAGACCCGAACGCGGAAAAGCGTATGACCCTGCTGTTGAAGGATTGGGATCCAAAGCCCATGCTGCACGCGCCCGCGCACCCGGTGCCTCGCGCAAAGTTCTACGTCATCGATATCCACAATCACGTCAATGACGCCGCGGGAGTTCACGGCGCCGAAGTCGCGCCATCCGACGTCGTAAAAGGCATGGATCAAGCCAATGTCAAAAAGGTTGTCATCCTGACAGGCATGTGGGGAGAAAAACTTCAGCGCGTCCTCGACAAGATGGTGAAACCCTATCCCGACCGCTTCGTGGTCTTCGCTCAAATGGACTGGAGCAAGATCGACGATCCCAATTTCAGCGCGGAAATGGTGGCGCAGTTGGACGATGCCGTGAAGCGCGGCGCCCGCGGACTGAAGGTGTTGAAAGATTGGGGCCTCGGAGTCAAAGACAAGAGCGGCAAATTGGTTCCCATCGACGATCCGCGCATGGACCCGGTCTGGGAAGAGTGCGGAAAACTAGGCATACCAGTGGCGATTCATTCCACGGATCCAGAGGCTTTCTTCACGCCCACAGATGCGAAAAACGAAAGGTATGAGGAGTTAATGCGCAATCCCTCCTGGAGTTTCTATGGAGCCGCTTTTCCCGGAAAGCAGCAACTGTTGGAGGAACGCAATCATGTGGTCGCGAAACATCCGAACACTGTCTTCGTGGCGCTACATGTCGCGAACTGGCCTGAAAATTTGGACGCCGTCTCGGATTGGCTCCGAAAATATCCGAATATGTACGTCGAATTGGGCGCGAGGCAGGCGGAACTAGGCAGACAACCACGCCGCGCGGCGAAATTCTTCTCGGAGTTCCAGGATCGCATCCTGTTTGGGACCGATTCCGAACCGATACCCCCAATGTATGGCAACTATTTCCGGTGGCTCGAAACCGACGATGAATACTTTCCCTACTGGGGGTATCCCGGACAAGGAAGATGGATGATTTACGGAATGGCGCTGCCCGATTCAATTTTGGAAAAGGTCTACCACAAAAACGCGGAAAAGATTTTTGCGATGTACCACGGAGAAAAACAAATGAACTGGGCTCGCCGAGGGTCGAGCGGTGCTGCGGTATCCGTAATAGCGGCGGTAGCGTTAACGATTTTTGCCGGATGTAAAACCCAAGAGAAAAAGCCCGAACCCGTATCCGCTGTGACCGTGGAAACCCAAGCCGATGGAATTCATTTGAAGACCGCGCAAGCGGAGTTTGTCCTCACCACGACTGGCAGCCTGCTGGGCCGCTTCAGGAACGGTACGCAATGGCTGACTCTGGATGAAGCGGCGCCGGGATCCGGAATCGTCGTAACCAGCGGCAAGCAAGTCGTTAACGATCTTGTGCGTGATCTGGGTCACGCCCAAATCCAGCCGGCGAATGGCAAGCTCGGCTCACTCGGCAAACGAGTAGAAGTCCAAGGTCACAGTTCGAGCACCGGACTCGATGAAACCCTGACCGTCGAGGTCTATGACGACTTCCCTTCCCTGGCGTTACTCTCAGCCAGCTACAAAAATTCCGGCGAGAAAGAAATAGCCCTCGATAAAGTGGCATTGCAAAATCACACATTGAACGCGTCTCTGGCGGACAGCACCGCGAAATCTCATGAAATGTGGGCATTCTTCGGGTCAAGCATCCGGTGGGGCAAAGATGATGTCCTGCCCATCCCGGCAAAGTTTTCGCAAGACAACCCCTTTGGCGCCCCGGTGGAAACTAAGGACGACCTGGGTCGCGTAGGTGGTGGAGTACCGGTCGTGGCGTTCTGGACGCGCAACATGGGCTTGGCGATCGGGCATCTGGAAACATTACCGCTGGCCCTCTCCATTCCGGTGCAAACAACAGCCGACGGTAGAGTGGATGCAGCCGTCGATGTTCCCGCGAATACGACGCTCAAACCCGGCGAGAGCTTTTCCACCCCCAGAACGTTCTTGAATCTCTTTCACGGCGACTATTACGAACCCCTAAGTACCTGGTCGAAAGCGGTAGAGCGTGAAGGCTTGACCCGCCCGAAAAACAACGAAGAAAATTACGCGGTGAGCTGGTGTGGCTGGGGCTACGAATCAAACGTAACGCCAAAACAAATGACCGACACCATCCCCAAATTGAAAGAACTGGGCATCCACTGGGCCACCCTCGACGATCGATGGTTCGACAATTACGGCGACTGGCAGCCGCGCCAGGATACCTTCGGCGGAAACTCGATCAAGCAAATGGTCAGTGATTTTCACAAGCAAGGCATCAAGGTGCAGCTCTGGTGGTTGCCGTTGGCGGTGGAAGATGGAAAGTTCAAGTACGAAGAGCACAAATACGCCGTTTCCGACGTCGTCAAGCAGCATCCAGACTGGCTGATCCTCGACGAAAAAGGCCAACCCGCAAGGATGACGCGCAATTTGGCGACGCTTTGCCCCGCCGTGCCCGAGGTCCGTGAATACTACAAGCAACTCACGGAGCGATTCATCCGCGACTGGGATTTCGACGGACACAAACTCGACAACATCTACTCAATGCCGCGCTGCTACAACCCCAAGCATCACCACAAATCACCGCTCGACTCGGTCTATGCGATGGGTGAGGTCTATAAGACGATCTTCGAAACCACCCGCGCGCTGAAAGCCGACAGCGTGACGCAAAGCTGCCCTTGCGGAACGCCCCCAAGCCTCGCTTGGTTGCGTTACATGGACCAAGCCGTGACTGCGGACCCGGTCGGTTCCGTTCAAGTGCGCCGGCGACTCAAGATGTACAAGGCTTTGCTCGGCCCCAATGCCGCCATTTACGGAGATCACGTTGAGCTGACCCGCATCACTGGAGCGAACACCGACAACGAACAGGATATTGGAGACGACTTCGCTTCCACTTTGGGCGCCGGCGGAGTATTGGGAACGAAGTTTACGTGGCCGGATACCAGTCCCAAGCTCAAGAATGTGTATTTGAATCCCGCGAAGGAAGCGCATTGGAAGAAATGGATCTCCCTCTACAACGAAAAGATGCTCTCAAAGGGAAACTTTCTGGATTTGTACGTCTACGGATATGACTCGCCGGAAGCTTACGCAATCGAAAAAGGAGGCGAAATGTACTATGCCTTCTACGCCCCAGCTACAACGGATAAGCAAAGCAAAAATGAAAAATGGAGTGGCGAAGTTGAATTGCGAGGACTTGGCGACAGGACCTATCAAGTGACTGACTACGTCGACGGGAAAGACTACGGTGCGGTGACAGGTCCAACGGGCAAGTTGCATGTTGATTTTACAGGCAGCTTGCTCTTGGAAGCGAAATAAGCGCTTAGCGATGCCTCATTGCCTATCCTTATATGTATGCATATATGAGCATTTCTCTTTCGGCTGTAACCGGTGTGGCCTACGGGACTGACACGCAAGGACTTAGCTCGAATTAGCCCAGTAGCTGCTTCATGTCCGCGGGCGCGTTGGATTGAGTGCCGCGCGGCCATGACGGGCCGATCGCGACGGCCTCGTTGTGACCTTCAAACCAGACCAGGAATCTCGATTGTTCCGCGCCGGGTAGCCTTTGTTGATTCAGCCAGTTGTAATAGGCGCCGAAATCGCCGTCAACCAACGAGCCAACGGGATCGAGTTCCACTGGCTTCGTGCTGTCGGAAATCATTTCGTTCATCGGCTTCTGTCTTTGCCGCGGCGCGAAGCGGACGAGCAAAGTGAGCGGCTGCGCGCGGCGAAGCCCTTCGCGTGCCGTCCATTGAGCGAAAGTAGTAGCAAAAATTTGCGTCCCGGAACCTTCCGTCAGGACTTTGAGTTGGAATCGCTCCATGATCGGATCAGACGTTTTGCCAGGCATCGCGTTCAGGCCAAGATCCTCAGGACGCATGCGCGCCATCAGCGAGCGCAACGCTTCCGGGCCCATGCCGGGGCGCTCGATTTCGGCGCGCATCTTCGCGCTCAAAGCAGCTCGTGCAGATTCCAGCGCATGGTACGAGACGCACGTTAGCGCGGGATCGTATTTCGTCTCCTGGCCACCGTCGATATACCAGTGCGCGTACGGAGCGGGATGCGCTTGCGCTCGCGTAGCGACCGCGTCCAGCAAAAATTGCAAGCCGTTTTCCGGATTGACGTGATTGAAATACACGCCGTGGGCCCGAAGCTTCCTGAAAAGCGGCGCGTCATATGCGGCGACTCCCTGGCCGACAACGGTGATGCCCAGTCGCGGGATTGGCGGTGGATCGGGTGGCGCGACTGCACGCAAATGCTCGGCGTATCCAACGGCCGCCGTGCGAAATGCATCCTGCTGATGCGTGCTCCAAAGGTAGGCAGAAAACTGTTCCACATATTGCGCGGGCGCATTCACCCAGTCGGCGTTTTCGAGCTGGGTGGATAGGCGGATCTGCGCGAATCCTTGAAACCATTCCTTGGTCTGTTCGGGAGAAAGGGAAGCGAGATTTGCGAGTTCTCTCTCAACCGCCTTGCGCTCGACGGGAAACTTGAAATCGTATTCGATGACTTCGCGCAACAGGCTGGGGAGAAAGCTCAGCGGCAGTCGTTGCAACGCGGCGATGTAATTTGTGGCCAGCTTTCGAGCTTCCGGCGGGTAGCCGTTGAATTTGTCGGGCTTGAGATCGGCGGGAAGCATTACAAAAGTTCCGGTATCGGCTTGCCTTGCGCGAGCGCAGCCGAGAATCCCATCATGGAGCCAAGCGTGGGAACGAGATCGGTCGATTCCGTGGGACGATCGTAGACAATGCCTTCGCGAACGCCCGCGCCCATGGCCATCAACCAGGTGGTGCGAGAGAGCGCGTCGCCGGTGCGATGATGCTGAAATCCGTTGCCGCCGGAGTCTTCGTCCGCGTCGCGCCCGAAGTCCGGCAGGATAAACAGCGTAGTGTTGCCAGCGTATTCGGGCTCCGTCTGGATGGTCTTCCACAATTCCGCGCAGAGACGGTCGGTGCGCTTGATCCCATCGATATAAAGGGAATAGGCGCCGGCATGCGCGATGTCGATATCGTGCATGGTGATCCAGAGGAGACTCGGCGCGACCTGGCGCATCAACTGCCGCGCGATGTAGACCGAAAGTTCATCGGGACTGGATAAGGTGAGCGCATGCGCCTTGAAGTCGTCCACCGAGAGCTTCAGCATCATGGCTAGTTGCTGCAATTCAAATTCGTTGCCGGCAAGCTCCGGCGTGTAGAACGGAGTTTCGTAGTTGTCGCGCAGCAGATGTTCGTAGTCTTTGCCGCCACCACCGCCGGTGGCGGCAGTCAGCAGGTGTTTGGGTAAAATCACGCGCGCGCCCAATCCGGGACCGTAGGCGCGGCTGCTGCTTTCGCCGATGCGATTGAAACCGTTGCTGGGAGCGATGACCCAGGCGTCCGACGCCGGGCGGTGCAAATCCTTGCGGAAGTACTCGAAAACGGTGGGATGCTCTGGCGAAACGGCGGCAAAGTTGTTGAAGGTTTCGTAGGCGCCGGTGGCGAGGCTGGCGGTGGCCACGTAATGCCCGAGGATGCCGCGATTCACGACTTGCGTGAAGAAAGTGGATTGCGGAATCATCTCGCGCATCAGGTGCGGAATATTCTCTTGTCCTTCCGGCGCAAAGGTTTCCTGATCGCGCGCACCCCCGCCGAAAGTGATGACCACTACTTTTCTTTTCTTCATGGCGGCGCCGGCCAAAGCGATTGGGGAGTGGAGCAGTGTGCTGCCCAATGCAACGCCAGCGGCGGAGCGCAGGAAGTCGCGGCGGGTAAAGGCGAGTTGGCGTGCGATTTCCCGAGGATTTGCGGCATCCATCGCGAACCGGCCAGCGCGACCTGTAAGACCAAACTGAGAGCGAGAATTCATGAAAGAACCAACGGCAGTGACATTAGAAAGTATGTCCCGGCAGCGACAAAGTCAACGGTAGAGGACACTCACCTGGTCGCTGAAATCTCGGAGGACCACGGTCCCAAAACTCGCCACCCCCCTCCCCTTTTTCGTAAGTATTCATTCTAAAGGTGGTTAAAGTTGTTTGTTTTGATAGACTTTTGTAAGTATTCATTCGAAACGGCTTAGTGGAACGCTGGCACGCGGGAGAACTTGCCCGGGCGGCTTGGGGCTGGAAGGGCTGCAGCCGTCGACGATTTAGTTTGGCGTACACGGCGGAGAATAGCACACGGACGTTAATTAGCTAAGTGGTATCTATCGAATGGAGAGAATTCGGGGTTGGACGGTAGGGGGGAGAATTAACCGGGGACTATCGAGGGTGTGTAAGGGCTGAGAGAAGGGGCCTTCAGCGGCTGAGCAGGCCGCGGAGAAATGCAGCAAAGCGAGGAAAAAGCTTTCTTCAGGGGCTGAAGCCCGTTGAGAGCACGCAGGTTACGTCAGCGCTAAAGCACCGACCTCCTGAAGAAAAATGCCGGAGCGGAGCTGCTGGGATGTTTAGAGCGTGCCTGGGCTGACGCCGGGCGGGGCAAGCCCCGCCCCTACAAGGGATTGGCTGACGAGCGGCACGGCTGAAGCGGTGCCCTGACGAAAACTTAGGCGCGGGGTTGAGATGGGGTCAGGCTTTGGCGGTTACGCGCCAGCTGAATTCTTTGTTGGACTTGTAGTTCCACAGGGTGACCAGGGCGATGGCGATCAAATTCGCCAGGTAGCGGTTCATGTGGAACAAATTGAATTCGATGTTGATGATGACCACGTTGAAAAAGATCCCGAGCGAACAGATCGCGTTGAATTTCAGGAAGCGCTTTACGCGCTGACCGAAGCTGGTCTGATGTTTGGCGACGTGGGCAAAGGTCCAGTGGTCATTCCAAATGAAGTTGTTGAGCAGCGCGGCCTCGGCGGCGAGGATCTTGCTGCGCGTCAATCCCCAGCCGAGCATTTTGGGGTCGCTCAGCAGAAAAAGGAAAGACATGTCGATCACCACGCCACTTGCTCCCACGACGCAGAAGCGGAAAAAACTGGAGACATGTAACAAGTAGAGGCGCAGCCGCAGCAGGTGCTGGAAGTATTCGAAGTAAATGCGATTGGTCAATTTGCTCGAGCCTTCCACGCGCTCGCGGAAGGTGTAGGGAACTTCGCTGATCCAGCCGACTGTGCCGCGCCCCAGCACTTCGACCAAGATCTTGTAGCCTAGCGGGCTAAGGGTACGATCCTGAATGGCAGACCGGCGAATCATGAAGAAGCCGCTCATGGGATCGCTGATGCGGCCGATCACTTCGGGGAGCAGCATGAAGCCGATCATCTGGGCGCCGCGGGAAATGATGCGGCGAGCAAGACTCCAATCGCTAACCCCACCCCCTTCGACGTGGCGGCTGGCGATTCCAAGGTCGGCGCCGCGAAGCATCTCCTTGCACAGGTTGGCGACGACTTCGGGAGGATGCTGGAGGTCGGCGTCCATGACACCAAGAATGCGCCCCTGGGCAATTTGCCAACCGCGAATCACGGCGGTAGAGAGTCCGCGTTCTCCTTGCCTGCGAATCACGCGCACCTGAGGAAACTTGTCGGTCTGGCTGAGGGCGATTTCCCAGGTGCGGTCGGGACTGTAGTCGTCGACCACAATGATTTCGTATTGAAGATTGGGGACGGAATCGAGAACGGGAACAAGTTGGGCGATGACGGCGGCGATATTTTTGCCTTCGTTGTAGGTGGGAAGCACCAGCGAGACATCCACGCCGGACTCGCCGTTTGCGGCAGCGATCACCAGGGGACCGCTGGGGCAGGTTTGCAATGAAGCCGTTGTTAACAGGTTATTTCCTTCCGAAGGCCGGTGGCCGATCCGATGGCAACGATAACTGGTTTCCCGGACTGGAACAAGAAATGGTGGCGGATACGGTCCCTGAAGGGTAATAGGTGGATCGCGTACCTGGACGGTTGGTTCTTGATGGCGCGGTCGGCGCACGGGCTGCGGAAAAACGCAAGAGAAAGCGTGGAAAAAGCTTGCTTCAGGGGCTGAAGCCCGTTGGGAGCACGCTGTTTACGTCGGCGCTAAAGCGCCTACCTCCTAAAGAAAAGACTTTTTCGGCGGCCTGAGGAGTCTGTGCCGCTTATTCGACGGCAGCCGCCACGGACCTAGTTTTGGAACAGCCTCTCTAGAGGCCATCCCATAAATGGCGAGAAAGGAGGAGAAGAGTTTCCTCAGGGGCTAAAGCCCGATTTCGCGTGTCTTTAAATGTCGGAGCTAAAGCTCCGACCCCTGAGATGCATTTATGAGATGACTCGGCTCTGTTGACATCCTAGCAACTTCATTGAAATTCGAGAGAGCCATTGGGCGCTTGCATGGTTTCCTATGGGGGCAGGAGGTGCGATGACCGAAGTCGGACTCCTGCCTTTTGCCCGCATCGCTCTGCAAGTCTCCCGGGCGGTGCTCCCGCGCTACCGAAGCCGTTTCAGCAAACGGCAATTTACCCAGCCGCAGTTGCTGGCCATTCTCTGCCTGATGCGTTACGAAGACTGGACCTTTCGTGAAGCCGAGGTGCGTTTGGGCGAGCATCGCGAATTGCGCCAGGTGTTGGGGCTTGGCAGTGTGCCGGACTTCACGACGCTGTATCGCTTTTTGCAGCGTCTCGACGACCAGACCATCGACCGTGCGGTTGACGAAACCGTGCGTCGGTTGCGCGGTTCGCTGCGTCAAAAGCGGAAGCGCGCTCGCGTCGCCGTGGACGCCACGGGTTTGGCGCAAGGCGCCGTAAGCACCTTCTTTGTGCGGCGCATGCATCATCACGGGCAGAAACCGCTGCCGTGGCGCCACTGGCTGAAGTGGGTGGTCGCCGTGGATTTGGATCACCAGTTCGTGTTGTCGCAACTCGCGCGGCGCGGTCCGTGGAACGATTGCGCGAATTTGCCGGCGGTTGTCGCAGCCGCTTCCGAACAAACACCCATCGGGCTGGTGCTGGCCGATGCCGAGTTCGACAGCGAGCGCAATCATACCTACATCCGCAAACGCCTCGGAGCGCAGAGCGTGATTCCCGCCAAGCGCGGGAAGAAAACCTGGCGCGTGCGCGGAGTGCGCGCCGAGATGCGGCGGGCCTTCCCACGACGACTTTACCGTCGCCGCGCCCTGGTCGAAAGCCTGTTCTCTTCGGTCAAACGAAAACTCTCGGCTCGCGCCCCGGTCGCTCGCTGCCCATGCAGATGCGTCAAGCGCTGCTGCTCGGATTGAGTTTCAATCTGTATCGGTTGAAACATCGCCGCCCTTTCATGAGGATGTCAACAGAGCCAGATGACTCCTAGCCTAGCTTTTCGTGGAGAGCCTGGAGTAGGGCTTCTTGTTTTTCGGGGCTTAGTTTTTTGCCTTGTTCGGTGAGGTAGAAGACGTCGATGGCTTTTTGGCCTTCGGTGTCGATCAGGGCGACTTCGATGTTGCACCAGAGGCGGGCCAGGGTTGAGCCGATGTCGTAGAGCAGGCCGGGGCGGTCTTGGGCGACGATCTCAAGGAGCGTGCTGTGCTCGGATGTCGCGTCGTCAAAGGCGAATTTGGTCTCGATCGTCACCTTCGGGGGGCGTTCCCGGCTGGCCTTGTCGCGGCTTTGCAGCAACGGTTGGAGCGGAGCTTTTCCGTTGACGACGTCAGCGAGGCTGCGGCGGAATCTTTCGATCTCCGTGGGATTCAGCTCGAGCGTGCGGTGGAGGTCGGCAAAGTGGAAGGTATCGAGCACAACGCCAGCTGCGTTCGCGAAGGCGTCCGCCTTGATGATGTTCATACCCCAACCGGCGAGGACGCCAGCGATGGTGGCGAACAGTGCCGGGCGATCGGCGGTCAACAGGGTCAAGGAGAAAGCATGGCCCGTGGAATGCAGCTCGGTCTGCACCGGCTGGGCCGGCAGTTTTTGATACATCGCCAATTGCGCAGCAATTTCGGGCGCGGAATGAACCGCCAGGTAGCGGCGCGGGAAGCCTTCGAGGAAGCGTTCGATCTGCTCGGTGGCAAAGCCGGGGATTTGCGCGCGCACGTGTTCCAGCACGGAAACCTCGTCGTGAGCGTGCAAGCGATCGCGGTCCAGCGTGCGGCTGAAATAGTTGGAAGTAGCAACGAAAAGCTGCCACAGCATGTCAGCCTTCCAGGGTGTGAGCGCTTCGGGATTGACAGCGTGAATATCGGCATAGGTGAGCAGGCAGAGGCGCTGCAAGCGTTCCTGGTTAACCACGGAGGCGGCAAAAGAGGAGATGGTGGAGGGGTCGAAAATGTCGCGGCGTTGCACGGTCGCGGACATGTCGAGGTGATGCTCGATCAAAAAGTGAACTTCGGAGGTTTCTTCCTCGGAGAGCTGCAAGCGGGCCGCAGCGGTGGCGAGGGCTTCGAGACTCCCTGCTACGTGATTTTCTACGGGCATGCCTTTGCCGATGTCGTGGAGGAGAAGCGAAAAAATGAGCAGGTCGCGGCGCTCTACGGTCCTCCACAAAGGCTCGAAGTGCGCGCCTTGCTCGTCCGGGGGATCCGCCAATTCCTGAAGATGCTCGATGGTGCGCAGGGAGTGTTCGTCCACGGTGTAGCGATGATAGAAATCGCGGACGACCAGCGAGTCGATGCGACTGAATTCCGGCAGGATCTGGGTAAGCAGCCCGAGGCGTTGCATGGGGCGCAGCGCGAGACCTGGATAATCGGCGCCCAGGATTTCGCGCAGGGTTGCCCAGCTAACTTCGGCATTGCGAACCGGAAGTTCCGGATGGCGCATGATGTAAGCGATGCAGCGTTCGGCTTGGCGGCTTAAGGGCACACCGGTGCGTGCCGCTTCGGTGAATAGAGAAAAAATTTCGGCGCGGTCCGACAAGGCGGCCTGATTGAGGACTTCAAACAGGCCATCGCGAACGCCGAAGGGCTTGCCGTTGCTTGGTTCTACTTTGGGGCCGCGGGCGACACTGAACAATCGCTGCCGGAGCGTTTGTGGGACAGTTGCTTTCTGCTCGAGATAGCGAAGCAGCAGGCGATTGAGGGTGCGCGCGTGGCGGAAATAGAGACGCATCCACTCGGCGGCACTGCGCGGTATTTTGTCGGCGACACCGAGGGAGCGTTCGGCAGCCGCGGCCTGGAGCTCGTAGGTCAGGGTATTGTCGTTTCGGCTGTTGTTGTAGTGCAGGAAGCAGCGGATGGCGCTGAGGAAATCGACGGCAACGGAGGCGAGCTCCTCTTCAGCGGCGCTGCTGTTCAGTGATTCCCTCCTCTCGCCGGCGATCTGACGCAACCACATGGCGGCCTGATAGTCACGCAGCCCGCCAGGGGCTTCTTTCACGTTGGGTTCCAGGTGGAAGATGGTGTTGCCATAGCGTGCCAGGCGGTCTCTGGTGAGGGTATGGAGCTGCGCGAGAAGAAAGGGACGGGCTTGCTTCTCGGATCCGGGGAGGACCTTGGTATTCAGGCGATCGAAAAGCTCGGCGTCGCCGGCGAGGAAGCGGCGGTCCAGCAGGGCCAGGTGAAATTCAACGTTGTCCTCTTCGATGCGTTTACATTCTTCGAGCGTGCGGCCGGCGGAACTGACGCGAAAACCGAGATCCCAGAGCGTGCGGGAAAAATCAGAAATCAGCGGCCGGAAAGTTTGCTCGGCTTTTTCACTGCCGAAAAGAAACAGGATGTCGAGGTCGGAGTAGGGGAAAAGAAGCCGGCGCCCATATCCGCCCAAGGCCACCAGACACAATCCTTCGGAAGGAGTGTTGTGAACGCGGAGAACCTCGCTAAAAACCTGCTGAACATTGTTGTCCGCGAGCGCGCACAGGGCGAGCACCGTTTCGCGCGCGCTGACACCCGACTCGAATTGTTTCTGGATACGGTGCCGTTCATCGTCGGCTTGCGGGCCGAGAACGGACAGCGGAGTAAGAGAGTCTTGCATTTTCATAGCGGGCGGATGGGCCGAATGGAGACCGGGACGGGCTGCGGTCGTCATCAGAGAGCGTTTTCTCCGCGCTCTTCGTTGCGAATCCGAATGGCTTCATCAACCTTCGACAAAAATATTTTACCGTCGCCGATCTTTCCTGTCTTCGCGGTCTTCAGGATGGTGTCCACAACGGTATTCACGAGCTTGTCGGGCAGCACCATCTCCAGCTTGATTTTGGGCAGGAGATCGACGGTGTACTCGCGGCCGCGATAAACCTCGGTGTGGCCTTTTTGGCGGCCATGCCCGCGGACTTCGGTGACGGTCATGCCTTCGATGCCGGCTTCTCGTAAAGCATCTTTGACGGATTCAAACCGCGAGGGCTGAATAATGGCCTCAAGTTTCATCATGAAGATTTGCGCTCCCGCGTTACCGCTTGTCGTGCCGCGGGGTTGCAATTCCGCGGCGAGGCCCGAGCCCAGCGTGTGACGCTCGAACCATCACAGTCTACTTACAGTTCGAGGTTGTAGGCCTCTTCACCGTGTTGCGAAATGTCCAAACCCTCAATCTCCTGCTCCTGGGTGACGCGCAGGCCGGTAATCATGTCGGTGATTTTCAGGAGGATGAGGGTGCCGACCAATGCGAAGCCCCAGGCGATCAGTACGCCGACAATCTGATTGCCGACCTGGCTCCAATGGCCGTCGAGGCCACCCACCGGTTTGCCGGCGCCGAATATCGGGTTGACGATTTGCTGCGCAAAGATGCCGGTCAGCAGGGCGCCGATGGTGCCGCCCGCGCCGTGCACGCCGAAGGCATCGAGGGCATCGTCGTAGCCGAAAATGGATTTAACTTTCGTGACCATGAAATAGCAGACCAGACCGGCGATGAATCCGATGGCCAGAGCGGGCATGGGCGCCACGAAACCCGCTGCGGGGGTGATGGCCACGAGGCCGGCGACTGCGCCGGAGATCGCGCCGAGAGCGCTGGGGCGTCCGTTTTTGAGCCATTCGGCGAGGCTCCAACTGATGGCGGCCGCAGCGGTGGCAAAATGAGTGGCTACGAATGCGCTGGTGGCCAGGGAACTTGCCGCGAGGGCGCTGCCAGCGTTGAAGCCGAACCAGCCTACCCACAATAAGCACGCGCCTACAAAACTGAGAGTTAAACTGTGCGGCGGCATGGGTTGTTTGGGGAAGCCCACGCGCTTGCCAAGATACAAAGCGCACACTAACGCCGAAACGCCGGAGCTGATGTGGACGACGGTGCCGCCGGCGAAATCCAGGGTCGGGAATTTTCCACCGATAGAGGCGTTCAGTAAGCCTCCCTTGCCCCACACCATGTGGGCTAGCGGGGCGTAGACGAAGAGAAACCAGAGGGTAAGAAAGAGGACGGTGCCGCTGAACTTCATTCTTTCGGCGGTGGCGCCGGTGATCAGCGCCGGGGTGATGATGGCGAACATCAACTGATAGATCATGAAGGTGGCTTGGGGAATGGTGCCGGCGTAATCGGGGTTGGGGTCGGCGCCGACGCCGCGGAGGAAGGCATGTTCGAATCCGCCGATCACCGGGCCATTTCCGCCGAACGCCAGGCTGTAGCCGACCAGCGCCCAGAGGACGGAGATCACTGCCATCAGCATGAAACTTTGCATCATGATGGCGAGCATGTTCTTGCGGCGGACCAAGCCGCCGTAGAAGAGCGCTAGGCCTGGGCCGGTCATTAAGAGGACGAGAGCGGCGCTGACCAGCATCCAAGCGTTGTCACCGGCCGATTGCGCAGCGGTGACGCGCTGGTCGAGTTGCGCGAGCTTGTCGTTGAGGGCTTTGGAGGGGTCAGCGGTGGAGGGAGAGGTGGCGGGCGCGGAGGGCGTCTGGTGCGCGAGAAGTGGAACGGTGGGGAGGAGAAGCAGCATGGCGAAGATACAACAGCATTTCAAGGCCGCCTGCTTCATAGGTTATGTCCGCTCCGCTGCGAGTGAATTGACGGCTTTCGGGTCACACAAAAACCGACCGCTTCCCCTGTATGAAAGACGGTACGAAAGACGCTTTTTCGGGGACCAAACGCTTTATCGAGCGAGATTATACGCGGGGCGCCGGGAACACCTTAGTTTGAAATTTGCATTCGCAGAATTGATTTTTCTGATGCTGCTGGATGCCTGCGAGGCCGGCCGAGCTATTGTTGAGTCGGTGGTTCGACCGGCTCTATCGGTTCTTTCGGTTTGGTGATTTTCTGCGAATCATCCACGGAGAACAGCAAGAACTGGCTAAAGCTGTGACGCCGGTGATAGCGCTGCCCGGATAAGGAGCAGTACCAATCGGCGCTCTTCGGCAGCCAAAGTTGCATGGTGTTGTTTCGAAAGCCGACTGGCCCATATTCGATCAATTGGTGGTCCCGCAGAAGGCGAATCTCGGGGACCGGCCGGATCAGATCCGACTCCATCGCGACGATTTGCGAGCTTTGCGTATCGATCCACGCGCGACCTTTCAGCCTCACCGCAAAGGACTTGCCGCCGACGCGATAGACCAGCGTTTCGCTATTACGGTCGGTTCTTTGCTGGAAATGAACGATCCAAGCGGGTTTGTCACGCCAGGACCCAAGACCCTCGCAGGAGTACTCGTACTTTTCCTGGTAGAAAGGATGAAAAACGAGAGCGAGTGTGGGAAGGCCGATGGTGCCGATATGCGCCGGAAAATCCTGCACGGAAACGGATCCATTGCGGTATTCCTGCACGTCCAGATGCGATTGGAGCTGGCGAATTTCGACCAGATAATTGAACTTTCGGGTCTCACTGGAAATCTGCAGGCCGAGAGGACTCAGGTGGGAGTGCTCGATTTTTTCGGTGGCGGTAAAACGGTCCACATTCTGCATGAGTTCCTTAACGCGACCGGCCGCCGCCTGAACAACTTCGTCCAGTTTGCAGGTGGTGCCTGGATCTAGAACGAGCTTTTCCTGGTCGACATCAGGCGGTGCCCAGTTGGTTTCGGTTTCGGGCGTAAGCGCGGGTAGAGCCGACAGTTCGACGAGGCCCGGTTGATTGGCATCGGTGGCTAATGCTAACTCGGCGACCTCCGCCGCGGAGGAATTCGTTGCCGCTGCGGCCGTATCTGCCCGCGGCTGATTCGGCGCGTGCATGCGTTCGATTAACTGTTGCGCCGTAGACGCTTGCGGGCTGCGAGGCTGTTCGCGCAGGGACTGTTCGAGCGATTCGGCCGCTCGCGCATAGTCCCGCTGAAGATATTCGGCTTCGCCCAACGCCAGCAATGCGGGCGCATGATTGGGCGCAATGTCTACAGCCTTTTGCAAATAGGGGCGGGCCTTAGCGGAGTCCTTACGCCGGAGAAGGAGCACGCCCATCAGATAATTGCCATCGGCGAAATTTGGCGCGGCAGCCAGAGCGCGCGTCAGGTGTTGTTGAGCCTCGTCGAGCTTGCCAACCTGCAGGGAGCGCAGACCCTTCTCGGTTTCCTTGATGGCTTTGGGATTCACGGCTCCGCCGCCCGATGGAGTGCGCGAGAGGTTTACGCCGGTTTCCGGGATCATGGCCACGAGGAGATTTTGGACTTGTACTCCGGCGCCGATCCCGATTTGTTCGCGAACGGTGCGATAGCCCTCCGCGGAGACTTCGACAAGGTATTGGCCAGAAGGGATAGTTTTAAAGGCGACCAGCCCGGATTCGTTCGTGCGACTCGCCAAGTTAACGGTCATATCCGACGAGCGCAGCGTCACCGTGGCGGGGATGGCAAACGGCGAACCGGTGTCTTGCTGTACGCTCACATTAATCAGGCCGGTAAAGGCAGGATTCGTGTTCTCGGGAAGGAGTACCGGCACCGCAACGCGTTGTGCTTGCAGAACATCAGGCTGGGCGAACGAAAGAAGGCCGGCCAGGAGGGCTAACGTCTTTGGAGGAAAAAATGGGATGTTGCGACGCAAGTTCGAAACCCCGGTTGATACCACCCTGAAGGATACTCTCCACCCAACGCGGCCATGTGTCAATTGGTTCGTATAGCAGCGGGAGGCTCTCCACACAGGCTACTTGTCTCGCACGGCTATCATCGTATAATGCCGTGCTGGCGTGGGTGGTGCAGGTTTTGACCGAGGCGCTGACCAAGTTTTCCGCGGAGGTTATTCCCTTGAGGGGGAGTGCCGGGGTATCCTAAGGGAACGTTGAAGCGTGATTTTTCGAATAGGCTAGCGTGAACATTCCATGAGAGAGACCTCCCAATGACCGAACGTCTGCCCATGGAAATTTCCGTGCGCGAAGCGAATGGCGTGCATACGCTGGAAGTGCACGGCCGGCTGACCATCGGTGAGCCCAGCGAGCAATTGACGGAAGTGTTGCAGTCGCTGGTGCAGGGCGGTGGACGCAAGGTGGTGGTCAACCTCAATGGCGTGCCGCAGATCGACAGCTCGGGGATTTCGTCGCTGGTGCGCAGCTCGATTCAACTGGCGCGCGAGGGTGGTGCGCTGCACTTGGTTTGCGGACACGGGCGCGTGCGCGATGCGCTGACGGTGACGCGGCTGGTGGAGGCGATCCCTACGTTTGAGACGGATTCTTCGGCCTTGGCGAGCTTCGCTTAGGTCTTGCCAGTTGTGCGCGGTCATGCGACTTGGCGTGAACGGGCCGCATCGACGGAAAACATGGGTAGCGTTTTCATCGAAACCCCGCGGTCTGGGAGACCGCGGCTACAGGGATCGCGGTCGCTTTTAGCCGCCCTTTTTCAGTTCCGCCAGGACCAGCTTCGCTAGTTCCTTCAGCGTTTCGAACACGCCTTGGCCCGTCACCGCTACACCTTCCAGTACCGGCTCGCCTTTTCGCTGCAACTGTTTGGTGAGGTCGGGAATTGGGAGGGCGTTCGGCAAATCTCGTTTGTTCAACTGCAGGACGTACGGAATCGTGTCGAAATTCAGGTTGTGCTCTTTCAGGTGCTCCTGCAAGTTTTCCATGGTTTCGAAATTGGCGTCCAGCCGCTCTTCCTGCGAATCAGCGACGAAGACGACACCGTCGGCGCCCTTCAGGATCAGCTTGCGGCTGGCTTCGTAGAACACCTGGCCGGGCACAGTGTAGAGGTGGAACCTTGTCTTAAAGCCGCGGACGGTGCCCAAGTCGAGCGGAAGAAAATCGAAGAAGAGGGTGCGGTCGGTCTCGGTGGCCAGGGAAACCATTTTCCCTTTCTGGTTTTGGCCAGTGTGGTCGTAGATCCATTGCAGGTTGGCGGTCTTTCCGCCCAGACCTGGACCGTAGTACACCAGCTTGCAGTTAATTTCGCGCGCGGGAAAATTGATGAAAGGCACTTGTCGTTGGCCGGTCCTTGGTCCGGAACTTGTTTAGAAATTTATAGCACACGCGTTACAGGCAGGCCACCCTTTCAACTTGACGGATGTCGCGTGTTTGCCACTCGCATCTAGTTTCGGTGAGTCACGGCTGGTTCGGTAGAATAATTTTCGCGGCCTGCGCTAACGAGATAACGCGCAGTGTAACAAAAGAGTTACTCCCAAGACGCGTTGACGTGAGTAACCTGCTCTGCTATCTTCGCGGGCATGGCCAAGGCGCACAAGCCCAATTCGGGAAGTTCCGGGCGCACCAAGAGCGCCTTGCACAGCAAAGCTAAACCATTGAAAAGAAAACCTTTAAATCCGCAACACCCTCCGCAGCGCGGCGGCGTTGAGATGGTCGATCCGCGCGTCCAGGCGCAGCTCAAGGTGTACGACGAGGCGCTGTCACTGTTCCATCAGCAGAAGTTTGCCAAGGCCAAGCAGGAGCTGGAAAAAGTCCTTGAGGGGCCGAGCAAAGAACTCGCCGATCGCGCGCGCATGCATTTGAAGATCGCCGAGCAGCGCATGAAGCCGAGTACCGAACAGAATCCTCGCACTGCGGACGAGCACTACCAGCGCGGCGTGGCCATGATGAACATTGGCCGGTGGGACGATGCGCGGGAGAGTCTGGATCGGGCCCGCAAGGCAGCGCCCAAGGCAGACTACATTCACTACGCGCTTGCGGCGCTGGATTGCTTGACGGGCGAGGCGGATTCGGCGATGAAGAATCTGAAAGTGGCGATCGAGTTGCGCCCGGAAAACCGGTACCACGCGCGCAACGACGAAGACTTTGCGTTTCTGCAGGAAGACCCTCGCTTCACAGAGATGCTCTATCCGGAGAAGGATGGCTCGGGCAGCTGAGCTGCTTTCGAGCTGTCGAATACGGATTCCGCCCGCGGCACGCGAGGAAGATGAAGTGTCGTAGCCGTGACTTGAAAGTTGCATAGCCACCGCGATCAACTGAAGTTTACCCTCCTGTCGCTGATCGCTTGATTTGAATGCTGAAGGCTGTTTGTGCGCTCGCCGCCTGAATGTTTTCGGTAGAATGCTGCATACCGGATCTGACGTGAAAAAAAGTGCTTCCAAGTCGAAGCTGCCCCCTCGCGGACTCTGCGTCGTCGCTCTTGGCGGCGGCACGGGATTGTCCACGCTGCTTCGCGGGCTGAAGGATCTAGTGGTGCGGCGACGCGACGAACTGGCCAACGAACAGCACCCTATCTCAAGCCTTACCGCGATCGTTACGGTCACCGACGACGGCGGGAGTTCCGGCCGGCTGCGGCGCGAAAACCGCATCTTGCCGCCTGGAGATATTCGCAACTGCATGGTGGCGCTCTCACAGGACGAAGCACTGCTCGGGCGGTTGTTCCAGTATCGCTTTCACGCCGGGCGGGGTCTCGTCGGGCACAATTTCGGCAACTTGTTTCTAGCGGCGCTGACACACGTCACTGGCGATTTCGCGGAAGCGGTGCGCGTCAGCAGCAAGATCCTGGCGATCCGGGGACAGATTTTCCCATCCACCGTTTCCAACGTTTCGCTGGTGGCTACGCTGGCGGATGGACGCCGCGTTCATGGCGAGACCCGTATCACTGCCAGCCGCGCGGCCATCAAAAAGCTCGCGCTCTCTCCGCGCGCGGCGCGCCCATTGCCAAAGGCGCTGGAAGCGATCGAGGAAGCGGACCTGATACTGCTCGGGCCTGGTTCGCTGTATACGAGCATTCTGCCGAACCTGCTGATCCCGGAGATCGCGCACGCCATCGCGAAATCAAGGGCGCCCCGTGTGTACGTCGCGAACCTGATGACCCAGCCTGGTGAAACCTCGGGCTACGCGCTCGCCGACCATCTACGCGCCATCCGCCAACACACCTCCCGGCGCGTGATCGATTGGGTGGTCGCCAATCGGCAACCGATTTCACCTGAGGTCGCCAAGCGCTACCGCGCCCAGGGAGCCGAGCCAGTCGCCGTCGATCTCAGGGATCTTCAGAAGCTGGGCTATCGCGTAGTTCTTGACAACCTACTGGACGAACACGGGGTCATCCGCCACAATTCGGGCCGCTTGTCGCAGTTGTTGTTTGAGGAATTTTTGTCTCCCCGTCTTTCCTAAGCCTGGCTTGGTTGAGTTCTTGTCCGTTTTTGCAATCCAAAGTCCCAAGAGCGGTCACCGCAGACTATATAGAATCGGCTTCTGCGGGGACTATGTGCTTGCGATACAAGCATTTAACTGGCGCCCCCAAGAGAATGTGGCGTGCTACTTTCCGTGTGGACCCGGCCTGGTCCCCCCGTTGTCCCGGTCTTCCTCGCGCTTTCAACTTTAAACAGCCGACTGTAAACTTTCGGTATGAGAGTCAGAATTCAGAGAGATAGGCCGGAGCTCTGGTCGGTTCGAAGAGAACGCATAAGACATCGTTGGACGACGCCTTTCTGGGGCATCGAGTGGGCCTTGGATTGGGTTGCCTTTGTCCTCAGCCGATGGACGTTCCTCGACGTCCTGGAATATCTCGAGGGCTTCAGCGTGCTGATCGCGGTGATTTTCTATTTTTCCGAATCCGGCGACCGGCTCAAGCAAAAGCACTATCAGGCGTGGCAGGTCATCAACACCGCGCAGGGAAAAGGCGGCAGCGGCGGGCGCATCGAAGCATTGCAGGAACTCAACCGCGATGGCGTTCCGCTGGTGGGCGTCGATGTCTCCGGGGCATTTCTGCAAAACGCCCATCTGGAAAAAGCGCGGCTTCTTCGATCCAATTTCAGCGCCGCGGATCTTCGCGACGCCAATTTTAATTTTGCTGACTTTTCGGACGCCGACCTACGCACCGCCAATTTTCGCAGGAGCCAACTGCGAGGCGCCAGTTTTCAGCGCGCCGATTTGGAAGATGCCGATCTTACGGGCGCCGACCTTACGGGAGCGAATCTATCCGGGGCTATCCTCACCAACGCGGACCTGAGTAACACCAGACTCTCGAATCTTAGGTGGCGCGATCTCGGCAGCGTCAAGAACGCGAACATTTATGGTGTCAAGGACGCTCCAGACGGATTTATCTCGTGGGCCAAGCAGCATGGCGCCGTTCAAACAGAGCCCGACTCGCAATAATTTTATCCAGGTGGCGATGTACCGCTCGCTGGACGGTGGGCTTTGTGCGGGTTTTGCGCCGGGCGGGGCAAGCCCCGCCCCTACACCGTTG